>CACJLQ010000001.1 GCA_902594275.1 uncultured Litorivicinus sp.
ATGAAACAACTTCGCGCTAAGTTGTATGAACGTGAGATGGATGCGAGACGTGCTGAAGCCCAAGCCCTTGAGGACTCAAAAGCAGATATTGGCTGGGGTAGTCAGATTCGTTCTTATGTCTTGGATTCAAGTCGAATTAAGGATTTGAGAACGGGCGTTGAGACCTCCAACACGCAATCCGTTTTGGATGGTGCGTTAGATCCATTTATTGAAGCAAGTTTGAAGCAGGGACTGTAATGACTGATCACACCACTCCAGAGATCGAAGTCGATGAAAATCAACTGATCGTTGAGAGACAGAAAAAACTATCTCTGATCCGCGATGCCGAGGGCCCCACCTTTCCGAACGACTTCAGACGGAGCCACTTAGCACTCGATCTTGCGCAAATGTGCGGGTCTGACGATAAAGAGACCTTGGCTGAGAAAGGGGTGGAAGTCGCTGTCTGTGGTCGTGTGATGTTACGTCGAATCATGGGAAAAGCGAGCTTCTTAACGATTCAGGATGCCAGTGGCCGTATCCAACTTTACGCTCGGAAAGCGGATCTTCCTGACGGCGTTTATGATGACTTTAAGACCTGGGATCTGGGTGACATTGTTGGTGGCCGGGGGACCTTATTTAAAACCAATACCGGAGAGTTATCGGTTCACTTGACCGAGATTCGGTTACTCACCAAATCATTGCGTCCTCTGCCAGATAAACATAAAGGCCTGACGGATACAGAGCAGCGTTATCGACAGCGCTACATTGATCTCATGACTAATGATGAGACACGTCACGTGTTTACCTTGCGTTCAAAGGTGATCGCTGCGATTCGTCACTTTTTTGAATCACGCGATTTCTTGGAAGTCGAAACACCGATGTTGCAAGTGATCCCCGGTGGTGCAACGGCGCGCCCTTTTGTCACCTATCACAATGCACTTGATATCGATATGTACCTCCGAATTGCTCCAGAATTGTACTTGAAACGACTGGTTGTTGGTGGATTCGAGCGGGTATTTGAGATTAACCGCAATTTTCGCAATGAAGGGCTGTCCACCCGTCATAACCCAGAATTCACGATGCTCGAATTTTATTGGGCCTATGCGGATTATCGTGATTTGATCACGACCACTGAAGTGCTGCTACGCGAAGTCGCACACAATGTGTGTGGTAAAACCGTATTCACACTGGAAGACGGCTCAGAAGTCGACTTGAAAGAGTCATTCCATACGTTGACGGTCAAAGAAGCAATTTTGAAGTATTGTGATCAAGCAACAGATGCCATCCTCGATGATCTGGCACAAGCGACAATGCTCGCCCAATCATTAGGACTGATAGTCGAATCGTCGTGGGGTCTCGGCAAAGTACAGATTGAGATTTTTGAAGCGGTCGCTGAAGAACAATTGATGCATCCAACATTTATCACCGAATATCCGGCTGAAGTGAGCCCACTTGCACGACGCAATGATGAGAATTCGTTTGTTACCGATCGATTCGAATTTTTCATCGGTGGACGGGAACTTGCGAATGGGTTTAGTGAGCTCAATGATGCGGAAGATCAGACGAAACGTTTTCGTGAACAAGTTGCGCAAAAAGCCGATGGCGATGATGAAGCAATGTTCTATGACGATGATTATGTGCGAGCGCTCGAATATGGGTTGCCGCCAACGGCTGGAGAGGGCATTGGTATTGACCGGCTTGTCATGTTTTTAGCTGAGCAGCATTCGATTCGTGATGTCATTCTTTTCCCAGCGATGCGTCCGCAGGGATAACCAGAGTCTGGTCATCGGCGAACCATCGCTGTTGATTTGTTCGCTTCTTTCTCGATGGTGAGTTGATGAATCCGTGGATCGCACATCTTGAAAATCAGGATTTGAAATGGATCGGAGACCATGGTCAAGGGGTCTATTTGGATCCGGGGATCGATGTGTATTTTCCGAAGCCGACATTGATCCTTGATGGACAACTCGAGTGTCGAGGTCATGTTCGGGGTAGTGGTGCATTACTGGGAATTTCAGAATGGTATCTTGAGGTCGAGCGAGGTGCACTTTGGAGTCTCATTACACCCATTTGGGCACTAGAGTTACCACTGACCCGTCAACATCGAACGGCCTGGAGTGTTGCGATTGCTGTTGCCATGTCCGCTGAAATTCGGCTTGCACAACCTGATGCCCGCGGCCTTGCTGATGTGGAAGCGGCGCGTTTGAAATTCCGGTATGTTGTTAGTCAGTTAGAGACCACTTTATGAGGGACCAAAGTGGCTGAAGAAACGCGCCAATCGGCGACAGACAGTTTAGGATTACCTCGCCGGATGTGGTGGTTGTGGCCATTTGTTGTTCTACTGATTGTGATCTGGGCAATCAGTCTGTGGGCAGTTCGGGTCGCAGATACGCAAACCACGCTTGGTGTTGTGACCTCACACCGTGGGCTTGGTAATACCGCACAGGCTGAAGTCGCACTATTCGTCCCCTCGACTATTCGATCACGTGTACTGGGTGAGCGCGTTGATGTGACATGCCAAGATGAGACACTCATCGGTCAAGTATTTACCGAGTCGGGCGATATTTTGTCTGTTCAAGATATTCGCGACTGGGTTGGAAGCCGATTATTGGCAGAGCGATTGTTTAATCAAGGTGTTCGATTACAACAGGTCGTTACCGAGTCAGATGCGAATATCCCGGCGCCGGGTGAACATTGTGACGTGACGTTGATTAGTGGGCGCGTTCGCCTCATTGATCTGTTAGGCCGTAGCTTAAACCCATGACAGCGACCTTGGATGGCTTTATTGCAACCGGGGCGACTTTTGAAGCGGTCGCCGATCAAGCTGAATTACTGGGATATCAGTTGAGAGAACGTCGGTTAAAGCCGCCAGTTTCTGGATCTATTTTTGTCGATCAACATGGTCTCCTGCAGCGTGTACGTTATCAGCTCTTTGGTTGGGTGATGAGTATTGACGGCAACTCAAAAATCCATCTCATTCGGTGGCGAAAGGCGTTTGCGGTCGGCGGATACGTGCTTGAGCCTGAGGTCGCCGATTATCGACTGAACATACAATGGCTCGCCCTGACGTTAGTGGTTCTCGCACGATTACTGCTCGTGCTGCTGGTTAGCATTCTCGGTCAGGTGAATGATTTATCGTTGACTCCGCTTTGGATTTTAACAGCCCTCATTTTGGCTTCGACGACTTACACTTCAATTACATTAATTCACAGATCGCAGTGGCGAGACCTTGAAGCAGCCTTAGATGCGATGGCGCCTGATTGGATTCCGAGACTGTCCAGAGACGTTGGTGGCGGTATCCTCGCATGCTGCACGGTTCTCGCCATGTTGATGCTCGACAGTGTCCTGCACTTGTCCGCGTCAATTTGGGTGGTGGGGCTTGGTTTCTTATTTCTTGATCTGATGCCAACACGTCATTTTAAGCAAGCGCGAGCGATTACGCAGAAACCTCGGGTCCGGGTCGAACGAGAGCCAAGAAAAATGATGGATGAGTTGCTCGAGCTACTTCACATCAAAGGCTCGGGAGTACACGTATTACGGACTCAGGTTCCAGAGCAACTCTTGCGTGCGAGCGAAGAACTGGTTCGTCAAGGCCAACCAATTACTGTTTTAGGTCCAGAATCTGAGTTCTTGCCGGGTACCTTGAGGAGTAACTTTGCCTGGGATGCGAGTGATGAAGGTGAATATCATTTCGCTAATTTGATGGAATTGATTGGCATGAATCATTGGCGAGAACGTTTCGGTGATTCACTCAATTATCAAATCGGACCTGACAATCAAGGTCTCTCATCCTCAGAGGCAGCCGCATTGGCAGTCGCTCGTGCACTGGCACAAGGTGCGGATACTCTAATTTTGGTTGACGCGTTAGCGCCTCTGTCGGCTGATCGGCAAATGGAACTACTTAATCGATTAGGTTTTGCGAATTGTCGGATTTTTGTATTTTCCAGCGTGTCTGACTTGTGGGAAGGTGATGTCATTGAGCTCGACTGAAGCACAGATCTTCGAGCTTGCAGCCGGCAATGTTTCGGCAGGCCTCGCTAGAGACCGGTTATGGCAAGTCAAAGAAGGCGAGGCGAGACTCCGTCTTCTGATTTCAGACGATGAGATTGGAACCATGCCAGTTCCTGAATCAGGTTGGTTCCTGGTTCCTGAGTCCGAGTATTTACGTATTCAGTTAATCGCAGACACCGCGATCTCATTTGAAAGTCGGCTCCCACTCAGTCTGATCCCGCGACTTGGTGATCTTGGACGTCACCAGTTGATTCAACCCATTCGTCAGATGATGTCGGTCGCGGGCGTCGATGATGGTCTCATCGACTGGAGCGTGAAGTTAGCGCAACCCACATTCCGGTCTTGGTTCGGGGAGTCGTTGGACCAGTCAATTAGACTCGCTCAACCAATGTCGCCCGATATTATGACGCCGCTGATCGCTGATCATGTGCCGCAAACAATGTTGGAGCAGGATTCGCTGCCCGAGGAACGTCGCGCGCTACCTGTCTTGGTCACTGCATCGATTGTATCGATTGTTGCTGTTGTCAGTTGGCTTTGCGCGTTAGTGACTCTCGAAGCACCAGGTTTTGTGCTGAGTTATCACTATTCCACTGTTGCGCTTGGAAGTCTGGGTATTGTTGCGTTAGCTGTTTGGATCATTCATTTGTTCGCCCAGCATTATCGCGACGTTACTCTTGTCGGTTTAGTGGCTGCTTTAGCAATGATGATATTGATCCTTCTTTTCGAAGCCCCAAAACTAGCGATCTCGCTGATCTTTTCAGGAGGTCTTATCGGCATTGCATATTGGGTCTATGTGCGACGATTACTCACTGAACTTCCAGCGATTGATCAGCCCATGCGCTGGCTATCACTGCGGTTGTCTCGTGATGGAGTCCCTTCCGTCAGAGAACGTGTACTCGAAGTTTGGGATCAGGCTCGTCAGTGGGTCATCGCACGGATTGAATTGGTGGCTGAATACAGCCGATTCAGCCGCGCTGTGATTGCCGCAAGTTTAGTGATTCCGGCGATCGCATCAACAGATGAAACCCGACCCGTTGTTCTAACCGGGTTGTCCCTCGGAGCCTTGCTATTGTTGGAACGTTTGCGGGCTGCAATGCCAGTAAGCCTTGAGTCGACACCAGAGCAGAGTGATAAAAAAACCGTGCGGCCTTTAGCGCTGAGTGGGGAAGTGCAATATGAGGACGTTGTCTTTCGGCGTCATGCCGGCGAGGCTCCGTTATTCAATCAACTGAGTTTCCATTGTCCTGATGACAGCTTGGTTCGCATCACGGCTGCTGAGGGTGCTGGTCTCTCAACGCTCAAACATTTATTACTCCGCCAGGTCACTCCAGAGCGTGGTATCGTGCGTGTTGGCGGAATGGATGTCGCACGGCTTGATCCGACTGTGCTGGCTCATTCTGTAATTATGCTCGATCATCCGCGAGACACCGACGTTACGACGGTCGGGGAGTGGTTGTTTATTGAACCGGGCATCGAACCATCGACGCTTGAGATACATCTGCAAGTATTGTCTGCCAGCCATTGGATTGAATTGTTGCACGATCGTTTGAATGCACCATTGGGAGCTTTGCAAGCGATCGCGGGTCCGCACGGGATGAATCGTTTGAAAATTGCACGGGCTTTGTCAAGAAAGGGCCAGCTGATGTGGCTTGATCATTGGTTAGTTGGTCTTGATCAGCATTCGCGAGCACATGTCATCGATAGTCTGGTTGAGCGCTCTGGGACACGTTTCGTGGTCGATCGCAACGAATTGCTCAAAGGTCAAGCATCGATTCACTGGGAGGTCTCGCGTGATTGAGCAGCAACTGTTCCTTGGCGCATTGACTGAACAGGAATATCGACATTGGCTCGATAACGCAGTCATTAAACAGTTGCGGTCTGGTGAGACGCTCATTGATGAGGACGATTTTCCCGATATCCATCTCGTTTTGCGTGGTCAATTTGCGATGCGCCGAGGAGAGCGATCGCCGGGTGTCGTCGGTCTGGATGAATTTCTCACCGGTTGGATGACTGATCGAGAGTGGCTTGCTGATCGATCAATGGTTCTGATTTGTCTTGATTCAGGTCGTTTCGGGCAAATGCTATCAATTGATCCACGTCGGAAGCAACTGTTTCACCAAAGTGTCACACCCATGCTGGCCGGTCGCTTATATCGCGATTTATGCGAGACTCAGACTGTTCCTATTGCTCTCACGCGCGGATTTGAGCGAGGTGTGACGCGTTTCTACGAGCTCCGGCAGATCTTTTTAAAGTGATAAATCAGCAATCATCCAGTCATCAAGGAGAAATTTTTTATATCTTTCGATCATGATTTGTTTTTGCGTGTTGTATGCACCGCAACCGATGCTTTCGGAGCTCGCTGAGCGCTTTATGGTCTCAAAGCCTCAGGCGGGTCTTTTGGTTTCGGTGACTTTGATTCCATTGGCAATCGCACCACTGAGTTATGGCATTTTTCTCAAACAACTGAGTGCACTCACGATATTGAAATGGGCCTTACCGTTGTTGGCGATTGCGATGGCATGTTCTGGCTTTGTGCAGTCCTACGAAGGCATGTTGATTCTTCGTTTGAGTCAGGGTGCGCTGCTTCCCGCGATCATGACCGCAACCATGGCTTATTTGACGTCCGGCCGAGAAAGTCATGAGCTATCAAGAGTCATGGCACTCTATATATTGGCCACAATCTTTGGGGGAATGGCGGGTCGAGTGGGCTCCGGTCAGTTGGCTTCTTATATCGAGTGGGAATGGGTCGCGTCGATGTGGGCGGTCCTGCTTTTGCTGGTGACAATGACACCATGGCGACGGGCAACGCCACCACCGTTGAATTTGATTAAACCGGATGCGCAACTCATTAAAGAAGCAGTCACTAGCCAAGGGAACGGTCTGATTTTTCTGTCGGTCTTTTGTATGTTTTGGGTGTTTGCCGGATACCTCAACTACTTGCCATTTCGGATCAATGAGGTCGACTCCGGTGCTTCGACGGGTTTAGTCGGCCAGAGTTATCTTGGATACAGTATTGGGATTGTCTCTGCTTTGATGGCTGGTTGGCTAGCCAAACGATTTGGTGGTCCGATCCGTGTTGCAATGATCGGATTTATTGTGATGATTGGATCCCTTGTCCTGTCATTAAGTGAAATGTGGATGTTGATCGCACAGGTATTTGTCATGTGTCTTGGTATGTTTGTGATTCACACCTTGGCTGCATCAGAAGTCAATCATAACGCCCGGTCGCTGGATGGTGTCGTCAATGGGCTGTATGTCTCATGTTATTACGCGGGTGGGGCATTTGGCGCTTGGCTGATGGGATATGTCTACGAGTTATTTGGCTGGACTTTGTTCTTGATGGTCCTTGCTGCAATCGGAGGAATGGGTACTTGGTGCATGTGGATGTATGGCCAGATGCATCAGACACGACGACGATAAATCGCCGCATTTTTGTCGTTTTCCCGGCACTCAACTTCGAGAAGAAAGGATCGGTGGTTGGTTTGTTCACGGATCCATTTGTCAACATAGTCAAATACAAACTCTGCGGTGCGTTCCATGCTGACATTGGGTAAGACACGCAGGTCGACAATTTGTTTGTCATGAAGATCCTGAAAAAGTTGTAGTTCGGGATCGTCTTCATTGATCAGCGTTGTATGATCAAACCAGTAAGACAGCCAGGATTTGATGTCTGAGAATTCACCAAAATCGACGCCAAACCCAGATTCCGCTAATTCCTCGCATCCAAAAGTCAATTTAAAACTTCGCGAGTAGCCATGGATGAATTTACACTGGCCTTGATGACGCCATTGACGGTGACTACATGGGTAGTTGTCGAACGTTTTGATGGTTTGGTAAACACTCATTCCTGCAATTATACGAGGTTTCATGATGTCGATGAATTGGAATTCCCCAGTACACCCCGAATTTTTAACAACAGACAATCGTCGTCTATCAGTGAATCGTATCTTTTGCATCGCCAAGAATTATGAAGAGCATGCCAATGAAATGGGTGGTGAGGTTGATCGTAAAGCGCCGTTTCATTTTCAGAAAAGTTTCGATGCACTGACTTTTGGCCCAGAGGTTCGCTATCCGAGTCATACAGATGACCTGCACCACGAGGTTGAGCTTGTTGCAGTCTTGGGTCAAGGAGGGACCAATTTAAGCCTGGAAGAAGCGCAATCCGCTATCTTCGGTTATGCAGTTGGCCTTGATTTCACGCGTCGTGATCGTCAGGCAGAAGCTAAAGAAAAAGGCCGTCCTTGGGAAATTGCTAAAAATTTTGACGATGCTGGAGTGATGGGTCGGGTGACACCAAAGTCCGAACTGCCCGCGATGAAAGACGCTGTAATTACCCTTGACGTGAATGATCAGCGACGTCAGGCGGGGAAAATCAATCAAATGGCGTACAACACCACTGAGCTCATCGCCTTTCTTTCAACACTACAGCAATTGAAAGCAGGTGACCTGATCTTCACGGGAACACCGTCAGGCGTGGGTGCTGTGACTCGTGGTGATCATCTGGTTGGCCGGATCGATGGCTTAGAGGACTTGGCCATTCAACTCGTTTAGGGGAGTCGAATGCCGATGCGACGGAGAAACTTTTTCTCAAACTCCCAGAAGTACTTAAATTGGCCTGCCATGGTGCCAATGATGATGAGTAGGCATTGATAGACAGGGAAGATCACGAGAATTCGGAGTGGCCAAAAAATCCAGGGCGGCAGCGTCTCTGAATTAATTCCAAAAAAATCAAGAAAAGGTCCGGCGGCATAAACGGCTGTTGAGCCGGTGACGGCGAACACAATAAAAATAACGAGCAACTGTCCTGGTGACTCAGCTTTAAAAACAGACATCAGTTTGTGCATGACGGATCCTGAGGCAGTGAGATGTGAAGAGATGACCGTTATAAAACCAACGATCGAGCGCGTTCGTTTGCTCGTTCGGCTTTGAGTGTATCACCGGCCGCCGCGTAACAGTAACCCAGAAGTAACTCACTGATGGGATCTTTTGGGTTGAGCTCGCGAACTTTCAAAGCTGACTGTATTGCCTGATTGGGTTCTTGATTGGCGACGAGTAATTCAGCTTGAAGACGCCAGACGCTGTGCTCATTTGGAAGAATTTTCAAGGCGCGTCTGATGAGCTGTAGCGCTTTTGGAAACTGCTGGTTGGCGCCTGCTTTCCTGGCCTCAATGACAAGTTTCAAACCTGATTCCAGGGTCTTAATTTCCGTTTGAGCGTCGACAAATTCGCGACTCATTGACTGACCAGTCGCTGCAAAACGGTTCACTTCTGATTTGATCGCGGCGAGACGCTCACGACTGATCGGGTGAGTTCCGAGTAATTTCTGCGCGACAGAATTTCCACCTGAACCAAGTTTCGCAAGCTTTTCCTGCATGGCGACCGCACCTCGAGGATCAAATCCTGCGCGGACCATCAAATCAACACCGACCCGATCTGCTTCCAACTCATTGGATTGGCTGTACTGACCCATCACGATGTTTTGACCGAGTCCAATGACTCGATTTGATCCAGGCGTCCCCAGTTCAGAGATCCCGATTTCGATGACTTGTGCGGCCAAACCAACCAAAGCCCCGAATGTCTCGCGACCGGTACCGTGAAGCTCAATACTGTGTGCCATTTCATGGCCTAAGACCGATACCAGTTCGGCCTCAGTTTCAGCTGCTAAGACGAGACCGTAGTTCACCCCCATTTTGCCACCAGGTAGCGCCCAAGCGTTGATGGACCCATCATTGATCAATCGGATTTCCCAAGGGAACGGGGAGTTTGCAGTCCTCGCCAAGCGCTGAATGAGTCCGTAGAGGTAGGTGGAGGTCACTGGAAATTGGGTTAAATCGCCGCCAGACTTTGCTAACGCAAATGGATACTGCCGAATTCCTTTTTGAATCTCTCTCTTTGGATCTGTGACGACTTGGACGACCGAATCGATGGGATCACGAATGGGGTTCGGGCACCCCGTGAGTCCAAGGGCTGCGATCAGGGCGAAAAATACTCCTAATTTCATAGTTGTTTGATCGGGATTGAACACTCATTCAATTCGGCATTCGAAATTCCTACATTATTTTTCAAAAGTGCTTGCTCAGCACGATAGCTGGAGCGAACCATTGGACCTGAGACAACTTCGAGGAACCCACGCTCGAGTCCCCATTCGCGGTAGCGCTCAAAAGCTTCAGGTGCAACATAACGATCAACTGGCAAGTGGTTGACCGTGGGTCTGAGATACTGACCGAAGGTCACGATATCAACATCATGTTCACGCATGTCGTCCATGGCTTGTTTGATTTCATCCTCAGTCTCTCCAAGCCCTAACATCAGACTCGTTTTCGTTAACACTTGCGGACGATGTTGTTTTCCATGTGCAAGCACCGAAAGCGTTTGTGAATAGCTCGCGCGTGGGTCTCGGACTGGATGAGTGAGACGTTTGACTGTCTCAACATTTTGAGCAAAAACATCAAGCCCCGAGTCAATGAGCTTTTCGACATCTGACATGACTCCCTGAAAGTCAGGAGTTAATGCTTCGACAGCTGTTCCTGGACTTCGTTTTTTTATCGCACGTACAGTCGCAGCGAAATGATTCGCTCCACCATCATTGAGGTCATCACGATTGACGCTTGTGAGAACCACATACTTGAGGCCCATCAAGACAACGGACTCGGCAGTATTTTTCGGCTCATCGAGATCGAGCCATCCCTTGGGGTTTCCGGTATCAACTGCACAAAATTGACACGCTCGCGTACAAACCGATCCCATCAACATGATCGTCGCAGTCCCTGCGCTCCAGCATTCGCCAATGTTAGGACACATCGCTTCTTCGCACACCGTTGACAACCGGTGCGTACGGACAATTTTTTTAACCGCTTGATAGCCTTCGCCACCTGGGCTCACAAAGCGCAGCCACTTTGGCTTATCGCCTCGTGGTGCTTGCTCATCAGTCCGGCGTTTTTGGCCATTTTTGATCGCCGTCACGCCAACGTCATTGATGATTTTATCGCCACTTTTAGGGCACGCTTTGTGTTCTGTCATGCGGCTTCCGTTGGTTTATCGGTGTACTCGGAAAGTGGTGGACAACTGCACACCAGATTACGGTCACCATAGACATTATCAATTCGAGCAACAGGCGGCCAATAGCGGTCGGTCTTTAACGAGTTCAACGGGAATGCGGCCTGCTGACGCGAGAACGCATGAGGCCATTGATCCGTAGTGACCGCCTCGACGGTGTAAGGAGCATGGCGAAGGATCGAGTTGTCCGCTGATGCGGTGTCAGATTCAATCGCTGCGATTTCTTGACGAATGGCAATCATGGCGTCACAGAATCTGTCGAGTTCGCACAGTGGCTCACTCTCGGTCGGTTCGATCATCAATGTACCGGCTACTGGCCAGCTCATGGTCGGCGCATGGAATCCGTAATCAATCAATCGCTTTGCGATATCGTCTACAGTCACTCCAGCGCTTTCTTTGACCACCCGTGTGTCGAGGATGCATTCGTGCGCGATCAATCCCTGAGCATCCGTATACAAGATCGGATAGTGTGGCGCTAAGCGCTTGGCGACGTAGTTCGCCGATAAAATGGCATTCTCGGTCGCATCTGTCAGGCCATCGGGGCCCATCATACGGATATACATCCAAGAGATTGGCAAAATCATCGCTGAGCCGAATGGCGCTGCCGATACAGGACCCACCGGCGATGTAGATGGCAATTCAGGATGTCCCGGCATGAAAGGCATTAAGTGTTCCGCGACACCAATTGGGCCAACACCTGGACCACCTCCACCGTGCGGAATGCAGAATGTCTTGTGCAAATTCAGATGTGATACATCAGAGCCAACAAGGCCTGGGCTTGTCAGTCCGACTTGCGCATTGAGGTTCGCTCCATCGAGATAGATTTGCCCGCCCACAGAATGTACGCGTCGACACACGTCTTGCACATGGGTTTCAAACACCCCATGTGTCGATGGATAGGTGATCATGAGGCATGACACATTGGTTCCGAATTGCTCGAGTTTGTAGTTTAGATCGTCGAGATCAATATTTCCGTCTCGGTCACACCCTATGACCACAACATCGAGTCCGACCATTTGTGCAGATGCTGGATTCGTTCCATGCGCTGATGAGGGTACGAGACAAATGGTGCGGCCGGTATCTCCTCGAGAATGATGATAACCCTGTATTGCGAGTAGTCCTGCGTACTCACCTTGTGCGCCTGAGTTTGGCTGCAATGAAATACCGGCATAGTCAGTGATTTCAGCCAGCCAGTCATTCAGGTTCTGTATCATCTCCTGGTAACCAAGACGCTGATTGGCCGGAGCAAATGGGTGAATATTCGCAAACTCAGGCCAAGTGATTGGTGCCATCTCAGAAGCCGCATTCAACTTCATTGTGCACGATCCCAACGGAATCATTGCGCGATCGAGGGCGAGGTCACGATCGGATAGTTTTCGTAAGTACCGCATCATCTCGGTTTCAGAATGATGCGTATTAAAAGCCTCTTGAGTCATGAAATCGGTCTGTCGTTGCAAGTGCTTGGGTAGCGTGACGCCACCTTCACCTAACTTAATTCCAAACACTGAGGCCAGTGTCTCGAGTTCGGCATCATTGGAGGCTTCATCAAACGATACAGAGACCGTCGTCTCATTGGCTTTATAGATATTAAACCCGCTGTCGAGTGCTTGACTGACAACTGCGTCAGCGTCAGATACCCGCACTGATACCGTATCGAAAAAGGTTTGGTTGACCATATTCCCCTGAGCCTGGATTCCCTGATGGAAGCGGGATGCAAGGTGATGGACGCGTTCTGCCTGCGCAGTCAAGCCTGATGGACCGTGATAGCACGCATAAAATCCAGCAATGTTGGCCAGTAGTACTTGTGCGGTGCAAATGTTACTTGTCGCTTTTTCGCGCCGGATATGTTGTTCGCGCGTTTGCAGCGTGAGGCGAAAGGCGTCGCGTCCCTCTGAGTCAATCGACTGTCCGACAAGGCGGCCAGGGATGTTCCGTTTCAGTTTGTCGGCCACAGCAAAAAATGCTGCGTGTGGCCCGCCGTTGCCCATCGGAACGCCAAAACGTTGTGTCGAGCCCAGGCAAATGTCCGCACCTAAATGTCCTGGTCCCTCTAACAGTGTGAGACTCAAAATATCAGCGGTGACGATCGTCAGAATGCCTTTGCTTTTGGCTTTTTGGATGATCGGCGCAAGATCAATGACTGATCCATCGTGACCGGTATATTGAACGATAAGACCAAATGCATCATCGAAATCAGGACTGTTGTAAGCATCAAACTCGATCAATTCCAATCCGAGGGGTTTGGCGCGAGTTTCAATCACAGCACGTGTTTGTGTGAACAAATTTGAAGCCACGTAGAAGCGTTTTGATTTGGATTTAGAGCTTCGCTTACAGAGCGTCATTGCTTCTGCAGCTGCAGTTCCTTCATCAAGCAGTGATGCGTTGGCGACAGCCATCCCAGTCAATTCAACGACCATCGTTTGATAGTTGAAGAGGGCCTCAAGACGACCTTGCGAAATCTCAGGCTGATAGGGTGTATAGGCCGTATACCATGCAGGGTTCTCGAGCACATTTCGTTGAATAACCGCCGGTGTTAGCGTCTGGTAATACCCCTGACCAATGAGCGTTCGCACGACCTGATTCTTTGAAGCAACGGCCTTGAGTTCAGCAAGCGCATCGACTTCTGAAACTGCATGGGGAAGAGACATCCGTGTCCGTTTACGAATATTCTCGGGAACCACTTGTGTCGCTAGTTCATCCATCGATTGGAGCCCCAGTATTTGGAGCATGAAAGCCCGCTCGTCATCGGATAAGCCGATGTGGCGGTCACGAAATGTCTTTTCCTGATTCACTGAAACTACCTCTTACAACTCTTCCTGGATGAACGCTTGATAGCCAGCTTCGTCAAGCAAATCATCGAGCTCAGATGGATCAGATAATTGCATTTTGAAGAACCAACCGTCATTTTCCGGGTCCTCATTGACAAGCTCTGGTCGTTCTGAAAGTTCGTTATTGGATTCGATAATCGTTCCTGTAACTGGGGCATAAATGTCACTGGCTGCCTTGACTGATTCAACAACCGCCACTTCTGCACCTTGATCAGCAGACGTTTCGGCTTCGGGAAGTTCGACAAAGACCACATCGCCAAGTTGTTCTTGCGCATAAAAGGTAATGCCGACGGTGGCTGAATCATCTTCGATACGGATCCATTCGTGTTCGCGTGTATATTTAACAGTCATAACAGGGTCCTTTTTGTGGCTTACAGTGAGCGTACGTAGCGCTGTTGAACAAAAATTGGGTCACAGACAGTACACGGGAGTGATTTGCTTCTAACCTCTGCAAATAATTCAGTACCAGATGTACTCATATTATGAGTGACATAGCCCATAGCAACAGGTCCTTCAAAGGTTGGTCCGAATCCACCAGACGTGATTTCGCCAACCTCATTTCCCGCGCTGTTTTTGAGTATGGTGTGATCTCGAAGTGGTGTGCGACCGTCGGCAGGAGCAATGCCAACCCGCTTGCGCGGTGCTCCGTCATTGATTTGCTGAAGAATTGTGTCTGCTCCCAGAAAGCCGCCATCTGTCCGTCGACGCTTTTGAATCGACCAGAGAAGATCGGCTTCGATTGGCGTCGTTTCGGTTGTCAGGTCATTTCCGTAGAGACACAGACCGGTTTCCAACCGCAATGAATTTCTAGCACCAAGACCTACCCAAGTAGTTTCTTCAAGTGCGGTTAATGCCTCTGCAAGCTCTTGGGCGTGTGTATTTGCAATCGAAATTTCGTAACCATCTTCGCCTGTGTAACCGCAACAAGACAGCGTGATGGGGTGACCATTCCACGTGGTCTGAATCGCACGCATAAAAACTAGGTCGCCTGCTTCCGACATCATACGTGTCAGCGCATCGCGCGCTCTCGGGCCTTGTACCGCGATCAATGCGTACGTATCCAGATAAGTCATTTGAGTTGAGTCGGGCAGCATTGCCTTCATATGGTCCATATCGGCGTGCTTACAGACCCCATTGACGACGAGCCCCCATGTGGTGTCATTCCAGCGGGTCAACATAAGATCATCCAAGATTCCACCATTGTTGAGCGTCAGCTGAGAATAACGGATCTGTCCGGGTACCATCTCGTGAAGCGCGGCCGGAACGAGTGTCTCAAGCGCTTGGGTAACGCCGGGCCCCTCGACCAATAGTTGACCCATATGTGACACATCAAATAATCCAACCGACTTGCGGGTATGGAGATGTTCGCCTTTGACACCAAGGGGGTATTGAATGGGCATTTTGTAACCGGCAAATGGGGCCAACTTTGCACCTTGCTCAGTATGGAATGATTCAAGTGCTAGCGAATGTAGATCTGTCATGCATGCTCCTTGCAGGCTGTTTCGCATGACCCATCTGTCATTGACCTGAGAGATTCGGGATTATCCCCTTTCTCCTTCGGTGAGCGGTTGCTTCTTTCCAGATTCCTCATTCATCAAAGCGGTCCCTTTGCCTGAGAGTTTCCGAGTCGGTTGCTCCTTCGGCGGCATTTGTGTGCTCTCTCCCGCTGAGATGGTCGCAAAGCATTTTGCGAGGAATGATTATTATCGTCTTTAAACCCGCCTCAGGCAAGCCGCAATCTGCATGCAAGCGGTCAAAAGAGATTCTCTACGTTAAGGAGCGGTTTTAGGGACCATTCCAGTTGATCTGGCATATTTCTGCGCTTCGATCCTCGAAGTCCCAGACGCGGCCAAACGCTCTAACCCTTCCTTTCAGAGCCTTTGATATTGTTATATCCGGGCCCATCCAATAGTTTGTGTTTGTGACGGTAACCTCTTCGCTTTCGTCGGCTCCCGTTATTGGCTCAATGCTTCCGATAATTTTTTTCCCTACCGTAAGACTTCGAACTTGCTCCTCCTTTCTGAACTCAATTGGCTCCCTAGAGGTGCCTAGATGCTCACTGATAAGAAGAGAGAAAAGGTGAGTAGTCCCTTTTGCTTTACCACTGAAGATCTGGCTGAGGCCTTCGTAAGCCGGGTCGGACGCTGTTTGGTCAATAAATATTCCAGCTTTCCAATCTCCTCTGGACATCCGACCTGGAATATCAAGGAGCATCGCTACTTTTAGGCCTTTGAGATTCTCGTTATCGAAGTATCCCTCATGGATATCGACACCCAGCCATGCTTGACAGTGACCTTCTGTGGGGTAGTGCGCTCCCAAGCTAATCACACATGGACAGAAGACGGTACAGTTACAGTTGAGAATCAACTCTCCTTTTATGTGCCAAGACGGGATTTCCGGGCTCATGCTAATACCTCCAAAAAGAATGATAGAACGAGAGTGATCACAGCGGCAGCTATAAGAGTGATACCGATCGGGCCAGAGAATTTTTTACTCAGATTGGCTTGTTTCTCAATTACCATGATCGATGTTAAACCAGCCATCCAGAGCATGTTCATCGCGCCACCAACAAATGCGAGAAGCATCAAAGCCCAGCAACAAGCAACACACACTATTCCTAGGTGTATACCCATCCGGACGGAGCCTATGTAGCCTTCTTGCCAATGACTTAAAAAGAAATGCATTGGGGATGAGCAGACAGCAAGACACGCGTTCTTGATTTTCGTGAACTGGTATGCGCCTGCAGTGAACAAAAGGAGACTATTTAAAAACATTGACTGACTTCTGCCATCTAGACCCAACAGCCCCTGCTCGAGGAAGTACTTCTGACCGAAGCTTGCTAAAGGGACCACCGACAGCCACACAGTAATGTACCCCGACGTAAGGAGGGCGGTGTGCCTGAAACTATCCCGTCTTATATCTTGGTGGACGACAGTAAAGTTGTAGAACGAGGGAAGCATCATCGCTCCGATCATTAGCCCCCACATGCCAGCGAGCTGTGAGATAGATGCCTCGGACGCCGAGAGGCAGAGTTCTTTAATGAAAGTGAAGTTCGATACTTCACCAGTGGCTGACATGACGAAAAGCACTAACCAACTCGAAAAAATGCTTCCGTAAAAAAATATCCAGAAAGCATAGGGCGGTTTGGTTATAGCTCGCGTTGCGTCGAGACCCATCATTTTTTGAATTCTTGACGCAATAAAAATTTTTGCACTTTACCCGTGGCAGTCTTGGGGATCTCTCTGAATATCACTTCCTTGGGGGCCTTAAATCCGGCAACGTGCCGACGACAGTGGTCTATTATTTCAGGCTCTGCGTACTCGGCACCTTCCTTGAGTTCAATCACAGCAACAGGTACCTCCCCCCATTTTTCATCTGGTTTGGCCACGACCGCTGCGCATGCAACACCTGGTAATCGATACAAGACATTTTCCACCTCGACAGAAGAAACATTTTCTCCGCCCGAAATAATCACGTCCTTAAGGCGGTCCTTGATTTCAATATATCCGCCGGGATGTCGGACCGCGATGTCTCCGGTTCGGAAATAATTACCGTCCCCGAACACGGCCTCTGTCGCCGACTCGTCTTTGTGGTAACCCTTCATCAACGTGTTAGATCGAATTACGATTTCACCCTGAGTTTTCCCATCATATGGGACTGGTAGGTTGTCCACTAGCCCAAGTACTTCTGTTTCTTCGGTGTGGGTGAATTGGACACCTTGGCGAGCTTTTATGGTCGCTCTTTCGCCGAAATCTAAATTATCCCAGTCTGTGTCCCATGCACAGTGCATTATGTGGCCAAACGTTTCAGTCAAGCCATATACCTGCATCACATCCATTCCCAACCGTTCAACCTTTTCAAGGACCGCGGGTGGTGGAGGTGCCCCTGCTGTCATAACGTTTACCGTATGTTTGAATGTCTTCTGGTCATTTTCTGGGGCATTGATCAAGAGACCCAGCACGACCGGAGCGCCACCGAAGTGTGTTACTTTATGTTCACTAATCGCATCGAAAATTGCTCTGGCATTGATCTTTTTTAAGCAAATGATTGAGCCCGCCACCAGTGCATTCAGCCAGGCGTGGCCCCAGCCGTTGCAATGAAACATTGGGACGGTATAGAGATACACGGGATGCTGCGGTACATTCCAAGCGGGCACTGTCCCCATAGCCATCAGATATGCGCCGCGGTGATGAATCACCACGCCTTTTGGTGTTCCTCCCGTACCTGATGTGTAGTTCAGGCCGTAAGCTTCCCATTCACTCTCTGGCAGTATCCAGGGATCATGAAGGTCTCCTCGGCCAAGAAAATCATCGTAGAGAACTTCTTCCGGGAAGTGACATCGAGGGGCTTCATGCTCGGGGCAAGGGATAACGATTATTTGTTTTTCGCGACCATTGGTCTGAGTAAGAGCTAGCTCAAGTTGCGCTGTGAGTTCGACGTCTACGACGATAGCCGCAGGATCCGCGTGCGCTATGATCCGAGCGATCGTGTCAGCATCTAGTCTGGTGTTTATTGTATTTAATACGCCCCCTGCCATAGCGACGGCGAACTGTAACTCAACCATTTCTGGTGTATTGAATGCGAGAACGCTCACAACCTCACCGCGCTTGATACCAGACTTTTTTGCCGCGGAGGCAAAAAGACAGCAACGCGTGTAGACCTCGGACCAAGTTCTTGTTTTTCCGTTATAGGTCGTGGCTGCTTTATTTCCGTAGACCGCGGCAGTTCTCTTGATAAAGGACAGGGGGCTCAGGGGGACATGATTCGCGGCCCTGGGGCCCATGAATTTACTGTTGATCGAATCTACTGTGGTCATTATATGCCCTCACCTGGATATCGGCAGTGGAGTCACTTGCGCCGTTCTTTTAAGGTCGGAAAACTCAATCATGACCGCCTCTCCATCAATCGCGTGCTTGATATCGATTACACCAACCCCGATGTTCGATTTCAATCTGGGGCTGTATGCGGCCGCGGACGCATAACCGACATAGACATCGTTTACATAGATTGAAGACCTGTCCTCGGGAGGTGAATCAAACCGTGGCCCGTCTATTCGTAGTCCTATGAATTCCCGCTTTACACCAGCCTCCTTGATCTTTCGCAGAGCCGCCCTGCCAATAAATCCTTGATCTTGATCGAGGTCAATAAAACGACCAAGCCCAAACTCAAACGGGTTGCTGGTTTCGTCACAGTCGGTTCGGAAGGACAGCAGTCCACTCTCCAGTCGTTCGATGTAGTTTGGGGCGCCCGGACCGATGTTGTATTTGGCTCCCACACCCTTGACTTCCGACCACAAGTTTTCTCCTAAGTTTTCATCGAGGAGATAGATTTCGAAGCCTCCCTGTTTGGACCAACCAGATTTAGCCAAAATTACCGGAATATCTTTTAGCTTTGTCTCTTGGAAACCAAAGAATTTGAGGTCGTGGATCCACTGCCCGAACAAGTCGGCTATTAAGGATGTCGCAAGCGGTCCTTGGACTGCGAGTGGAGAGGCATCGGGTTCGAAAACAACGACCTGATATTTGAGGGAGTCAGCTATCGCCGATACCCATAATTTGATGTCACTATCTGCTATCGATAACCAAATCTCGTCTTTTGCGATTGGGAGGAGGATGGGGTCGTTTATGAGTCGCCCATGATAATCGCAGAGTGGAATATATTTACCTTGACCGGTCTGTAAGTCGTCTAGATTCCTGCCTGTGAGATACCGCGCAAGCTTTACCGCGTCTCTGCCCTTGAAGGCGACTTGTCGTTCTATGCTGACGTCCCACATTGCCACCCCGTTTACTAGGCGATCATATTCCGCGGGTCTATCACCGAAGCTAGTTGGAAAATACATATGATTGTAGATGCTGGCCGACTTAAGGCCATCTCGTAACGTTGAGTTGAAAAATGGGCTTTTTCGGTTCTGTGGGCCGATTGAAAGGGAGATTGTCATGGGTCCTCCTCTTTTTTTCCGGACTTTGCAGGAAAACTTTTTGTCGAGTCAATCAATTTCTTGTCGAGTGCTAATTATGGCCGAGTATTTAGAGCTCAGGCTAACCGCTTAAACCTTATTTGAATAATTCTTGCGCGTATTCGGCGGTCTTTCGGAATCCACCGAAAGCATAGAAATGAATCGATTCAAAGCAAGTATTAGCCTCTGATGAGAATTTTGGGGCAAGAGACAAAATTAGATCGGTGGGGTCGTATGAATGCACCAGTTTGGTCAGCTTGTCCCGCTCTTTTATAAGAAATTTTAGTGAGGGGCCGACCCCGGCCTTGATCGCAAAATTGATTAATGAAAGTAGTTTCGTGGGTCCGGCAACACCGACTCGGATCGGCAGCGAGTTACCTCGGTCACGGATCGCCTTCTCCCAATCGATTATCCTCTGTGCATCGAAACAGAATTGGGTCTCGAGAAAAATATTAAGACCTCGAGACGCGGCGAGGTGATTTTTTTGATCGATAGCGTCCTCCAGTTGTTGTTGTGTTATGTCAGGAGAACCCTCGGGGTGCCCTGCTACCCCAAGATTGATGATTCCAAAGTGTTCAAATACACCAGAGCTAATTAGGTCTGAGGAGCTTGTGAAGCCGCCAGCTGGCTGGAATTTATTGCCAGCGATGATTAAAACCTCAGAGACCTCAAGAGTTGCATACTTCTCTACTATCCTCGCGAGTTCATCCTCATCGATCAAGGTGCGGGCCGTAATGTGTGGCACCGGATTCATGCCATCGTGCTTCAATTTCTCCACAGTCGCGAAAATGTCCGTAACAGACGTATTAGGTAGGTTGGTGACATTAACTTTAGTATCGCGGTCTAGAAACGTGGAGAAACAGCTGATCGTTTTACTTTCCTTCGGTGTAATTTCGATTGACCAGCTCTTTGGCTTACCCTTGGGATCAAACGTTTTCATTTTATATCCACTTTTTGTTAATGTATTAGGGTCCGGAGCAGCCCAACTTTAGCGAATCGTAACTAAAATGTAGGTCGCTTCAAAGCGCCCGATCATATTGCGGACGAGCAGATACCGTGGCCGACAGTAATGGCGAGTTGAAAGATTTTTCAGAATGATGAAGCGACAGGAGTGCACGTAGATGTTCGACATGAACTCATCAATAGCAGTATACGATGAAGCATTGTGTGAGGCGCTGAAATATGAATCTACTAGGCAAGAGGATCACGTTGAGCTGATTGCCTCAGAGAACTACGCGAGTCCGAGGGTACTGGAGGCGCAAGGATCAGTTCTTACAAATAAATATGCCGAGGGCTACCCTGGTAAACGTTACTACGGTGGCTGTGAACATGTAGATGTTGTTGAGCAACTTGCCATTGACCGAGCGAAGGCTCTATTTGGTGCGGCATACGTAAATGTCCAGCCGCATGCGGGCTCTCAAGCAAACGCCGCTGCGTACCTAGCGTTGATGGCGGCCGGTGATACGGTGCTTGGTATGTCTCTGGCTGATGGCGGTCACCTCACACACGGTGCGTCTGTCAACTTTTCGGGCAAGGTCTACAACGCGGTTCAGTACGGGATCGACGCCGAAGGCTATCTGGATTATAACCAGATGTCAGACTTGGCTGATGAGCACAGACCCAAGTTAATTCTTGGCGGTTTTTCGGCGTATTCTCGGGTGGTTGATTGGGCTAAAATGCGCGAGATCGCTGATAATGTTGGCGCTTATTTCTTGGTTGACATGGCTCATATCGCTGGTCTGGTAGCCGGTGGGGTGTACCCATCGCCAATCCCACATGCGCATGTGGTGACCACAACAACTCACAAGACGCTTCGTGGCCCACGATCTGGACTAATTTTATCCGGCCAAGATGACGAGACTCTGCACAAGAAACTGAACTCAGCAGTCTTTCCGGGTATGCAAGGTGGACCGTTGATGCATGCGATCGCCGCAAAAGCAGTGGCTTTTAAAGAGGCAATGGAGCCTGGATTCAAAACCTACCAAGAGCAGGTGGTCAAGAATGCACAAGTGATGGCGTCGGTTTTCATCGAGCGTGGATTTAAAATCGTCTCGGGCGGGACTGATAATCACTTGATGTTGGTGGATCTAGTTGCTCAGGGAATTACAGGGAAAGCGGCTGACGCTGCGCTTGGTGAGTCACATATCACGGTGAATAAGAATGCGGTCCCGAATGATCCTCAGTCTCCTTTTGTGACGTCGGGAATTCGGATTGGTACCCCTGCTGTGACAACCCGCGGATTCGTCGAGAGCGATTGCCGTGACTTGGCGGGTTTAATTTGTGACGTGTTGGATAACCTCGACGACGAAGCAGTGAAAGCGCGTGTCCGCGATCAGGTCAAAGCGATGTGTGATCGCTTGCCGGTGTACCGTTAATCATTTGTTCAATTCTGGCGTCTTTTTTAGCCCAGATTGAATTCATCCAACCCCGGAATGCTTTCAGCTCAGCTAAGGTTTTCGGAGTTTTCTCGAGCCCCTCAGGTAGCTCGATTGTTTCCACATGAATCATGACTTTGGGTACTTGCCCCGCCAACAGTTGCCACACACCCAGTTTGGCTCCTGGGTATGCCAGCGTGATGTCGATGATTCCGTCGAGTCGATTGCGTAAACAGTCAAGCGCGAGCTGTGGTCCGCCGACTTTTGGTTTAAGTAAATGCTTATACGGCGAGCGATTCTTTTTGTGCTTTTCTGGTGTGAACCGAGTTCCTTCGGCGTAATTTACAACAACGCAAGCTTGATCCGGGTGCCTCGAAAGTACCTCGTGGGCATAATCAAAATCGCGGTTTTTGAGCTCAGGACGATCTTTAATATCTTCTTGGGTGTACCGACGCATGATTGGAAAGTCGAGTGCCCAAGCGCAGATGTTGATGACAGGCATGTAGACGAGTTCCCACTTCATGAAAAAGCGAGGCAGTGTTGTTCCCTTACCTAAAACAACCATCACCATCATAATGTCGATCCAGCTTTGATGATTCGCCAAAATGAGATAGGTGCCCTTCGGGTCGAGCTTGTCACCTGTGATGACATACTCTGTTTTTGCAGTCGTTAAAAGCCAGCGCATAAAGTCAGCCCAAACCCCTGCGATACCCGCAGCAAGCTGATAACTCAGCTTTTCTGTCGGGGAGAACAGTTTCAGAGGTGAGACGAAGGTTATAAGTAGTCCACCCAAAAATGTTGCGACTGCGAGGGAAAAAAGACGTAAAATTGAAATCATGCATTTAGCCAAAGTGTCATTGCGTGCATAGATTAGCGCGATTAGGCTTCGCGTTCCTTAAGACATTGGATGTTTCATGTTTGACGCAGTCGTCGTAGAACCAATACAACCTGCTGACAGTGCCGTGATATGGCTGCATGGGCTTGGTGCGAGCGGTCATGATTTTGAGCCCACATTACCGCTGTTAGGCCTGGACAGTCAGGCAACACGCTTTATTTTCCCCCATGCACCGCAGATCCCTGTCACTGTGAATGGCGGGATGGTGATGCCAGCTTGGTATGACATTGAACATATGGATATTAATCGAACGATCGATGTACGCGGTATTGCTCAGTCCGCTGATCGTGTTGATGCGATCGTTCAGGCGCAAATTGACGTTGGGATTGATCCTAATCGGATTATTCTGGTCGGTTTCAGCCAAGGGGGTGCTGTTGCGCTTTACGCTGGAGTTCGCTCAAAGGAACCGTTGGCTGGTGTTCTGGCGTTGTCAACGTATTGGGTTGGCGATCAAGATTCAACGTTGTCCCCCGGTCGAAATCCAGACGCTTTACCTATCGAAATTCACCACGGGACGCTTGATCCCGTGGTTCCTTATGTACTTGGAGAGCAAGCGCGTGACTCGTTGTCTGCGCTTGGTTATCCGGTCTCGTTTCAGGCGTTTGCCATGCCACATAGCGTGGTGCCTGAACAACTTCGGGCCATCGGACAATGGATGGCATTACGTTTGAACTCCGATTCCTCGACAAGGAGCAAGGAATGAAACAACCTGTACGCGTTTCTGTCACCGGTGCTGCTGGTGCGATTAGCTACACAATTCTCTTTAAAATTGCAGCAGGAGAGCTGCTTGGTAAAGATCAGCCAGTGATTCTTCAGTTGGTGGAGATTCCACCAGCCATGACTGCACTTAACGGTGTTGTCATGGAGTTGATCGACTGTGCATTTCCATTGGTGGCTGGCATTACAACGCATGACAATCCAGAAGACGGCTTTACGGGTGCTGACGTTGTCTTTTTGATTGGTGCTCGTCCACGTGGACCTGGTATGGAACGTGCCGATCTGTTGAAAGAGAATGCAAAGATCTTCTCTGTCCAAGGTAAAGCTTTGAATGACCACGCATCAAAGGATGCGCGTGTATTGGTTGTTGGTAATCCAGCAAATACCAATGCTTTGATCGCAAGCCGGAACGCGCCAAGCCTGGATCCGCGTCAATTCACAGCGATGACCCGTCTTGATCACAATCGTGCTGTTGGTATTTTGGCAAACCACCTCGGAGTTCAGCCAACTGACGTGGATCATGCCTATATCTGGGGTAACCACTCGCCAACCCAATATCCAGATTTGCATCGTGCAACGGTGAAAGGACTGGCTGCGTTAGATCAGATTGACCGTGCTTGGTATGAAAATGATTACATTCCAACCGTCGCCAAACGTGGTGCAGCAATCATTGATGCGCGTGGCGCCTCATCAGCTGCATCTGCCGCACAGGCCGCCATTGATCACATGCGTGACTGGATTCGTGGAAGTAATGGTCATGTGGTGTCGATGGCCGTTCCCGCAGATGGTTCCTATGGGATTGCTCCTGGAGTCATGTATTCATACCCAGTGGTCTGTGAAGGCGGTGATTACAAAGTCGTTCAGGGTATCGAGGTCAGTGATTTCTCGCGTGGTAAAATGGACGCAACTAATGACGAATTGGTTAGTGAACGCGATGCGATCGCGGATTTATTACCGACAGAGACTGAAGCGAAACTCAACTCAGTCTCGCATCCTGTCGCATAATCGGTAAACATAAACGAAAGGGGGTATGTGCCCCTGATCGTTTGGAGTAGCCCATGAATACTCAGCGAGTTTGGTTCGCGTTTTTTATTGTACTTGCTCTGACACTGAATTTTGGTTTCTTCGTTGGAGAAATCGATAACCCGTTGCATCATAATCCCTACGAGTTGTTCTTTGCGCTGGTCGTATCGTTGATTGCGACGGTTCTTAAAATTGGCGATCGTTCGCATTTGGGTGCTGTGTTATTGGCCACCAGTTTAGTCGCTGATCTTCAGTTGATTGTTGCCGCGGTGATGTGGGGATATGCGGCGCAAGTCACTGGTGAGGTCTCTGTAAGTGTCATGGCCAGCATTGTTTCGCTGGCAGGCGGCGCGATGCTTGCGAATATCACCAGCGTCATTTTGTTAATCGCAGAGACCATCCAATTAAAACGTTAATGAAGTTCAATATGCGACGTCGATCGCGAATTCGTGGTGCAGCGATGTGGTTGTTACTGCTGGAGCTGCGTACACCACTCATCACGCTGATTGTTACCTACTCGATCAGTGTTCTCGGTCTTATCCTCATCCCGGGAGTGACGCCTGAGGGTGCTGCCTATCACCTCTCATTTCTAGATGCCTTTTATTTGGTGAGCTACACAGCAACCACAATCGGATTTGGAGAAACCCCATATCCGTTTACTCCAAGCCAGAAACTGTGGATGTTATTCGTGATGTACTCGACTGTGATCGCCTGGCTTTATGCGATCGGCTCTGTTCTGACACTGCTTTCGGATCCTGCTTTTCGACGGTTACGCTCTTATCAACGATCGGTTTCACGAATTCATGGTGTGAGGGATCCTTATTGGATTGTTTGTGGCTATGGAGGGGCGGGTAGTCAATTGATTCGCTTTTTGGATCAGTCAGGCAGTCGCTGTGTGATGATTGAAGTAAACGCCGCGCGAGCAGATGCAGCCAGACTGTCTGACTTGAGCTACCAGCTCACGATTCTTGTTGGCGATGTCGCAGAGCCACAGACATTGGTTGATGCAGGAGTCCAGCGCGCATTATGTCGTGGTGTTCTCGCTTTAACAGACCACGATCAAGTAAACCTGACTGTCGCGACCAACACGCGCATCCTTGCACCAAGAGTTGCCGTATATGCGCGCTCGGCAACAGATGCGAATACGCGAAATTTGCGGAGTTTTGATACCGAAGTTGTGGTTGATCCTTTTCGAGTTGCGGCACGTAGCGTGACACAATTCATCCGTCGGCCGAACGCATATGCGCTCTACCATGAATTGGTTGATCCAGATCTCAACCAAATCGAAGTGGTTGAAGTGCCAGTAGCTGGTCATTGGATTCTTTGTGCGACCGGACGGATGGCCGAAACCATAGTCGAAGCTTTTGTCCGCGAGCAAATCCCATTTTATCTGGTGAGTTCGAGATCAACAGTAATACAGGGTGATTGGCCTTGGATTGAGGGCGTGGGAACTGAGGCGCAAACCTTGCGGGAGGCACGAATCAGTGAAGCGGTTGGTATTGTCGCCGGCACTGACGATGACGGTGATAATTTATCGATTTTGTTAACGGCTCAATCAGAAAATCCAACATTGATCACCGTAGCGCGCAGGAATAAGCCAACCAGTGAACCTGTATTTGGCCAAGGGCATTTTGATTGTGTGCTACGTGAGGGCCGCATCATTGCGCAAGAGATGTATGCGCGATTGACGACACCATTACTGCATCAGTTTTTGGGACAACTCGAGACCATGCCTGAGGCCTTAGTTGATGGAATTATTGAAAAGCTGAATGCGCGGCTTGCTGGAGATCGTCCCGAATTAGCGCATTTCGATTTGACCCTGGATGGCAAAGAGGCTCCTGGGGTCATTCCATTTCTGCAAACCGTGATGACCCCAAAGCTCGGCGATTTACTGGTTGATCCTGGTCTTGATCACCCAAGTATGCCATTGATTTGTCTGCTGTTAATTCGATTAAATGGAGATCAGGTGCCTTTTCCCGGTGATGGACTGCCGTTGGAAGAGGGTGACCGGCTTCTGATTTGGGGGGCGATGGGAGCGCATCACCGGCTGCATTTTCTGGTCAGGCGGGTCGATTTGTTTGAGACCGTACTCTCGGCACAGCATCAAAAAACCGCCTGAATACAAGGTGGCCCAACATAGTAGCCTTGGCCCTGATGAACGCCATGGCGTTTGAGCCACTGGAATTGAGTATTGTTTTCGATCCCCTCTGCGATGACATCAATCTGCAATCGGGCAAAGAGTTCAATCAGCGCTGCATAGGTCCTGCGATATTGATGGTCAGGTGACAGCGTTCGCAACATAGTCTGATGGTATTATCAGTGACTAAATTCTATTTTTTGGTCATTAAGGAGAATTTTGAACCTGTTTGTGACTGCTTCCGGTTTCGCGATTGCGATGGGGCTAATCGCCGCGATTGGGGCACAGAACGCACATGTGTTGAGACAGGGGATTGCTGGTCGTCAGGTTGGGGTGACTATTTTTGTATGCATCCTATGTGACACTGTCTTGATGGTATCGGGAGTTTACGGCATGGGCGCGATCGTCAAGCTGTGGCCACCATTTGAGTGGGTAACGCGGGTTGGCGGGGCAATCTTTTTGTTTGGTTTTGGCCTGATGTGTTTCAGGACTGCTCTTAAGAATCAAGCTCTCGGTATTGAGGGCCGTGTTGTCGAATCCTTCTGGCCGGCGGTCTGGACAATCCTTGGGGTGACATTACTTAATCCTCATGTTTATTTGGATACGCTTGTGTTTATCGGTGGCCTAGGTGCGCAATATGGACCTGAAGATCAATTATCGTTTGCCATTGGGGCAGTTTCGGCGAGTTGGGTGTGGTTTCTGGTTCTAGGATACGGCGCAAGGCTACTCAGACCTACTTTCGAAAATCCCAAAGCATGGACGATTTTGGATATTGGAATCGGTCTGCTTATGTGGTCAATTGCTCTGACGATTCTGAGATAGCCTCAAGTTCACGATACGCATTTCTCGCGAACATCATTGCGCTGACGAAAATAGTGGCCGCCAAGATCGATTCCACAATACCGAACAGCTCTCGGCCCTCTGTCATTGCATTTAAAACGCCTGTGGTAAAAAACAAACATGAGACGAAGCTCAGCCACAAACTCGCTTTAATATGTTGATTAAGAACTGGCCAAACGAACACGATCAAGATGAGGGTCACGCCTATTGCTCCCGTGACTGTTGCCGGCGGTGTGAGCAACCAAAGCCCAGAAATACGCAGCGCGATCAAGCCGATTAAAGAGATTTTTAACCACCCGAAGAACATTAATTTCCGATGGCGATAGGTGTTAGCGTCAGTCATATCTACTCCACTTAGCAAGGCGTTGTCCTAGACGAACCGCCATTTCGCGTTCATGCTGGCGGAGTGCGTTGGCATCCAAATGAGTGGGGCCATAGGGCGTTCCGCCACCTTCTATCGCGGCCAAACCAGGATCGGAATACGGGCAACCCATAACCACCATCCCATGATGTAACAGTGGAGTCAGCATGGATTGAAGGACCGCTTCATGACCACCGTGCAATGACGATGCCGATGCGAAAACACCGGCAGGCTTATCAATCATTTCACCAGACAGCCAGAGGTCAGAGGTGGTTTCTAAAAACCCTTTAAGTGGAGCTGCCATCGTGCCAAATCGGGAAGGTGAACCCAGTGCCAGACCATGACAGTCTCTCAAATCGTCTTTGGTCGCAAAGAGATACCCATCCTCATTCTCAAACTGATCGCCGCTCGGTTCTGCATAGCAGGGCGAGAACGCTGG
This sequence comes from uncultured Litorivicinus sp., assembly GCA_902594275.1. GTDB lineage: Bacteria > Pseudomonadota > Gammaproteobacteria > Pseudomonadales > Litorivicinaceae > HIMB30. Next base: position 28,618 of record CACJLQ010000001.1, read on the forward strand.
AACAGTTCGCAGTTTTGCCTCGCAACCCGCGTTCTCAATGCCAGTAGCGATCGCCTCTGCCAGTGAGGCAACGTGACCAGTCCGGCTGTAAAAAAGAACTAAAATCTGTGTCATTCAATTGCCATCATAATATTAACAACCCGATCCAGAGGTATACGCGAAGCCTCGTAATCGGTTCTTTGTTTGAGTTCGACTTCTGACTCTTCAAGTGTTTTGCTACTCACCACAATGCGAACTGGGATCCCGATGAGATCCATGTCGGCAAAGCGAGGGCCAGGCCCCATATTCCGATCATCGAGTAACACATCCAATCCGCGATCCTGAAGCTCTTGCTGGATACGAAGGGCTTCAGTATCGACTGATGGATTTTTATTACCGCCAATCGGCACAATGCAAACGTCAAACGGTGCTAATGAGGACGGCCAGCAGATTCCTCGTTCATCATGACGCTGCTCAATCGCCGCAGCAACAATGCGCGTCACTCCGATCCCGTAGCAACCCATATACAGGGTCGACTGTCTACCGTGTTCATCGAGGACCGTCGCATTCATTGCCTCAGAATATTTCTGCCCAAGCTGGAATACATGGCCAACCTCGATCCCTCGACGGATCAGATAGGTCCCCGATCCATCCGGTGTCGGATCCCCTTCAATGGCATTCCGTAAATCCGCGACTTCGGGCTCATCACAATCACGGTCCCAATTGATACCGAAATAGTGCCATCCATCTTGATTTGCGCCGGCCCCAAAATCAGAGCAGACCGCAGCTTGGTGGTCAGCAATGATCGGGATTGGACAGTTAACGGGACCCAGTGAACCGGGTCCCGCGTCCATCATGGATCTGATTTCGCTTTCTGTTGCAAACGCAAGTGGGCTTGCAACCATCGCATGTTTTTCTGCTTTGACCTCATTCAATGTGTGGTCGCCGCGAATGATGAGGGCAATGAAGTCCGATTCACAAAGATCAGACGCACGGACGATGAGTGTTTTAACTGTTTGCTCGATTGCCAGATCAAAGTCTTTGACGAGTGCTTCGATTGTTTTTTGCGTCGGTGTCTCGACTTTACGCATCGCTTCGCCAGGCGCTTGGCGGGTACCTGAGGCAACACATTCCGCTTTTTCAATGTTGGCTGCGTAGTCAGACCCATTGGAAAAAACGATGTCGTCCTCACCAGAATCCGCAAGGACATGGAATTCCTGTGATCCACTGCCACCGATCGCACCTGAATCGGCGAGTACCGCTCGATAGTCGAGCCCGAATCGATCAAAAATCCGACAGTAGGCGTCATACATCGCAAGGTAGCTTTGCCGCATTCCATCTTCATTGATATCGAATGAGTAGGCATCCTTCATGATGAACTCTCTCGAGCGCATCACCCCAAACCGTGGACGAACTTCGTCACGAAACTTGGTCTGGACCTGGTATAGATTGAGCGGTAATTGTTTATAGGAGCTGACTTCACGACGGATAATATCCGTGACGACTTCCTCATGCGTCGGCCCCAAGCAGAAGTCCCGTTCATGTCGATCTTGTAGACGCAGGAGTTCAGGACCAAAATGGGCCCAGCGACCAGACTCCTGCCATAGCTCGGCAGGTTGAACGCCAGACATCAGAATTTCTTGTGCCCCTGCACGGTCCATCTCTTCGCGAACAATCTGCTCAACTTTCTTGAGGACTCGTAAGCCGAGTGGTAACCATGTGTAAAGACCTGAAGCGAGTTGTCGAATCATGCCTGCGCGCAACATTAATTTATGGCTAATTACCACTGTGTCAACGGGATCTTCTTTTAATGTTGGCAGTAACAGTTGGGAGGTCCGCATATCGCATCCATTTATAATCATTTGGAAAGGCTGAAGTATACCGGGCTTCGGCCTTCAGGAGTGGAATGCATCCAGTATCTTGTTTGGACCGGGGGTTTTCGAGTCAATTCGATGGTGATTTCGGTTGTTTGCTCGCGGCAGGGAGTACCGGGTTGATTGAACCTGATAAAGATCTCACCCTATCGGTGGTGATTCGAACGATCGAGCAACAGGTATCTAATCTCGTCCTTGGTTTGCGAAGTGTTTTGGTTGTTGACTCCGTGTTGCAGGATGAATAGCAAGAATGTTTGTTAAAGGGCCAATTTGCTGGAATTTCTTAAAAGTGAAGAGATTCGTCGGATAATCTAAACGGCGTATGTTCATCGCATGCGCGAAAATAGTGATCGATATGCATCTGTTCTTTACGCAAGAACTGTTCGATCGCTCCGGCGAATTCCTGATTTTCAATCCAATGCAAGCTTCGTGTTTTGACCGGTCTAAATCCGCGCGCAATTTTATGTTCACCCTGAGCTCCGGGATCAAAGCGAGCGATCCCTTGCTCGATCGCATCCTCAATCCATTGGTGAAAACAGGTCTCAAAGTGCAGACAATCGACCTCATGTAGAGCGCCCCAGTAGCGACCGTAAAGGGTCGTCGCATCACGAAGGCAAAATGACATTGCGATCCGTTGATTCTGCCTGATCGCAAAGGCGACCCGGATCGCATCAGGGATCCGTTCAATCGCATATTCAAAAAATTCACGAGTCAAATAGCCAAGGCTTCCACGGAGCCGATAGGTCATCTGATAACACTGAAAAAGTGTATCAATCGTCTCATCAGTCATGTCCCTGCCACTCAACCTTTCGAAAGTGATACCCTGCTCAGCAACACGCCGCCGCTCTCTTCTGGCTTGTTTCCGCCGCTTTGAGTTGAATGTCGCAAGATGATCATCAAAGCACTGAAATCCCTGATTAAACCAGTGAAATTGGACACCAGATCGTTCGAGCCACGAGTCGCCCGCTTGTAAATTTTGCGAGCTCTCTTCGTCTGGAAATAATATGTGCCAGCTCGAGACTCTTCCCAACAGTTCCTCTTTAAGCACGGTCAACAACTGAGTCGTCACTGCTTCTCGATCAGCATTTTTTTTGATGAGAATACGCGGGCCGGTCGCCGGGGTGAATGGAACGGCGGTCACGCATTTTGGATAGTAGTTGAGGCCGTGCCGGTGGTAGGCGTCAGCCCAAGCCCAATCGAATACATATTCACCGTATGAGTCAGATTTTAAGTAGCAAACCATCGCACCAACTAATTCATTATTCTCGGTGACAGACGCATAAAGTGGTCTCCAACCTGTGCCCTCTCCAACGCTTTTGGAGTCTTCGAGCGCGGATAGAAACCCGTGCAATAACCCTGGGTAGCACGATGGATTTAAGGCATCCCACGAAGCTGGGGAGAAGGCATGGATCGACAGGTGAAGCCCTGCTTGCATATGTACCCTTTGTCGCTAGGGCGTCCCTGCTTTTTTGAAAGCTTTGAGCGTCAATGCAAAAAGCCGTTTCCTATCTTTTTTCTTGAGTTGAACCAGTTGATAATCAAGCGAGGGTGCAAGCCAAAATTCAAATTGGCGCTTGGGGTCTGGATTATCATCGGTGAGCATAAACTTCTGTGCGTCAATCCGGCCATAGGGCGTATCGAGCGTCTCAATCTCACCTGCGACCACGGAACGCTCTTTGACATCGTTCCCCTCAACCATGGTGATCGACCTAGGTAACGAACGCCCGTTTTTCAAAAGATAGGCGAGCTGCAGACGGAATCCTAATGGATCGATGGCGTCAGCTGGAATCGTCATTTCTGCACGTTCTGGCTCATGGAGCCAAGTCAGCGATTGTTTATTCCAGTTGAATCGAAAAGTCCGGCCAGTCGTTCGTCCGAAAACGCTCTGCGTGTAGTTGTAATCGAGGGGCTTCCACCCGTTCTCGTCAGTGAATAACAAATGAGTCGTTTCATTTGCTGAGCCAATACTGGCTTTCGCATTGAGGATCATCTCATAGCGATCACCATTTTGTTGCAGGGTCTCAATGGCCTCAGCTTCGAGTTTGATTCCTACGCTCCAAATCATGTTGTATTTTGCTTCATAGCCTTGCGAAAAGGCTGGTGGAGCAATAAATAAAACGATCAGTGAAATTCCTCTCAACATGCGACAACTCCCAGTGACAGGTCACGAATGACGGCGGGGTACAAACTGTGTTCGGCTTCAAGGACTCTTTGTCTTAGCGACTCTTCAGAGTCGTGAGCATAGATAGGTACCTCGACTTGGCGAATTATGCCGCCTGAATCCAGCTCTTCTGTGACCCAGTGAACAGTCGCACCGGCGGTTGAATCCCCCGCTTCAATCGCACGGCGATGCGTGTTGAGCCCTTTATATTTCGGCAGCAATGATGGATGGACATTGACCAAGCGATTCGCGTAGTGGTTCACAAACTGAGCTGTCAGAATTCGCATAAATCCGGCCAACACAATCAAATCGGCCTCGTAGTTATCAATCACTGACATGAGTGCTCGATCAAATTGATACCGATCGGGATAGCGCTTGTGAGACAGGACTGTCGTTGCAATGTTGGCTCGCTTAGCGCGCTCGAGGCCAAACGCCTGCGCTTTGTTGGAGACAACACCAACGACTTCAGCATCACCAAGAAGCCCTCTGATTTGCCAGTCGATGAGAGCCTGAAGATTGCTGCCATCTCCTGAGATTAGGCAAATAACTCGCATTACGCGAACGCTCCTGAAAAAACGACTGAATCAGTCTCGCGTTCGGTGAGCTCGCCGATAATGAGTGGTTGTTCTCCGGTTGAGGCGAGTACCTCGGTGACGCCTTTAACGTGTTGTGGTGCGCAGAACATGACAAACCCAATCCCGCAGTTAAATGTCCTGAGCATCTCATCGGCACCCACATCACCCTGCGCTTCAAGCCACTTGAAAATCGCCGGAAGGGTCCAGCGATCGAGATCGATATGCGCAGTTAAATGATCACCAAAAGATCGTGGGAGATTCTCCTGAAACCCACCGCCGGTGATATGAACAGCACCGGTCACATGACCGGTTGCCATCGCTTCTAGCACAGTTTTGACGTAAATCCGAGTCGGTTGCATGACTGCGTCGAGTACTGTCGAATCCGGAGTGAGATGTTCGGTTTCAGGATTGATCGCTGCGTGCGCAATAATTTTTCGAATCAACGAGTATCCATTACTGTGAGGACCCGAGGAGGGCAGTCCAATGATGACATCGCCCACGTTGACTCCATTGCCGTTGAGAATTTGAGATTCTTCGGCAACCCCAACGCAAAAGCCAGCCAGATCGTAGTCACCATTTTGGTACATGCCCGGCATTTCCGCTGTTTCTCCGCCCGCAAGAGCGCAACCGGAGAGTTCGCATCCGTGAGCAATTGATGCGATCACTGTTTCGGCAACATCGACATCGAGCTCGCCAGTTGCGTAGTAGTCTAGAAAAAATAATGGTTCGGCGTTGGCGACAATTAGGTCATTGACACACATTGCAACGAGATCTTCTCCGATTTGGCGGTGTCGCTGATAATCGATTGCTAATTTCAATTTCGTCCCGACACCATCTGTCCCCGAGACAAGTACTGGATTCTGATACCCCTCAGGGATCTTGAACAATGCTCCAAACCCACCAAGGGCGCCGAGAGATTCTTTGCGAGCAGTTCGTTTTGCGTGTGGTTTGATGCGTTCGACGAGAGCGTTTCCTGCATCAATATCAACACCAGCGTCTCGATATGAGAGACCTACCTGATGATCTTGACTCATTGACTTCATAGCTTCCTGCGTGAATGGTTGCAGAAGTGTATCATTTGCCGACTAACCAGAACCAATGTGAGGTTTCATGACAGTACGATTTTTTTTCGTCATCACATGTTTGCTCTCGTCGACAGTCAAGGCGCTCGAATATCGGATCGAGGTCGAAGAGCCTTCGTTATTTAATGTCGAGGAGGCAATCGTGAATACCATTCATGGAGCCGCTGAGCGGTTGACAGGAATTCCTGAAGCACAGATGGTCAGTACTGCACCTGATCTTTTCAGTTTGTCCGAGGCGTTAGTCAACTCCTACGGCTATGATGGCGATACATTCATCGTCGATATTGATGTTGATGGATTGAAAAGTCGTCTTGAGACGGCAGGTATTGCTTTGTGGGAATCTGAGCGCCCTGAGTTCCTCATTTGGGCGACTGAGGAACGCGGCCTCGAGCGCTTGATGGTGGGTCAGGAATCCAACCTGATCATCGATCGACTGATGGCTGCAAGTGAGCGCTTTGGTGTACCGGTACAGCGTCCCCTGATGGATCTTGAAGATACGTTGGCGCTGTCTCCTGCGGAGATTTGGGGCGAGTTCGCTGGTGCAGTGACGAATGCCTCTGCGCGATACGGTATCGCGAACATCGTGGTAATTGGTGATCGGCCAGAGCGGCAAATGTTGAAATATTGGTTATTCGAATCCAATGGTGAGTATCGTGCTGGGGAGATCACTGGTGTTGACGAGGATGCACGAGCTTATGCGTTGATTGAAGTGATAATGCAGTACGCCAGATCGATTTCGGGAACCATGGAACCTGTGCAAGTTGCTGTGTTGGAGAAACGTGAGTCACTCACATCCTTTAGACCACGTGAAGACAATGTCGCAGGACAATGGACGGTGAGGGTCGAATATCGTGACGTGATTCGTTTAATGGATTTGATGGATCATCTTGAGGCATCGGAAGGGGTGACGATCGAAGCCACAGAAATTCGGTCTACAGAGGCGTCAATGGTATTGAATACCGGCTTGTCACTGGGTGCTACCGATGACTTGGTATCGTCTTTCGAGTCGATACAATTTATTTCGCCTTTGGTTTATTCGCTGAAGTGACTCAACACAAGCAACCGATCCAAGAGATCTTGAATCTCGAGCGACCAGCAGGATACTCGTTGGAATGCTGGGTCGAAACCAACCAACATCAGATGATCATATCCCATGTCGATGATTCGCTTCATGGTCGCTCCGACGAGCTTTGGGTGTATGGCGCTCCAGGGGTCGGTAAAACGCATTTAGGCCTCGTGATCGCTGAGCGATTTCGGTTTGACTACTATGACTGTGGTGAGATCAATCCGGAAACTGTTCCTGAATTATTCGAGCATCTTGATGTGCAACGCGGGGTTATTCTCGATCGTGTCGATCGGTGGTTGAATCTCTCGGCATCAGAATCAGCATTATTCTCTTGGTGGAAGCGAAAAGAGAATGGACTGGTTCTGATTTCTGAGACCTCACCTCGAGCAGATGGATTCATCACGCTACCTGATTTAGCGAGCCGAGCACATGCAGCGATGATATTACCCTTAGATGGCTTGGGTGATGAGGGCATCCGACATCTCTTCCAGTGCCAACTTCGACGTCTAAGAATTGAGTTGGCGCCAGAAGTCATTCGGTTTTTGAGTCCCAGGCTTCCGAGGAATCCATCCAAATTGATGGATTTGCTTGCTGTGATGGATCAAGAGAGCTTGCGGGATCAGCGAAAAATCACCGTTCCTTGGCTCAAACAGCGACTTTTACGCTTGTCATAAAATACTGACATTATTTTCAGTATTTTCTGCTGACAGAGCGCTCGAACATCGTTACTCTACACATATAGTTCACATACACGAGAAGGGTATTTCAATGGATGACAATCGTCGTAAAGCGCTTGATGCAGCTTTAAGTCAGATCGAACGACAGTTTGGTAAAGGTGCGGTAATGCGCATGGGGGACGCGCCTCGTGAATCGATTCCAGCGATTTCAACAGGGTCGTTAGGCCTCGACATCGCACTTGGCATCGGCGGTCTTCCAAAAGGTCGAATTGTCGAAATCTATGGACCCGAGTCCTCGGGTAAAACGACGCTGACATTACAAACGATCGCAGAGTGTCAGAAAGCCGGCGGTACAGCAGCATTTATTGACGCCGAACACGCACTAGACCCTGTGTATGCCGGTAAATTAGGCGTCAATGTGGATGATCTCCTCGTATCTCAGCCCGATACGGGTGAGCAAGCGTTGGAGATTGCTGACATGCTAGTACGCTCGGGTAGCGTTGATATCTTGGTGGTTGACTCGGTTGCGGCTTTGACGCCGAGAGCTGAGATCGAAGGGGATATGGGTGATACGCACGTTGGCCTGCAGGCTCGACTAATGAGCCAGGCACTTCGGAAAATCACAGGCAATATCAAACGGTCGAATTGTCTTGTGATCTTCATCAACCAGATTCGCATGAAGATCGGTGTGATGTTTGGTAACCCTGAAACCACAACCGGAGGTAATGCGCTGAAATTTTATAGTTCGGTGCGTTTGGATATCCGGCGCATTGGTAGCGTGAAGCAAGGCGACGAGGTCGTTGGTAACGAAACTCGCGTCAAAGTGGTGAAGAACAAAGTATCGCCACCATTCCGCCAAGCTGAGTTCCAGGTCATGTATGGACAAGGCATCTACCATATGGGGGAGGTGCTGGATCTCGGTGTGCAAGAAGGCTTGGTTGAAAAGTCTGGGGCCTGGTATTCCTATAGTGGTCAGCGAATTGGCCAAGGGAAAGCAAATGCGGCTCAGTTCCTCGATGAAAATCGCGTAATGGCCGATGAAATCGAAAAAATGCTCAGAGATCGGTTGCTTGCTTCTCCAGTGTCTGCTGAAGATACTCCAGAGGATGTTACTGAGACACCATCTGAGGAGTAACGGTCCGACAGTGGTATTTGCCGCGTGGGAGCGACTCTAATATTAGATCCCTTTTTTTGGGGTCTTGCATTGCTCGGACTCACTATCGTTGGTGTTTCCAAGGGCGGATTTGGCGGTGGTCTTGGAGTTGTCGGTGTGCCTTTTATCGCGGCAGCGATCCCGGTCAATCAGGCGGCAGCGATCATGTTACCTTGCTTGATCATAATGGATCTCACAGGTATCTACGGCTGGCGTGGACAATGGTGTTGGGAGCAACTCAAGCGATTGTTGCCGGCGGCGGGTGTTGGTGTTTGCTTCGGCGCACTCAGTTTTCATCTGCTGTCAGACAACGCGCTTCGCATCATGATCGGGCTGATTGGTCTTGGGTTTGGAATGCAATGGTGGGTTCAGCACGTGGGCTTCATGCAATCAGTCGGGCAGGAAGTGCCTCGAGCGTGGCATACTCGCTGCTGGAGCATGATTGCTGGATTTACCAGTTTTAGTGTGCACGCAGGTGGACCGCCACTTCAGATTGCGTTGCTGCCACAAAAGCTTGATCCCAAGATTTATGCGGCCACGACGGTGGTATTCTTTACCTTCGTTAATTTGATCAAAGTAGTTCCATATTACTGGTTAGACCAGTTTACCCAAGAAGTTTTGTGGACTGCTCTGATTCTTGCCCCAGTTGGACCCTTCGCAGTTCGACTCGGAATCCTGCTAAATAAAAAGGTTTCAGCACTTTGGTTTTATCGCGTGTGTTACTTCGGTTTGGTGATATCGAGCCTACGACTCCTCACTATTGGTATGACCACTTAGTCGGATCGTAACCACTCGCTTGTGATAGTCTTTTAACAAATAAATTTCATCCAATCGTCGATCCAAGAAGGTGATTCCATGGAAACCGGGCAATTAGTCGCAGCATTGGCGGCTGGTGTTCAATCTGAGCGCGTTTTATTCCGAGAGCAAGATACCGCTCCGTACGAGTGCGATGGGCTAACGATGTATAAAGCGAAGCCTAAGGTGGTGGTGCTCCCCGAGACTCGAGATGAAGTGTGTCATGTCCTCAGAACCTGTAAGTCACTGGGCGTACCTGTGGTTGCACGTGGCGCCGGGACCGGTTTATCTGGAGGTGCCTTACCGCATGTCGATGGGGTTTTATTGGTGATGTCCAAGTTCAGCAAGATCCTAGAAATTGACGAAGATGCACGGATTGCCCGTGTTGAACCAGGGGTCCGCAATCTCGCAATCTCAGAAGCCGTCAGTCACCTCGATCTCTACTACGCACCCGACCCATCCTCTCAAATCGCATGTTCGATCGGTGGGAACATCGCTGAAAATTCGGGTGGTGTCCATTGCCTCAAATACGGTTTAACCGTTCACAACGTGTTGTCAGTGACGATTGCGCTTGATGATGGTTCCATCGTGACCGTTGGTTCAGATGCGCTAGATTCGCCGGGGTACGATCTGCTGGCTCTGACCATCGGGAGCGAGGGCTTACTGGCAGTTGTTTTAGAAATTACCGTTCGGTTACTTCCGAAACCTGAAGAAATGCGAGTCGTCATGGCCGCTTTTGATGATGTGACCAAAGCCGGAGACTCTGTCGGGAATATTATTGCGGCAGGAATTATTCCAGCTGGGCTTGAGATGATGGACGGCCCCGCGGTCGCTGCTGTTGAGGATTTCGTGAAAGCCGGCTATCCACTCGATGCCGAAGCGATGCTTCTGTGTGAAGTCGATGGGACCAAAGCAGAAGTAGCCGATGAGCTGGGGCGAGTCGAGGCGATTTTGAAGGAATCAGGCGCGACTATGCTTCGCATCGCGAGCAATGAGGAAGAGCGGCTTTTGTTCTGGAAAGGTCGCAAAAGTGCGTTCCCAGCTGTCGGCCGAATTTCACCAGACTACTACTGCATGGATGGGACGATCCCACGTAAACATTTGTCGCTTGTATTAAGGCGGATGCGTGAAATGTCAGAGCGCTACGGATTGCGTTGTGCCAATGTGTTCCATGCGGGTGATGGAAACCTGCATCCGTTAATCCTTTTCGACGCAAACAATCCGGCTGAAGTGAAGCGCGCCGAGGGTTTCGGAGCTGAGATCCTTGAGCTGTCTGTTGAAGTCGGTGGAACAATCACTGGCGAGCACGGCGTTGGAGTCGAGAAGATCAATGAGATGTGTGTTCAGTTCTCGTCAGATGAACTCGCGCAGTTCCACTCGATGAAAGCTGCGTTTGATCCAACGGGAATCCTAAACCCCGGGAAAGCAGTGCCAACACTCAGTCGCTGCGCGGAGTTCGGAAAAATGCATATTCACCACGGGCAAATGCCTCATCCCGAATTGGAACGATTCTAATGCCCCTAGTTGATACATTATGCGAACGTCTTACAGCGCGAGAGCCAGTCGCTGTTATTGGTGGTAATACCAAGTCATTCCTGGCGGGCCGTTTGACGGACGAGCCTGTGTCGATGAGAGACCACGCAGGTATAGTCAACTACGAGCCAACCGAACTTGTATTGACCGCAAAGAGCGGAACAACACTTCACGAGATCGAGTCATGTTTACGTGATGCACGCCAAATGCTTCCATTTGAACCGCCTCGTCTCGGGGAGTCATCGACAATTGGTGGTGTGATGGCTTCAGGGCTATCCGGACCGCGACGCATGCATCTCGGTAGTGCGCGTGACTGTGTGTTAGGTGTGCGTTTGATTAATGGTCTCGGCCAACATCTTAAGTTCGGCGGAGAGGTGATGAAAAATGTTGCCGGATATGACTTGTCTCGTGTATCAGTTGGCGCATTTGGAACTCTGGGAGTTTTGACTGAGATTTCTGTCAAAGTCCTACCAATCCCTGAGAAAGAGCAAACCCAAAAGCTTGAATGCTCTCAAGCAGAAGCACTTGAGACACTCATTCGGATTGGTCGTCGACCATATCCAGTCTCGGCGGCCTCATGGATCAATCAGGCGCTCTATATTCGATTATCAGGTGCCGCAAGTGGCGTTGAATCAGCTGCTGCGGAGATTGGTGGCGAGGTACTTAATGCGGCTGATCAGTTTTGGTCTGAGCTTCGCGATATCAGTGCCCAAGAATTTAAGTCTCCCGGTCGCTGGCTTTGGCGGATTTCAGTTGCTCCGTCTACACCGACCGACGCCCTCGATGCATTTTGTTTTGACTGGGCCGGTGGACAACGTTGGATTACAGCACCACCAAACGATTATTCACCATTTGAACGTGCTTCGCGACTAGGCGGACATGCGATTTGTTTTGACCGCCATCGAGGTGTGGGGACCGGTATGCAACCGCTTGAACCTGAAATCTTGCGATTGAATCGACGTGTTAAAGAAGCGATGGATCCCCACGGTCTGATCAATCGGGGGCGCTTATTGGAGGAGGCTACACATGCAAACGAATCTTGTTGAGCGGTATGCCAATACTGACCATGGCCGCGAAGCTGAGGCCATTCTCAGGAAATGTGTCCACTGCGGATTCTGTACCGCGACCTGCCCGACTTATCAGTTGCTCGGCGACGAACTGGATGGGCCACGGGGACGAATCTATCAAATCAAAGAAATTCTTGAGGGCTCGACTCCAACTGCCTCGACTCAAGGACATTTGGATCGATGTCTCACGTGCCGATCTTGCGAGACAACATGCCCCTCAGGAGTTGATTATGGTCGTCTCGCCGATATCGGCCGCAAAATTGTTGAGGACGAAGTCGGCCGGTCCGTGACCGAGACATTGATTCGAAAAGCGTTGATTTTCGTCATTCCGAATCGGCCTTTGTTTGGGTTCTTGATGCGCCTTGGCCAATTGTTTCGTCCGCTGATGCCGAGTGCGATCCGTCGCAAGATTCCACACCGTACCCCGTCAAGCAGTTGGCCACAGTCGACGCATACTCGCAAAATGCTGGTACTCGAAGCCTGTGCACAACCTGCGGCCACTCCAAATGTCAATGCAGCCGCTGCTCGCGTGCTCGATCGTCTGGGTATTCAGTTGATCGCTGCAAAAGAGGCCGGTTGTTGTGGTGCGGTGGCCCATCACTTGAGTGACCATCACCGGAGTTATGATGCGGTGAAGCGGAATATTGACGCTTGGTGGCCTTTGATTGAGGAGGGTGCTGAAGCGATTATGATTACTGCATCAGGATGTGGCGTCATGGTTAAGGAATATGGCCATTTGTTAGCTGAGGACTCGCAGTATGCTGAAAAAGCACAGCGCGTTGCCGAACTCGCCAAAGATATTTCTGAGGTCCTGACTGGTGAGGATTTAGGTGAACTGAGAGTTCGTGAGGCCAGCACTCTTGCATTTCATTCACCATGCACGTTACAGCATGGACAGAAGCTTAATGGTTTGACCGAAGGAGTATTGAGAGAGCTTGGCTTTGATTTGAAACCGGTCGCTGATTCGCATTTATGTTGTGGATCAGCGGGGACGTACTCGATTCTGCAACCCGATCTCAGTAAACGACTTTTAAAAAATAAAGTCGAAGCGCTCGAGGCGACGGGTGCTCCGACAATCGCAACTGCAAATATCGGTTGTCAACTCCATCTGTCGACCGGAGCAAATACTCCGGTCAAACACTGGATCGAGTTAGTGGACGAAGTTACCGGATAAGAACAACTTTGCCGATCGCATCGCCTGATTCAAGATAGGCGTGCGCGTCGGCTACGTCTTCAAATTCGAACTGCTGTTGATCAATCAAGGGGCGCAACTCACCGTTTTCAGCCATCTCACAGAGCTTTTCAAGGCGCGGTCTGATGGTATGGCGGTTGATCGGATTTGCGACCTGGCCGACCAAGAAAACAACATGAAGCGTTAAACTCTTCGCGTGCATTGGGCCTAAATTATGTGTTGAACGTGCGGCGATATTGACGATAGTGCCGCCAAAACGCGCCGCTTCAAAACTGGCATCCAAGTTATCACCGCCGACTGTATCGAATACGATGTCATAGCCTTGACCGTCAGTGTGTTGATTGACGTAATCTTCGACCGAAAGACCACTGTAGAGAATCGTTTCAGAAGCACCAAGTTCGCGAGCGTAACCCGCTTTTTGTTCGTTACTGACTGTGGTGTGTACGATCCCACCCAAATGTTTAGCAATCTGAATCCCAACGTGACCTACGCCTCCGCCACCAGCGTGAACAAGAACTTTGTCACCAGCCTTCACCTGCGCTCGATCAGCGAGAGCGAACCAGGCTGTCAGTGACACAAGCGGCAAGGCTGCGGCCTCAACGAATGACAAATTCTTAGGTTTTTTACTAACCAACTGCGCATCGGTCAGCATTTTTTCTGCCAAAGCACCTGATGGCAGACCATGAAAACCACCTGCACAACCCCAGACCTCATCTCCAACTTGGAGGTGATCGACGCCTGCGCCAACTGCGGTCACGATTCCAGCGACGTCGCCATGCAAGACTGCCGGAAATGGCGGTGTGGCTGGAGGGACCACGCCGGCTCGAATTTTTAAATCAATGGGGTTGACGCTTGATGCTTCGACGTCAATCACCACTTGCCCTTCACCTGCTGTGGGTTCAGGCATTTCGTGTATAGAAAATACTTCCGGACCACCGAAGCCCGAAATAGTCATCACTTTCATTGGTTTTTCATCCAGTTTTGTTATTGCCAAGTGCTAGACTTGGACTATGGCAATCGAATCGATCGAGATCAATCTTAAAACGCAAAATTGTCGAGTTTTTGCGACCGGCGGTGTGCGTGATTATGTGTGTTCGACTGCGCTGAACGGCCCAGGTGAACATGAGGGTTCTGGATGCACACCTCGCGGCTCTCACCGGATCCGAGCGATTGTTGGACTGGGTGAGCCTGAAAACGCAGTATTTGTCGCCAGACGTCCGACCGGCGAGCTCTGGACCGAAGAACTGCATGATGCGTATCCTAAGCGTGATTGGATTTTAGGCCGTATTTTATGGCTCTGCGGAAATGAGCCGGGTGTCAATCGAGGTGGTCGAGTCGATAGTCAACGGCGCTTTATTTATATCCACGGTACTCCGCCGTCAGAGCCGATGGGAGTACCAATGTCGCATGGATGCGTGCGGATGCGTCTTCAAGATATTTGTGAACTGGCGGACGATGTGTCGCCGGGAACCTTAGTTTCAATTGTGGAAACCTGACATGCTTGAATTACTAATTGAATCCATTCTTTCGTTACTTGAAGGCCCGTTGACGGGCATTGGTGTCTCGCCCGTTGCAGTCCTCCGTGGTGTTGAACTTTTTGTCATCGTTTTACTCACCGTCTTTGGATCGTATTTCGTCCGCCGATTTATCAGAACGCTAAAGACACGCGCTGAAAAAACTCAGTCTCAATGGGACGATACATTTTTTGCTGCACTTCAGGGACCTGCTCGGACAATAGTTTGGGTGGTTGGTCTGACATTGGCACTCGAGCGAGCCTCTGTTGGCCTAGACATTGAGGCAGTTTTTGCTCCACTACGTTCTGCCTTGGTGATTGCGACACTGACCTGGGCACTGATCCGATTTGTGGATCGTGTTCAGCGGCGCATGATGCATGATCCAAAGACTGATGATTTGGATCTAACGACTGTTGACGCCATTGGTCGGTTAATTCGAATCACAGTACTGATTACCAGCGGATTAATTATTCTGCAGACGCTTGGATTTTCGGTCTCAGGTGTTCTGGCTTTTGGTGGTCTGGGCGGTATCGCAGTCGGTTTCGCTGCCAAAGATTTGTTGTCTAATTTCTTTGGTGGGTTGATGATCTTCCTGGATCGTCCATTTGGGGTCGGCGATTGGATTCGCTCGCCAGATCGGGATATCGAAGGAACTGTCGAGTCGTTAGGATGGCGCCTGACAACGATCCGCACATTCGATAAGCGTCCACTGTACGTACCAAATGCGACTTTTTTGTCGATTGCAGTTGAAAACCCATCGAGAATGTCTCATCGGCGCATTTATGAAACGATCGGTGTTCGTTACGACGATGCCGACCAAGTTCAGGTGGTCGTTGAACGGGTGAAGAAGATGCTTGAACAACACCCCGACATCGATTCATCACAAACGCTCATGGTGAACTTCAATCAGTTTGGTCCGAGCTCGCTTGATTTCTTTATCTATTGTTTCACCAACACCACCGTGTGGACTGAATATCACATGGTCAAAGAGGATGTGTTGTTAAAAACTTACGATTTAATTACTGAGCTTGGGGCGGAGGTTGCGTTTCCGACTCAGACATTGCATCTGCAGGTTGAGCCTGAGGTTCTGCAAGAACGATCTGCTCAGAAGCAATGATGACACCAAAGGCCGGATGATCGAGATAATGGATGTCTTTTGAAGACATTTTTCGAAATTCTTTCAGACGATACACCTCATTCAGTGAGGATCCATCAGGCGCCTGCCGTGCCCCTGATCGAGTGACTCTCAGATCTGCATCAACTTCAATGAAGCGATCAATCGACCAACGCAAAAAGCCATTCAGCTGAAAGTCACGACCGGCCACACCAGTAATACGGAACCAAGGGTTTGATCTTTGGTTTTTAGTTAGCGGGTGCATCCAACGTTTATGGAATAGGATTTGACCGTCGAGTTGGGTTTGGATTCGAAGCGCAGCGTTTCTTAAGATCCGACTTGAATTCGGTAATGCATTTAGGTTCTTGAAGCCTGAATCAAGCGCAAATGACAGGTCGAAGCTCTCTGGTGGCTTCGGTTCTGTTGCTGGAAACACTTCGGTGATGGATTGAACGGGTTCGGGACGCGCGAAGACCAATACTTCAAGAGCGTAGGGCCTCACCTCCGCTTGGACAACGGACGTCATCAGAGCGGCGATACAAAAACTGGTGATCCGATTTGTCATGCGGTAGCAGGCCTTTTGAGTGCATCGAGTACTTCATTGACAAACCCCAAACGAGCCTCAGATCCGACCGTTTCGCGAATGATCTTCAATGCCGTTGCTCCATCGAGTTTGTACTCTTGAGATTTTGACTGTACCAAACTAATGAGCACCATAGGATCGACTTTTGTCTTTTCCCTAAATTCGATCCGTCCAGATTGTGATCCGAGCGTGATTTGTTTGATCCCAAGAGACTCAGCAACCAGCCGGACCCTCGCTTGGAGGAATAGATTTTTGACTTGCGATGGCAATAATCCAAAACGATCGATCATTTCAATTTCAATCTCTGATAGCGACTCCTCCGATGGGGCCGAGCTGATACGTTTATAGAGCTCAAGTCTGAGAGGTATATCGTTCAGATAATCATTCGGAATCAATGCAGGGATTTTTAAATCGACCTCTGCATGCGCTGATTCGGTCTGATCAAAGTCAGGTGTCCGACCTTCGCGAATGGCGGTCACAGCCTCATCAAGCATTTCCATGTAAAGCGAAAATCCAATGGTTTGCATATTGCCAGATTGATCTTCCCCTAACAGTTCACCTGCACCTCGAATTTCAAGATCATGAGTGGCCAACTGAAATCCAGCGCCAAGATCGCTTGCAGCCTCGATTGCTTCAAGCCGTTTGACAGCATCGGCGGTCATCGACCGGGGGTCCGGTGTCAGTAGATAGGCATATGCCTGATGGTGGGATCGTCCGACACGACCCCTGAGTTGATGAAGCTGAGCCAGGCCAAATTGGTCCGCGCGCTCAATCAAAATGGTGTTTGCGGATGGGATATCGATTCCGGTTTCGATGATTGTCGAACACACCAGAACATTATATTTTTTGTGGTAGAAGTCGGTCATGACATCTTCAAGTTCTCGCTCTCGCATTTGCCCATGCGCAACGACTATGCGAGCTTCCGGAACGAGCTGTCTGATGTCATCAGCAGCGCGTTCGATGCTCTTGACTTCGTTGTGGAGAAAGTACACCTGACCGCCTCTTAAGAGCTCACGTAAGATCGCTTCTTTGACCAGCGCTTGGTCTTTTTGCTTGATGAACGTTTTGATCGACAATCGACGAGCGGGTGGTGTCGCAATGACTGATAGATCGCGAATGCCTGCCATCGAGAGGTTCAGAGTGCGAGGGATCGGTGTGGCGGTGAGCGTGAGGACATCAACGTCTGATCGATATTTCTTGAGACGTTCTTTTTGCGCGACGCCAAAGCGATGTTCTTCGTCAATGATCAGTAGTCCAAGCTTCGGTAGTTTGAGATCGCTTGATAAGAGTTTATGTGTGCCGACGACGACATCTACATGGCCTTTATTTACCTGGTCGATGACTGCTTTGGTTTCTTTCGCAGTTTTAAATCGGCTCAGTACTTCGACGGTGACTGGCCAATCCGCAAAGCGATCACGAAATGACTCGAAGTGTTGTTGTGCAAGCAGCGTTGTCGGAACCAACACACACACCTGCTTACCGCTACTGATCGAGGCAAACGCCGCGCGCATGGCGACTTCTGTCTTACCGAAGCCGACATCGCCACAAACCAATCGATCCATTGGTCGTGGTGCCTTCAGATCACTCAGGACCGCCTCGATCGAGGTTTCTTGATCCGGCGTCAATTCAAATGGAAAACCTTCGGCAAATTGATCATATTGCGGTTCATCGATTTGGTGCGCATAGCCCTCTTTGGCTGCACGTCTGGCGTAGATATCGAGAAGCTCAGCGGCTTTATCACGAATCTCTTCAGCAGCTTTTTGCTTGGCTTTACTCCAACGATCGGTCCCAAGTTTGTGCGCTGAGACCGAATCTGGGTCGCCACCGGCATATCGGCTCAGTACGCCAAGGTTGGTGACGGGAATGTACAGTTTTGCACCGCCCTGATACTCAACAGTGACAAATTCATTGATGTCATCGCCCAAATCGATTGTTTCGAGTCCTTTGTAATGCCCGACGCCATGATCAATGTGAACGATGGGATCGCCAATTTCGATCTCAGAGAGATCTCGGACAATAAGATCTGTCGCAATTTCATGTTGTTTCCGTCTTCGCCGTTGAGGCACGCGGCGGCCGAATAACTGGCTTTCTGGAACGATCGCCAATTGATCGACCATGATTCCTTGATCCAATAAACCGAGCGTGATGACTGCATTTCGGTTGCTCGATTGAAAGTCACTGAATCGTTCAATGGGTTCGGGACGTATCCCATGTTTTGCTAATAGCTCAAGAAGTGCTTCACGGCGGCCCGCTGATTCGGCGACGAAACATACCGTTTGACCACTTTCAATTAACGCCTTGATTCGCGCGGCTGGTTCATCTGCTTTCGCATCAAAAGTGACATCAGGAAGTGGGCGAATGCGTGCGTGTGTCGAGTCAGGTTCGATGATCTCAATCGAGCCAAAGGCCTTTAAATCAGCAAATAATTCTTCCGTTCGAACAAACAATCGTTGAGGTGGAATGATTGGTTTTCTGCGGTCATATCGTAAGCTTTCGTATCGTGTAGTGACATCGGTCCAAAACTGTTCGAGTGCTTGATGCAAGGCGCCAACACGGATCGTACGCGTGTCCGCTGGTAAGTAATCGAACAAGGTTGCCATCTTGTTAAAAAAAAGAGGAGCGTAGTACTCGACCCCCGGTGGCGTGAGCCCCGATGAGACATCCTGATAAATCGAACAGTCTCTGGGGTTTCCCTCAAAGGTTTCGTGCCAATTTTGCCGGAATGTGGCGATTCCTGAATCAGTCAGTGGAATTTCTCGTGCGGGCAGTAGAGTCACTGACTCGACTTTGGTAACAGTACGCTGGGTGTCTGGATCGAACGCCCTCAAGCTCTCGATTTCGGTATCGAACAGTTCCACGCGTAACGGTTGGTCAGAGCCCATCGGAAAGACGTCAAGAATGGCGCCGCGGATCGCAAATTCTCCATGCTCACGGACAGTATCCACGGCATGGTATCCCGAGGCCTCAAGCCGTCTTCGTTCCGTATACAGATCGAATGAATCACCAGTTTTTAAAATGAACCGCTGGCCATCTAGGTGTTCTCGAGGTGGAAGCCGGTGTGCGAGCGTTTGTATTGGTAGGATCAATAACCCTCGATGCAGGTCGCCGAGCTGACTCAACGCTTTTAACCGCTCAGACGTAATGTCCTCGTGGGGCGAGAAACTGTCATAGGGTAGTGTTTCCCAGTCTGGCAAATGTACGATCGGAATATCAGCCAAACCATCGGCCTCTCCTTCGGCATCTAAGTGATGTTCCTGGCCAAGATAAAAATGTAGGGCATTGGCGAGTTGTTGCGCGTCTTGCGATTTTTCAACCAGTATCAGGACTAGTGAATCGGAACGAGATGCGATCTCAGCAATTGCCAGTGGTATCGCACTCATCGGAATGTTCGAGAGTGTCTGCAGTGGACTGCCGGCTATCGGTATTGCATCAATCAGTGGTGGTTGGATTGTTAGCATGTGGTGTCGTGGCTTTGTCTGAGAGGAAAGTATAGGTGACAATCAATGGTTTCGCTTGAGGGAACTTTCAATGACGATTTTGGTGGCTGACGAAGGACTTTTGGGACTGACCGAGCTTGTTCCCAGTCATTGCGAAATTCGTTGGTACTCAGGGCGCGATATTCCTCAGACCATTTTAAAGGGTGCAGATGGTCTTTTGGTCCGCTCGACGGCACGGGTGTCGGCGCATAATCTCCCCGACTCGATTCGTTTCGTTGGAACAGCGACGATAGGCACCGATCACCTTCCACTTCAGCACTTATTGGATAGAGCGATTCGCGTTGTATCCGCTCCGGGATGTAATGCCTTTGCGGTGACTGATTACGTCCTCTCTCATGTTTTCAGTTGGGCAAAATCGAGAGGGCGGAACACTACTGATTTAACGCTAGGCATCATTGGTGTTGGTGCAGTGGGCTCACTGCTCGATGAGCGCGCTCGAGCGTTGGGGATCAATACCTTACTTTCGGACCAACCGCGGGCTGATTCGGGGCGGCGACTCGATCATTTGCCGTTGGTTGATGTTGTTCGCCAGGCCGATGTCATATCGCTACATGTACCACGCGTGACGACAGGTGATTATGTGACAGACCGGCTTCTCGATGAGAATGTCTTGTCACAGATTAAGCGATCTGCGCTATTGGTGAATGCATCACGCGGTCAGGTTTTGCATGAGCATGACCTAATCAAACAAACGCATTTCGATTTAGTGCTGGATGTGTTTCCGAATGAACCCGTTATCAGTGATGCGTTGATCAGTCGTGCATGGCGGATATCGCCACATATAGCGGGTCATTCAGTTGAGGGTAAATATCGGGGAACAAAACTGATAGTCAACGAGGCGGCGTCGGTGTTCGGGTTTGAGTTGAATCAGCTCGATGAAGAAAAATTTTTAGAGACCGTTGGTGGTATTCGGGTGGTCGCCAGTTCGATGATTGATACGATCCTGACGGCCTGTCCGTTGGCTGAAACGGATCGTGCGCTTCGCGAGGCGGTATTTCGCGCATTCGAACTGGAAAAGCCCCACCTCTTTGATTCAGTTCGGAAAACTTATCGCCTACGACGCGAATCGGAGCCGTCGCCCCTCTAGGGGCTTGCAGAAAGACATTACTGTCTCCGATTGATGAGACGTGTTGAGTGCCTATCCAAGAATCGGTGAAAGCCACCGTGCATTCTCGTCAACAGCCTCGTTTCTTAATGCTGAGTAACTCGTCAGTTGGTCTTTCCCGATTTGGCCGAGGGTGAAGTATCGTGCATCCGGGTGAGCAAAATAAAAGCCGCTCACTGATGCTGTCGGCCACATCGCTAAGCTGTCGGTGACTGAGATCCCTGTTGCAGCTTCCACATCAAGGAGTGACCACAGTGAGCGCTTTTCACGATGATCAGGGCATGCAGGATATCCTGGAGCTGGCCGAATCCCACGATATTTTTCGCGGATGAGTTCTTCATTCGACAACGCCTCGTTAGCTGCATATCCCCAGAACTCGGTCCGTACTCGACGATGTAAATGCTCAGCAAAACTTTCAGCGAAGCGATCGGCGAGTGCTTTCAGTAAAATCGCTTGGTAGTCATCGTGCGCATCTTCAAACGCTTTGACGTGGGTATCAATTCCGTGACCGGTGGTCACTGCAAATGCGCCGATGTAGTCGAGCTGACCTGATTCTTTCGGTGCAATGAAGTCACTTAAGCAGAGTTGAGGTTTGCCGTCGGGCATTGGCCGTTGTTGCCTCAACCAGTGAGTTCTCAATAATTCACGATCGTGATTATCGGGATCCAAAATAACGATACTGTTGCCCTCGGAGTATGCTGGGAAACATCCTGCGACCGCGTCGGCTCGCAACCATTTTTCATCAATGATTTTTTCGAGCATCGCCTGAGCATCATTGAAGAGTTTCCGCGCTTCAGATCCTTTTCGGGGATCGTTCAAGATGTCAGGGAATTTGCCACTGAATTCCCACGCATTGAAGAAGGGCATCCAATCAATCGTGTCTAACAGTGCATCCAATGGATAGTCGTTTAGAGTCAGGCGTCCAATCGCATTGGGGGTGACAATGGTGGTGGTATCAAAAGACAGTTCAGGCCGACGCGAGTTGGCGTCTTCAATCGATAGCAGTTTTTTTGGCGCTCTACCGGCATGCGCTTTTCGTTTCGCGTCATGATCGGTTGCGATTTCCTGATGGTAGCTGTCACGCTCATCGCTCAATAACTTTGATGCGACCCCAACTGCGCGTGATGCGTCTTTGACGTACAGCACGGGTCCAGAGTAAGCAGGATCAATTTTCACTGAAGTGTGTGCAGGAGAAGTGGTTGCTCCGCCAATTAAAAGTGGACAGGTGAAGCCCTGGCGTTCCATTTCTGAGGCAACGGTCACCATCTCATCCAAGGATGGTGTGATTAAGCCAGACAGGCCGATGATGTCTGCATTGTGTTCGCGTGCCGCATCGAGGATCGTCTGTGTTGGGACCATGACGCCCAAGTCGATCACTTTGAAGTTATTACACTGTAAAACGACGCCCACGATGTTTTTCCCAATATCGTGGACATCACCTTTGACAGTCGCCATGATGATCACGCCATGCTCTTGGCTGGTATCTCCTGCGGCTTCTTTCTCTTCTTCAATGAAAGGGATGAGATGTGCGACGCCTTTTTTCATGACGCGGGCTGATTTCACAACCTGTGGCAAGAACATTTTTCCTGCACCGAAGAGGTCCCCGACGGTGTTCATCCCATCCATCAGTGGTCCTTCAATCACCGATAGTGGGCGTGGCGCATTCAGCCGCGCTTCTTCAGTATCTCCGACCACATAGGTATCGATACCCTTGATGAGTGCATACGCTAAGCGCTCTTCACAGGTGCCGTTACGCCATTCGGCAACTGTCGTGTCATCCTCGTCTTTACCGACATTGTATTTCGGTGCGATCTCAACAAGACGTTCTGTCGCGTCATCGCGACGGTTTAATATCACGTCTTCGACAAGCTCTCGGAGTTCAGCTTCGATATCCTCATAAATCGCCAACTGGCCCGCATTGACGATTCCCATTGAGAGGCCTTCACGAATCGCGTGAAACAAGAACACGGAGTGCATCGCCTCGCGTACCGGGTTATTTCCACGGAACGAGAAGGAGACATTCGAGATGCCGCCAGAAATGTAACTGTGTGGACAGTATTCGGTGATGTCTTTGCACGCATGGATAAAGTCGAGCGCGTAATTATTGTGCTCTTCGATACCTGTCGCAACAGCGAAGACATTTGGGTCGAATACGATGTCTTCCGGTGGAATGCCGATAACGTCGATTAATAGCTTATACGAGCGTTGGCAGATTTCGAGTTTGCGTTCACGCGTATCTGCTTGGCCGGTTTCATCGAAAGCCATGACAACAACGGCAAACCCATACTGTCGGATTTTTCGTGCCTGCTCTAAGAAATTGGCTTCGCCTTCTTTTAGGGAGATGGAGTTAATAATTCCTTTTCCCTGAATACACTGCATGCCGGCCTCGAGGATGTCCCATTTGGATGAGTCAATCATCACAGGGACTCTCGATATGTCAGGCTCTGAAGCAATCAGGTTTAAGAACGTCACCATGGCAGATTTTGAGTCCAGCATGCCCTCATCCATATTAATATCGATGACCTGGGCGCCGTTCTCGACCTGCTGTCGGGCGACCGCAAGCGCTTCGTCAAATTCACTATTGAGAATCAATCGTTTGAACATCGCAGAACCGGTGACGTTGGTTCGTTCTCCGACGTTCACAAAGCCAGTCGTATCGTCTGCAATAAATGGTTCAAGCCCGGATAGGCGTATCACAGGCTCTTTTACCGGTATCTCACGTGGTTGGTGTCTTGCAACTTTTTCTGCGATCAAACGGATGTGTTCCGGAGTGGTCCCGCAACAACCGCCGATAATGTTGACAAGACCAGCATCAGCATATTCTGCAACGATTTCAGACATCTCGGCTGCGTCTAAATCATATTCGCCAAATTGATTGGGTAGCCCCGCGTTTGGATGCGCGGAAACGAAGGTATCGGCAACGCGAGACAGGTCTGATAAGAACGGGCGGAGTTCTTTGGGGCCAAGTGCACAATTCAAACCAATTGTCAGTGGTTTGGCATGACGAACCGAGAACCAAAATGCTTCTGTTGTTTGACCAGATAAGGTTCGACCTGATGCATCAGTTATCGTTCCTGAGATCATGATGCGGATTTGGATTCCGGTCTCGCGAGCAACTTCGTCGATCGCGAACAAGGCGGCTTTTGCGTTAAGGGTATCGAAAACGGTCTCAACCAAAATGAGATCAGCACCACCTTCGAGGAGCGCTCGTGTCGCATCTGTGTAGGTATCGACCAGTTGATTAAACGTGATATTGCGCGCACCTGGATCAGTGACGTCAGGGCTAATAGAGCACGTTCTGTTGGTTGGTCCTAAAACGCCTACCACTAGGATTGGCCTATCATAGGAGTCTGCAACTGAACGTGCGAGTTTCGCGGCCTCACGGTTCAATTCGCCGACGAGTTCGTCCATTGCATAATCAGCCATCGATGGTCGGTTTGCATTGAAAGTATTCGTTTCGACAATACTTGCTCCTGCATCGATGTAGCCTTTGTGAATCGATGCAATCAGATCTGGCTGCGTGAGTGTTAACAGATCGTTGTTCCCCTTTAAATCCTGTGGGAAATCTCTAAACCGTTCGCCACGGTAATCACTCTCACTTAGGCCTGCGCCTTGAATCATAGTACCCATCCCACCATCGAGGATGATGATAGAATCTGTCAGTGTGGATTCAAGCCATTGGATGCGCTCATCGCGTGTCATACTCAACCTCGAACTCCTAACGCGTGGCAGACAGCAAAGCTGAGATCTGAGCGATTGAGTGTGTAGAAATGGAAATCCTCAACGCCTTCTCGGCCAAGATCCTCTGCTTGTGAAACAGCCGCATGTGCTGCGATCAACTGGCGTGTTGTCGGGTCCTCGTCTAGCCCTTCAAATAATGTGGAAAGAGATTGTGGAATCGATGCGCCACAGGCTCTAGCAAATCGCACCAGTGTATTGAAGTTGGTGATAGGTAAGATCCCAGGGATCAAGTCGACATCAATTTGTGCCGCGGCGACACGGTCTCGGAAGCGCAAAAAAATCTCGTTATCGAAGAAAAATTGAGTAATCGCTCGGCGACCACCGGCATCGACTTTACGCTTTAAATTCTCCAAGTCTGCATCTACAGAAATTGCTTGAGGATGTGTTTCTGGGTAGGCCGCAACAAATAATTCAAATGGATGTTTCTCAAGTAATCCTTGAACCAAATCAGATGCATAGGCGTAACCGTGAGAATGCGGCACATAATCGGCCTCGGCACCACCCTCAGGATCACCGCGCAAAGCGACAATCTGGCGGACCCCCATGCTCCAGTATTCGTCAGCGATTGAATTGATTTCTTCCTGCGGTGCGCCGACGCAGGTCAGATGCGGAACGGGCTTAAGGTTCGTTTTTGTTAACAAGCTTTCAATGACCTGATGCGTACGCTCCTGGGTGGACCCATCAGCACCATATGTGATCGAGACAAACTCTGGGTTTAACGGAGCGAGTCGCTCCACAGTTTTCCATAAGCTTGCTTCGGCTTCCGGAGTCTTCGGTGGAAAAAATTCAAATGACACGCGTGGCGCGTTCATCGGCGATCCTGATTTTTCTGAGAGACCAACAAACTAATGTCCAGTACATCACCAGGCAGTACGTTTATTGCGGTAATCTTCAATCCTGCTTCTTCAAGCCAATTTTGAATATCAGAAATTGCGATACCCACTGATGGTGGGGTTTTAGCCTGGACGGCTTCAGTAAATGCGACTACCAGAAGGCGTCCATGCGGTTTAAGAACGCGTGTCGCTTCTTTGATCAGAGCATCCGGGTTCGATGCGAAATACAGTACCTGGTCAATCGTGACGGTATCGAAATGCCGCGCAGGAAATCGCATTTGATACATGTCTTCTTGACGGACTGTGAGGTGCGGAAGATCTGCCTCTGCAAGTGCGTTGCGCGCGACCATAACCATTTTTTTCGATAGATCGATACCGACGCCGCTGTCGGCGAGTGGCCCTGCAATCTTCAGCATGCGTCCGGTGCCGGTTGCGATATCCAATAGATGCCCGACATCCCGTCCCGCTAAGGCTTGCTTGACGGCGTCACTGAATCGAAGTTCATCGCCATGATATTCGTGTAGCCTGAGCCAATCGGGGACTTCGGTTTCGACAAACTCCTCCGAAAGCTTCGCTCGTGCATCACGCAGTTCATTGAGTCGGGCTTGATCGAGCTCCATGAGGTCATCGTCCATCGGCAATTGTTCCAAAAGACCCGAAATCAGTTGTTGGCAATGTGCGTTTTGTGCGACTCGATAGAACACCCAATGCTGTTCGCGGAAACTCTCCAAGACGCCGGCGTCTTGCAGTAATTTTAAGTGACGAGAGACGCGAGGCTGCGATTGGCCGACAATCCGCATCAGTTCTGATACAGTCAATTCGCCGTGAGCGCACAAACGCGTCAGTCTGAACCGGGTTGGTTCGGCAATCGCTTTTAACGCGTCGATGTAATCGTCATATAATGTCCACATGCTGGATATAATAATATAAAGATATCTTTATGTTCAATGGAGTTTTGATGTCAGAGCCTACAGTTCGTTTCCACACCGTTCCTCTCAATCATGCGGAAGGAGCCCTCGGGGTCGCTGTCATGGACCGTCCCAAAGCCCTCAACGCACTCGATCACACCATGATTCGTGAACTATTACAGGTCGCTGAGACGGTTGAATCAGATGCCACGATCAAAGGTTTGTGGATCGAATCCTCAGCTGAGAAAGCATTTTGTGCTGGAGGTGACGTGCGCGATGTCACAAACAATGGGCAAACGGGTGGGCTGACGGATCTCACAAAATCCTCGGATTACCTTGCGGACGAGTATTTGTTGGATGTGTGTTTGCGTCATTGTTCAAAACCGGTGTTCGCATGGGGTGACGGATACATAATGGGTGGTGGCATGGGTGTGTTCCAAGGTGCCGATGTTCGTTGTGTCACCGAGCATTCGAATTTAGCGATGCCTGAAGTACGGATTGGGTTTGTGCCTGATTGTGGAGGCAGTTGGTTCTTGAATCGTGTACCGAATGGTTTGGGTGTTTGTCTTGCAATGAGTGGTGCGACTGTTGGTGCAGCCGACGGATGTTGGTTAAATCTGGCTGATTGGTTGTTGCCGCGTGCTGAGAAATCGGCATTGTTCGAGGCCGTTCTTGACCTTTCGTTCGCTTCGAAAGAGACAGCGTTATCAGAGATTGGTGAGATTCTTCATCAGGCGACATCAGAATTACCCCGACAAGGGCCGTGGGAAGAGAATGGCGCGCGATTAGGTAACAGCATCCGCCATCAGTCACCCTTAGCTGTGTGGCATCGAATGCAGGAGTGGCACCAAGAAATTCCGGAATTATTTGCTGGGCTGGAACAGGCAAGCCCCGGCGCCGCGATGGTTGCAGGCTATCAACAACAACGAATCAAGTATGAAAATTTGAGCCAAGCCGTGATCCGCGAACATGATCTTGGGATGCGGTTTTTATCCGACGGTGAGTGGTGCGAGGGCGTGCGGGCGCTGTTGATCGATAAGGACAAAAAACCGCAATGGCGGTTCCAATCCGTTGACGACGTCACATTTGACTGGATTCAGTCGATATTCGTCCCCATGGATTGGGCCAGGAATCATCCTTTAGTAGCCAGACTGTCTGCAAAAGGGTTAATCCACGTTTAATCGAAAAACAAGGAATTTCTTAATGAAAGTCGCATTTTTGGGCCTCGGCGTCATGGGCTACCCGATGGCAGGCCACCTCGCTAAAGCCGGTCATGAAGTCACTGTTTACAACCGAACGACGGCTAAAGCTGATCAGTGGGCCGCTGAATTTGGCGGATACGTTGCGACAACGCCCAAAGACGCAGCAGTCGGGCAGGAAATTGTTTTTTCCTGTGTTGGTAATGATGATGATCTGCGTAGCATTACGTTGGGTGAGTCAGGCGCGTTTGCCGGGATGGGTGAGGGGGCCTTATTTGTCGATCACACCACAGCAAGTGCAGAAGTCGCACGTGAACTGGATGCAACTGCGAAATCTCTGCATGTTGGATTCATGGATGCACCAGTCTCTGGAGGGCAACAGGGTGCACAGAATGGTGCATTGACTGTGATGGTGGGTGGAAATCAGGTGCATTTCGATCGTGCTGCGCCAGTAATTGATGCGTTCGCACGCGCATGCACATTGATGGGAGAAGTGGGCGCTGGACAGCTGACAAAAATGGTTAATCAAATTTGTATTGCTGGTTTGGTCGAGGCATTGTCTGAAGGCCTCTCATTCGCCCGAGCGGCCGGACTTGACGCTCACAAGGTCGTCGATGTCATTAGTAAAGGCGCTGCGCAGTCATGGCAAATGGAAAATCGATACCAGACCATGTTGGCTGATGAGTTTGGACATGGATTTGCGGTTGATTGGATGCGCAAAGACCTATCAATCTGTTTGGCTGAAGCGCGGAAAAATGGCTCTGCACTTCCGATCACTGCAGCTGTTGATCAGCTTTACGGCGAAGTTCAATCCATGGGTGGCGGTCGTTGGGATACCTCGAGCCTGTTCGCGCGTCTGGAAGCCATGCGTCGACGCGGTGGCAAGTGATCCATTCGACACCTTGATTAATCGCTTGGCCCGTCGAGAGCACTCGCGGGTCGAGCTTGATCGCAAACTCAAAACATTCCATCCCGAGCTCCTTCAGCCTGAACGTAACGAATTGCTTGATCGTTTGGTGGAATTGAATCTGCAGTCCGATCTGCGGTTTGCTGAAATGTTGATTCGATCACGGTTGTTCCGTGGGCAAGGACGTCGCCGAATCGAAGGGGAACTGACACAACACGCGATCGACCCGCACGATGTGAGTCATTTCTTCGATCAAGCTGAGGATACCGAGTCTGATCGCTGTCTTGCTGCACTTGAGAAATGGATGCGTGGCAAAAAAGACCCGACCCGTGACAAAGCACTTCGCTTCTTGGCATCGCGTGGATTCAATTTTTCGGATGCAACAGAAGCAGTCGACGCGATTTTCCGCTAGCATTGCACCACACTTGAATTCCAGACATTTGAAAAATCATGAAAAGCGCTGAAATCCGTTCGCAGTTCCTTGAATATTTTCAGGAAAATGGCCACACCATTGTATCGTCGAGCCCCCTGATTCCGGGCAACGACCCAACACTTTTATTCACTAACGCAGGGATGGTGCAGTTTAAAGAAGTGTTCACAGGGGAAGAAACCCGTGCGTATCATCGAGCGACCACGTCACAGCGTTGCGTACGTGCTGGTGGTAAGCACAACGATTTGGAAAATGTTGGTTACACAGCGCGTCATCATACATTCTTTGAAATGCTCGGGAATTTCAGTTTTGGAGATTACTTCAAAGAAGACGCGATCCATTTCGCATGGCAATTCTTAACAGAACGATTGGGACTTCCGAAAGAGCGCCTTTGGGTAACGGTGCACCATTCCGATCAAGAAGCTGAAGATATTTGGATTCAAAACATTGGCGTTGATCCTAATCGGCTCTCCAGACTGGGCGATAAGGATAATTTCTGGTCGATGGGTGATACGGGTCCTTGTGGTCCATGCAGCGAAATTTTTTACGATCACGGCCCTGATGTCGCTGGAGGTCCTCCAGGTTCGGAAGATGACGACCTTGATCGGTATATCGAGATTTGGAACCTGGTATTCATGCAGTTTGAACAGTCAGCCGATGGATCACGCACACCGTTACCGAAGCCATCCGTTGACACTGGTATGGGACTTGAGCGGATTGCGGCTGTGATGCAGGGCGTACACTCGAA
This sequence comes from uncultured Litorivicinus sp., assembly GCA_902594275.1. Lineage (GTDB taxonomy): Bacteria > Pseudomonadota > Gammaproteobacteria > Pseudomonadales > Litorivicinaceae > HIMB30. The sequence continues at coordinate 58,351 of CACJLQ010000001.1, forward strand.
TTATGAAATCGACCTGTTCCAGGCGCTATTAAGAGCTGCTGCAGATGTCACACGGACGACTGACCTGGAAGCAAAATCACTGCGAGTGGTTGCTGATCATATCCGCAGTTGTTCATTTTTGATTTGTGATGGTGTTCTGCCATCCAATGAGGGCCGTGGGTATGTGTTGCGTCGAATCATTCGCCGCGCGATTCGCCACGGACATAAGTTGGGTTGTGACCAATCCTTCTTCCATAAAATCGTACACACATTAGTTGCCGAAATGGGTGAAGCATATCCAGAGCTACGTGACAATGAGGATCGTATTGTCGCTGCATTGAAGCAGGAAGAGGCGCAGTTCGCAAAGACCTTGGATGCAGGAATGAAGGTGTTGGAAGATGCCGTCGAGTCGCTTCCTGGCAATACACTGCCTGGCGAACTGATTTTCAGACTGTACGACACCCATGGATTCCCTGTTGATTTGACTAATGATATCGCGCGCGAACGTGATCTTGAGCTTGATATCGAAGGGTTTGATCAAGCAATGGCCGAGCGGCGCGAAAAGTCGCGCCAGGGATCAAGTTTTGCGGCCGAGGGCCAAGTGCGATTCGATTTGGATGGATCGACGGAATTTTTGGGTTATACACATCTCGATGCCAGTGCTGTCGTTGTTGCATTGGCGAAAGATGGCCAACAAGTGGAGTTACTCGCAGCCGGTGAGTCTGGCGTGGTTGTGCTGAATCAAACACCATTTTATGCGGAGAGCGGTGGTCAACAGGGCGACTCGGGTTCACTCACATCAGCCGGTGGTTCATTCCAAGTGTCTGTCACTAAAAAATACGGCGAGCAATTCGGTCATGAGGGCAAACTCGGCATGGGTGAGTTAAAGGTCGGCGACACCGTAAATGCGCGCGTTGAAGGGCCAAGACGTCAGGCGACCGCGCTCAATCATTCGGCAACGCATTTGCTCCATGCTGCACTTCGCACTGTACTGGGTGAGCATGTAACTCAGAAAGGGTCGTTAGTGACCCATGATCGCACACGCTTTGATTTTTCGCATCCACAGCCAGTTACGGCTGAAGACATTGCTGCGATTGAAGCAATGGTGAATGCAGAAATTCGTCGCAATGAGGATGTGATTACACGAGTCATGCCAATCGAAGAAGCGAAGGCTGCCGGTGCGATGGCTTTGTTTGGCGAAAAATACGATGACGAAGTGCGCGTACTGTCGATGGGCGAGTTTTCAGTTGAATTATGCGGTGGTACCCACGTCGCTCGAACCGGTGACATTGGCCTTTTCAAAATCATTGCTGAGAGTGGTGTTGCTTCGGGTATTCGTCGAATCGAAGCTGTGACAGGTGAGGGTGCGCTTCTTCATGTCCATGCACTTGAGACGACATTGGACCAAGCGGCAGCACTCTTGAAAACCGGTTCGGACTCTGTGCTTTCTAAGATCGAGCAGATGGCTGAACGGTTAAAAGCATCACAGCGTGAAGTGGACGCCTTGAAGATGAAGTTGGCGACAGCTGCTGGCGGCGATTTGTTAGACGACGTTATCGAGGTCGCTGGAGTGCAGTGTCTGGTTGCAAGTCTTGATGGGCAAGACCCAAAAACGCTCCGTGACACACTCGATCGGGTCAAAAATCGTTTGTCTCAGGGCGTTGTGGTACTTGCGACCGTCCGCGACGACAAAGTTAACTTAATTGCGGGCGTGACAGACAACTTGGTTGATCAAGTCAAGGCCGGTGATCTAATTGGATTTGTTGCCGCACAGGTGGGTGGTCGTGGGGGTGGTCGTGCCGATATGGCTCAGGCTGGCGGCACTGAGCCTGCACATCTACCTCAGGCGCTGAATTCAGTACCTGGTTGGCTTGAAGAACAATTGAATTAGGAAGTTCGATGGGGTTAATCGTTCAAAAATATGGCGGTACCAGCGTCGGCACTGTAGAGCGTATACAAGGTATCGCACAGAAAGTGAAGGGATTCCGAGAGCAAGGACACGACGTCGTCGTTGTTGTCTCTGCGATGAGTGGAGAGACCAATCGGTTGATTGGCATGGCCAACGAGATCAGTCAGCGACCTGTGCCGCGCGAGATGGATGTATTGGTCTCAACAGGCGAGCAAGTCACAATCGCGCTACTTGCGATGGCATTAACCGAACTTGGCTGTGCGGCAAGAAGTTACACCGGTGGCCAAGTCCGTATCCACACTGATAGCGCTCACACCAAGGCGCGTATTCAAGCCATCGATGATGAAAATATGCACGCCGACCTCAAAGCTGGTCGGGTTGTGATTGTTGCAGGCTTCCAAGGGATGGATGACAACAACAACATTACAACACTTGGTCGAGGCGGATCGGACACAACCGCAGTTGCCTTGGCGGCTGCGTTAAAAGCAGACGAATGTCAGATCTACACAGACGTGGATGGGGTTTACACAACCGACCCGCGAGTTGTTGAATCAGCTCGTCGGCTGTCCAAAATCACCTTTGAAGAGATGCTTGAAATGGCGTCTCTTGGCTCAAAAGTTTTACAGATTCGGTCGGTCGAATTTGCCGGCAAATACAATGTGCCGCTTCGTGTGCTATCAACATTTGAAGATGGCCCTGGCACATTGATCACTACTGAGGAGTTAGATTCCATGGAACAACCCGTTATTTCAGGTATTGCGTTTAACCGCGACGAAGCAAAGTTAACGTTACTTGGCGTGCCCGATGTTCCCGGTGTTGCAGCGAAGATTTTGGCTCCAATCGGTGCGAAAAATATCGAAGTCGACATGATCGTTCAAAATGTGGGTGCAGATCAGACAACTGATTTTACCTTTACGGTCCATCGTAATGATGTCGAATCAGCTCACGAAGTGCTCGAAGGTGTCGCCACAGACTTGGGAGCGCGAGACGTTCGAAAAGATTCGAAGATTTGTAAGGTGTCAGTTGTCGGCGTTGGTATGCGTTCACACGCGGGTGTTGCGAGCCAGATGTTTGAGACCCTTGCCGCGGAGGGCATCAATATCCAAATGATCTCGACCTCTGAAATTAAGATTTCTGTTGTGGTCGACGAAAAATACCTCGAGCTGGCCGTGCGCGCTTTGCATCAGGCATTCGATTTGGCGGCCGAGGATGCCAATTAATACACCTGACTCATTTCTTGGCATCGATCGCCTGTACGGCGATCATGCCTATCAAACACTCTCAAAAAAACGCATTTATGTTGTTGGTATCGGTGGTGTCGGATCGTGGGTTGTCGAGAGCTTGGCGCGCTCGGGAGTTGGTGAGATTGGGCTCGCTGATCTCGATGATATCTGTGTAACCAACACCAATCGCCAAATCCATGCGCTGTCATCAACGATCGGCCAATCGAAAATTGTTGTGATGGCAGATCGTTGTCGATCGATCAACCCTGCGATCACGGTTCAGTGTGATCACGCTTTTGTTAATGATAAGACAGTTAATTCGTTGATCGACTCTGATTTGGATGTAGTGATCGATTGTGGCGATAACCAGATGGCAAAAGCATCGCTGATTGCACATTGTAAACGCATCAAAGTCCCGGTGATCACCACGGGCGCTGCTGGTGGCCGAATTGATCCAGGCAAAGTCCAGGTGCGTGATTTGGCGAAAACGGACGGTGATGCGCTACTCGCATCAGTGCGTCAAACACTCAGAAATCGCTACGGATTTTCACGGACGCGGGGGAAACGCTTTTCTGTGAGCGCAGTATATTCCGATGAACAAACACGATACTTGCAGGCAGATGGTTCAGTCGGACAACAAAAGCCTGTATCCGGAGCAAACCGACTCGATTGTACTGGCTCCTTGGGTGCAGCCACACACGTCACGGCGGTATTTGCATTTCATGCAACTGCTAAAGCGATCGATATCCTGCTTAATTCACAACCTCGAGCGTGATTGTTGGCCAATGGCTGATCCAATCGTAGTCGGGGTCATTGTCAGGCCGAATAACGACTCCGCTGATGAGATACCGGTCGGGACTTGGTAACTCGAGCTCCACTTCGCCATTCGCGTCTGTGTAAGCTTCCGAAACGACAGCTCGATCGCTGTGTCGAAATGCCTTGATCAATACGCCCTCGAGCGGAGTGTTTCCGTCGTATAGCGTAAATGCATAGTTTCCGGGGATGAGCTGTGTCCATTGCCCTTCCAAAACCAGCTCGAATGGCATTTCTCCGGAGAGCGAATCGTTCACTTTTGCTTGTCCAGTTTTGATAAAACTTTTTGCGACTCGAACATAGCGTTCTGTGACTGGAACGATTTGCGGAATTGCTGGGTGTTGATCGAGTTGACGTTGGAGACCATCGAGTGAGATGTAGTTTGCCCAACGCTCGTCATCGTCACCAAATCGTATTGAAAATGGGGTGGTTTGATGGATGATACGATTGAGACCATGGCCGACCGTTACGGTTGCTGCGGGTCGAGAATCCCCTAATAAACCTTCTATCTCATGTTTGGTTTGACCAATGACAACAAATGTTGCTGTATCGACAGGTAAGTAGGGCTGTGCGCTACCGCGGAAAGTTTCTCCGACTTTAAGAGTGAGCTCAATCGTGCTGTTTACCGTCGTGTAGTGTTTTGATGGCTCGATCCAAAATTCATGGCCTTGAATTTGCGTGCTCCATATCAGAAGGCCAACTGAGAATGTTAGGCTACGAGCTATTGTCATATTGACTCCTAAAATTTGAGAATAAATCGATGAAAACTTTGGCGTTGGGCTTACTGTTAGCGATTTTGAGTTGGGTCGCAAGTGCGCACGAGATGCGACCCTCAATTGCCTCGCTTTCAGTTGATTCCCAAGGCGTCCTTCAGCTTGAGCTCGTGACCAACATGGAGGCTTGGCTCGCCAATGTTGATCCATCGCTGTCAGATACGAACGATTCTCCAAATGCGGCAATTTACGATCGGTTTCGGGCCCTCGATGCAACCGAGTTGGAGGTTGCTATTCGAGGCAGAGGGAGGGATTTCGGCCGAGTCATTGAGATCATCGTAGGTGATCTCCCGATTACAATGACACTGACATCGTTGCAGGTACTCCCGGTCGATGATGATGAGCTTCCGCGCGATACCCAACTGAATTTCGTTGGAGGATTACCTGATGGTGCAGAAAGCGTGAAATATCGTGTAAATGACACCATGCCTAACACTGCAGTCCGTTTATTTCTCGATCATGCTGAACCTCGGGTGCAATTCGTCAAAAGCGGTCAGGAGTCGGATGAACTATCTCTTGACCGGGCAGTTGAGCGGTCTGTCAGCGATCTTGTCGTTGACTACATAGAGTTGGGATTCACGCACATTATTCCCCGCGGGTTGGATCATATTATCTTTATCTTGGGTCTCACGTTGATCTCGAAGCGTTTGATTGACCTTGTGATTCAGGTCACCGCGTTTACGGTCGCGCATTCAGCAACACTTGCGCTTGGTCTGTATGGTGTTCTTGAACTTCCCGCATCGATTGTCGAGCCCTTGATCGCTGCATCGATTATCTATATCGCTGTTGAAAATATATGGAATTACAAAGTGAATCGATCTCGAGCTTTGGTGGTGTTTGCCTTTGGTTTGCTGCATGGATTGGGATTTGCGGGGGTGCTGACCGAACTCGGGCTGCCGGAGCGCGATTTTGTCGTTGGTCTTTTGTCATTCAATGTCGGCGTTGAGCTCGGGCAATTGGTAATTCTCCTGGGAGCTTATCTGTCAATCGGTATCTGGATTGTGCACCATTCATGGTATCGAGCGAGGTTCGCTATCCCCATGTCTTTGTTGATTGGCCTTGTTGGCTGTTATTGGTTTGTCGAAAGAGTGATGAGCTAATGGCGACTAACGCACGAACAAACGCACAAGTGATGACGCGCGTCACCTGTATCGGGGCGATACTCGACGGATTATTGGGAGTGTTCAAGATAGCAATCGGTTGGGTGAGTCAAAGTCATGCGCTCATCGCAGATGGCGTGCATTCACTATCGGATCTGGGTACTGATGCTTTGGTTATCCTGGCTGCAAGATGGAGTAATCAAGAGCCTGATGCGAATCATCCATATGGTCACGATCGAATCGAAACGATAGCGACTCTTGTCTTAGGGAGCATTTTACTGGCTGTTGCTGGCGGTATTTTTTACGACAGTTTGCAGCGTGTTGTTGACCCAAGCATTACGGTTGATCTCGGTGTGGCCGCATTTGCGATCACGATTACATCAATCGTGTCTAAAGAGGGGATTTATCGCTACACCGTGCACTATGCGAAGAAGTTAAATTCGAAGCTGTTGATGGCCAATGCATGGCATTCCAGAACGGACGCTCTGTCATCGATTGCTGTTCTGGTCGGGTTAGTGGGGGTTTCCTTTGATGCGTTGTGGCTTGACGCCGTGGCTGCGCTGGTGGTCGCGTTACTGATTGCCAAAATCGCATTGGGCCTGCTGTGGGATTCAATGCAGGAGTTAATCGATACGGCTTTGCCGGAGGAACAGATGATGGCGATTCGAGCAATTGCCATGAATGTGCCTGGACTTCGAGATGTTCATCAGATACGAACTCGAACGATGGCCGGAAAGATCCTAGTTGACCTTCATCTTCAGGTGGATCCTCGAGTGTCGGTGTCCGAGGGGCATGAGATTGGCTGTTGGGTGGCATCGAGCATTCGGAATAAGTTTCCCGATGTGTCGGATATCACTTTCCACATTGATCCTGAGGACGATGCCAGCATCGATCGGCAGGCACCGACTACGTTGAGACCCTTGAGAGCTGAAGTTAAGCATGCACTGGAGCTAGACTGGGGCGGCTTATGCGATATTCAGGACCTTCGTCTGCACTATCTGCGAGGTAAGATCGATGTCGAGGTGTTGACGTCGACCCGCGTGACATCTGCCGAGCTGAAATCGGCGTCCCAAAGACCGTGGCTGGGGCAAATTTCAATATTCCAACCAAAGTCGTAATACGAAAAATTGCATAACCTTATTATAAAAAGTAATGATGATAGAGATTATTGATATTAAGAGTAGTTTGCGAGTGAAAATCTGGGTACAAGCGATTTGGAGTGTGATGGCCTCGTTCATCGGGGTTCAGTCTAACACCAATCGCGAGCGTGATTTTGAGCACGGTCGGTTTTCAGTCTTTGTCGTGGCCGGTCTTCTGATGACGTTAATCTTTTTATTAAGCGTTTATGGGCTTGTCCAACTGGTCATGATGTATGTACAATAAAACTGCCTAAAAACGGCTCGGGATCTGGATGAATTCTGACCTCGAAGCGCGCTGGAGTGTGCGCCAATAATCATAAACTCAAAAAATTATTGAAGTTTCGTTAACCCCCGTATTCACAAACATAGGAGGTGTGCGAATGAGCAAAGCATTTACTTTGGCTCTATCGCTGTTGTCAACGCCGGCATTGGCAGATTGGCAGTTAAACATGAATGAAGGAGTGACCGCGCTGTCACGTGAGATATTCGATCTGCACATGCTGATCTTTTGGATCTGCGTGGTGATCGGCGTCGCTGTCTTCGGCGTCATGTTCTACTCGATTTTCAAATTTCGAAAATCTAAGGGTGCTGTCGCTGAACATTGGCATGAGAACACCACCGTTGAAGTGTTTTGGACCGTCGTTCCGTCAATCATTTTGATCGCGATGGCCGTGCCAGCGACCGCTACCTTGATGGATATGTACGACACGTCAGAAGCGGATGTTGATATCCAGATCACCGGTTATCAGTGGAAGTGGAGGTATCAGTATCTGGACGAGGATATCGACTTCTTTTCGAATTTATCGACTCCGCGGGAAGAGATCGTTAACGAGTCCACAAAGAATCCGAACTACCTGCTTGAAGTGGACAACGCATTGGTGATTCCTGCTAACAAGAAGGTCAGGTTTCTGGTCACAGCGAACGATGTGATCCACTCGTGGTGGGTGCCGCACTTCGCTGTCAAGAAAGATGCGATTCCAGGATTTATCAACGAAGCGTGGGTCAAGGTCGAAGAGCCAGGCGTGTATCGTGGACAGTGTACGGAGCTGTGTGGTAAGGATCACGGCTTCATGCCGGTGGTCGTCGAAGTGAAGTCGGAAGCCGACTACGAGCAATGGGTTGCTGATCAAAAGGCGATGAAATTGGCGATGGCCGACGAAGCTTCAAAAGACCTCTCAATGGATGAGTTGATTGCAAAAGGAGAGGGTGTTTACCAGGCTGCATGTTCAGGCTGTCACCAGCCAAACGGACAAGGGATCCCAGGGGCGTTCCCTGCGATCACAGGAAGTGCGATAGCCACGGGCGCGATTGATGCGCACATTGACATCATCGTGAATGGTAAAACAGGCACCGCGATGCAGGCTTTCAAAGAGCAATTGTCGGCAGTCGATATCGCTGCTGTTGTAACTTATCAACGGAACGCGTTGGGCAATACCGTGGGCGATATGGTCCAGCCAAGCGCCATCCAAAAATAAGAGGAAATCATTATGGCTACAGTTGATGTCGATCTACCGCACGTAAAAGACGAAGATCCTCACCACCACGGTCCTGCGAAAGGTCTTGGGCGCTGGTTGTATACAACGAACCACAAAGATATTGGTTCGATGTATCTGATCTTTAGTTTGACCATGTTCATGATTGGCGGAATCATGGCGCTGATTATTCGCGCCGAATTATTCCAGCCAGGTTTGCAACTTGTTGAACCGAACTTCTTTAACCAAATGACTACGATGCATGGCCTGATCATGGTCTTTGGGGCTGTGATGCCTGCGTTTGTCGGCCTCGCGAACTGGATGATTCCAATGCAAATTGGTGCTCCAGATATGGCTTTGCCTCGAATGAATAACTGGAGTTTCTGGATTCTGCCTTTTGCGTTCCTGATCCTCTTGTCTTCGTTATTCATGCCAGGCGGCGCGCCAAACTTTGGCTGGACGTTCTACGCTCCACTGTCGACGACCTACGCACCGGAATCGGTAACATTCTTCATTTTCGGCGTCCATATTATGGGTGCATCGTCAATTATGGGCGCGATTAACATCATCGCGACTATCTTGAACATGCGTGCGCCTGGAATGACGTTAATGAAAATGCCACTGTTTGTGTGGACATGGTTGATTACCGCATTCCTTCTAATCGCTGTGATGCCAGTTCTCGCCGGTGTGGTCACAATGATGTTGATGGATATCCACTTTGGAACATCGTTCTTTAACGCGGCCGGCGGCGGCGACCCAGTCCTGTTCCAGCACGTATTCTGGTTCTTCGGACACCCAGAAGTTTACATCATGATTTTGCCTGCATTCGGCATTATCAGTGAGATCATTCCAACGTTCGCCAGAAAGCGTCTGTTTGGCTACTCGTCGATGGTGTACGCAGTTGCCTCAATTGCGTTGCTTTCGTTTGTGGTTTGGGCGCACCACATGTTTACCGTCGGGATGCCATTGGTCGGTGAAGTGTTCTTCATGTTTGCGACAATGTTGATCGCGGTCCCAACGGGTGTCAAAGTATTCAACTGGGTTGCGACGATGTTCCGTGGATCGATGACGTTTGAGACGCCAATGCTATTTGCGATCGCGTTTGTGGTTCTGTTCACCATCGGTGGCTTCTCAGGACTGATGCTCGCAATCGCGCCGGCTGACTTCCAGTACCATGATACGTACTTCGTTGTTGCTCACTTCCACTATGTACTGGTGCCTGGAGCGATCTTCTCAATCATGGCTGCAACCTATTATTGGTTGCCGAAGTGGACAGGACATCAATTGAACGAAACCATGGGTAAACTCCATTTCTGGTTGTCGTTTGTTGGTGTGAATGTCACGTTCTTCCCAATGCATTTTGTGGGTTTGGCGGGTATGCCGCGTCGGATTCCTGACTACGCGTTACAGTTTGCTGACTTCAACAGCATGGCATCCGTCGGGGCGTTTATTTTCGGATTCTCACAGCTCGTATTTATTTACAACGTGATCCAAAACGTCCGCGCCGGAGAGAAAGCAACAGCGCAGGTTTGGGAAGGTGCACAGGGTCTTGAGTGGACGATACCGTCACCGGCGCCTTACCACACGTTCTCAACACCACCAAAGGTCGACTAAACCGATGGCTGAGCAGAACGAAACAAAAACCAATCGACTTGTGGTGCGGCTGGCGACAGCCGCCATCGCAATGTTTGGTTTCGGCTTCGCATTGGTCCCGTTGTACGATGTTTTTTGTGATATCACTGGACTCAACGGTAAAAACTTTGGCCAAGGTCCTGCGGAAGTCACGTCGGTGGATCGGTCGAGGACTGTGAAGGTCCAGTTTGTTACCGTTAATCCGGCCGACATGCCTTGGGATTTCAGGCCAACTGTTCGCTCAATGCGGGTCCACCCTGGCGAAGATAAAAACACGACGTTTTACGCGAAGAATTCGACTACGGAATGGATGGTTGCGCAGGCTGTTCCATCTGTAACACCATCGGAAGCTGCGCCCTTTCTTCACAAGGTGAATTGTTTCTGTTTTGATCGGCAACCGCTGGACGCGGGCACCGATACTGAGATGCCTCTGTTGTTCGTGGTCGACCCAGAGCTACCAGAGCACATTTCAACAATCACGTTATCTTACGCACTGTATGATCTGACTGATGATCAGAAGGTGACGCAGTTAACACTCGATAATGACAAAGGACGGACATCTTTATGAGTGGTTCAACATATTACGTTCCAGAACAGAGTAAGTGGCCAATTCTGGCCTCGGTTTCGCTTGGGCTTCTCGCCTATGGTGCGGCAATGACGATTACAGCGATGACCGCTGATCGTGACTCTTTTGGCCCTTGGGTTCTCGGTGTTGGATTCCTCGTGCTTTTCTACGTGATTTTCGGTTGGTTTAAGGACCAGATTCGCGAGGAAGCTGAGGGGCTTCACAGCGACCAGCTCGATAGATCCTATCGCCAGGGCATGTTGTGGTTCATTTTTTCCGAGGTGATGTTCTTCTGCGCATTCTTCGGGGCGCTCCTCTACGTTCGTGTGTTCTCGGTGCCTTGGATTGGTGGTGAGGGCGATAAGGGCGTGACGAATATGTTGTGGGAGGGCTTCAATGCCACTTGGCCTTTGTTACAAACGCCTGACATGAAGCAGTTTCCGGGTGCATCAGCGGTAATCGATCCATGGCATCTGCCTTTGGTTAATACGGCATTGCTGATTACGTCGAGTGTTACGGTGACTTTTGCGCATCACGCGTTGAAGGAAAATAAGCGCGGAGCTTTGGAGGCTTGGTTAGCTGCAACAATCTTGCTGGCTGTTGTCTTTTTATACTTCCAGGCGGTGGAGTATCACGAAGCATATACCGAACTGGGGCTGACTCTCAATTCAGGTATCTATGGTGCGACGTTCTTCATGTTGACTGGTTTCCATGGCTTCCACGTGATGCTGGGTACAACCATGCTGTTTGTCATGCTCCTGCGCTGTTTTGATGGGGCTTTTTCACCAGAAAAGCATTTCGCGTTCGAGGCAGTCGCTTGGTATTGGCACTTCGTCGATGTGGTTTGGGTTGGATTGTTTATTTTTGTCTATATCCTCTAGGCGCCGATTCCGTGGGGCTCGAGTAAGCCGGTGGCAATCCCGATTGCCACTAGCGCGATGAGCCCAGCAGCTAGCCCAACGCGCCACGCCAGCGCATTCACGACACGCTTCTTGTCGGACGGGTCCTTCATCAGGAAGTAAAGGCCCGAAAATAAAACGCCAACGACGGCCAAAAACAAAATCACGATTAAAATTTTGAACATAGTATTTCTCACTGACTGGAAGGGTGCAGGAAACCACAATGTGGCTAACAAAGAAATGGTGGTTTTTAATTGTTGTTATTCCAATCGTCGGTTTGTGTATCAGAGCGGGCTTTTGGCAACTCGACCGTGCGCATCAAAAAGAGGAATTAATCCGGGTTTTAACCGTCGGCGAATCGTTGTTAACAAGCGGTTCTGACATGTTGAACCAACAAGTGCAAAGCGGAACACATCAAGTCCAACTGACAGTCTACCGTGATACTGCCGCGCCGCTGAGCTTTTTAGATAATCGGATCCAAGACCGTGTTGCGGGTTATGAAGTGTTTACAGAGGCAACGAGCTCTGACGGGTCGGTCCGGGTGTTAGTCAACCTTGGTTGGGTTCCCGGTCCCCAACGACGAGATGAACTACCGACGATCGAAGTTCCAGCCGTCTTTGAGCTGAAAGGATTATGGGTTCCCATCACTGACAGCTATTTGATGAGTGAATCCAATACCGAGACCCTCGGTGATGCACAACGCGTGCAGTCACTGACGGATCTGATCAAGACCAATGTCTTATCCGGTATGGTGTTAGCTGATGGGTTATTACCTCGCAATGCCAACGGTCCGAAGCCGAGACTCGGTCCAGAAACTCATTATGGATATGCGATTCAATGGTTTTTGTTGGCGTTGGTGCTCTGCGGAATGACGGCCGTGATATTGAAGAAGGGGATAATACGTGGGTAATCGCACAACTTTTTGGCTGATTTGGGTAATTGCTTTGGTCCCCATGATCGCGGCATTTGTTATGTATTTTGGGCAAATTGGCTTACCAGAGGGGCGCACACATCATGGCCAGCTAGTGGCGTCCGGTACGCAGCATTCTGATATTGGGTTGCCACCTCCAGGCGAACCTGCGAAGTGGCAGGTCGTTCTGGCCTCTAATGCGTTGTGCGTACCTTGTCAAACGTTTGGGGAGGGTATGGAGAATTTCCATACGGCACTTGGTCGAGAGCGCAATCGTGTTGTTGTGTCTGAGGTCCAAACGACGACATTGACGGTCAGCGAGCCGTCGATTTGGGTGGTCGACCCACTTGGAAATGTCGTTTTAAAGTTTGAACCTGGAATTAACCCAACGTTGATTCTCCAGGATTTGAAAAAGTTATTGAAGGTATCGAAGGTGGGCTGATGGCGAACAATCTTCCATTAAAGCTAGCGACTATCGCACTGTTTTTAGCAGTTGAAGTAGTGCTGATGGGTGGTTTTACACGGATCACTGATTCTGGTCTTGGTTGTCCTGATTGGCCGGGTTGTTTCGGCAAGATGGTGATGACCACGGATACCGAGACGATTGCGCATCTTCAAGAGCGCTATCCAGAAATCCATGTTGCGGTTCATAAGGGCTGGATCGAAATGATCCATCGCTATATTGCGGGAGGTCTTGGACTGTTGATCATGGGGATCGCATACCTTGGTTATCGTGAAAAAGATAAAACACCCAACTACCCCTATTTGGTGTCTCTCGCACTCCTCGGACTGGTCATCATTCAGGGAGCATTCGGTGCGTTCACAGTGACACTGAAGTTGTTGCCGAATATCGTCACACTGCATTTAATGGGTGGGCTGATCATCGTTTCGACACTGATGTATTTGCGTCATCGACTAAAACGTCTGGCTAACGGTCATACGCAAGCCATTTCCATGCGAATGCCAGTCCTGGTCGGGATTAGCTTATTGTTCGCTCAAATCATCTTGGGCGGTTGGGTATCGACTAACTATGCCGGTTGGGCATGCCCAGGGGTGCTCAGTTGCGCAGGCGGCGGTGCGGTGCAATACGATTTTCAGAGTGGATTCAATTTGCTCCCAGAAGTTGGGCTAAATTACGAAGGCGGACAGCTTGAGCACGGTGCACGAGCGGCCATACAAGTGGTACATCGGGCCGGTGCCTTCGTGGTCCTCGCCTATTGGCTCGTACTATTGGCGGTTTATCTCAAACGTGGCGTACTCACGTCTCGTAAAGCGTCTCATTTTATTGGGTTAACTCTTGTACAAATCGTGTTCGGCTATGCAAACGTTGTCTACGCAGTTCCTGATAGTCTCGCATTTATCCACCATGCCTTGGGTGTTTTGCTATTATTAGCGGCATGGTCGATCGCATATGAGACGGCCACTGAACAGGAGGATGCTGTTTATGGCAATGTTAGACACGCTTGATGCCGGGCCGACGAATCCAACTTGGAGGGATTATTTAACGCTCACCAAACCGCGAGTTGTTGCGGTCCTTGTGTTGACCTCGATGGTTGGGATGCTTCTCGCACGGCCAGTACTGCCTCCACTTGAGCTATTTATCCTCGCAAACCTGGGTATCGGACTGGCTGCATCAGCGGCGGCCGCAGTGAATCATGTCGTCGATCGGCGTCTCGATGCAATGATGAGTCGGACCAAACATCGACCGGTCTCTGAGGGTAAAGTGTCGCCAACCAATGCATTGGTTTTTGCATTCGCGCTGGGTTTAACTGGCCTAGCGATCTTGGTTATGGTGGCAAATGTACTCACGGCGGTTTTGACATTTGCATCAATCATCGGTTACGCGGTGGTGTACAGCTTGTATCTGAAGCGGGCGACACCGCAAAACATTGTCATCGGCGGTATCGCTGGTGCTGCTCCGCCACTGCTTGGTTGGGTGGCTGTGACTGGGTCGGTCGACCCGAACGCGTTGTTGCTTGTTGCGATTATTTTTGCCTGGACGCCACCACACTTCTGGGCTCTGTGTATCGCAAAAAAAGAAGATTACGCAAACGCCGATATTCCGATGTTACCTGTGACTCATGGTGAGGACTACACGCGCTTACAGATGCTTCTGTACACCATCTTGATGGTCATCGTCACGGTACTGCCATACCTCAGTGGAATGAGTGGAGTCTTGTATCTGATCGGGATTTCCATCATCAACGCACGGTTTTTGATGTTATTGAAGCGATATACCGACTCGAAGGATGCGCAGGATGCGATGACCCTTTTTTGGTATTCGATTCGGTATATCATGTGGTTATTCCTTTTCTTGCTGGTCGATCACTTTGTCTTGCTGTGACTCCTACTGATTGAGGGGATATCTGCACAGGTGAGTCGACAGCGCCCCTTGCATTCGTAACAATCAACCAATAATTCATAGTGAGAGTCAGGCCCTCCCATCGAAAGTCCAGGGAGGGCTCAACATATGACGTACCTTGGCCACATTGCTGGCATATTAAAGGATCCAAAAAACCAGTAGGCTCTGATCGAGCAGGAGCGTTACTCAGCCAAGACGATTTTTTTGACTCAGATTCCAATCTTGGCTGCGATCCCAGCGATTGCTTTGTATGTTGGTGTTACACAAGTCGGTTGGTCGGTCGCTGGTGAAGAGCCTGGTCGGCTTGCGGAATCAAGCGCACTTGGGTCGGCACTCCTCTTTTATTTTGCGATGTGGGCTACCGTCGCGTTTATCGCAGTTTGTATGCACTGGATGGAAAAGACATATGGAGGCGAGATATCGCTTGATGAGTGTCCTGTCCTAACCACGGTGACAGCGACTCCACTGTTCCTCTCAGGAATTTCATTTTTGTCACCGGTCCTTTGGTTAAACGTCGCCGTCGCGGGCGCGGCCTTAGGCTATTCGGTGTATCTTCCTCATAGCGGCACGTCGCGGATTATGCAAATTGACGAAGACCGTGCATTGATGTTTGCATCATTAATTTTAACAGTCGCATTAGGCACATTGGTGGGTATGTTGGCTGCAAGTGTTATCGCCTGGAGTTACTTGGTTCCTCTCGTTTATGTTCCTTAAAACTGTAGCCAGTAAATGGCATACAACGAGACCATTCCGATGATGAGTGTGGGAATGGTCTTTTTTGTGGCGAAAAAAGTGATTGCGGCAATGCACGCAGCGATTGGCTTCGGATCGACCGCCACCGGGCCAAAGGCGCTCACGAGCCCGACATCACCCTGAAATATCCCAGGGATAACTAATGCGCAAAGGACTGCCGGCGGAACGAATTCCAGTGACTCAGTAAACCATGGTGGCAGCTTGAAGTATTGCTGACCCTCAATGAACGCGCATTTCAGCGCTAGCGTCACAAGGCCAGCAAGAGCCACCACAATTAAGAAACCATCTGTCATCATCCACTGAATCGCTTATACAAAACGCCGGCGAGAATTCCGAGTAAGCCACCAAGCATTAATCCGAAATTATACGGAAGCTCAAGCCCGAGAAAGGAAACACCAGCACCGGTGAGCGCTGTGACTCGATGAGCGTTTGTCTTCAGGGTATTGAGAGCAAGCGCTAGGAACGTTAGCGGAATCATAAATTCGAGTGACCAAAATACAGGGATCACTTGTCCGATCAGGGCGCCTACCAGGGTGCATAGTTGCCACAGGAGCCATAGAACAAGCGTACCACCTCCGTAGTAGGCTATTCGCTCATTGAGATTCCAGTCATGCGTTGGGTAGTCTCGTTGACAGACTGAATAGATTTGATCCGTGAGTCCGTATCCTGCGGCCAGTCGAGAAGTCCGGTTGGCATTCGCGAGATATGGCGCGATTGATGCGCTGTATAGCACGTAGCGCAGGTTGATTGCTGCAACAGTCATGAGAATAACCCACAGTGAGGCTCCTTCGTCCATCAATTGATATGCAGCAAGTTGTGATGCGCCGGCGAACATCAGAAGGGATCCCATTATTGAATCGATCCATGTATATCCGAACGAGACCGGTGTGAATCCAGCGATGAGTCCAAACGGAACGATTCCAGGTAGGAGCGGCAACATCGCGTACATCCCTTGTCTTGCGCGAGATCGAAGATTTCCTAGTACGGTGCGATGCATGGATGGACCATACCGGAAGTAAAAAAAAAGCGCAGAAATTTTGTAACGGCATTGACAAATTGAATACCCACAAAGCGTGTGGATAACTATGGGGATTGATTTTTATTGGAGTGGCGAAAATGCCTGATTTAGTGGGGTTCACGCTCAGTGTTTAAAATTTAAACAACGAAGATGTTTTAAAATAAACGCGAAAAATCAATATTTTAGCCACAATTTTTTCCAACAAACTGTTTTTATTACAGTTTTTGAAAAGATGATTTCAAGTGTAAGGATGTTTCAGAAAGTAACGGAATATTGTGGATAGCATGCACGATGATGGTGCAATGGTTATCGATTCGGAGCGGTGTTGGGTGCTGGAGTGCAGAGGTAGCGGTTGACTGAGTCGGTTGAGGAAAGTGCCTCCTTTGCGATTTCGCACGCAGCTTTTGATTCAAAGACTTGCTCTGTTGAAATCGGTGTCACGATTCCGGGAATCAGCATCATCAAAATATGAGCGGTTAGCATGGGTCAGCTCCCTTACTTGAGCACCGATGGATACTCGTCGACTGTTTCGTCAATGGCCGTTGTGATACGCGCGGTTTCAACTATCAGTTGGAAAAGGTCTGCGGTAATCCACTTGTGTATAAGGATACTTGCTACATAGCCGAGTGCAATCGCCTAAGATCATTTGAGATGTCCAAAAAATATCTATTTACCCTTTACCTGTTCCATCAGAGCCACACCTGCTGCTGATCCGATCGATAACAATGAATCCTATGTAGCCAACGAGGCCTGTGACAAAGACCAGCATGATGATGTCTTCCACTTCGGCGGCGGCCACAAAGAATCTCTCCCAGACCGCGACCGAGATATAAGCGGTTGCATCATAAAAATCTAGCCCGCTTTAGTCTGATTGACTTGATAGAGGCCTTTCTGGGCCCAAAAGAATCGCTAGCCAGCGATATTTTGGTGATTCTTCAAATGCAAGTTTTGCGGTCATGGTTAACGGAATGGCTAATAAGATGCCAACAATTCCTAACAACCAACCCCAAAATACTAACGATAAGAAAACCACCATGGGTGATAGGCCCAGCCCTTGTCCCTGCAGGCGTGGCTCGATGATCTGACCCAATGACACGTTGACACCGAGATACACCAGCGTTGTAAGACCGGCAGAGCCAAGGCCAAATTCGAGAAATGCAAGGATCACAGCAGGGACGCCCGCCAAAATCGAGCCAAGTGTTGGGATATAGTTCAGTAAGAAGGCCAATAAACCCAAAACAAAGGGAAAATCGATACCTTCGGCCAGCATAAAGATGGTAACGGCAACCCCTGTGATTACACCGATTAAGGTTTTGATCGCAAGGTACTGATTTAAGTGTTTCATGAATTGCGTAAACGCAACAAAAGGCTCGTGCTCGCCGCGCCCAAACGCAACGCGAATCTTTTGCGGCATCGAAGCAGCTTCCATGAGAATAAACAGCACGATCAACAGAATTAAGAAGCCATTCGTGAGGAGAGCTCCGAGTGCAGTGAGCAAGTTGGATAACAGGGTAAAGACACCGGACGTGTCAAAGGAGTCGCGTAACTGATTCGCATCGATGGGTATATCGTAACTGGCGGCCAGCATCCAGAGTGAGTCGAGCTGCTCGTTGAGTCGTGCCTCATAGGTCGGTGCAGCTTCTCTAAATGCGTTGACTGACCCACCAACCACCGCGCTGAGACCGGCGATGATTGATAACAATAACACCAAGACGATGATTACAGATAAGACATTCGGGACTCCTCTCCGTTGGAGACCAGTAGAGAGTGGAGCCGAAATCAGGGCGACGAATAACGCAACCAATAATGTGACGATGATTGGACTTGCCGATTTAATGCCTGCCAAAACGACGACAAAAGCGGCGAGATTAAAAAGCCAACGTTCTCCGGTATTCACTCGAGCCTCACATTATGGGTTGCACAGGCGTGATGTTAGCAAAAGAGCAATGATTTGAATGCCTGTAATTTCAGGAAGTGGTGTTTTATTTAGATACCACGATGGGAGCGTACTTTTGATCTCGCTCGTTTACATCGAATGACTTAACGCGAATCACGAAATGTGTCGATCATCAGGCTACATTGTTTTCACATGAATTCAGCGTGAACTGGCTGGTGGATCATGGGAATTGAACGGAGTCAGGTGTGACCCTTCGTGTGAGTACTTGGGCGTCACCATCCAGGGTAAATTCCGAGAATGCGGTAGGTCCCGCCAATGCATAGTGAAAAAAGAATAAACCCGCGGAGTAACACGAGCTTGGAAAAGGGATCTGGCTGGCCGATGGAATGTCCAAAACCGGGTTTTAATCCATGAAACATCCCCTGTATGAGCGGTTCTTTCATGACAAACTGATGCCAAAAGACTGCTGATATGTGTGCGATGAAAATGATTAAAACCAGTTTGCTGAGTATTGGGTGCGCTTGACTGGCGAGGTCGACGAGTGCCGGCGAAAGAAATGGTTCAAGGGGGTCCGCGAACAAAATATCATCGGATGAAGCCGTTCCTGCTAACGCCGTCAGTCCGATGAGTATGAGCATTAGGTAAACGGCGAGACCTCTGACTTCTGTATGGCCGGGTGTCTGTTCGGTCTGTTTCGTAAAAACACGTTGCATGCTATGCATCACTTGTTTGGGTGAAGTCAGTGGAAAAGTGGAGAAGCGCGCATACTTGGGTCCGATGAATCCCCACCCAAGTCGAAAAACAACCCATCCGCTGAGTAATATGCCAACGGTGGCATGCGCATCGATGAGTTCGAGCTCTTCGCCAGAGATTTGCTGGAATATAACTCCCAGTGCAATTAGCCAATGACCAAAACGGACCCAAAAGTTCCAAACTGGCTGTGGTGACGACATCAAATTTCTCCATGGCTTACGTGAGTTTGGCGATCTGGTGATACGTGTCGGCACGCACTATGGAGAGCGGTTAATTGGATTTGGTCCAGTCGCAAGCACTGCTTTTTTGTGTGACTCGAGACACTCCAGGCGACTTGGTTGGTTGGCTTGTGTAATTTCCTTACAAAATATTGTCCGACAAAGTGTATTACTATTTATCACTACGATGATTTCGTTCATACGTTTCTGTGGCATTCTGCCTAGTGTGAGCTGTTCGAGACGTTTCTGAATGTGCATTCGGCAGAACGTTTCATGGATGAAAGTTTTCAACGGATTGAGGTGGAATATGCTTGTACTGACCCGTCGTGTGGATGAATCGATTCGTATTGGCGACGACATTCGGATTACCGTGGTGAAAATCAAGGGAACCCAGCAGATCTGCGTTGGTGTGGACGCGCCGCGTGACGTGCCTGTGTTGCGCGAAGAACTGCTGATTGATCGGTCTGAAGTATCTGACGAAGTCGAATCTTCAAACTCATAACCCTTTTATTTGATCCCCAAAGTTCGCGTATCATTGTACGACGATGATATGCGGGCGCCTCATTGACCTCAAAACCAATCATATTTGTCCGACCGGGCCTCTCGGTATGCTTTTTCCAAGGATGGCTTTTAGCCGGTGAAAGCAAACAACTATTGCATCGCCTTCGAACTGACGTGGAATGGATGCAGGGAGAGATACGCCTTTTCGGGCGCAGCATTGACGAGCCGCGCTTGACAGCTTGGTCAGGTGATGTCCCCTATACTTACTCGAAACGGACACTTGAAGCGAGATCTTGGCATCCAAAGCTGGTCGATCTGCGGAGGAGTCTTGATGTCTTACTTACAACTCGTGGGATATCGACTCCGCGGGGTTTGAATCATTGCCTTCTTAATTATTATCGATCTGGTCAAGATTCCATGGGTTGGCATCGTGATAACGAATCTGAACTGGGTCGGCAACCTGTGATCGTCTCCTTGTCGCTGGGTGAACCTCGACGATTTCGATTACGACAAAAATACGACATCACGAACGATCCGCTGACATTTGAACTTGGCGATGGAGATCTGTTAATCATGTATGGACCGACACAGACCTATTGGGAGCATGCTTTGCTGAAGAGTCGAAGAGATTTGGGGCCTCGTATGAATCTGACATTCCGCTCAGTGATTGTCTAAATGAGTCGGAGAATTTTGTGTGTGCTGCATCAAGCACATTCAACAACAGGTCAGGTCGGAATAGCGCTTCAGCAGCTCGGGCATCAAGTGCACATCATTCGCCCCTTGGTTGGTCAGCGCATTCCGAGACAGGTTGATCGCTTTGACGGATTGATTGTGTTTGGTGGACCGATGAGCGCAAATGACGATCATCTCCAAGGTATCCGGACGGAGCTCCAGTTAATTGAACGTTGGATGCATCGGGATCGCCCAGTTTGGGGGATTTGTCTCGGCGCACAACTGATGACCCGCGTTTTGGGAGGAGTGGTTTACACGCATCCGAATGAGCAAGTTGAAGTCGGTTGGTATCCAATTGATCCAGTGGGTCTCGGTAAACGGATTTTGACGCCCCTGACCCATGTTTATCATTGGCATCGTGAGGGTTTTGAGCTCCCAAGTGGGGCAAGCCGTTTGGCGTCCGGGGTCGTTGGCGGTCTCTTCCGGGAGCAAGCATATCTCGTGGGCCAAAACACATTGGCCACTCAGTTTCACCCCGAGATGCAACCAAAAATGATGAACCGCTGGCTGATGCGGGCAGGCCACATGCTCGAACTGTCCGGTGCGATGAATATCAATAATCATCGGTGCGGAATCACCCAATATTATCCGAAGCAATCACGCTGGCTCAGGCGGACACTTGATAGATGGATTTCGCTTAAGCTTGCAGCCACGTGATCAAAGATTTGCAGTCATCTGTCGATAACTATACAACTCAACACAGTTACTCAGATAGGGTGTGCAATTACATGCATGGATTATTGTTAGTCACCGCTTTATTGACCCTCGCTTTTCTGATCTATGGACTTTACCAACTCAATCAGCGAGTGATGCGCCTTGAAGAAAAAAAGCGCCAAATCACTGCTGAAAAAGCCACGGAAAACCGAGCGGTCCAAGCGAAAGATCCGTCAAAAAGTGACCATATTTTTCATGATCTTGAAGGTGAAGCTTTATTTTATGCGATGGTAGGCGAATACCGTCAAGAACTTGAGTTTTCGGAAGATGCGAGGAAGCGATTTGAACTTGTCGTTCGGAAACATATTCTCGAAATCCTAGAGCGTGCCAAAGAAGGCGAGCGTATACTCGATTCGGAAACTACGATCCGCACATTGAGAGGTCCAGTTCGATCATGGTTACCGCAGGATGTGGTGGGTTCTCTATTGATTCAAGGCAACATTCTGGCAACTGATCCAAAAGATGAGAAAGCAGTTCAATCCATTCAGGGAACGATCGATCGCCTCTATATGCAGCTTGGCTATCAATCACCGAATGATCTGCTTGGGCTGAATGATGATCAAGCGCCAGAGCAAGAGCAAGAGGCGGACGGTCAGATGACAGAACACAATCACGAGCCGAAACGCCCCTCGGGCGCCAACGGATTTATGTAACACAATCTTCATTTGTTTTTTCGTTGGCTCTCTCTATATTCATATTTAGTGAAATGTTGCATTGATATTGGTTGAGATGGATACGATCATTGCAGTCCGTGCTTTCAGGTGATAGGACAAACGCATCGGTTAGAGATGTTTCGGCAACTTGCACAAGCTGGTGATGCTGGCATCACGGCAGGCTTGATCGCTGAAGCTCTCGATTTAGCGCCATCGCGGGTAAGTTTCCATTTGAAAGAGCTTGAAGCGTCGGGTCTTTGTTTTGAGGAACGAGAAGGGCGTTTTATTCGATATCGAATCGCATCCTCTGCGGTGCGCGCATTATTGGAATTTCTATTGGCGGACTGTTGTCAGGGGCGAAACGATCTATGCCCGCCGGCGTTGTCCAAAAATCACCACCAGGCATTAAGGAAGAAGTGATCAATGCGTGTTGGAATTAATGGACTTGGTCGTATTGGTCGATTGGCGATTCGAGCCTTACAAAACCATCCGACACTCGAATTAGTTCATGTGAATGATGTGGCTGGTGATGCTGCAACCCATGCGCATTTATTGGCATTTGACTCGGTTCATGGGGTATGGGATGTCCCCGTTGTAGTCGATGGGAATGATCTTGTGATCAAACAAAGACCGATTCGGGTCACATGTGCAAGAACGCTTGAGGATGCTGATTTTGGCGATTGTGATTTAGTGCTTGAGTGTACGGGTCAATTTAAAACAGTTGATGCGTTGACACCGTATCTTGACGCCGGCATTTCTCAGGTGGTGGTTTCGGCACCGATCAAAGTACCGGAGGTGCTGAATGTTGTTATGGGTGTGAACCAAACACTATTTTCTGCTGAAAAGCATCCAATCGTCACCGCAGCCAGTTGCACAACAAATTGCATTGCGCCTGCCATTCAGGTCATTCACGAGACGTTTGGCATCAGGCATGGGTCGATTACGACTGTTCATGACATTACGAACACACAAACCATTTTGGATGCCCCTCATAAAGATTTACGTCGAGCGCGTGCGTGTGGCATCTCTCTAATTCCCACTACGACAGGAAGTGCAACTGCTATCGCAGAAATCTTTCCCGAACTTCGTGGTCGTCTGAATGGACACGCAATACGGGTTCCACTGGCGAACGCATCTATTACAGATTGTGTGTTCGAACTTGAGCGCGAGGTGACAATTGAAGAGGTCAACGTGGCTTTGAAACAAGCAGCGGAAACCTCGTTATTGGGCATACTAGGCTATGAAGAGCGTCCTCTAGTCTCGGTTGATTACAAGACTGATTCTCGCTCGAGTATTGTTGATGCCCTATCAACGATGGTCGTGAACGACACGCAGTTAAAGCTGTATCTCTGGTATGACAACGAGTGGGGGTATGCGAACCGTTTGGTCGAGTTAGCAACCTTCACTGGGACACAGCGTGGACTCTAAGCTGCATGACTATGCTGTAATTACCGGCAATTACTGGGCGTTCACCGTAACTGATGGCGCTATGCGCATGCTGGTCGTATTGCACTTCCACAGCTTGGGCTTTACCCCCCTAGAAATCGCATCTCTCTTTTTGTTTTACGAATTTTTTGGAATCGTGACCAATGCGGTTGGTGGCTGGTTGGGTACACGAATTGGTCTCAATCGTACGATGCAAATTGGTCTTTTGATGCAGATTAGCGCGTTATCGATGCTACTGGTGCCAGAACACATGCTTAGTGTGACCTGGGTGATAGCAGCACAAGCGCTGTCCGGTATTGCGAAAGATTTGAATAAAATGAGTGCTAAAAGCTCCATGAAGTCGATCGCAAGCGATCAAAACGATGGGCTATATCGAATCGTTGCGTTCTTAACAGGCTCCAAGAATGCATTAAAAGGTGCCGGCTTTTTTGGAGGGGCTCTCTTACTGTCGATATTTGATTTTCAGGGAGCGATCATCGCAATGGTGGTCATGCTGACCATCGTGTGGGTGTTCAGTCTTTTATTGTTACGCCGAGAACTTGGTGTGATGAAGAATAAGCCGGCATTCAATCAGATTTTCTCAAAGTCGAGTGCTGTCAATTGGTTATCGCTTGCGAGATTCTTTCTATTCGGTGCCCGCGATGTTTGGTTTGTTGTAGCCTTACCTGTTTTTCTGCATACGACGCTTCAGTGGGATTTTTGGCAAGTCGGAGGCTATCTGGCTTCTTGGATCATCATCTATGGATTCATTCAAGCAGTTGCGCCACGGTTAACCGGGCAAAATCAGACGCCGCGTGCGGTACGCATACAACTGGTGATATTTGGTAGTTTGCTCGCACTCGTCCCAGCAGGGATCGCGAGCTCACTGATTGATGATGTTTCGGCTGTCTATGTGGTGACCATTGGCTTACTCGTCTTTGCGTTTCTGTTCGCAATGAACTCTGCACTCCATAGTTATCTGATCGTACGATTCGCACGAACCGACGGGGCGAGTCTTGATATTGGCTTTTATTATATGGCCAACGCTGCTGGCCGCCTCGCTGGGACGATTGCCTCGGGCGCCTTCTATCAACTATCCGGTTTGCAGGCTTGCCTGTGGGTCTCAACGATGTTGATCACACTCGCGTCAGTCACAGCACTCCTTTTACCACAACAGGAGGAAGGCACCGCCTAGCAGTGCCTGGTCGCTCTAAGACTTCGGGGTTCGCTTTGATTTTATGGATTGAGATGTCAGCGCCCTTTAATTCTTGCTCTTCAGATAATCGTATCCCAAGCGTGCTACTGATGATGCCGTACACAATCAAACCTCCAATTACGGCAATCCCAACACCGGTTACCGTTCCGATCAGCTGAGCGATGAACGAGACGCCTCCCAGGCCTCCGAACGCAGTAGCCCCGCCGAAAGACCGCAACCGTTCATTCTATGCCGCTGATTGCCTTGCTGTGCTGTGCACCATCCACGATAGGGTGGTGTCGAGCATTCGATTGGAAAAGCCCCATTCGTTGTCATACCAGGACAGAACTTTTGTTAGTCCACCGAGAACTTTGGTGTGATTTAAATCGACGATTGAACTCGCAGAATTGTGATTAAAATCTTGACTTACCAGTGGCAGCGTATTTACAGCTAATATCCCGTTTGGAAAGTCGAGTGCTGCCTTCTGAAGCGTCTGATTAATCTCATCTGTTGATACTTGGGCCTTGAGTCGACATGTCAGATCCACTAACGATACATTGATTGTTGGTACCCGCACCGCTATGCCATCAAGCCGTCCTTTTAGATGCGGTAGCACCAACCCGACCGCTACTGCTGCACCAGTTTGAGTTGGAATCATTGAATGCCCTGCGGCTCGAGCCCGGTAGGGATCGGAGTGATAGACATCAGTCAGTTTCTGATCATTTGTGAACGCATGGACAGTGGTGATTTGTCCATCGACTAGGCTAAAGGCATCATCGAGCGCCTTAGCGAGTGGTGCGAGGCAGTTGGTTGTGCAACTGGCATTACTAATCACCTGCATGTCATTGGTGAGGACGGTATCGTTTACACCATAGACAACGGTTGCGTCGACATCCTTGGCGGGCGCACTGATGATGACTTTCTTGGCACCAGCCTTGATGTGGGCAAGGCCTGCATCTTTTGATGTAAATAGCCCGGTGCATTCGTACACAATGTCAACATCCAGCCGATCCCAGGGTAAGTCTGCTGGATCCCGAACAGCGAGCGTTTCGATACATTGACCGTCAATTGTCAGTCCATTGTCGATGTGCTCAACATGAAATCCAAAACGCCCATGTGTCGTATCAAATTGTAAAAGATGGCCGTTGATCTCTGGACTTCCGAGATCATTGATGGCGACGACTTGGATCTTTGTTTGTAGATTTCTTTCATAAAGCGCACGGAGAATATTGCGTCCGATCCGTCCAAATCCATTAATTGCTACTCAAATCATGTCATCCTACCCATGTTTGTGCGTGCATTGCGCGACGATTTTTTGTAATATTACGTAAATTTATAAAGAAAAAGATCGATCTGCAAGGGGGATTTTGGTGTTAGCCCAAATTGAGTCGTCGCTTGATCAATTGAGCCGTTCTGAGCGCAAAGTGGCGGCGTTTGTTCTCGGCGACGCGTCACGCGTCTTGTCGATGTCCATTGCTCGGCTTGCGCAGGAGGCTGATGTGTCTGAGCCGACCGTTAATCGCTTTTGTCGCACATTTTCAGCAACCGGATTTCCCGACTTTAAGCTGAAACTAGCGCAAAGCCTCGCAAGTGGACCGACGCTGATGACCGCGATGGTCGCTGACACTGACGCAATTCCTGAAATTTTCGCGAAGCTGACTGACAAAGCGATTCGCTCGGTCCATGATCTGAAGTCATCAATCGATGTGCTTACCCTTGAGCGTGCGGTCGATTTGTTTTGCCAAGCAAGACAGGTTGCATTCTTTGGGATGGGGGCGAGTGGCTCTGTTGCACGTGACGCGCAGCACAAATTCTTTCGATTCAATGTGCCGGTTGTTGCTTATGAAGATGGTTTGATGCAACGCATGCACGCGGCAGCGATGAAAACTGGAGATTTGGCTGTTGTGATTTCGCATACCGGTCGGACCCGTGCGATGGTTGAGGCCGCGACTTTTGCGCGAGAAGCTGGGGCAAGTGTGCTGGCGATCACGCGGTCTGACACACCGCTTTCACGGGTTGCGACACTTACTGTTTCGGTTGATGTGGATGAAAATACTGAGCTGTATATCCCAATGATGTCGAGGCTGATGCAGTTATTGGTGTTAGATGTTTTGGTGACCGGTGTTGCTCAAAAGCGGGGAACAGATTTTCAGCCACATCTTGCGCGGATCAAGCACGCGTTGAATGGAACAAGGCTGCCTGACTGAGATGTCTTTCGATTGTCAAAATATCTTGTTAAATTACTACAAAGGGCTGAAATGATCATCAAGGTAGACTTCTGAGCATGCGTCGAACAAAGATTGTAGCCACATTGGGACCGGCGTCAGACCGCCCTGGGGTCTTGAAAGCGCTTCTAGAAGCCGGTGTCGACGTCTGTCGGCTGAATTTTTCTCATGGCAGCGCTGATGACCATCGTCGGCGATCGAGTGAAGTGCGGCAAATCGCAAAAGATCTTGGACGAACAGTTGCGATTCTTGCCGATCTTCAAGGACCGAAAATCCGGATTGCCCGATTTAGAGAACAGTCGGTGATATTGGCTATTGGCGCGCGATTTGTACTGAATGCCGATTTGAATCCGACTGACGGCGACGACACGCAAGTCGGGTTGGATTATCGAGAGCTTCCAAACGATTGTCGTCCAGACGATGTGCTCTTGCTTGACGATGGACGGGTGATTCTGCGCGTCGTGGAAGTCACCGGATCTCAGGTTGTGACGGAAGTTCTCACCGGCGGAAAGCTGTCAAATAACAAAGGAATCAATAAGCAAGGTGGTGGGCTATCAGCCGCCGCCTTGACTGACAAAGACTACAGAGACATGGATGTGGTCGCAGAAATTGATGCCGATTTCGTTGCCATCTCTTTCCCACGGGATGCAGAGGATATGCATTTGGCACGCGCAGCTCTGAGTCAACGTGGCTCCAATGCTGATTTAGTGGCCAAAGTGGAGCGCGCTGAAGCGGTTGCTTCCGACGCTGCACTTGATGCATTGATCTCTGCAAGTGATGCCGTGATGGTCGCGCGGGGTGATTTAGGAGTCGAGATCGGTGATGATCGACTGATCGGTGTGCAGAAGAAGGTCATTACTCGCGCACGGGCACTTGATCGTCCAGTGATTACAGCAACGCAGATGATGGAATCCATGATTTCCAGCTCAATGCCAACACGTGCTGAAGTGTTTGATGTGGCGAACGCCGTGTTGGATGGAACAGATGCGGTGATGTTGTCAGCGGAGACGGCTGCTGGCGATTACCCGGTAGAAACAGTCTTATCGATGGCCAAAACGGCAGCTGGCGCAGAGCAAACTGAGCAAGCACAGGCCCTCGGTGCCAGAGTCGAAGCCCAATACGGTCGTCGTGACGAGGCAATCGCGCTAGGTGCGATGTATATCGCAAACCATTTAAAAAAATTAGCTGCGATTGTGTGTATCACTGAAAGTGGGTCCACGCCCCTGTGGATGAGTCGCTCAGGAGCGAGTCTTCCAATTGTTGCACTCTCGGTGCAACAAAAAACCCTGGCTCGCATGTCGCTATTCCGGGGTGTCATGCCATTAGCTTTCGACCCACCCACTGATGAGTCGATGAGCTTTGTCGATCAAGTTGTCGTTAGACAGGCTGCCGACTCTCTGGATCTCCCCGTCGATAGTCAAGTCCTTCTAACCCGAGGTGATCGTTTGAATACGCCAGGCGGCACCAGTACCTTAAAAATTGTATCTGTCGAAGAGGCGAAGCGAATCACAGATGGTGATTGAGTCAAAAATCCCAAAAGAGGCAGAAATCCCCCCCACTGATTTTGTCATCGTTGGTGGTACTGGAGATCTCGCACTCCGAAAAATTTTTCCTGCATTATTCCATCGATTTTTGGATGGGCAGATCCCAGAGAGTTGTGCTCTGATTGCAGCAGCTCGTCATACTTTGCTCAAAAAACACTTCTTGGATCAATTGAGACCGTTTTGTGACGAAGTGATCACGCCCGATAACGAAGCTGATTGGTTTGCCTTTGGTGATCGGGTTCAGATTCTTGGATTCGATGTTCAAACAGGTGAAGGGGCAGAGGATATTGAAGCCGCTTGCATTGCGACTGCCGCTGTACCACGTGTTTTTTACTTTGCGATTTCACCGACGTTGTTTGCTGATGCCTGTCAAACACTCGAGCGAACGGGCCTCAAAACAGAACAAACTCGTTTGGTTGTTGAAAAACCAATGGGCCACGATTTAAAGAGTGCGGAAGCCCTTGATGACTCAATTTTAGCTGTTTTTGAAGAGCGTCAGATTTACCGAATTGATCATTATCTCGGTAAAGAAACGGTTCAAAATTTGATGGCGCTTCGCTTTGCGAATTCGATCTTTGAATCGCTTTGGTCAAATGCATACATTGATCATGTGCAGATCTCTGTCGCTGAAGAGGTCGGTGTTGGTTCTCGTGCATCGTACTATGATGAATTTGGTGCGCTTCGGGATATGGTTCAAAACCATTTGCTGCAGTTGTTATGTCTTGTTGCAATGGAGCCACCATCCAAGTTTGTCGCCGATCTGGTACGTGATGAGAAGCTTCGAGTTCTGCGGGCGCTGAAACCAATCACAAGAGATAATTTCGATCACTGCGTCAAATTGGGTCAGTACACTAAAGGATTGGTCGAAGCGACTCCGGTGGACTCCTACACCACCGAAGTTGGACATGGGAGTGACACTGAGACCTTTGCGGCATTGCGCTGTGAGATTTCCAATTGGCGTTGGTCGGGCGTTCCCTTTTATTTGCGCACTGGGAAACGTCTTGCAGGGCGTGCGAGTGAAATAGTGATTACGTTCAAGCGACCTCCACACAATATTTTTGAACATGGCCCGCGCAGTTCTGAGGTGATGGAACCAAATCGTCTCGTGATTCGGTTACAACCAAACGAAGGATTGAAACTCAGCATGACCAGTAAAGAGCCAGGACCAGGTGGCATGCGATTGTTCCCTGCAAGTCTCAACCTGTCCTTTAATGAAACCTTTAAGACTCGCTTACCCGAGGCGTATGAGCGTTTACTGATGGACGTTGCTCGCGGTAACCAAACCCTCTTTATGCGATCGGATGAGGTTGAAGCCGCCTGGGCATTCATTGATCCGCTCGTTCATGAAGCGAAGCGTCGTCAGCCAGAAAAATATACCGCTGGTACCTGGGGCCCCGTCTCCTCGTTTGAGTTAATGACTGAATACGGACATCGTTGGATTGAGCCTGAGGTGGATGGATGAGTCTGACTCAAGCCATTTCTCGTATGCTCAGTGAAACCATTGCTCGAAAGGGTGTCGCGCGTATTGCGTTTCCTGGTGGCCGAAGTGCCATCGATCTCATGTCCGAACTGTCGAGAGTATCGATTGATTGGTCATCTGTTCGCGTGACGCTCGTTGACGAGCGTGCAGTTGATGAATCATCAGACGCGTCAAATGCCCGACTGGTGAAGTCGACACTGTGCGTCAATCGTGCGAGCGATGCGACGTTTGAGCCGATGTTGATTGGAGACGATGCCGCGTCGTCTGCCAATCAACTGAATCAGAGGCAGTGCCCTCTTGATGTTGCGATCCTTGGTATGGGAGACGATGGACACTTTGCCAGTCTTTTCCCAGGTGAAATCGCTGTTCCGGGGTTGGAAGATGGACAAGCAGGTTTTGTCGCAACATCCGCTATTGGGTCACCGGCTGTGCCACGAATTTCGATGACACTGAACCACATCTTATCTGCGCAGTTGGTGGTTTTATTGGTCAGCTCAGAGGCAAAAGAAGCCAAAGTGATGGCCGCTTTACGATCAATTGACGCGATGAATCCTATCAGTTACTTGCTTGCCTCGGATGATCCAATCATTGTTGAATGGCCAGATCGAACGTTGACAACGATCCAGCGAGGCGCGATTCATGAATCGTAAAGACGCTGTACAATCTGTTCTTCAGGCCATCGAGGCTCGCAGTCGGAAGTGGCGAGCATCCTATCTTGATGGAATTCGGGAGATGGCTGATGCATCGGATTCAGATCGTGGCCAAGTGGGTTGCTCCAATCTTGCGCATGCGGCTGCGGGTGCACTGGAGGATCAAGCGACGCTGTTAACCGTGGACAGCACGCGTGCAAAAAATCTGGCGATTGTGACTGCATATAATGACATGCTGTCTGCGCATCAGCCGTATGAGAATTATCCCGATCGAATTAAACAGACAGCGAGATCACTCGGGGCGATAGCGCAGGTTGCTGGCGGTGTGCCTGCAATGTGCGATGGTGTCACGCAAGGGCGTCCTGGGATGGAGTTATCATTGTTATCGCGAGATGTGATCGCGATGTCGACGGCCGTTGCACTGAGTCATAATGTGTATGATGCCACTGTGGCTCTCGGCACTTGTGACAAGATTGTGCCAGGACTCTTGATGGGTGCCTTGTCGTTTGGTCATTTACCGACCGTGTTTATTCCGGCTGGGCCGATGCAAACGGGCATCAGCAATGACGCCAAGGCTCAGGTACGGAAAGCCTTTGCCAAAGGTGAGGTTGGTCGGGAAGAGTTGCTCGCCTCAGAAGCCGCCGCCTATCACAGTCCTGGTACTTGCACTTTTTATGGGACTGCTAATTCCAATCAGATGTTACTCGAGATGATGGGAATGCAACTTCCGGGCTCGAGCTTTATTAATCCAGGTGACGAAATTCGAGGCGCATTGACTGATGCAGCAGTTGAGGCTGCTCTCGGTGCATCACGTGGGGGTGATCACTATTTACCGATTGGCCTTGTGATCGATGCACGAGCCATTGTGAATGCAATTCTTGGATTGCATGCAACGGGCGGATCCACCAATCACACCATGCACCTGATAGCGATCGCCCAAGCTGCCGGCTTGTCAGTCACTTGGAATGATTTTGCTGCATTATCGAAAGTGACTCCGCTGATTGCTCGCGTCTATCCCAATGGGTCGGCTGATGTGAATCATTTCCATGCAGCAGGAGGGATGGGGTTTGTCATGCAAGAACTTTTGGATGCAGGTTTACTTCTCGGTGATGCTTTATCGATGACTGGTCGCGCCATTGCTGAGAGCATCTCGGAGCCAACGATGACTGAGGGTCGATTGCAATGGGTCGCTGCACAGCAAGCATCACTTGATCCGTCAATTTTGAAGCCGGTTGATGCACCGTTTCAGGAGACCGGTGGGCTTGTGCATTTGACCGGTAATCTCGGTGACGCGGTGATCAAGACGTCTGCGGTTGATGCTGATCGACAGGTGATTGAGGCCCCATGTGTTGTTTTTAATAACGAAGAGCAGGTGAAAGCAGCGTTCCAGGCCGGTGAACTGAATCGAGACGTGGTGGTTGTTTTGCGTGGTCAGGGCCCCAAGGCAAAAGGTATGCCCGAGCTGCATGGATTAACGCCATCTCTATCCGTCCTCCAAGACGAGGGGTATCGGGTTGCGCTGGTCACGGATGGCCGAATGAGCGGTGCGAGCGGCAAAGTCCCTGCTGCTATTCATGTGTCACCCGAGGCAAAGGATGGTGGACCGCTCAGTCGCATCCAGACCGGCGATGTGATTCGATTGGATGCATCGACTGGTCAATTGACGGTATTGGTTGATCAGGCCACCTTCAATACGCGTCAACCAGCCCCGGTGCCTGAGCCTCAACATCCCTCACCTTGGGGCCGTTCACTCTTTTCAACACTCCGGCATCATGCCGGCCCAGCAACCTCAGGTGGTGGGTTACAATTACTTCCGGAGGCTTGATGCATCCTGTTTTACATGAAGCGCTATCGCGCAGTCCGGTGATACCTGTATTAGTCATCCCAGAGATATCGATGGCAGCACCCTTGGCTGAGGCGCTGGCTTCAGGTGGTCTAACTGTGTTTGAAATTACGCTTCGAACAGACTGTGCGTTGAAGGCGATGGGTGCGATGAAAAACGCAGTACCTGAGGCCTTAATCGGTGCGGGAACAGTGACCAACGCTGACCGAATGCGACAGGCGAAAGATTGTGGTGCTGACTTTGTTGTGAGTCCCGGAACCACCTGTACGTTGTGGAGCGCCAGCATCGAACATCAACTACCGATTCTTCCAGGATTTTCAAGTGCATCTGAAGCCATGGCATTGATGGAGTTGGGAAGTCGTTGCGGAAAATTTTTCCCTGCAGAGGCATCGGGTGGTGTGAATTACTTAAAGTCACTCGCGGGTCCACTGCCCGATTTAATGATATGTCCAACAGGTGGAATCAAAGCGGAGACGGCGGCCCATTATCTTTGCTGCCCTAACGTCGTATGTGTCGGTGGAAGTTGGATTGCACCAGTCGATTTATTGACCGAAGGCAATTACGCAGAGATTGAGGCGCGTGCCCGGCATGCTGGATCGCTGTCTTAGCCAGCTTTCGCTTCGTATTTGCAACCTTGGGGAGGCGGAGATGAGGCAGGCGGAAGCTGAAGATCGTTGTGGGATGGCGAGATGCGGTTTTGCGTGTTCTGTCAGATCGAGGAGATAGCAATCTGTCTAAGGCTACGTGATCGGTTTCTCGAACACTTGATAGTGGCCTGTCGTGAATCCTTGCTTCAGATAGGTCGAGTGCGCGCGTTGATTTGTTGTATCTGCATAAAGCCTGAGTTCGACCACTGAGTGGTCTCTTGCCTCTTGGGTGACGTGATCTAAAAGTGCTCTGAATACCCCCTGGCGGCGGGCGCCTGGCCACACGTAAACACTTTGGATCCACCACATTTGGCCATTGCGCCAGTCAGACCATTCATAGGTCACCAAGATCTGACCAATGACCTGGTCTTGGCGTGCTGCGACCCAATACATTCCTTTATTGTCGTCTTCGAGGAGTGCAGAAATTCCCTCGCTTAGCTTCGCTTCTGATAGCTTGATACCCTCGGTTTCTTTTGCGATGGCGCGATTGCCGTCAACTAGGAGTTTGAGGTCTTCAGTCGTCGCTCGTCGGCATTCGATCATGTTGCAGTTGCTCAAAAGTTGTACGCTATTGGAAATGGAGGACAGTATGGCCAAGAACGAGCAGACTCTCAAACTCGAACATCATGTGTTCGAACCGCAACTCCACTCAGGTCTTCCAGATATTGTCATGGTGCATGGAATTTGCGCTGGAGCTTGGGTATTTCCTAAGGCCTTTCTCGAGCCGTTGTTGGAGCAGGGTTA
Source organism: uncultured Litorivicinus sp. (assembly GCA_902594275.1). Taxonomy (GTDB): domain Bacteria; phylum Pseudomonadota; class Gammaproteobacteria; order Pseudomonadales; family Litorivicinaceae; genus HIMB30. The sequence continues at coordinate 92,119 of CACJLQ010000001.1, forward strand.
TCGGATTCATACGGTCTCGTATCGAGGACACGGTGAGAGTGAAGGACGTGAGCGTATCCATCATTGGCGTTTGAGCGATTATGTCAGTGATGTTGTTTCGATTCTCAATGAGTTGTCAGAACCAGCAATTGTAGTTGGACATTCCTTGGGTTCGGCAATCGCTCAGGTATTGATCCGCGATAAGTGTCCATTGGCTGCAGTTGTCCTCTTGAGCCCAGTCCCCCCCACAGGCTTGTCGACAGTCTCGTTACGGCTGCTCTGGTCTGATCCAATCGCGTATCAACAGCTTGCTATAGCATTTACGGTTGGCGTGCATCAGGTGTCAGACCGTGTAGCGGCACGGCTTTTATTTTCGAAAACTGACGTGACCGATGATGTTCGACGGTTCATGAGTCAGTGTTGTGATGAGTCTCCTTGGCTTGCCTTTGATTTACAGGGATTTTCCCGAATTGCCCCACTTAAGTACCAACGTAGGCGGATGCCACCGGTCGTGATTGTGAGCGGTGATAACGATCAGTTGATTCGTCCAAGCGATGCCACTGAGTCTGCACGGCTGTATAAGACTGAAGTGCATTGGGTCGGTGGTGGTTCACATATGTTGATGTACGACGAGGGGGCTGACAGTGTTGCTCAGTGGATCGGACATCAGTTAAAGCAGGTACTTAATTGATGCGCTAGAACAGATGGTTTGGTCAACTCGCTTTTTCTATAACTAAATAATCTTGTTACAGTATTTTTGTTATATATAGTACGTAGAGTGATTTGGTTGTGCTGAGGCACGTTTGTTGTTGGAACTGATTCACGGTGTGTATAAGCTGCGGTTCTAGTTATTGCCGATGGTTTCAGGGTCACCACGCCCTGTCTAGTTTTCTTGGACTTTTAGGCGGCCTTCGGGTAGCCTTTTGTCTTTCTAATTCCGTTCAACGAATTCCCACGTATTTCCAACAAGATCTTTAACGAGAACGCAGTGGCCAAACGACTCAGCCCTTGGGCCATCGACGATTTCAACTTGTTTTTCCGCGAAACGTGTTAAGTCAGTTTTTAGATTCTCAGTATCGATGAAGACAAATACTCGCTGACCTGCCTGTTGGCCAACGAGGGCCTCGTCGCCTGATTTGGGTGTGGCAAGATTGAGCGATACGCCTTCAGTCGACGAAGCGACCCGTACTATTCGTTTGCTTTCAGAGATCTGGGTATCCTCGACGAGGGTGAGGCCAAATGCATCGGTGTAGAACTTGATGGCGCTGTCAAGGTCGTCGACAAGCAAAGTGATTCGATTCATTTGCATACATCTCTCTGTGTGAGTTTGGGATCAGTTATTCGGACCGAATTAGAGAGAATTTCAGCGTGGGTTGCAACTGGTGTAATGAAGAGCTGAGTGTGGACTGACTCAATGCCTATAGTTCGAGTGGTACCAGATCATTGGTATCGAGGTCACCGAAGATTGGTTAGCTGAGATCTAAAAGCATCAATACTGAGATTCAACACAAAACGACCTGGGATACAAACATTGTTACATAGTATAAAACAATGGAATAGTGTATTATTATAGTAAATTAATATTAAAAACCCCCTAATTTTTCCTGAAGCGGCCTTTTTGTCCAAAAAATTATCGTGATATAATCCATAAATAGGACAAACGCCGGTCTCCGGTAACCCGATGGATTGGGAACTTTAGGAAGGATTCGGGCATCGACAGGGATGTCGAATTTATGCTCGAAGACTTTCGTTCACATCGCCGGGACAGGCTAGTGCTTCAATAAAACTCTGATGATCTGCTGCAAACTGCGAGAACGGTAAGCAGTACTAGGTAGTGGTATCGTATACTCAAATTATGAGGCGCTCGTCCAAGCAGTTAACGATGCATTTGCGACGTCAGACCCAGCGCTTTTTGTCTATATCGTGATTACCAAGCGTGCTAGAGGAGTCTCAGTGTGATCGTGATTGGTGGTGATGCCATGGTTGATTTAATTGACCGGGGACAGCGTCTGTTTGAGGCTTGTCCGGGTGGCTCGACACTGAACTGTGCGTTGGCTGCGGGTCAGTTAGGATCTCAAGTGCTGTATGTGTCGACGCTCAGCGAAGACTCTTATGGTGATTTGCTCGCTAATCGATTGGCAGAATGCCACGTTAAATTGAGGCCCAATGCACGCTCCTCGGCCTATACCTCTCTAGCAGTTGTCTCCCTAGATGAAACCAATCGGCCGAGTTATGCGTTTTATCGAGATGGGACAGCCGACCGGGACGTTCCTATTGCTGATATTGTAGCTTCGTTCCCAGAGACGATGTCGATCTTTCATGTGGGGTCTTGTGCGTTGATTCCTACAGAGGATCAGGATGCGTGGCTTCAAGTGGTTATGGAAGCTAAAAGCCGTGGTGCACTGATCTCTATCGATCCGAACTGTCGTCCGTCGATGACTAAAGACCCGATTGCTTATCGAGAGAGAATTGCACGCTTTTTTCATCTGGCTGATCTCATCAAATGTAGTGACGAAGATCTCGAGTACTTACATCCTGAAAGGACTGATCGCGTATTTGAGACCTTTATCGAGACCTATTCACCGCAGTTGTGTGTCTACACTCAAGGCGCAGAGGGGCTTCGGGCGTCTACAAAACTAGGTGTTTCAGCGCAGGTATCTGCATCGCTACCAGGATCTTTATCCGATCCAGTGGGTGCAGGGGATTCAGTTCACGGGACATTACTTTCCGAGATCGATCGTTTGGGTTTAGTTGGTCAGCAACTATCTGAAGTCAACGGGTCACAATTAGCGGAGATACTGCTTTTAGCGTCACGCGTCGCCGGAGTGAACTGTACACGCTCAGGTTGCCAACCACCGACGCGGGCAGAGGTCGATCAGATTTTTGGCTAGCTTCTGGCAGCGTTTTCAAAATCAGCAATGGCTTTCTGAGCGAGTGTCGATTCAAAGAAGGCTCGGGCAATCGGTTCGGGAAGTGCGAAGGTTGAAAAACCGCGTGCTGTCAGATCGAGGAACTGTGCATTCGATTGCAGGCTCGCAACTAAGAGTTCAGTTTCAAACGCGACATCTTGCATTCGATCAAATAGCTCATCTGCGTTTTCGATCGAGTCTCTAAGCCTTGCGTAATAGGGCGCAGTGTAGGCAACTTGAAGAGCCTCAGCCGCGATAACTTGACCAACTGAATAGACTGCTGTCAGTGTTGTCTGATCAGGAAGGCTGAGCTTCGAGACCACCTCAAGGCCCATTTTATTAGCCGGGATCTTGATAAACACCTCAGGTCCAATCGATGCAATTGACTGTGCGCATTGGAGCCAATCTCCACCAAAAACCTGAAATTGAATGCTTGGGTAACCGAGCTTCATTGCTCGGTCATAGAGGGTTCGGTATGTCTCAATCGATGTCTTTAGACCTGCCCGTTGGATCAGTAATGGGTTGGTTGTGATTCCAGAAAAGAGTCCGGTACCTGCCAAGTCCGCCCAGCAGTCAGTATTAGCTGCGTCGAGGAAAAGTTTCATATGATGGAGTATACAGAGATTTTGGCCTAGAAATAAAAAAGCCCAGACCGAAGTCTGGGCTGGAATCGGCCTCGGTTGAGGTTTAGTCCCAGGACAGCGCGCCGCCAACCTGATACTCAGTGACTCGGGTTTCGAAGAAGTTCTTCTCTTTCCGAAGGTCCATGATTTCACTCATCCATGGGAATGGGTTATCCACTCCAGGGAACTGCTCTGACAAACCAATCTGCGTGAGACGACGGTTGGTAATGAACTTCAAATACTCTTCCATCATTTGCGCATTCATACCCAGTACACCGCGAGGCATGGTGTCACGCGCGTATTCGATTTCAAGCGCCAATCCTTCGAGGATCATCTGTGTCATCTTCGCCTGAAATTCGGGAGTCCAGAGATGTGGGTTTTCGTTTTTGATCTGGTTAATCACATCGACACCGAAGTTCACATGCATCGACTCATCCCGCAAGATGTATTGGAACTGCTCGGCAACACCGGTCATCTTATTGCGACGACCCATCGACAGGATCTGTGAGAAACCGCAGTAGAAGAACAGACCCTCAAGGACACAGTAAAACGCGATCAAGTTCTGCAGAAGTTCCTGATCGTTTTCAGTGGTTCCTGTCTGGAACTGCGGGTTACCGATGGCTTGGGTGTACTTCAGTGCCCAGGCTGCCTTTTTTGCAACTGCAGGGATTTCCCGGTACATGTTGAAGATCTCGCCTTCATCCATCCCAAGCGACTCGATACAGTATTGGTATGCGTGCGTGTGGATTGCTTCTTCAAACGCCTGACGCAGTAGGTACTGACGACACTCAGGGTTTGTGACCAACCGATAAATCGAGAGCACCAGGTTATTGGCAACTAATGAATCTGCGGTTGAGAAGAATCCGAGGTTCCGCATGACGATCTTCCGCTCATCGGCAGATATACCATCGTTTGAACGCCATAAAGCGATATCCTGCGTCATATTGATTTCTTGCGGCATCCAATGGTTCGCACAACCATCCAGATATTTGGTCCACGCCCACTCATACTTAAATGGTACGAGTTGGTTTAAGTCGGCACGGCAATTGATCATGCGTTTTTGGTCGACCTGCACACGCTCTGCGCCCATCTCGAGTTCTTCAAGACCGGGTGCAACATCCAAGCTCTCAAGGGCCTGTTGTGCTACTTCATAAGCAGCAGACTCTGTTGGCTCATAGCATGTTGTATCCGACGCTTCCAAAACAGGTTCTGGCTCGATCGCCAGTTGCTGTTGAGGCTCATCGTTTTTCGCCTTAACCGGTGGTAGGGCGACTTGCTCTTCTGGTTCGTTAAACGCGTCCCAATTCAGCATTGTTGTTTTTCTCCTTCAAATCGTCTTGATTACTGACAGGCTTCGCAGTCTGGATCGTCCAAGCTGCATGCCTTGGGTACAGCAGCAGGTTCGGCCGTCTGCACAGCCTGACTTGCGGAGACCGCATTCAGGTTCGATTTGTTGATGGTTGATTTCTCTGCCTGCGTCGCGCCGAGAGCTCGCAGGTAGTACGTTGTTTTCAATCCACTGAACCAAGCCATTCGGTAGGTGACATCCAGTTTCTTACCGTTCGCATTTGCGATATAGATGTTCAAGCTTTGCGCTTGATCAATCCATTTTTGACGACGCGCTGCCGCCTCGACGATCCAACGCGTCTCCAACTCGAACGAGGTCGCATAGAGCGCTTTTAGATCATCCGGAATCCGCGTAATTTGTTGTACGGATCCATCATAGTATTTAAGGTCATTGACCATCACGTTATCCCACAATCCACGCTCTTTTAAGTCACGAACCAGGTAGGGGTTCACAACTGTAAATTCACCGGATAGGTTTGATTTCACGTAGAGATTTTGGTACGTGGGTTCAATCGATTGCGACACGCCAGTGATGTTTGCGATCGTGGCTGTTGGTGCGATGGCCATGACGTTTGAGTTCCGCATGCCATCTTTGGCTTTTTCTCTGAGTTCCGTCCAGTCGAGCTGTGCGGAGGTGTCCACGTTAAGATAGTTGGCTCCACGTTCTTCCCTCAATTTTTCAATTGAATCAATTGGCAGGACGCCCTGTGACCAGAGGCTGCCATCAAAACTTAAATAGGCACCACGCTCGCGCGCCAGTTCAGCAGACGCTTCAATCGCGTAGTACGAAATCACTTCCATGGATTCATCAGCGAATTGCACCGCTTCATCTGAACCATAAGGAATCCCCAATTCATACAGCGCATCCTGGAAGCCCATAATGCCGAGCCCGACTGGGCGATGCTTCATATTTGAGTTTTCAGCTTGTTGCACCGCATAGTAGTTAATGTCGATCACATTATCGAGCATTCGTACCGCTGTTTTGACGGTCTTCGCTAGCTTCTTGCGATCCAACCCGCCGTCTTTCGTGACGTGCTGACGGAGATTCACTGAGCCCAGGTTACAGACTGCGATTTCGTCAACCGAGGTATTGAGAGTGATCTCAGTGCAGAGGTTTGATGAGTGAACGACCCCTGCGTGCTGTTGCGGACTGCGGAGATTACATGCGTCCTTGAATGTAATCCAAGGATGACCTGTCTCGAATAACATCGAAAGCATCTTCCGCCACAGATCTTTGGCCTGGACACGCTTAAAGTGTTTAATTTCACCAGTCTGCGTCATCGCTTCATATTCTTGGTAGCGATTCTCAAAGGCGAGACCAAAGAGATCGTGGAGATCTGGACAGGTCGATGGTGAGAAGAGAGTCCATTCGGCATCCTCGAACACACGCTTCATAAACAAATCCGGAACCCAGTTCGCTGAATTCATGTCATGAGTTCGACGACGATCATCACCGGTATTTTTCCTCAGCTCGAGGAATTCTTCGATGTCCATGTGCCACGTTTCAAGATACGCACACACCGCTCCCTTACGCTTACCGCCTTGGTTCACGGCGACCGCCGTGTCATTGACCACTTTCAAGAATGGCACGACGCCCTGGCTCTTGCCGTTGGTACCCTTGATGTACGAACCGAGTGCTCGGACTGGGGTCCAGTCATTACCGAGGCCACCGGCCCATTTTGACAGCATCGCGTTATCGCGTATTGCTCCATAAATCCCATCGAGGTTGTCTGGCACTGTTGTGAGGTAGCAACTAGAGAGCTGGCTTCTCAGTGTTCCTGAGTTAAAGAGTGTTGGTGTTGATGCCATGTAATCGAAGCTTGAGAGCAACTGATAGAACTCGATTGCGCGCTCTTCGCGGTTCTCTTCACGAAGCGCCAAGCCCATCGCTATCCGCATGAAGAACACCTGTGGCAGCTCAATGCGTACGTCACCCTTGTGGATGAAATAACGGTCATACAGTGTCTGAAGACCTAAATAGGTAAACTGGTTGTCGCGCTCGGCAATTAGTGCTCCAGCCATTCGGTCAACGTCATACTCTAACAAATCTTTTGAAACCAGCTCACTCTCAACAGCCAATTTTAAAAACGCTTTTAGAACCACTGGATAGAGTGATTCCATCTCAAATTGCGTTGCCTTTTCTGCAACGTTCAAACGTGTCAGTGCTTTGGCTCGAATATCATCGAGTAACAGCCGTGCGGTGACGTAGGTGTAGTTTGGCTCTTTCTCGACCATAGTTCGTGCACTCATGATGAGCGCGGTATTCACGTCGTGTTGTGTGACACCGTCATAAAGATTTTTCAGCGTCTCTTGCAGAACAGTCTCGCCGTCGACATCAGTGAGTCCGTCGCACGCCTCAGCGATGACGGTTTTCAATCGACCAACATCCAACGGCTCTTTGGAGCCGTCCTCTTTGGCGATGCGGATTTCTGGATGCTCCTCACGTGGTACTTCCACTTTCTCAGAACGCATGCGTTTCCGTTCTTCGCGATAGAGCACGTAATCGCGAGCGACGCGATGTTCCCCATTCCGCATCAGGCACAATTCGACCTGATCCTGGATATCTTCGATATGAACGATGCCACCTGACGGCATCCGGCGGCGGAAGGTTTCGACGACTTGAGCAGTTAGTCGTTCGACGGTTTCATGGATCCGATTACTGGCTGCAGCCGTGTTTCCTTCGACAGCCAAAAACGCTTTACTCATGGCAACCACGATTTTTGTCGCGTCAAAACCGACAACGGCACCATTGCGTTTCATGACTCGGATTTCACCCGGAGTCGGTGTCACATCAGGTGCTACAGGGGCTACCTTTGGTACCACTGTTTGTTCGTCTTGTTGTCCGCTGACACGGCTTGATTGATACATACGGCCTCCAACAAGTCCCTCGTTATTCTTTTGGGTCTCACCCCAAGATGTTGGGGTGTTTTTGCATCCCGGATACAAGATACTGTGGTTGGGGCGTAAGTCAATGTCAAATTTTTGTGGATAAATTGGGGAGAACTTGGCTCTAAAAACGCCAAGGCCGGAGAGACACTGTCTTTGGGTTTTATTGAGCTGTGGATAAATCTATGATCAACTCCTTTGATAGAATTTTTTCATTGAACAAACGGTTTCGATTTCCTTTTTTGTCCGTTTTTATCGCCGTCTCAGCTCGGAAATTGTGACAGTGATCTTCGCGTGCTGAGCTTCTGCCTCAGCGAGCCGGCCTCGTTCGCGTTCGACCACATCAGCTGGCGCTTTATCGGTGAACCCCGGGTTATTGAGTTTGCCACTTAACCCTTTGATCCCATCTTCTAGCTTCTTCAGCTGTTTTTCGAGCCGTGCGACTTCGACTTCGACATCAATCAGTCCAGCCATTGGTACGTGCACTTCCAACCGCCCAATCAGTTGAGTTGATGAGGCTGGTATCGGATCAGTCCTACCCAAGAATTCAACGTCTGAGAGTTTGGCAAGCGGCACAATCAGTGACTTGAGTCGAGCGAGACGATCGCGATCATCTCCACTGTCACCGGCGAGTATCATCGGAATCTCTTTACCTGGCGACAGATTCATTTCACCACGGATGGTTCGAACGGCGACGATCACTGATTTCATCCAGTCGACATCACTTTCCGCCTCAGCATCTTGCTTGGATGCATCACTCACCGGATAGGGTGCTTTTGAGATGGTATTCCCGCCTCGACCAATGAGCGGTGCGACTTGTTGCCAGAGCTCTTCGGTGATGTATGGCATCAACGGATGCGCGAGACGTAGGATCGTTTCCAGTACCCCAACTAATGTCCGTCGTGTTGCAGCCTGTATTTCAGCACTTGCCCCGCCATCGGCCAAGATTGGCTTTGTCAGCTCCAAATACCAGTCACAGTACTCGTTCCAGACGAATTCATAGATCGCTTGGCTTGCTAAATCGAGTCGATAACTATCGATCGCTTGCGCGACTTTGGCCTCGGTTGCTTGCAGGCTCGACCGAATCCAACGGTCAAACACGGTCATGTGTGCGACCTCGAGATCACCTAAGGTGTGACCCTCGATCTTCATCATCACAAACCGTGTTGCGTTCCAGAGCTTGTTACAGAAGTTTCTGTAGCCCTCGATCCGACCAACATCGAAATTAATATCTCGGCCTGTCGATGCGAGCGAGCAAAATGTGTAGCGGAGCGCGTCGGTTCCGTAGCTTTGCAATCCATCTGGGAATTGTCGTTTGGTTGCCTTGGCGATGGTCTCACGCATCTGCGGTTGCATGAGTGAGCCTGTCCGCTTCTCTAACAGGTCATTCAGTGAAATCCCATCAATCAGATCGATTGGATCCAAAACGTTGCCCTTAGACTTCGACATTTTCTGGCCTTCGGCGTCACGCACCAGACCATGAACATAGACTGTCTTAAACGGAACGTCACCGGTGAACTTCAGCGTCATCATGATCATTCGGGCAACCCAGAAGAAAATGATGTCGAAGCCTGTGACTAGAACACTGGTCGGGTGATAGCGCTTTAAAGCCTCGGTATCGTCTGGCCACCCAAGTGTTGAAAACGTCCACAGCGCCGATGAGAACCAGGTATCCAGGACGTCATCGTCTTGTGTAAGTTGCACATCAGGGTCGAGATTGTATTTAGCCCGAGCTGCCGCCTCGTCTTCAGCCACGAAAATAGTACCCGCATCATCATAAAACGCTGGAATCCGATGACCCCACCAAAGCTGTCGTGAGATACACCAGTCTTTCAAATCACGCATCCACGCAAAGTAGGTGTTTTCCCATTGCTTGGGTACAAACTGAATCGAACCATTCTCTACGGCCTCGATGGCAGGCTTTGCCAGTGTTTCGACGGCCACAAACCACTGATCTGTCAACAGTGGTTCGACAATCACCCCAGAACGATCACCTCGTGGCACTTTCAGTGTGTGTGGGTCGATTTTTTCCACAAGCCCAAGCGCATTCAGATCGGCAATAATCTGATCACGCGCCTCAAAGCGATCCATTCCGCAGTAGGCGTCAGGAACGTGATCATTCAACGTGGCATCCTTGGTTAAAATATTAATCATGGGTAACTGATGACGCTCACCCATCGAATAGTCATTAAAGTCATGCGCCGGGGTAATCTTGACGCAACCGGTTCCGAATTCTGGATCAACGTAATCATCTGCGATCACTGGAATTTCCCGATCAGTGAGCGGTAATGCGACGGTTTTGCCGATCAAGTGGCTGTAGCGCTCATCCTCTGGATGCACAGCAACAGCTGTATCGCCAAGCATCGTTTCTGGTCGCGTGGTCGCAACCACTAAATGTCCAGAACCATCCGCTAATGGATATCTGAAGTGCCAGAGTGAGCCTTGCTCTTCCTCACTGGCCACTTCTAAATCAGAAATCGCTGTGTGAAGAACTGGGTCCCAGTTAACGAGGCGCTGACCACGATAGATCAAACCTTCATCAAACAGACGAATAAAAACTTCCCGCACAGCACGCGAACAACCACCATCCATGGTGAAGCGTTCGCGGGACCAATCAACAGAGGCACCAATCCGGCGTAACTGTTTGGTGATCATTCCGCCTGAGGTGTGTTTCCACTCCCACACCTTTTCTAAAAATTTTTCGCGACCTAAAACATGACGTGAAATATCTGAGGCCAATAACTGACGCTCGACCAACATTTGCGTTGCAATCCCAGCATGGTCTGTTCCGACTTGCCAGAGTGTGTCGTGACCAAGCATCCGGTGATACCGGATCAGTGCATCCATAACGGTGTCTTGGAATGCATGGCCCATATGCAATGAGCCAGTGACATTCGGGGGTGGAATCATGATGGAGTAGGGTGCGCCCTCGCCAGATGGTGCGAAGTGGCCGTTAGTTTCCCAGAATTCGTACCAACGCATTTCGATGGTCGAAGGATCGTATGTTTTGTCTAGAGTGTCAGTCATGAACGCAGATCGTGTTGTGTGATCGGATACCCGTCAAATTTCAATTGTTTCCAGTTGGCACGTGTGCTCTCAAGCACCGCTGATTCTTGCACAACAATTTCGACTAAGTAGTCAAAGTGCGAGAACCATGACGGTAGCGAGCCACCTAAATTCACCAAGACACCGTGTCGATCAGGAGGATCCTGCCATCCGATACCAACTGGAGCTGTCGGTGAGTTGCCTTGATTGATTTCATGCGGAATAAAACTCTCGTCATCGTCCCAGAGAAGCTGATCCAAAGCCTGAGCCTCAGATTCGGAGGCCACGTGGCAGTACACGTCAAAACCTTTACGAAAAGATTGTCGCACAAACTTCACCGCAAAGCGTGCTCTCGCCTCCAGTGAATCCTCACCTAGAATGTAATAGGAAACCTTGGTCACGCCCTTAGCCAGTTCACCAACAGTGGGACTGGCCGCCCAGATGCGCCTTTTGCTTTGCCACCACTGAACCACGCGGTACCCGCGATATCCAAGTGCGCCCAACGGTACTTGTCAGTGAACCGTGATAAGAAACAGGCTGCGGTAATGGTTCCTGCATCACGACCACCGATATTGGCCATGTCTGCAAAATTGGAGTCCAACAATTTTTGATACGGCGCTTCGATTGGCAGTCTCCAACACGGATCACCGGTCTCACGACCGATGCGGTAGAGTTCATCTGCTAATTGGTCATCGGTACTTAAAAGTCCAGTGTTGTGACGACCCAGTGCGATCAAACACGCACCGGTCAGGGTCGCGATATCGATCACAGCCTCTGGGTTCAATCGTTCAACATAGGTCAAGGCATCACACAAGACCAGCCGACCTTCAGCGTCGGTGTTTAGGATCTCGACCGTTTTACCGGCGAGCGTTTTGACCACGTCGCCAGGCTTTGTTGCACGACCCGATGGCATATTTTCAACGGCCGCAATTACTCCGATGACGTTAGCTTCAAGGCCCATTTCACAAATGCTTTGCATACAACCCATAACAGTTGCCGCGCCACACATATCGAATTTCATTTCATCCATGGCGGCACTTGGCTTAAGACTGATACCACCTGTGTCGAAGGTCACGCCTTTACCGACCAAAATTTTGGGTTTGGCGTCTGCGTCCTTCGCTCCTTGGTAACTCAGAACGATGAAGCGTGCAGGCTCATCGCTACCGCGTGACACAGACAGCATACAATGCATTCCGATCTGCTCGAGCGCGTCTTCGTCGAACACTTCGCACGAAAGTTTGCTGAACCGGTCAGCCAACTGTACGGCCTGATCTGCGAGATAGCGGGGCGTGCAGGTATTACCAGGAAGATTACCGAGTTCACGAGTGACATTTGCGCCTTGACCGATCGTCATCCCCGTGGTGACGTGTATCTGATCGCTGGCTGAGCCAATGAGTGTCAGCGCTGCTAATATTTTTGTGTCATCGTCGGCGGGTTTCGGTTTGGTTGTGGTGTATTCATAGGCCGCCCAAATAAGACCATAGCCTAACCGTTCCTGCGCCCCTTGATCACCTCGCGTGAGCGATGCGATATCAAGCGTCGCCTCTGTAATCGGAAGGCCCTTAAGCGTTTTGCCGAGTCCAACAAAGGCATCGTTCTGTGCAAGCGCATCGAAGGAGTCTGCTTTGCCGACGCCGAGAAGTAGCAGTCGCTTGGCACTCAGACCTTGAGGGTTTCGCAACGTCATTTGTGATCCAGATCTTGCTTTAAAGTCGCCAGAATCGATTAAATCTGAGATCAGCGTGTCGAGTTCCGCGCTGGTTCCCTCTACACTGTCACCTTCTGGGACACCGACGACCAAACATTCGGTTTTGACATCAGTGAGAGAAGTTGAAGTCAGGCTAATCTTCATGGGTGGCTCCTTTAATTTTCGTTAAGCATGGGAGTGTAGGGCATTTGATCATTCTGAGGTACTTCAGTCGCGAGATTCTGGAAACCACCGCGGGTGTTTCCCTCATTCTTTTATTAGTAGTGTTGAGTGGTCGATTTATCCAGTTCTTAGAAAAAGCAGCAAACGGGGAACTCTCTGTTGAACTGATGCTCACTATGATTCTTTGGCGCATTCCGTCATCCTTGGAACTGATTCTGCCGCTCTCGCTGACGCTCTCAGTGCTCTTGGTCATGGGACGAATGAACCAAGAATCAGAGCTCATCATTCTCCGTGCTGCAGGCTATTCCAATGGCCGTCTGTTTGCGATGGTTTTGGTTCCTGCACTATTCATCGCGCTGATCGTTGGTTGGTTATCTATGGTGCTGTCACCCGAAGTGGCGCGAGAGCTCGACCGCCAGGTTGTCGCCAAAGAAAGCCTGACGGTCTTTGATACAGTGGTTCCTGGTCGCTTCCAAACCGACAAATCCGGTCGTCTGATTTATGCCGAATCAATTTCGGATGATCGTGAGTCTTTGATTGACGTTTTTATTGTCGAACCATCGAAACAGAAAAACACTGAGGTGTTCTTGACCGGCAAAACAGCGCGTCAGGAGCTGAATTCAGGTGAGAAATATCTCGTTCTGTTTGATGGCTATCGCCATATCGGTACAGACACGTCGCTAGATTGGGAAATTTCCAAGTTCGATCGATATTTGATTCGTCTCAATCCAGAGACTGAGAACCGGCCCGACTCGTTAGATACCCGGTCCACCGAGGCCCTTATCGCATCGGGGCAGGCGCCAGAGCTAGCCATCGCATCATGGCGTGTTTCGTTGCCAGTTGTGTGCCTCTTCATGTTGCCCTGGGCATTTTTGATGGGACGTGGATCGCCGCGGCAAAGCCAATTTATCTGGGTGATCCCGATTATCCTGATTCAGTTTGGCTACATCACAGCACTCTCATTTGCACAAAAGGCCATTACATTGGGTCAGTGGTCGCCATGGCCTGGTCTCTTTTGGGTGCACTTGGTATTGATTGGTACTATCAGTCTGATGATCGGTTTGGGGTCCTTTGCTCGTGGGAGGGGCTGGCTGTGAATCGCTCAACCTGGTTACTTGCTCGCGCGATCTGGGTTTCGTTCGCAATCGTCTCCTTGGTGTTTTTCGGGCTCGAGCTCGTGTTTCGGGTGCTTGATGAAGCGAAATTGCCGCATACAAATTACACCGCAGACGAAATAGCGCTTGTCTCGATTTTTGGCATGCCGAGACGACTATATTTGGATTTACCGCTGATGGTATTGATTGCTGTCGCGGCAGGGCTTGGTGGTCTGGCGCAATCGAGTGAGCTCACGATTCTTCGAGCGGCCGGCCTCAGCATTCGGCGGATTTTCCTGAAGGTCATGTTTGTGCTTTCCCCCATTTTGGTCGGTTCGATAATCGTTGCTCAATTTGGAATGCCTCAAGCTGAACGGTTGAGTCAGGCTCTGAAGGATGCCAATGTCTCTGGTGGCGTGAAAGACTCGGTCTGGACGCGGGAATCTGGACGCTATGTGTTTATTGAGGGTGCCCCAGATGGTTCGGTGCGGTTATGGAAGCAGATTGAAATGGCAGATTCTCGTTATGCAATCGAGCGGTTGATCGCATCATCCAACGTACGATTTGATGCAGATCAAGTCACACTCTCAAAAGCTCGCCTGTTGGCATTTGAGAGCAATCAAATTCGCCAACAAACCAACAACCTGAGCCAAGCAACCAAGCTGACCGAGCGGCAGGTGCGATGGTTGGTACAAAATCCAGATGCATTGTCATTGAGCGAGCTTTGGGATGCTGCCAGCTATTTAAGTGCCGAGGGACTGAACGCGCGTGCGCATAGCCAACTGTTTTGGCAGCGACTCTTACTCCCTGTTGCTCTAGTTGCGCTCGCACTCCTCGCATCGGCCACGGCCTTCGGATCGATGCGCTCGCTTAGGATGTCGACGCGCGTATTCTTAGCAGTGTTGTTGGGTCTCGTTTTTAAATACGCCATGGATATGGCATCTCCTGCAGTATTTCTTGCAGGTGGTCACCCGTCACTTGCGATTATTCTTCCGCTTTTGATCCCGCTTCTGTTAACGCCCAGTTTATTGCGGTGATTTCTGAGGCTTAGGTTCAGTAACAACCCGAGTATTTGAGAGACGGTCGTAGACTGTCTGACCGATTGGTGACAACCACCCAGTGAATAGCATGACACCCGTTGGCGCGAGTGTTACGACACACCATGCCAATCGCTTAAATGCCAAATCGTTGGTAATGGCTTCGTCATCTAATCCAACCAGACGAAGGCGCCACGCGCGCATGCCAGCAGTTTGACCACCACGTGACCAAGACCACCAAAAATAACCACCAACAGACAATACGATTAGCATTTGTGTTAGCCAGGCTGGCGCCTCACCTTGGGCAATGACAGACGAAACCAGTCCAGAGATCAGAATAAGGGCGGTCACCACAAGTCCGTCATAAATCAATGCGAGCAGTCTCTTCCATATGGGTGCACTACTGACTTGCATGCGGTGCGACCTGTTGTGCGAGCTGAATATAATCCGAGCGAAACACTGAGCGTAAAATTTTTAAATATTGTTTCCCCAGTTCAGAGTACCGGCTGAGAGTTGGAATCAGCGCCTTGGTCGTCAGCGGTTCGTTTTGAGTTCGGAGATCTAGTCGCACCTGTCGAAGTTTTCGGTAGGCCTTGTGGGTATTGATGTTCTGGTAATAGGCAGCAACTGAATCACCCACTGTATCAAACCGCCGAACTTCTAAATTTTTGTTCGTGTTGCCTTTCGGTTTGATTCCGCAGCCCTGTGCATAGCACTGATGACCGAAGTAATTGTTGCCTTCGAGTGCGAACCGGGACTGACCCCAGGCTGACTCAATGGCTGCTTGTGTTGCAACTAGCGCAGGCGGCAAGCCATCTACGCGAAGATAAAGCTCTGCCTCGAGATGATCGAGCGAGGTATTTGGATCGAGCTCGAAATGCTCGATTAACAGAGCAAGGGCTGGATCCCGATCCACATGTTTTGTTTGCCGCTCGATGATGCCAGGAACAAATGCACGTACGGCGCGCAACCGCTCATTTTCTTGCTCGGCGTAATCCATCACCAATCGTGCGAATTGCTGCCGTCGGTCCTCGATTGATGCATTCACGAACAACGCCGGTCGTCGTGACTCGATGAGCGATTCAAGTTCTTTTCGATCAAATTCAGCTAAATCTGGTTCATGGGTTAGCGCTGTGTACAACAACCCGGCGGTCGCGACCACTGTTGCAAGTGTCGCGTGTTTGATCATGAGTCTGGCTTACCGACTTTAGGCATGGTTGGTTCCGTCCACTCGTTTTGTAGTTCAGCTAGTTTCGCATATTTATAAAACGCACCGATAAATCCGCCAATCGCAATCGCAAATCCAGCACGACCATCTCGCCATCCGCTCTTTAACAGGTATATCTTCAAAAACATCGATAGACCGTGAATGAGGGCTGGGCCCATGCCGCCGATTTTGTTATTCCGCAGTAGTTTCTGAGCACCGAGTGTTGAGTAACGCTGCGCTTTATGAAGCATCTGCTCGAGATTCTCGAAAGGGAATTGCCAAATCGACTGTGTGAGGTATCCAATTGGACCGTCACAGATAAACCCTTCGTGGACTTCTTCAAGCGTGTAGCTCAAGCGACCTTGTCGAAACAATTGGGGCTGCCGGTAATCAGGATTCCAGCCAGAATGCTGAACCCACCGTCCAAGCAGATAATTTTTGCGCGGCATGAAATATGCGACGGGACCGTTTGGGTCATTTTTTCTGACGATAGAAAGAATTTCATCACGCGCCTCGGGCGTACAACGCTCGTCGGAATCTAACGAGAAAATCCACTCATGCTGACAGGATGCAATGGCTTCATTTCGCAGTTTACCGAAACCGCTGAAATCGATTTGGACAACGCGAGCACCAAGTTCCTCAGCAATTTCTGCAGTCTCGTCGGTTGAGTGCGAGTCGCAGAGGATCACTTCGTCAGCCCATTCGATGACGCTTTCGATCGCAGGACGGATTTTATTGGCTTCGTTGAAGGCGATGATGTAGCAGCTGACTTTTGACACAGGCGTCATCTTTTGGCTGTTTTTAATGTGGTACCGAAGGGGGGACTCGAACCCCCAAGCCCGCAAAGGCAACGGATTTTGAATCCGTCGTGTCTACCAGTTCCACCACTTCGGCAACGGGAGGCGAATACTAAACAAAGAGGACGTCGTTGTCATCTGCTTTTGGTTTCGCAGATCCAAATCCAAGCCATTAGCAGTCAAAAATATCTTTTGTCGACTCGTTTTCTGCGATGAATATGTCAGCTCGCCTCTGCAGAAAAAAATGCTCGACGAGGTTCTCATTGAATGAGCGTCAAAACTAACCTTGCAAATGATCAGATTATTGGTTTTGTCCATATAGGATATTTGCCATAGCTTCACGTGTGATGTTTGGGTTGTTAAAACCAGAGATCGTTTTGATTGGTGGTTCAAGGCCCAAAGTGATCGAGATCGAGCGACTGTGCTGGCCGTGATGATGCTGTTGGTCGATCGTGGGCCCAGGCTAACAAGGCCTTACGCAGATTTTGGGAAAGGCTCTCGATTCGGCAATATGAAGGAAATGAGAATTCAGAGCAAAGGCCGGCCGACTTGAGCGATGTTTGCATTCGATCCGAAGCGATAGGCGATCGTTCTGTACGTAGGCAACAAATCGAAAGACCCTAAACGTTTGTATCGAAAAATGGTGGCCATTGCCGACGAAGAGTTTGCTGGCTATCTAGCTCGGTTAAATGAGAGACGAAAATGGGTAGAGACTCAGACCAAATCCTTCAGGATGAAGATCCTCAAGTCGTCCGTACGGCAAAAGATTCTGCGAGCCAAACGCTCATCAACATCCACTTGGCGGAATTGCGTGAACGGATGAAATTGACGCAATCCGACATTGCCAATACTCTGGGCGTAAGACAACCAACTGTCTCAAATATAGAGCAACGTGGCCGCGATCTGCGGTTATCCTCGTTAAACCGTTACGTTGAAGCGTCTGGCGGAAAGGTACGCTTGCAGATTGATTTATCTGATAGCTCTCATTATCGATTTCGCTTGTGATTGGATGCACTAGTAGCTGTGTTACCGGAACAAAAACAGTAGACTTCGCTTCCAATTATTAGCCGAGACCTCTGTTGAAACGCCAGGATTTTGCATACCAATTATCCGAAGATTTGATTGCGCGTGCGCCTTTGGAGAATCGCACAGACAGTCGACTGATGGTAATTGATCCATCAAAACCGATCATGCATAAGTATGTCTCTGATCTACCTTCGATGATCTTGCCAGGTGATGTTGTCGTCGCAAACAATACGCGCGTATTTCCTGCTCGGCTATTTGGTTCAAAAGCATCTGGCGGTCGAATTGAGGTCATGATTGAGAGGCTGTTGTCGGATAATCAGGTGCGCGCTTTTGTCAAAGCATCGAAGTCTCCCAAAGAAGGTGCTGTGTTATCGATGGATGGCGAGTTTGAACTGACAATTACGGGTCGAGATGGTGACTTATTTTTACTCGAATCTGACCCTGCAATCCGTGTATTGGATATGGCTGAGGCACATGGGCACATTCCGTTGCCGCCGTATATCAAGCGAGGGGATATCGACGCGGATAGGAAGCGGTATCAGACGGTATTTGCGAAAGATGCGGGGGCAGTTGCGGCCCCCACAGCTGGCCTTCACATGGACGAATCATTAATCGAAGTAATCAAAGCACAAGGCGCGACTTGGTGTGAGGTTACCCTGCATGTTGGCGCCGGTACATTTAACCCCGTCCGCGTTGACGATCTGAGTGAACATGAAATGCACGGTGAGTGGTACAACATTTCAGATCGTGTTGTAGAGATCATTCAATCGGCGAGAGCAGAAGGACGCCGCGTGATCGCTATTGGAACGACTACGATGCGATGCCTGGAAGGCTCGGCTGCAGCCAATGGTGGTCAAATCTGCGCAGGCTCTGATGAAACCTCGATATTTATTACGCCTGGTTATCAATTCAATGTTGTTGACGTTCTATTTACTAACTTCCATTTACCTGAATCGACACTTCTGATGTTGGTCTCCGCGTTTGGTGGGTTTGATCGCTTAATGACTGCTTATCAGGAAGCGGTTCGTGAACGGTATCGATTCTTTAGTTACGGTGATGCCTGTTTAATCACGCGAGATCCAGAGGCTAGCCATGCGTCCTGATTGCTATATGAGTTTTACAGTGAAAGCGACCGATAGGCTCGCGCGTCGAGGTGAAATGACATTCCCACGTGGGACGATTCAAACACCCGCGTTTATGCCTGTCGGTACCTATGGCACTGTGAAGGGCGTCACAACAGATCAAGTTAAAGACAGTGGCGCTGAGATTCTTTTAGGGAATACGTTCCATTTAATGTTGCGCCCGGGTGCCGAACAAGTAGCGAAGTTTGGTGGACTGCATCAGATGATTCACTGGGACCGGCCAATTTTGACGGATTCCGGTGGTTTTCAGGTATTCAGTCTCGGAAAGATACGGAAGATCAACGAAGAAGGTGTGAAATTTAGAAGTCCTGTCGACGGGTCGGAAGTTTGGTTAGATCCTGAGCGCTCCATGGATGTCCAGCGCCAACTTGGATCTGACATTGTCATGATCTTTGATGAATGTACGCCTTATCCAGTCTCTTACGAGGATTCGAAGAAATCGATGGAGTTGAGTCTTCGTTGGGCCAAGCGTTCACTGATCGCGCATGGTGATTCACCCTCCGCTCTTTTTGGAATCGTTCAGGGTTCGATGTTTTTAGATCAGCGAGATCAAAGTCTGGAAGCGCTGGTTGACATGGGCTTTGATGGCTATGCCATTGGTGGCTTGTCGGTGGGTGAGCCAAAAGATGAGATGTTCAAGGTCATGCGTCACACAGCGCCCTTGTTACCTGACAATCAGCCACGCTACGTCATGGGTGTCGGTAAACCAGAGGATCTCGTTGAAGGCGTGCGACGCGGTGTGGATATGTTCGATTGCGTGATGCCAACCCGAAATGCACGTAACAGCCACCTGTTTATTGATACCGGCGTATTGAAACTACGGAATTCGGCGAATCGAACCTATGAAGGTCCGATTGACGAGACCTGCGATTGCTATACCTGCCAGAACTACAGTCGAGCCTATCTCCATCATCTCGACAAATGCGGTGAGATCCTCGGCGCAACACTCAACACGATTCATAACCTCCGGCACTATCAGCGAGTGATGGAAGGATTGAGAGGTGCAATTGAGATGCGGCAACTGGATCAGTTCGTTACTGAGTTTTACGCAAAACGTGGGATTACTCCACCAAACATTTAAACGATCTCTTAAGCTGGCTTCACTCAGTCGCTTAGGGTCCTGTTTGTAAAAAAATTATAGGTAACCGCTACTTGAGCTGTTTCTGACTGGTCTTTTTGTTCGGCAATCAGAATTTACTGAGTCGATTGAGTAGATTCACTCAGTGTCGTGACTACTCTGATAATTCGTCGTTTGACAGAAACCTAGGCGAACAGGATAGAAAGGAATTCTGCTGTAGTGAAATGGATTGTCATGAATGAACAGTGCTTTTTGTAAGCCCTCAAAAATTTTTCACAGTGACTCGAACTCACCTTATGAATCATTCAGGCTAGGCAGTTTGGCTTGGTTTCACGATTTCAATCGTTTTATGGCCATTTAAAACTGATCAAGGTTGCCTAAGTGCCCCGCACCCTGTAGTTTGACGCGACTTTCAAAACTTCACTGGATGATGTTGATATGATTTCGAGCGCATACGCGAACACGGCGCCAGCTGGCCCGGATCCAATGTTTCAAATTCTGATGTTGGTCGGCTTCATTGCCATCTTTTACTTCTTACTGTGGCGTCCACAGCAGAAGCGTGCAAAAGAGCACAAGAACCTGATCGAAAACCTCGCGAAAGGTGATGAGATCGCGACAGGTGGCGGTTTAATGGGTCGTATCACCAGAGTGACAGACGATGTGATCACTGTTGAAATCGCAAACGGCGTTGAAGTGTTGGTCCAAAAGCCAGCGGTTGCCGTATTGCTCCCAAAGGGCACTTTGAAAGACTCAAACGCATAATTGGGTAGGCTGTGATTCAACGCTTCTCACTCTGGAAGACGATCGTCGTGATCGTCTCCCTCGTCTTTGGTACGCTATACGGCTTACCAAACGGTTTCCCGGATGATCCGGCTGTACAAATTACGTCAAACCGGTCCACAGAGCTTCTCAGCGAGTTCGATGCCATTCGGGCTGAGGACGCACTGAAAGAAGCTGGGATTGCAACGATTGCACTTGATTTTGACGGCTCTCAAGCGCTGATTCGGTTTGATTCGATTGAGACCCAAATCAAGGCTAAGGGTGTGATTCAAGCAGCGCTCGGTTCTGATTTTATTGTCGCTCTAAACCTCGCACCAAAGACACCTGAGTGGCTGCAGGCGATTGGCGCGAATCCAATGAAGCTGGGTCTCGACCTGCGTGGTGGTGTGCATTTCTTAATGGAAGTGGATCTTCGAGCTGCGGTATCACAGCGACTCGATGCATACGCTTCTGAAATTAAGCAGATGTTGCGGCAAGAACGCATTCGTTTCCGTTCGGTGGATGTGAAGCCTGGCGGTGAAATCGAGATCCGTTTCTTAAACACTGAAACGCGCGCACAGGGCGTTGAGCGTATTCGCACCGAATACTCAGGCGCATTTGCGTATCGGGAAGCAGATCGTGATGGCGCTGCCTTTATCAGTCTTCTGCTGGCGGAAGGTGAGCAGGCAAACATCGAAGACTATGCAGTCAGCCAAAACTTGACCACGCTTCGGAATCGTGTGAACGAACTTGGTGTGTCTGAGCCGCTCGTTCAGCGTCAGGGTCGAAACCGCATTGTTGTCGAGCTACCAGGTGTGCAGGACACAGCGACCGCAAAGCGAGTGTTGGGCGCGACAGCGAACCTTGAGTTCAGGCTTGAAGCGCTCCCTGATACACCAGTTCGCGAGACACAACAATTCAAGTTCCGCGCCGAGGACCGGATCGCTCAACTCGAGCGCGATATCATTACGACGGGCAATTCTGTGAGTGATGCGCGTTCAAGTTTTGACGAAAACGGGATGCCTCAGGTCAACATCAACTTGGACGCGTCCGGTGGTCGCCGGATGGCTGATGTCACCAAGACATCTGTTGGGCGTCGGATGGCCGTGATTTTTATCGAGTCGCGAACGCGTAACGAGATCGATCGTCAAACGGGTGAGATAATGCAGGTTCGTTACAAAGAGCAGGGCATCATTTCGTTAGCAACGATCCAGGCAGTCCTCGGCAATCAATTTCGGATTACGGGTCTTGATAATGCGCGAGAATCGTCTGAGTTAGCTTTGCTATTGCGAGCAGGTGCGTTAGCAGCACCAATTTATTTCGTTGAAGAGCGAACCATCGGTCCGAGTCTTGGTGCTGAGAACATAGAGCGGGGCTTGAACTCGGTCATCATTGGCTTTGTCTTGGTGATGTGTTTCATGATCGCGTTCTATAAAGGATTCGGTGTCATTGCGAACCTTGCGCTTGCAGTTAATCTCGTCTTGCTAATTGCGATTATGAGTCTCTTCCAGGCCGTGCTCACGCTTCCCGGCATTGCAGGAATCGTGTTGACTGTTGGGATGGCAGTCGACGCGAACGTCCTGATTTTCTCTCGCATTCGCGAGGAGCGGATGCGAGGTCTTGCCGACCCACAAGCGATCCGCGTTGGTTTTGAGCGCGCATTTGTCACAATTCTTGACTCGAACATCACCACTTTGCTCGTTGCCATTATCCTTGCGGGAATTGGCTCTGGCCCGGTGAAAGGTTTTGCGATTACGCTGGCTATTGGTATCTGCACTTCACTCTTTACCGCAACCTTGGTGACTCGCTTAACGGTTGAGGGCCTCTTTAGTCATCGTCATTTACCGAAGTGGGCCCTGTAGTCATGCGCATGAAAACGCCTTCGATTAATTTCATGGTGGCTCGCAAAATAGCGGGCTGGATATCAATCGGAGCTGTCATCGGATCGGTCGCGCTAATTGCGTTGATTGGCCTGAGCTTTGGTCTTGATTTCACCGGTGGTTCACTCGTAGAGCTTGAATTTGCAACAGAGCCGGCCCTCGAGACAGTTCGGGAAACCCTAGTCATTGCGGGATTCCCTGATGCCGTTGTGCAGGCGTTTGGTGCGCCGACGGATGTGTTGATTCGTCTTGCGCAAGACAATGCGCCTAAAGCGGGAGATGTCGTCTTCGCAGCGCTTCAAGCGGCAGGTTTTGAGGTTGAATTGTTGCGTTCTGAGTTTGTCGGCTCAGCTGTCGGTGAAGAGCTAAGAGAGCAGGGTGGATTAGGTCTTTTGCTAGCACTTGGCGTTGTGATGCTCTACGTCGCGTTCCGTTTCCAGTTTAAGTTCTCTGTGGGAGCGGTGGTTGCGTTGATTCACGATGTGTTGATTGTTTTGGGGATCTTCGCATTGTTTGGGCTCGACTTTGATCTGACCGTATTGGCCGCTGTTCTCGCGGTGATTGGTTATTCCCTCAACGATTCAATCGTTGTGTCAGACCGGATTCGTGAAAATTTCCGGATCATGCGTACCAATGACCCACTGAAGGTCATGAATGACTCAATCAATCAAACGCTCAGCCGAACATTAGCGACATCGATGACGACCCTGATTGTATTGTTAGCGTTACTCTTCTTAGGCGGGGAGTTGATCCATAACTTTGCGCTCGCCTTAACGATCGGTGTGGCAGTGGGAACCTATTCGTCGATTTACGTGGTAACAGGTGTACTTCTCATGATGAAAATTTCTCGGGATGACCTGTTGGTTCCTGAGAAAGAGCAAGAGATCGACGACCGTCCTTGATCGTTGATCCATGGAAATCAGCTAGCCGTTTAATCCAAATGACCTGGGCGATCTGTTCAAACGAATCCGGTGATACAAACAGTGCCTCGTTAGTTGGCGTGCGATGCATGAGAGTCCAGATATCTATCATTTACTGGCTCGTCATTCGGTTGGCTAATCGATACTAAGTGGTTCGTCATTGAGCGGAGTGCATCCGCTTGGTCGCAGACCCAGAACCTGGTCACCGACATGCCTCCAAAGCCTACGAAGCAACGTTATCTCCCACCCTTTTGACAGACTTGAGCGCAAAAATACATCCAAACGTGTTATTCCAGAGCGGCAAAAACTGGCCGTTTTCGTAAAAGTTCCTATCTTTTTATTAGACATTAGTCTAATAAGCTGTCCGTAAATTTGTACAAAACCTAAGCAAAAAATTAGGCGGCGAAACTAGGTGCCAAACCGATCGTTCAAACTTTGCTCAATATGATCGTCGAAGTGGTCAAAATCCAGCGCCACCAAAACACATTTAAGTAACTGATTTATATGACTTTATTTAAGACTAGTTTGAGGCGTATAAATCTCCCTCAAAAAAAGCTCGAAAGCAGACGACGAAATTTCGCTCAAAAAGTTCCGCAAAATTTGAAAAAAATTTATTTTCACGTAACACAAGAAGCCTTATTTCACATCAAGAGCTCGGAAGGCTTTGGTTGTTCAATCGTGACGGTTTGGTTACTGTACGTGAAGTGGAAACCTATATGGATGACACGCCTCGGTAGGGCTAGCTTACCTACCTCTGGGGTAACCCAGACAAAAGAGGATACTTAAGTAACCTTTAAAAATTTTTAACGAGGGAATCTCAAATGAAAAAAATTATTGCTGCTGCAGTTGCGACTGCATTTGTAGCTCCAGTGATGGCTGCAGACGTCACATTGTCTGGAGACTTGGAGTACACGTTCACAAGTTATGAAGATGACGGAACAGCTGCAACTGTTGGTGATACTGACATCGCGGTTAGCGCGTCAGAGGACGTCAATGGAATTGGCGTTTCTGCGGTAGTACACCTCAAGAAAGGCTCGTCAGAAGGTGAAATCGCACTCTCTGGCGACTTCGGTTCAATCGCAATTGGTGACACAACTGATAACGCTGCCGAGGCTATTGACGAAGTAGCAGGTGTGGCTGAGTTTGAACTAGGCGATTCGGCTACAGCACCAGCGACTACTGTTGGCGCTACTGCCTTGTACACGCTTCCATCGATCGTTGATGGTTTGGCGTTGTATGTTTCTTACGGCGCTGCTGCGGGAACCAACGACACTGCAGATACTAACGAAGAAAACGTATCATCCTATGCTGCAACGTACACAATGGGTAACGTGACTGTAGGGTATGGATCTATTGACGATTCCGCGAAAACCTTCGATATGAACGTTATGAATGCGAAGTTTTCTACAGGTCCTATCACTGTAGCCTACGAACTCTCTGAAAACGACGGTGGTGTTGAGAACACTGACGTTAGCGGTATCGGTCTTGTGTACAATTATGGTCAGGGCAACATCTATGTCGAGTCTCAGACTACGGACACGAACGGTACGGAAACTAACGACTCAGGTGTTGGCGTGTCGTACAAGATTGGCAACGTGAATATGTATATTCAGTCGAACAGCGGTGACACTAAGGCTGACAACGGTAAGTTTGTTGGTATCGAGTACGCGTTCTAAGTCAAGTTAGGCTACGAACTATAGAGAGCCCCGGTATTTTTGCCGGGGCTTTTTTATTTAATGGAGCGATATCCGGGTAGCCGCAAAGTGCTAATTGGCAATTTGTTCTGAGCGCGATTTTCGGCTGTCTTTTCGTCCATCTGTTCCGTGCTTTCAACAATGGAGCTAATGCTTGAACTGCTGGGTTGGGAAATGGAAGCTGAACTTCGGAAATCCTTGTCGCTAGTTTGCAGTTCGAAATAATTTTTGTCCTCAAGTATTCTCGTTTCCTTTAGGACCATCCGATTCATGCATTCTGTCTCTTCTGGAGAGGTTGTCGATCCGGTATAAAGCCATAGAGAGAGTTTTTCTTCTGGAAGCAGCCGCGCGTTGCAAACCTGTTCAAACTTTTCTAACTGATTACCAGTAATTTCGCTGCTAATTGTTGGATCTGCGATGAACACTATTGCCACTAAAGTCACATTTCGACTGATCTTATACATAAGCTCTGCACCACTCATAATATGCTAAGTTTTAGTATCGTTTTTCTTTATTACCGCTTTATAGTGTACGTTATTAAGTCGTTCTAGGTTGGTATTTATTAACTCTCACGATTCTGCCGATTCGCTCAATGTTGCCGTGATTATCACGACATTTAATTGGCCTCATGCTCTTGATCAAGTGCTACGTACTTTGGTCAGTCAAACGCGTCAGCCCGATGTTATCGTGGTCGCTGATGACGGTTCTCATCCTCCCACGGCTGAGGTCGTTAAGGATTGGCAGGCAATCTTGCCTTTGCAATATGTTTGGCAGCCGGACTCAGGTTTCAGAGTGTCACGAGTTAGGAATTTAGCGGTCGCTAAACTGTCAAGATTAGATAACTATTACGGTATCATGATCGACGGCGATTGCTTGCTTCCACCCAACTTTATTGAGATGCACGTTCGACTCAAATCTCGCGGTTGGATGGTTGCGGGTAGTCGATTCCTGCTTGGTGCGAACGAAACTTCGGCTTTACTAGGGTCTGGGCCTGTCCAGCAAACAATAGGGTTTGCTGCATTTAAGTTTAGGTACTTGCCTTTAGGATTTTTCAGGCGCCTACGGCCGCGGAACTGGAGAATCGCGAGGACATGTAATCTCTCAATATGGCTCAGTGACTTTTTGCACGTAGGCGGATTCGACGAGGGTTTTGTTGGCTGGGGCAAAGAGGATTCGGACTTAGTCGTCCGATTGATTCGATCGGGCGTGGGGATAATCAATGGCCGGTTTGCAGCTTGCGTAAAGCATTTGCATCACAAAGAAATGGATCGTTCCAGCCTGGATGCGAATTTAAATAGGCTTGAAGAAGCTCGGATTTCTAAGGACTACACACTGCCAAAAAAGTCAATCTTTAAGGCATCCGAGTAATGAGTCTGCTGATGCAGATATAAACAAGGATGGATCGATGTTAATAGGAAAAAAAATTTTAATCACAGGTGGTGCTGGATTCATTGGCAGTCACCTTTGTGAGTCCTTGGCTTCCAATAATTTAGTCACGTCGATTGATAATTATTTGACTGGAAAGGAATCAAATCATGTTACTGGTGTGACGTATATTAAAGGCAATACCTCTGATATCGATCGGTTAGTTTCAAGTGATTTTGATATTGTATTTCATCTAGGTGAATACTCTAGGGTAGAGCAAAGTTTTGATGATATCGAAATAGTTTGGGAATCCAATAAGGTCGGAACGTTTGCGGTTTTGGAGTTTTGTCGCGCTCATTCTATTAAGCTTATTTATGCGGGGAGTAGCACAAAGTTCGGTGACGGAGGGCTAGGGCGATCCCAGTCTCCGTATGGTTGGACTAAGGCTTCGAATACTGAGTTAGTCATCAATTACGGTGCATGGTATTCACTGAATTACGCCATAACTTATTTTTATAACGTTTACGGTCCTCGTGAGATTAGAGAAGGAAAGTATGCGACAGTAGTCGCGCTATATGCGGAAAAAATGCGCCGCGGAGAATGTCTTGGTTTGGTGAGCCCTGGATCGCAACGTCGCAATTTTACCTATGTCAAAGATGTGGTGAGGGCATTAGAGCTTATCGGTACCGGTGGCTATGGTGATGAATTCGGTATTGGTCACGTGCAATCTTACTCAATTCGCCAGATTGCGGAATTATTTGGTGGTGAAATTGAGATTATGGATCCCCGTCGAGGAAATCGGCAGACAGCTGATTTGGTAACGGATAAAACTATGGCCCTTGGATGGCGTCCCGAAATGTCGATAGATAAATATATTGAGTTATTGCGAGCAAATAATTGGATGGACCCAGTTGATAAAAATTAGTGGATTTACATTTCTCCGAAACGCGGTGATGAATGGGTACCCATTTGTCGAGAGTATTCAGTCACTGCTGCCCTTAGTTGATGAGTATGTAATCGCGGTTGGAAGAAGTGAAGATGATACGCTCAACCACATTAGGGCGATCGATAGTCCCAAAATTAAAATCATTGAAACGCAATGGAATGAAGTGATGCGTGATCGAGGATTCGTGTATGGCCAGCAGAAGATGATCGCCCATTATAACTGCTCTGGGGACTGGGCGTTCTATCTCGAGGGAGACGAGGTGCTTCATGAAGACGACCTGGAAAAAATTAGGCTACAAATTGAGGCGGTGCACAAGGATTATTCAGTCGAAGCACTATATTTTGACTTTTTTCATTTTTATGGAGCGCCGACTCAAATAGGGATCGCCGGTTATCGAAGAGCTCCAAGGATAATTCGCAATTCTATCCGTGTAATTTCGCCCGATGGTCTCTACTTCGTGGTCTTGGATAAAAATAAGATGGGCAGATATCCGAGGGCCAAGTATGCAAACGCTGCTATCTACCATTACGGCCATTGTCGCAAGACAGAGTATACGAATTCGAAGTTAAAGCAGGTCGGTAAATATTGGGATGCTGAGCATCGGCCATTCGATACCTATGGGTATATCGATGTTGCCGAATTAAGGCCATTTAATGGGAATCACCCAGTGGTTATGGCGTCTTGGTTAGAGAATTCGGCGGAGGTTCATTTTTCTCAAGCACCAAATTACCAGTTAACACGAAGAGATCGCAGAAATCGGATTAGATTCTGGATCGAAGAAAAATTAGGCGTAGAGGTTAGTAAAAAGCATTACAAGGATCTCGGTGTCTAGGGCTGTTATTCAAATTGTTCGTCGATTTGGGCCCGTGGGTGGAATGGAATCCTACGTATGGTATCTATCTCACGAATTGATTCGACTGGGTTATCAGGTGACGGTTATTTGCGAACAATGCGAATCTGAACCCGATCCGTCCGTCCGCCTCATTGCCTTGCCAGTGTCGATTCAACGGCGTCGCTGGAAAGCGATGAAGGATTTTAATAGGCAATTGGACCACCTATTTCAGAGTCATCCCGAACTGCTCAACATGATAATACATTCTCACGAGCGAACTGCTTGGCACCATGTAACGACCTTTCATGGACCTCCGATGAAGAAAGCCCCCAGTCTACCGTGGTACAAAAAATTTTCTTCACGACTGACTTACTGGCTCGACGCTGAGTATCGAGAATTATGTTCTGCCCAAGTGCAAAGAGTTGTACCAGTATCTAAAATGATTGGCCGACAGCTTGTTCAGCAGTACCCAGAAAGTCGGAGCCATATGACGGAACCTGCTTATCCTGCTTTAAATGAATCTCTCCCTAAAAGCTTTCGGCAGTTTAATAATCCAATGAAATTACTTTTCGTTGGTAAAGAGTGGAAGCGTAAAGGCCTGCCAAAGGCTGTGGAAATATGCTTGGCGTTAGCAGAAGAGTATTCGGTGCAGCTTGATGTGTTCGGGGTCAATGAACACCATGTTCCCAAAAACTTAAATCATTCGATAGTAAAATTTCACGGCTACCAGACCGATATCCCTTTCGATACTTATGACCTGATGATTCATCCAGCTATAGCAGAGCCTTTTGGGATGGTTGTTCTGGAGGCCCTCGCTAAAGGTTGTCGGGTACTGGTAAGCGATCGAGTTGGGGCGGCAGAAAAAAAGCATGAGGGTCTTGTTAGTATGAGGCTCGATGCTCCTTTATTGATGTGGGTGGAAGCTGCGGTAAAGCTTATAGCCAAAATACCAGATCAGTTGCCTCAGTTTGAGACATGGACAGATGTGGCGGTGTATTATGACGAAATAGTCTACAAACATGTCTCAGTTTAGGTTTTCATGCATTCGCTCCAATCAATCCCCATTTATGTCGTAACAGTTAAAACCTTTTTGGAAAGACATGCTCATATGGCTGAGCTAGAAGAACGGTTAGGTGTCAAATTCGAATATATTTGGAACTACGATGCGCAAGACTTATCCAATGAAGATTGTTCGCGGATCAGTGGTGGCATGGCTCGCGAGAGTATATCTAACGTTCTGAAACACTTCGAAGCGCAACGTCGATTTCTAAATACAGAATCCAGTGTATGTCTTGTGTTGGAGGATGATGTGTTGTTGTTTGACGATTTTGAAGAGAGTCTTCAAACGATTTTAGGACTTGTACAAGACATTGAACCGGGGTGGCTTGTGTTCTTAGGCGGTGCTGATAACAAGATCGATGGACGTTTTCTGGAGAAAACTGAGTTGCTGATAGAGCAGTACTTAAGTACAGCTGAGGCTTATTTACTGGACCGTCACGGCTGTGAGCGCCGTTTTGAGTGGCTCGAGTTCAATAAAATTGATCGGCAAGCTGATCATCAAATAAAGCTCATAGATCAACAGCTGGGCACGAAGCATTACTGGTTCTCTGAACCACTTGCCACACAGGGTTCGATTACTGGATTATTCGATACCGCCCTCGATTCGAGCCGCGCGAAGCATGGTGCGATGTATCTCAAAGCTCGCTTTCATTGGAACCGGTTTCGGCGACAGATTGCCCCACGGTTTTTTGCTCGCATCTTCGGTACGGGTTAATGGTCAGACTCCGATTACTCATGGGTCGCTTTTTCCAGGGCTTTTCTCCCATTAGTTGTGTAGCGTTCTGTCAAGCTCTACTTATGTTGAATATCTTTACCGCAGCAAACGGTTGGTTTGCAGTGACCAACGTCTTGGAGCTCATGCTTTGGTGTACGGTTTTAGTCTCTGCTTATATTAGAAGAGCTATATTCTGCTTAGCGGACGCCAGAGTCCTCATTTTGCTAGCGTTTGTTGTGTGGATTGCTGTGGCCATGTGCTGGGGCCAGGCCTCGGTGGGTGAGCGTCTAGAGGAACTGCTTTCTTGGCGTAAACTTCTGTTATTCCCGCTCGCTTTAGTGATCTTCGACACCCGAGAATCGAGATTGTTGTTTCTAACGGTGTTTATCTCCTGGGTTTTCATCTACTCGCTCGTATCGTGGGCGCTTTATCTGGCACGGAGCACGCATGAGATTGATGCTGCATATCTGCTTGAAAACGATGTGGTTCAGGCAATGTTCTTTGCTTTCGCGGCACTGTCTGCGTTCACCCTAAAGGCTAAGGGCGACCTTTCTTGGAGGCCCTTGGTTTTCGGATTGATTATTTTAACTCTGGCATCCAACGTATTTATTGTGGCGACAGGTCGCAGTGGATACCTTTTTCTCGCCGTAGGCGTCATGGTAATGGTCTGGCACATTACAAACCGTTACCGTGTCGGTCTCACGGCTATACTGCTTCTGTCAATAATAGTCGGATTCATGGTGTCCGAACGTCCATCCAGTATGTTGGTGCAAGGTATCAATGAGGTTCTCTCACATGAAGACCACGATGCGGGCTACACCTCTATGGGTATTCGCCTGGTGATGTGGGAGAACACTGTCGAGGTGATTAAGGCTTCCCCAATCTTTGGCGCTGGTTCGGGTTCATTTTACCTAGAGTATGCTGACGTAGTCCAGGGCGGAAACGGCTGGAGGTACGAGATATCAGATGATCCGCACAATCAATATTTACATTTGTGGGCAGAGCAAGGACTGCTGGGACTTCTACTGCTTATGGCATTTGCTTACATTTGCTTCTTGACCGTACCTGCGACCTCGTTTGGTATTTTAGCCGCTTGTTTAATAGCTGGTTTTTGCGCTACCAGTATGTTCAGTGGCCACTTTTCTACCTTCGTAGAGGGTCGCCTTTTCTGGATAATGTTGGGTGTATGTCTGTCGGGTTCGGAATTGTCATTATCTGACCTGCGGTCGAAACTAGGCAAATGAAATTTTTGATTATCACAAATGATCCCGGGCTATGTTTGATGGCCGCAGACTCGGGAGTTCACTATGTCTTCGTAGATTTAGAGACGAAAGGAAAAGAGCTCCGTCAGGGTCATACGTCCTCCTTTATCAGTACGCATAGCTTTGAGGATGTTTGCTCAATTCGGCCATACATTCGCGATTCCCAGCTCCTAGTCAGGATCAACCCGCTCGGTAAAGATAGCGCAGTCGAGATTGAGCGTGTCATTGAGATGGGCGCCGATGTAATCATGCTACCCATGTTCCAGAAACTTGATGAGGTTCAATATGTTTCTTGCCAGATTGCGGGACGTGTGGAGTTTTGGCCCTTAGTGGAGACATTGGAAGCCTGCCGGAGTATCGCTAGCGCTCGCATATCTGACCTTTATGGCGTCGACTGTTTCTATTTTGGTCTAAATGACCTCCACCTGGAGCTCGGCCTGAATTTTATGTTTACTAGTCTAACCAATGCTGAGGTTCGTAACTGTATGGCACGATGCGGAGCTTTGGGGTTTGAGTTTGGATTTGGTGGTATCTCGACACTCGATTCAGGGCAGCTATCAGGCCGACACGTCCTTGGCTTACACAAGGCTCTAGGCTCTAGTAGAGTGATCTTGTCGCGATCATTTTGTTCGGAGGTAACTCGGGGCATCAGTTCCTTCGAACACGAGTTTGCAGCGATTCGGGACTTTAGTGAGCGACTAGATCGTCAGGCTTTTGAGGCCTCGAGTTTGGCCAAAGAAGCTTGGCGGTTAATTGAGGAAATAGAGTCGACTGATGCCAGATTGAGCCCAGGGTAAAGGTTTTTTTGAGTGGGATGGCTATGGTAGTTAGCCTCAAGTCGAGCGAGATTGCTTTTTGAATTTGAGTGGCCCTCTCGGTTCCGGTTATCGCTGGTATCCTGTCGCACTTAAGAGCTGGCCATCCTTGCTTTGGGAATTTAGGTTATGTGTGGAATTTTTGGAGGTTTTGGAAGCGGGTTTCCATGGCACTCGGTCGAGACCTCCGGTCGACTTTTGGCGCACCGTGGTCCTGACGATTTCGGATTCTACTCTGATGAGCTTGCTTGCTTGGGAAACACACGGCTAGCTGTACAGGACCTGGGCCGCGGGCATCAGCCGTTTATCTCGGAGTGCGGGCAGATTGTTGTGATACAGAATGGTGAGATTTATAACCATGTGGAACTCCGTCGGCAGCTCGAGGCACTTGGTGACGTTTTCCTAACCGAATGCGATACAGAAGTAATTCTCAACAGTTATATGCGTTATGGGTTGAGCTTTGTCGATAAGCTCAACGGCATGTTTGCTATAGCGATACTTGACCGAAGTAAGCGTAGTCTTCACCTGATCAGGGACAGATTGGGCGTTAAGCCTCTATTTTTTACCGAGTTCAATGGCTGTTATACGTTTGGGTCGGAGGTAAAGGTATTACTGTCGATGTCTGGCCGTACTGCTGAGTTAGATGAGCGTTCGCTGTCGGATTACCTGTCGTATAACTATGTGCCACCGCCTCGAACACTGTTCCGTCATATCGAGCATATTAAGCCGGGCCACGTGATGACGATTTGCGAGGAAGGTGTCGAGGAAAAAAAATGGTGGAGCGTACTCGAGGTAGGAACCGAACATTGCAGCTACTCATATGAGTGGGAGGAAGAGTTTTACTTTCTGTTATCAGATGCGACTAGTTTGCGTTGCGCGGCTGATGTTGAAATAGGTGCTTTCCTCTCGGGCGGCTTAGATTCTTCTGCTGTAGTGGCTGCAGCGCGAGATTTTTGCCCAGATAAGATGAAGGTTTTCTCGATTGGGTTTGATGATGCCCGTTTCAACGAGCTCCCGCATGCACAGATGGCCGCCAAAAAATTTGGATCTGATATTCGTTGGCGAATAGTCGCCCCAGACCTCTTGGATAGGTGGGAGTCCGCGATTTACTTTTGCGACCAGCCGCACGGTGACACGTCGTTCCTTCCCACTTGGGAAGTTGCGAATTTAGCATCTGGGTACGTGAAGGTAGCCTTAACAGGTGACGGGGGGGATGAGTTATTTGGCGGTTACGAGAAATACCTCGGTCTAGGTCTCGATCCCAAGCTCGAGAGTTTAAAAGAAGCTGACTTCGTAAGGCGGTACTGGGAAGAAATAGCACTATTTTCTGACACAGAAAAGGCCGCAATGCTCTGTTCTACGGAGGGAAAAGATGCTGCAAGTGAGTCGATCGGTTATCTACAACAGGTGGTCTCCGAGTCGAGCCACCAAGATAAGATTAATCAGATGTTGTTAGCGGATACCTTAATACTGCTACCAGGGAATAACCTGGTTAAACCGGATCGAATGGGAATGGCAGCTTCGCTAGAGGCGCGGAGTCCTTTCCTCGACTACCGGATGGTCGAGTTCGCATTTAAAACTGGTGGTGCGATGAAGTTACACGAAGGAATGACTAAGTGGTGTATGAAGAAAGCGCTAGAGAGAGACCTTGGTTTTGATCTGACATATAGGAAGAAGCAAATGTTTACCGTTCCAGTCGGTGAATGGTTCAAGAGCACGCGTCGCGAGTTTTGCAAATTCCACTTAAATGATCTAAAGGAAACAGGTTGGATTGCACCCGAGGTTATTGATGAAATATTTTGGCAGCATATGTCCGGACAGAGGAATCGAACTCGGGAGTTGAGAGCGTTAGTTGCGCTCCAGATCTGGCGAAGTGTATTCATGTCCTGATTTGGCAGAAGGTTATGTTTTTGTTGAGTTTTGTAAGGGCGAGATATTGGTATCTGTCGATTGTCGATGGGGCTGTTTCGATACTGGCAGTATGGCTTGCGACCAGTCTTCGGAATGAAGAGTGGTTTATCGTCACTCCACGGTCGTACCCCATCCTTTTTTTTGCTGGCATCGGATTACCGGCATGCTTGGCACTGCGTCGATGTTATAGCGCCCTAGATTTGGCATTTTCATATCAGAATGCTAAGGCCCATTTAGTGGCAGTCGGTTTGTATGCTGTGTTATTTCTGACTTGCTGTATCATGCTATATCCTACTGACATTCCAAGATCGGTGGGCTTAATCCAACCAATGTTGGTTGCACTGTTTGTCGTACCCCCACGATTATTGATGTCCTGGCTTGACAGAGTACCTCGTACTTCAGTTTCACTCACACGGGCCCGAGTTTTTATATATGGCGCCGGCTCTGCTGGACGTTTTGTATTGAGTTCGTTGCGTCATAACCGCACTGAGGTCGTTGGGTTCATAGATGATGATCCGGCGAAGATTGGTGGCGTGTTCCACCAAGTCCCGGTGATGGCTTCCGATCATCTTCCAATTGCAACCGACGCCGTGGTTAGCGAGGTTATCTTAGCGATACCTTCGATTTCTGGTCAGCGTCGGGGGCAAATTTATGACCAATTATCCGCAAAAGGGTACAGTGTGATGACCGTTCCGACCCTCGTCGAGCTCGACTCATCGACGTCACGGATCGATCAAATACGGCGCGTTCAGATTGAGGACCTGCTCGAGCGTGAAGTTGTTCAGCCCGATCGGATGCTTATGAGGTCGGTTGTGGAGGGCCAGAGTGTCCTGATAACAGGCGCCGGCGGGAGTATCGGGTCAGAATTATCTCGCCAAATACTTAAACTGAACCCTCGCCGTTTGATTTTATTCGATCATAGCGAGTTTCAGCTGTTTCAGATACATCAAGAGCTTGTAAATGTGAGATTGTCTAAAAGCGTGAAAATAGATCCAGTGCTTGGTTCTGTAACTTCTGCCGGCGATCTAGGATTAGTGTTTGAAGGCCTCTCTGTGGATGTGGTTTTCCATGCTGCTGCGTACAAGCATGTTCACCTATTAGAGCGTAACGATTTCAGTGGTTTGTTCAACAACGTGATAGGAACCAAACGTCTCGTAGATGCATGCTTGGCTCACACGGTCTCCAAAATGGTTCTCGTCTCAACCGATAAGGCGGTCAGACCATCTAGCGTGATGGGTATGTCGAAGAGGGTTGCTGAGGTGGTGGTTGAGTTCGCTCGTCGTTCTGCTGAGTGTCGTGGGATCAAGTTTTCGGTCGTTAGGTTCGGCAACGTCCTGGGAAGTAACGGGAGTGTGGTCCCAATTTTTCGGGAGCAAATCGCAGCTGGTGGTCCTGTCACAGTTACTGATCCTGGCGTTACGAGATATTTTATGACTATTCCTGAGGCCGCATCGCTTGTGATCCAGGCGGCCGGTATCCAAGGTGAGTCGTGCTTGTTCGTTTTGGATATGGGCGATCCGTTGTCTATACAGTCGTTGGCTAGGTCGCTTATTGAGATGGCAGGTAAGGTAGTGACGTTCTCAAAGCCCCGGTCAGACGGAGAGATACAGATCAAATTTATCGGTTTGAAACCGGGCGAAAAGATGCACGAGGATCTGTTTGCCAATGCCGATGGCGTTCGAGCCACTAGTCACCCTCGCATACTTGAAGCGCCGCGTTCAGATCTGCCGCTGGAAATGGAGGAAGCATTAACCGCGTTGATATCGGATATCGAACGCCAAGAGCAATACGGCCAAGGTCCCAATTGGTCACAGACACTATCCCGTTTTATTGAGCAATTAGATCGTTAGTCATCAGATCCCGCTTGTCCGGCCAAACCTAGTGCGTTTCGTGAATTTCTATAGAGGTCAAAAATTAGGTGGGAGAGCTGTGGCCACGGAATATAGCCACGTAAAGGCTTAACAAATTCGGCTGAAGGATCGTCAATCTGGTTAAATTTAATAAGTAAGCTTATCCCGCTCAATTGTTTGGGATAGATGTGGTTTTTATCACTGGCGGCTAATTGCCCGCGGGATCTTGCGTGAGCTATGGGATAAGTCGGTGAGCTCAAGTACCTCTTATTTTCGGTAAGTGCTTGGGACATCACTCGCGCTGTTGGTTGTTACAAATCAACTCAAAACCCGGGTAGACAAAAAATATAGGAGATTGGTGATACGGTTTAACCAAGCTGGAGGTGTTCATACGTCAACGTTTTGGGAAGTCAACTTCATCGAATGAAGGCGCCATGATAATATTCGTGACCTGAGCGCACATCCGGGGCGAGGAGCCAAACTGTTATTCGATCTGGTGGTGGTTAGAAGAGCTGACAGATCCTTCTGAGGCTTAGCCGGGCGCGTTTTTTACCTGCCAATTTCAATAACGCCAAGAGTGACCAAAATATGTCCAACCAACCTTTACGTATATTTGTGGGTTACGATCCCGCTGAGGCTGTTGCTTACCATGTTTGCTGCCAGAGTATTCTCGAGCGAGCAACCCGACCAGTAAGCTTTACTCCCGTAGGTTTGGCTAACGCCCCCCAAGAATACACCAGATCTCGGGGAGAAAAAGACTCCACAGAGTTTGCTATAGCTAGGTTTATGGTCCCATGGATGTGCGCATATCAAGGCGTCGCGCTATTTATTGACGGTGACATGGTCTTCAGAGGAGATGTTGTGGAGTTGTTCGAAACGGTAGAAAATGACAAAGCAGTGTCGGTCGTGAAGCACGATTATATACCTAAGTCTGCTAAGAAGTTTCTCGATCAAGAGCAAACCAGGTACCCCATGAAAAATTGGAGCTCAGTCATGCTTTTCAATAACCCCATGTGCAAAAAATTGACGCTCGATTACGTTCAGACCGCACCGGGTTTGGATCTTCATCAGTTTAAGTGGGTCAGAGAAGCCGATATTGGAGAACTTAATGCAACATGGAACCACCTGGTCGGCGAATATCCGGAGTCTAATGTCGCCAAAAATCTACACTTCACTCTAGGGGGGCCATATTTTTCTGATTATCGAAATACTGATCATGCGAGTGACTGGTTTGAAGTATATCAGCGGGCATTGACACCAATTTACTAGAGAAAATAATGAAGCGCGCTTTAGATCTAACGGTATCAGTGTCCGCAATGGTAATTCTGGCGCCCCTTTTTTGTATCCTGGCTTTGTTGATTGTGTCCAGTGATGGAAGACCTATTTTTTTTCGTCAGAAACGCTTGGGGCTAGGGGGTGAAGAATTTTGGATTTACAAATTCCGAAGTATGGTTGTGGGTGCTGAAACCCAAGGCCCCTATTTCACGCGGCGTAATGACACCAGAATAACGCCTTTTGGTGCGTTTCTGAGAAGAAGTAGCCTAGACGAACTGCCTCAATTATTTAACATCTTGCGGGGTGAAATGAGTTTGGTCGGGCCTAGGCCTGATACTCCTGCTCAAAAAGTGCTCTATGAGGCTGGTGAACTAGAAAAGCGCCTCTCGGTCCGGCCTGGATTGACAGGGTTAGCTCAGGTTGAGTTGAGATCAGACGATGATCACGTGTCACGTTTAAAATTAGATCTAGAGTACATCGAGAAACATAGCCTCGCGGCGGATTTAGTGATAATTCTTAGAACAATTCTTCGATTCAATGGAAGAGGTTCATTCTAGTCATCTTAATTGAAAAATTAGCCCACTTTGCGGTCAACTGGGGAATGGCATCTAATTTGGTAGCTGGTGATCTCGGTGTTGCCCCGTAAGTTTAAAGAAATGGCGTTGAGCCATGACGTTGCGGCCATCTTTGGTATGGCTGTCGGCCGTCTTTCGGGAGCGATAAGAGAGATCTTAGTGGTTGCACTTTTAGGTGCTACATATCTCGCAGATATCTCTGTTTTGCTTTGGACCCTCCCTGAAATTTTAGTATTTTTTTGTACAGCAAACGGAGTTAATTCAGCTTTATCCCGCAGATTGACGGGTGCCAGTGACGCGCAAGCTAGGATAACGATCGTCAGTACTATGTGCATTTGTTCGGTTCTTGTCGGTATTTTCGCGGTCATCTCGACAATGCAATTGCCACTACTAATGCTTGTTATAGCACCAGGTATTGACCTAAATGTTTTAGGTGGGGACATGAGGTCTTGGTTTGCGGTGGTCTTGTTGTCGGCCCCGCTTGTAGTTGTCGCCTCAGTCATTTCTGCTGCACTAAACTCGCAACAGAGATTTGTACATCAGGGGTTTGGAACTGCTATCGCTAATATTGGTTTTGTTTCTGGCATCCTGATCGGTTGGTTATCTGGTTACGTTGTGGAGTCTGTTTCCTTATGCGTGCTTTTGGGTCTGGTTCTTAGAGTGTATTGGTTAGGTTTTCAGGCACGTGTTAATTCGATTAAGTTAGGATGCCGAATTAAAATTCAGGCCCTTTCTTATGATCTTTTGCCAGCAATCTTCGGCGCCAGTTTATCTTTTTTGATATTTGTTATAGCGCCTGTAGCAGTAAGATCCTGGTCCACAACCCTAGGTGAAGGCTATTTAGTTGTGACAGCATTATGTATCAAGCTTGTGCAATTGCCATTGATGGTCGTTCTCAATAGCTTCGCTTTGGTGTCGCTTCAAAAGTTATCAGTCGCCTATCTTGAAGACCCGTTAAGGGGGGCGGAGTTATTCAAAGCGAGAGCGCGAAATATTTTAGGTGTATCTACGTTTATATCTCTTGTTCTGTTTTTGGGGGCGCCTTATTTCGGATCACTCCTAAGCGTATTCGTGGCTCTAAGTCCAGAGCACCTCTCGTTTTTCGTCCAGCTGTTGTCAAATGTTTCATGGGGGCTTCCTTTGATGGGACTAGCCTACCTCATAAACAGTGACTTTCACGCTAGGGCGAGCTCTAGATGTTTATGGGTGGTTAGTAGCGGGACGGTCGCTTTGATGCTTATTAGCTTAGATTTTTTTGGTGAGGCGGGAGCCCGTCAACTTTCGTTAGTTTGGATATCATTTGTTTTTATTTATGTGTTATCGGTGACGGCTCTGAGGGTTTGGGAGCTTGGTTTACGGACCAATTTCCAATTGGTGATCGGTGTTTGTTATGCCGCGGTCGCCGGTTTTGTTTGGAGTTTCTGATTGAAAAAGGCCTTGGTTGTTAGTTATGGCGGCGCTCACTCTCAAGCCCTGATCCCTCTGATCGAGCACCTGAAGGCCTCAGAGTTGTATGAAGTGCAGGTGCTAGGTCTTACCCATGGTTTTCAAGATTTTCGTGATTCCGGATTAGATGATGTTTGGGACATAGATAGCATTTTACGGTTAGCGTCTTCGCGTTATGCGGAGTTCATCCGTGTCGGTGAGGAAGTGCTTCCGTTAGATATAGATAACGTCGTCGGATATCAGAATTCGAGGGCATACTACGGATGTGGTTTTCTCGATCTGGTTGAAGAGTATGGACAAGACGAGGCGATGGCAAGATTTTTAAATTTAGACCGCAAGTCATTCTTGCCCCTTCAGACTGCGCAAGAGGTATTGACATTTATTTCACCTGATATCGTTGTAACCACGAACTCGCCCCGTATGGAGCGTGCGATGGTAATGGCGGCTGGCAGATTGAGCCTACCTGTGACTATAGTGGTTCCAACATTTCTATCTTTCGAACACGAGTGGATGGGAGATGACGAGTACGGAACCCACGTATGTGTCTTTCATGATGCAGTAAAACGAGGTCTCGTAAATTTTGGAAGAAATGGGAATCTCATTTCAGTAACTGGGAATCCGTATTATTACAGATTTGTTGCACGGGCTTTGAACCTACTAGATTTGCGGAATATTGACTCATCGGCCCCCAAGGTTCTTTACCTTGCTCAGTTAGAAATTCATCCGATGGGATTAGAGGTGGATAAGTCGAACCCAAACGAACTTTGCCTAGATGTATTAGCTGAGTTAGGGTTGCTGGAGGAGAAGGGCATTTGTAAGGCGAGCGTAAGGTTTCACCCGAAACAAGTGTCCTTGATGGCTGATGTCGAAGTTCCAATTAATGTCGTATCAAATAAAATCCCGTTGGCTGATGTTGTCTCAGAATTCGATATGGTAATCTCTGTAAATTCATCGGCAGCTGTTGAATGCCAGCTCCTGGGATTACCCGTGGTTGAGTTAATGTGGTCAATCAAAGCTGGGACGGTCCCCTTTGGAGAAATTGGTCCTCACGTGCAATTGCACTCATTAGAGGGATTGGGTCCGGCGATTGCGAGTTTTGGGAGCAGGGATAGAGTAGCGTCTGCAAATATTCCACTAATAGATCCTGTGATAAAGATTATGGAAATCATGAATGCTTGTGTAGGCGACCCTAACGGTGGATAACAAGTTTTCAAAATCGAACGAAAAGCTCTCTATTGCAGTTAACGGATGTAACTCTGGTCTGGGGATGTTTCTAGCTAAGCATTTCTCAGCCCGTCATAGGGTCAAAAAGGTATCATCGAGGTTGCCTAATTTTGAGGGAACTCTGAGCGAGGTCGAGGGGTACGACATATTTATTAACAACGCATCAGATCGTTTTTTTCAAGCTGAGTTGTTTTTGCATATTTATGACAAGTGGCGATTGGATCATGAAAAGTTGATAATAAATATCGGCTCGAGGGCTTCGGCCTTAAACTCGTCAATAAACGCTATATATGCTACCTCTAAAAACGCGTTGAATTTTGCTGTATCGAACTGTCTTTACAAAGATAACGAGAAGGCGTGTCGCGTCTCAATAATCAATTTAGGTGTCGTGGGCAAGCTTCCAAAAATGTCCCTAGACTTAGACCATGTAGCCACCGCAGTGGAAATGGTTATTTACGCACCCGCTGACATCGAGTTTGCGAGACTAGACATGCACCATAAGGCTCCCTACCAGACTGTGCAAGAGGCTAAGAAAAAATTAGAAACGGATACGAATTTTAAGGTTTTTTAATTGTGTTAGAAACGGCGGATACCTTTATTCGGTACAGGCAGAACCAAGAAGACGCGCTTTTGGGCCTTAACCCAAAGTCGGGAGAACTGTCAGGTTTGTTGACCATCGAGTTTAATTTGACTGAGTTATGCAACCGGGTGTGTTCATTTTGCCCACGGGTTGATGCATCGATTTATCCAAACTTGAATCTCACGGCTTCAATTGCTTTGGTAAAAAGGGTAGCGTCGGAAATTAAGAGGGTCGGGTTCCATTCTAAGATGTCTTTCTCAGGCTTCGGTGAGCCTCTTTTACATCCTGATTTCGAAAGTGTCATTCGGCGAATCCGAAAATCTGTTCCGGATATAATTCTTGAAACCAATACTAATGGCGACAAGATCAGTGTCGACCGTTTGAATAAACTCTATGAAGCTGGTTTGAACTCAATTTATTGGAATCTTTACGATGGGCCTGATCAAATTGCTAAAGCCAGTGAGATAATCGAAGCGTCATCATTCCCGACAGAGAATGTAAGACTTCGTCCTCATTGGGAGGGGTATGATCTTGAACGAGAAGCAGGTTTGATACTTAATAATCGTTCGGGAGCGTTAGCTGGATCTGAGTTGGATTCGCCTTTGGCACGAGGCTGCAATTATCCGTTTTATAAAATGCTTATAGATTGGAATGGCAATGTATTGTGTTGTTCTAACGATTGGCTGAGAAAAAAAATAATAGGGAACATATTAACTACATCCATTGACCAAATTTGGTTTGATCCTGAATGGCATCGCTTCCGTTTGAGACTTTTGGCGGGCAGTAGAGATCAAAAACCTTGTTCGGGGTGTGATATTGACGGTACATTATTTGGGTCTGTGGCGGTCGCGCAATACACAGATGCAGCATCGAATAGATTTGTCAGTTTAAGAAATCTGTGAATGTTAGCCCGGATGCTTCTTTTTAATTTTGACGTGGATCAAAACTTTGGACCTTGTGAGGCCTTGGATACGATGTGGAATTGCGCGCAACGGAGACTAAAGGATTTGGAGTTGATGTGGTAATTCTCTGTCCCGGGCTTCAAGCGGAATTGACTGAGAAGAGGATTCATTGCATTTTTTAAATGAAACCAATTTTTCATTGTCTGATTTAAGGCTCGTAAATCAAACGTGGAAGGGAACGACGCTAGATTTTTAATCGGACACTGGTGACTAATTGTAGATTTTCTTAAGCTTATATTTGCCCTACTAGAGTGACCAAAAACTAGCTTGCTTGAATGAAATTCAGCTCATGATGAGTGTTATACTCGATGCAAAATTCCGAAGATAAAATAAACATACCCGTGGTGTCATTTAGTTATCCTATCTTAGGAAGAAAAATAACAAACATGGGTGTTCTCAGAATCCTACTTGCTCTAGATTTATTTTTCTCAATCTATGGAGGCTATGCGCTCGTTTCCTTCATAGAATTCATAATGATTTTGATAGTTACGTTTGATAGAGGGATAAGAGAACGAATTTTCAAAAATTTAGACATTTCAGTGAAAATTTTACTGCTTTTCATTATTTGTATATGCATATCGATGTTTTGGGG
Organism: uncultured Litorivicinus sp.; assembly: GCA_902594275.1. Taxonomy (GTDB): domain Bacteria; phylum Pseudomonadota; class Gammaproteobacteria; order Pseudomonadales; family Litorivicinaceae; genus HIMB30. The sequence continues at coordinate 134,821 of CACJLQ010000001.1, forward strand.
TATTGCACCAGTAGAAGATCGTATCGAGGATCTTGTTTCTTGGAGGAAGGTAGTTTTGTTTCCGTTGGCTCTATTTGTTTTTAAAAATCTAGAGCATCGAATTCAATTTTTTAATTTTTTTATTTGCTATATATTTTTATATGCTTTCCTTTCATGGGCAGATTTCATCTGGAATATTTTTCCACATATGAAACCGGAAGAACTAGTCGAAAATAATGTTGTGCAGGGAGTGGTATTTTCTCTTACTACTTTCGTTCTAATAAATTTTATGGCAAAAAGACTTGGGTTCTTTGGCAGACATAAGATATTGAGCTTATTTGTAATTACATTGATTGCGAGTAATATTTTTGTGGTTTCCACCAGCCGCAGTGGGTACTTAGTCTTTATTGTTTGCATGGTTCTGGCGGGATTATTTTTCTTTCGGCGTTTCTCGATTATTTTAACAATGGCAACGACTTCGCTATTTTCCGGAATTTTCTTGTTGAGCGAGAGGCCTTCTAACGAAATTTCAGAGGCCATACACGAGATTCAAACTTATTCGCATCCAGAATCAGACAAAACCTCTATTGGAATGAGATTGGTGCTGTGGGAAAATACATGGACCATGATTCAAGACCGACCGGTATTTGGAACAGGTTCAGGCTCGTTCCGCCCACAATATGCAGAGGTAGTAGCTGAAGTCCATGGATGGCGCGGAGAAGTGAGTGATGATCCGCACAATCAATATCTGCATCTGTGGGCTGAATATGGAATAACGACTTTATTGGTTTTTTCTCTTTTCTTGGCAGCCTGTGGGACGCGAGTTGGCAACGAAGGGACAGGTCTGGTTGGTTTAGCTATCTTAGTTGGCATTTCAGCTTCTAGTTTGTTTAGTGGGCACTTCGCCTCCTTTGTTGAGGGAAGAATATTTTGGCTTGGGTTAGGTGTCGCACTCGCTGGGTGTCATTTCCGGGAGACAAAAAGTAAGGCAAATATCAATAGATTTTTCCCCAGTTTTTTGCGGGGGGGTATGACGGGTTAGGAGCATGCGGAGCGGTTTCTTCGGTACCCTAGTGTTTCAGGGGCATTTATACAAAAATGACTGGTTAAAGAGATTTGGAGTTAGAGAGAAATGTTTCAGAAAATAGGTTATGCAAGTTCCTTGGTTGATAGGTTATTGCGGTGTGATTTTGCCTATCTAACGTACCGAATCAAGTGGTGGCTGGTCTCTAGATTCGATATCGTGTTGCAGTCACCTTTGCATGTAGACATCGAGTTAACCGAGGCATGTAACTTAAAGTGCGTGATGTGTGTGCACGGGATCGAAGGTGTCCCCGACACAGGGATGATGGACTCGAGTTTAGCTAAAGATATTATAGATCAGGCTAAAGCACTAAAAATTCCATCTATCAAATTTAACTGGCGGGGTGAGCCTGGATTACATAAGGATTTGGTTGATCTGGTCAGGTATGCAAAGCAGGCTGGGATTATAGATGTTCAGATAAATACTAATGGGACTGCTTTGAGCAAAAGGCGTTGGGATCAGCTGGTAGATGCCGGGATAGATAGGATTATTTTTTCCATGGACGGTGCCTCGAAGGAAACTTACGAAGCAATTCGGATAGGCGCTAAATTTGAACATCTCTGTTCTGCTATTGAGCATGTTCTCAAAAAGAAGACTTCCGAACGGCGCGCCAAGCCGGAGGTGAGATTGCAGATGGTGGCGATGAAATCAAATCAGGACGATGTTGGCAATTTCATAGCTAATTGGAAAGATAAAGTCGACGAGATCTCGGTAAAGCCAGTTACAGATCGTGGGCAAGGAAATCAATTGGCTACCGGTCACTGGATATCAACAGGGCGAAAGCGCTGCAACCAACCATGGCAGCGACTTGTGGTTGCCCGTGATGGAAAAATTTTCCCATGTTGCTCTGATTGGAATATGGAATTCCAGGTGGGAAATGCGACCACCGAATCTCTAGCCGAGGTCTGGAAAGGATCAAGAATGGAGGAGATGCGGCAGCTGAATCGAGACAAGATGTTAGATAATTTCGAACCATGTAAGAGTTGTTTTGTCACCAGTTCTTACACGTGGAGGCAATTTAAGCCCTCCTCAGAAAAGTCTGATCTGATTCCAACAAAAAATGCCTGAAAAAATCAAAGTCATTTGTGAAGTCGCGAGCGCTCACAATGGGTCCATAGATTATTTGAATCATTTGATTGTCGGGTGCGTGAATGCTGGTGCTACCTTTATAAAGTTTCAGGTCTACAAACCTGATGAGCTTATCGATACCAATTCTTCAAAATTTGAACGATTTCGGACACTTGCGCTGTCCAAGAAAGAGTGGGAATCCGTTTTGAGCTTTGCGAGGAGCTGGGGTGTCAACGTAATTATCGAACCTTACGGTCGAACTGCTTTAGCCTGGACCGAGAAGTGGATTGAGAACGATTTAGTCGTAGGCTTTAAGATCGCAAACTCTGAGATCGGGTTTTGCCAAGAATATGTGGGCCTAGCGAGGCAAAATATAGATTGTTATATTGCTGTTGGACTGGGCCTTAATGAGGCCAACTTTGATTTATCTGAAATTCAAACCTTTATTGAGAGTGCTCGCTCTAGTACGGCATTGGTCGGTATTCAACGCTACCCCACTCAAATAAATAATCAGGGCTTGAATGTCCTTTCTAAAATAAGAAACAGCCTCCCAGTGTCGATGAAACTAGGCTTTTCTGATCATACTGATTCACAAGATCGCTTTTGGAGGTATGGGTTATCTTTACTTGCTTTATGCCACGGAGTTGAGGTGATCGAGAAACACGTGTGTTTGGATTCACAGTGGCTGGGTAGGGATCATTCCTCAAGTCTTAATCCTTTGGAGTTGAAACAGTTTTTGCGATTAGTCGACGATTACGAAAGCGTTCAAAAAGGGATTGGATCCAACAGCCAAGAAGAAAAATATTTTGACGAACTTGCTCATGTTGTACGTGCTACAGCAGATATCGAATCTGGCTCGGTAGTGGATTTGCAAAAAGTAACATGTGGGAGGTCTGATGACGAGGATGATCTAAGAAAATCTCTGCGAATAAAGGATTTAGGAAAAAAGGCCAACAGAAAAATTCCGAAAGGATCTATTGTCGATTTTAGTTGGGTTAACGATTGAAAATGAGATGAAAATTGCTGTTTGTATTTTTTGTAGAGCCGGATCCAAAAGATTACCGAATAAAGCCTTTTTGGATTTAGCTGGATATTCTGCGTTAGGTCTCCTTTTGCAACGCGCCAAGGTAATTCAAGATATTGCTGATGTTATTTTGTGTACGAGTAGCGAGACAGAGGATGATGAAGTAGCAAACCTGGCTGGTTTGCATGATGTAGATTTGGTAAGAGGAAATTTAAAAGATGTCTTGAGTCGAATTGAAATCGCTATTAGAGATCGTAACGTATCTTGGGTGGTTAGAGTAACTGCTGACAATCCATTTACTGACTTCGCAAGTTTACGCAACATTAACTTGAGCGATTTTTTGCGCACAGACAGAATTTACATCAAAGATTTAGCGAGGGGCCTTCGATGGGAGGCATTGAGTGTTGCGTCCATTCGTCATATTGTCCGTCACATAACACCTGCTCAAAGGCGGCATACAGAATATTTAACCTATTTTTATACTGACAATGACAATATGATTAATGCTGGCTATGTAACAGGCAAAGGGTCTTCTTCGTCTTCGTTTACTTTAGATACTATGGATGACTATGGTTATCTTTGTAAGCTATTACGATCAAAAGTTCTTCGTGATCGAGTTCCTTCTTTAACAGTTGAAGAATTGATGAAGATTGCATCGTTACACGAGCCTCATAGATCTCAGCGATCCTTGCGGCCCAACATTTCATTCGGACTAACCTAAAGTGATTGATCTGATAGTCACTGTTTATAACAACGAACTATTTATTGAGGCATGTTTGCGCTCTATTTTTTCGCAGAGGGGATCCGAAAAAATTTCTGTGACGGTCATCGATGATGGTAGTACAGATAGTTCTCGACATGTTCTAAGAAAACTTATCACTAATTACAAATTCAATCTTATTTTAAATTCCAAAAATGTTGGACTTTCAGAGTCTTTAAATAAGGCACTTTCCACCTGCGAACAACAATTTTTCATGCGTTTAGACGGGGATGACCTGTTATTGGAGGTCGATTTTAATCGCATGATTTCTGAGTTGGTTGCAGTAAGAAGCGATATCGCGAAGGTGTTAAATGTCGTTGAGATAGACGAGAACGGTCTCCCATTAAAATTTTCACGTTTTCCTTCATCATCCTTGCCATTAAGTGATTTTGGGGACTCATGTCCGTTAGCGGCGGGCGCGCTTTTACGACGAGAATGGTGGCAAAATCTTGGTGGATATAGAAGTTCACAAGGAAAGAAGGAAGATCTTGATTTTTGGTTAAGATTGGCGCAGGTATTTGATATATCCGTCGAGACCTTTGAATTCGGAACATATATCTATCGGAAGTATCGAGGATCCATGTCTGACTCTTCTCACGAGCGAGTACTTGCTATACGAGAGGTAAAGGCTAGGATAGTGGCAGAGACTCAATCAACTTTGCTTTGCAATGTGTTCATATGGGTTGATCAAAACTATCCTGAGCATTTGACACGTCAGACTATTCTGAATGTTCTTGAGTCAAATATTGATGAGAAGCCAATTATTTATCAGCATCGGAGTTCCTCCTTTGTCCTTTCAGATTTGATAGATTCAGGGCAAATAGTTACTGTTGCAGACGGAAAGATATTCGACTTGAACAGCAAGTTGATGTCGAGTATTCGGAACCTAAGTATTGAAGGCTGCACCCTTGTTGCTCATGGAGATATGCCTTTACCGGAAGCACATTATAAAGATTGTATAAATTCTCTCAAACTCTACGGACGAAGTTTGGTTATATCAGGGGTGCGCGATGCACATAGGCATTGGGAGATGAATTTCTCCAAGACGTCGTTTATAGGCTATGATGGATTGATGACGAATCGAATGCAGAGGAGTAATGTTTATCGAGAAATAGGTGGTGCTTATGCCGTACTTAATCAGAGTTCCTCACAGCTGGCGCGCTTAGATACGAGCCAGTTGTTGATCGCTGAAGTCAGTGAAAAAGAGATAGCTTACATTTATGGACAAAATTAATTTTATCGCTGAGATTGGTGGTAATCATAATGGGGATTTCGCGCAGGCTTTGAGTTTAACAAGAGCAGCAATAAACTCTGGCGCTCATATTATTAAATATCAGATATATTCTGCCAGTGAGCTCGTGACAGCCAATCAGAAGCCGCTACCACTTGCTAAAACAGTGGCAAAAACTCAGCTGGAGCGTTTTCGGTCGTTGGAATTCAGTGAAGAGCAGTGGATATGTTTGAGTAAGGTATGTCGGGAAGCTAACGTTGTGCCAGCGGCCTCCATCTTCGATGCTAAGTTGCTTCAGTCTTTGAGTCCCTATTTTGATATCTTGAAAGTAGCCAGTGGAGAAGTAACGAATCTTCCGTTACTAGAATTGACCGGATCTCTCGATAAACCAGTAATTCTCTCGACTGGAATGGCTTCTCGAGATGAAATCGGTGAGGCCATCGCTGTATTAGATTGTGCCGATCTAACCTTGTTACACTGCGTGTCTAAATACCCGCATTCACTAATTGAAGCCGATCTGGCCCATATACAGAGACTAGCACAGATGTATCCGTATCAAAAAATAGGATATTCATGTCATTGTGAGAATGTGTACGCTGTCTACGCAGCAGCGCTAGCTGGGGCCAAGACGATAGAAAAACACTTTACTACTGATAGGAATATCGCATTTGGCGATCATAAACATTCTATATTACCAGTGGAACTAGCCGAATTCATTGGGTGGAATGCGCGGTTTGCTGGTAACTCGGAACCGAGGGATCGGACATTATCTGTTGAAGAGTTGTCTATGCGTCGCGAAATGCGAAGAGGTGTATACGCAAATCGGATAATTGAAAAAGGCGAGATAGTTTCTGTGGATGATGTGAGGTTTCTGCGGCCGGAAACTGGGCTTTCGATTTCGCAATTTCTCTCAACGCAGCATATTGCCGAGGCACATTACTCAAAGGGTGATCCAATAGGTTCATGAAATGAATGTTTTAATTCTGGGCATAGACGGGTATATCGGTTGGCCTTTAGCAATGTTCTTAACGGAGCGTGGATATCGTGTTGTGGGGATTGATAACTATGACCGGCGAAGGATTGCGCGCGAAACTGATAGCGAAGCATTGGTAGAAACACCACTTCTTCAAGAGAGGACCGATAAATATCTAGGATTTACAGGCTTTGAAATAAAAACTTATCAGGAAGATTGTAAAAATGTTTCAGCCTTGAAAAAAATATTAGAAACAGAGGCCATCGACACTATTATTCATTTGGCGGAGCAACCATCTGCTCCTTATTCAATGAAGGATATTGAGAGTGGTTCGTATACTATTGCGAATAATGTCGGTTCAACCTTTTCGGTCATCCAAGCGGTTATCCAACATAATCCTAAGTGCCATATAATCAAGCTGGGTACAATGGGAGAGTATGGAACTCCTAACATTGATATTGAAGAAGGTTGGATAGACGTCAACCATAATGGAAGAAGTGATCGCTTCTTGTTCCCGCGACAAGCTTCCTCGCTTTACCACACGACGAAAATAATGGACACAGACCTGTTGTGGTTTTATTGCAGATCAGCGGGATTAAGGGTCACAGATCTAATGCAAGGGCCAGTCTATGGCTTGGAAGTTTACGGTGCTCCCAATGATCATGCCTTTTTGCCCAATTTTCACTATGACGACATTTTCGGGACGGTTCTAAATAGATTCGTTTGCCAGGCACTCACGGGTATCCCGCTTACGGTTTACGGCAACGGTTCTCAGACGAGAGGCTACATAAATTTGAACGATGCATTACGCTGTATTGAACTGTCAATTCTGAATGCCCCTGGTGAAGGCGAGATGGTGATCAGGAATCAGTTTACTCAACTATTCTCGGTAAACAAGTTGGCCGAGATGGTTTTGTCAGCAGCGTCAAAGATTGGTATAGATGCCACTATTAGTCAACTGCCCAATCCTAGATTCGAAAAAGAGGACCACTACTACCACGCTAAGAATGACAGTTTTAACGATCTTGGATTACAACCGACCATGCTAGATCAAGAGTTTCTCACCTCGTTTATGAATACAGTATCAACTTTTTCATCGAGAATAGACCCAAAAAAAGTGATGCCCAGAATAAAGTGGTGAACTAGTTGATTGACGATAGCATCAAGCGTTTCTATTCAGGGAAAAAAGTAGTAGTTACCGGTGGTTGTGGTGCCATAGGTAAGGTTCTTGTCAAATACCTCTTATGTCATTGTGAGCCGAGATTGGTCATTTCATTTGACCAAGACGAATCCGGTCTTTTTTATCAAATGAATACGATATGTGATGCACGATTTGAAGTGTATTTCGGTGACGTACGTAGTAACGAAGATTTAAGAAACGCATTTCAAGGAGCTGATTGCGTTTTTCATTTGGCAGCATCGAAAAACGTTCCTATTGGTGAAATCTCCCCGCTAGCTTGTATAAGCGTAAATGTAGCTGGTACAACCAATGTAATAACTGCCTCGAAAGAGGCTGGGGTTGAAGTGGTAGTTTTGTCATCATCTGACAAAGCAGTTAATCCAGTGGGAGTCATGGGTGCGACAAAGTTGCTGTGCGAAAGGCTGTTTATAGCTTCCCCTTCAGAAAACGGAATGAAGGCTGTTACTACCCGATTCGGAAATGTTTTATGGACAAGTGGATCCGTAGCAACGGTTTTCGAAAAGCAAGCAAAAGCGGCGGAACACTTGACCCTCACTAGTCCGGCCATGAGTAGGTTCATGATGACTGCCAACGACGCTATTGAATTGCTTTTGGAAACTGGGTGTGAAGGATTGTCAGGCGAGATATTCATAGCCCGAATGCCCTCTGTAAATCTTGAGATTTTCGCTGAAGCTTTTTGCTTATTTTCTTCGCAAATGGGGTGGTCTGATTTAGATAAAATTCAATTTAAGATTACGGGATCAAAGTATTCCGAAAAAATGCATGAAGAGCTGATGTATGAGTTTGAAGTGAGTAATTCCTGTGAATATGATAAATACTTTATAGTAAATCGTAATTCAGAAAGAGATTCGAAGAGTAAATCAATACGACCAAATCGTACTTATTCGTCTGCAACGGAAAAACCCCTTGGAGTCCAGACTACGTTGGAATTGATAAAGAGAGCATTTTTTGAAATCCAGTAGTCCGAAACAGAAGCTCTGCTGGCTCATTACGGGTGGGCTGGGGTTTATCGGAACAAACTTAATCATGGAGCTTATGAATCTTCCCAATGCAGTAGATATCATCGTTCTCGATAATGCTGATGAGGATACACGAGTTCGATTTCATGAAAATTTGAAGCACTGCTGCGGGTCGAAGCTAGAAAAAGCGTCTATAACACACATTCACGGAGATGTGAGTGAAGAGTCAGTTTGGGAAGGAATATCAAAAGTCCGGAACATCGATTACTTGGTTCATCTGGCTGCTAACACGGGGGTGCAGCCTTCATTTTTAGATCCACATCGTGATGCTATAGTAAATATCATCGGTTCGGTTTACGCACTAGAATTTTCTAGACGCTCTGGTGTTAAACTCGCGATATTTGCATCCTCAAGTGCCCCTCTTGGAAGCGCAGAACCACCGTTTAGCGAGCAGACAATGGGAGGGGAGCCATTGTCCCCTTACGGTGTATCTAAGGCTGCGATGGAGCATTATTGCCATGTTTATCAAACCACGTACGGACTTAACGTGGTGGCCTTGCGTTTTTCAAATGTCTACGGATTATTCAGTTCCCATAAAACTAGTATTGTTGCAAGAACGATTAATCGTATCTTAGATAATCGAATGATTGAGATATTTGGGTCTGGATTCCAAACCCGAGATTTTTTATTTGCTAGCGATCTAGCCAAGGCAATAGTTGCTATGCAAGAAAAAATTTCGACGGATCCGGGTTTTAGATTACGTTGGTTGTATCAGCTAGGAACGGGGGCCGAGGTTTCGATTTTAAATTTAGTTGGATTTTTACAAACCATTTCATATGAAATTCTCGGCAGAGAACCAGCTGTATTATTTAAAAAATCACTTGTTGGTGAGATAGAGCGCGCTGTAAGCGATATTTCTCTGTTCTCAGCCGATTTCGATTGGAGACCAGAGCATCATTTAAAAGACGGACTTTCGATCACATTTAAACACCTACTGTCGAGTAGATCATGATTACTGCGAGTGTATCCAATTTTGTGGTTGGCGTCATCGGACTTGGATATGTTGGTTTACCCCTTGCGATCGCTATTCAGAAAAAATATATAACGATCGGGTTTGATATTGATTCTAATAGAATAGAAGAGCTGGACAATGGTTATGATCGTACCGGTGAGATCTTGTCAAGTGAGTTACTAATTGCTAACAATATTGAATTTACAGATGAGTCGTCTGTTTTAGCTCGGTGTAATTTTTATATCGTTACCGTTCCAACGCCAATTTTGAGTAACAATGATCCGGATTTAGGTCCCCTAGAGGCAGCGTGTTCGTTAGTAGGTAACTACCTGAATCAAAACGATATCGTAGTCTTCGAGTCGACCGTATATCCTGGTGTGACGGAGGATTTTTGCGCGCCAATTTTAGAAAAAGTTTCCGGGCTTCGAAAATCCCAAGATTTCGGCTTAGGGTATAGTCCAGAACGAATTAACCCAGGAGATAGAACACACGATATTTCTTCGATCATTAAAATTACAAGTGGTTGCTGCAAAGAGGTCGCCGACAAAGTCGACCGTCTATATGGCTCTGTGATCGATGCTGGCACACATAAGGCTAGTTCTATTAAAGTGGCCGAGACTGCAAAAGTTATCGAAAACACGCAAAGAGATGTAAATATAGCTTTGATGAATGAGGTGAGCCTGGTTTGTGATCGTTTAGGAATTGATACCCACGAGGTACTTGAGGCCTCAGGGACCAAATGGAATTTCTTGAATTTTAGACCTGGTCTTGTCGGCGGACATTGTATAGGCGTGGATCCCTATTATTTATCTTTTTTAGCCCGTTCTATCGGAATAAACCCTAGGATGATCGATGTCGGAAGAGAAATAAATGACTCAATGTCGTTTTATGTGTTGTCTAAGTTGAGTGACCGTTTGACTGACCATTCCTTGGGCTTGAGCGGGGCATCCATTCTCATCATGGGTGTGACCTTTAAAGAGAATTGTCCTGATACAAGAAACTCAAAGGTGTTTGATATTATCGAGGAATTGCTAGTCTCAAACGTGAATCTGACATTATATGATCCGGTCGCTCCAGTACTTTCTAAGGAATACGAAAATTTACGAACCGAATCCATCCAATTCAATGCGCGATATGACGCTATTTTAATATGCGTCGCTCATGATGCTTTCAAGAAAATTAATCCAAATCAACTTGCTACTTTAGTTGCGTCAAAAAGGTTAATACTCGACTTGAAAGCTTGCTATAGAGAAGAAACCGAGTTCTTCAGGTTGTAAGCATGTTACAAAACCTCGTTCTTTTAATGTCTTATGTTGATTTGAAGTCGCGGATATTGATTTTTCTTCTTGTAGTAATGACCTTCCTGTCGGCGTTCGCGGAATTAGTTTCCATTGGAGCAATAATACCTTTCCTAACAGTATTATCTGATCCAAGCATCCTGATCTCAAATCTTTATATTCTAAAATTTATTTCCTTGGCGGAATTTTCCGATCGAGAAATTATCTTATTCACTGGATTATTTTTTTGCTCTGCTGTAGTGATCACAACTATTTTTAGAATGGCTTTATTTTTTTTGCAATTGCTGGTTTCGAGGCAAATTGGTAGGTGCTTTAGTAATAGAATTTTTCATAATATTTTACGCCAGCCGTTGGAATTTCATCAGCAAACCAATTCCGCAAACCTTAACGCATTGGTAATTAAAGAAGTCGATCGCGTAATCGTTAAATATGTGAACCCGAGTATAATCTTCGCTTCCTCTGGTCTGATATTAACTGTGATAGTAGTAGCGCTGACCTTTGTTAGTCTCGAGGTTTCTCTGATTTTGATAGGCGGAATCAGTTGTTTTTATGTATTGATGAATGTTTTGTCTAAATCCGCGTTATCGGCTTCAAGCAGCATGATACATACCCAGCAGAGCAAGGTGATCCGTGTACTAAATGAATCTCTTGGACTAATTAGAGATATATTAATCAGAGGCGATCAGATCAGGTCCGAGTATCTGAGTCGCTTCGAATATTCGGATTGGGAGGTACGCAAAGCTGGTGCTTATGTTGAGTTGATCGGTATGGCACCCAGATTTCTGATCGAAGCGATCGGAGTGTTACTGATCGTAAGTGTCGCGATGCATCACGTCCTTCAGTTAGACAAAGATCTGGGATCTATCCTTCCGATTCTTGGTGCCTTTGCGTTGGGAGCGCAACGATTGTTACCTTTGGCGCAGACCATGTATGCACACTTCGTATCAATGAAAGGGCATGTTGATGATGTCAGGTCTGTTTTACATCATATGTCGCTGCGTCCAGAATTTCTAAACGACAAATGTTCCCAGCAAAAAATCTTCTGTTCGAAAATAGATTCCGTTGAACTGGTGAACGTTTCGTTTAGCTATTCACGTCAGGAATCTGTTTTATCAAATGTCAACGTCAAAATGCCGATTAATTGTTGTGTTGGAGTCACCGGCCTAAGTGGCGCTGGCAAATCAACATTTGCGGATATAGTAATGGGCTTAGTCAAACCTCAACATGGAGAGTTACTCGTTAATAATTTGCCTGTTTGGGACCATAACGTTGAAGAGTGGCGTTCAAATATTTCGCACGTTCCACAGAAAGATTTTTTCTTAGACGCTTCGGTTCGAGAAAACATAATAGGTTCTGATCGAGATATTGAATTTGATGAATTAAAATTTGAGAACGCATGCAATGTGTCGGGTGTATCACAAATGCTTTCAAACAGGCCATTGGGCCTCGAGGCTCATATGGGCGAAAACGCGACTTTTTTTTCCGGAGGGCAACGACAAAGAATCGGTTTGGCCCGTGCTATTTACCAACAAAAGCCGGTGTTAGTTCTTGATGAAGCGATGAGCGCTCTTGACTATGAAAGTGAGAGAAAAATAATCAGCGGGCTCAAAAATCTGCCATATGGCCCGCTTGTGATCATAATTTCTCATCGTCAAGAATTATTATCGCATTGTGATTATATCCTAGAAGTAACCGGTGGAACCGCTCGAGTGCGCTTAAGCGATGGATAGAAAAAAAATTCTTATCCTTACCGATATATATCCGCGAACTTCCTCGGATTATCGCGGTATATTTGTAGAAAGTATCGCTCATTGTATTCATTCAAAGGCGGTACAGGTTGACGTTGTCAATGTCAATCTCGTCCCATTATCGCAAGCGAAGTTATCCCGACTCTACTTCTCAAGAAATAGAAAAAATGGACAAAATATAATTTGGATCGGAGCTTTCAGCATTTGGCCGAAATCTTCCTATGTTTTTTCCACAATACATCTAGTTCTTTCTCTAATTGCGCTAGCACTGTTACATACAAAGTATGATCTAATCCATGCTCACAACGGTCTTTTTTCTGGCAATTCAGCGCGCTTGATTGGAGAGATTTTTGGCATACCGTTTGTCTTAACTGAGCATCGAAAGTCATATCCTCAATTTATAAAACCGGATGAATTAAAAATTTACGGAAAAGTGCTAAAGGCAGCCGATAGAATATTATTACCATCTGAATCATTTCGGCGAGAATTTTGTACAATCTTTCCTTATGCCAAACCTAAAGCAATATTTTTTCCTAACATTCTTAGTAGTATTTTCACATGGCCATTGGATAGCGATAAATCCAAATCAGTTGTTGGCCCTGTGAAAATTCTTTTTGTGGGAAATCTAATTGACATGAAAGGGCCCCAGTTTGTGTACGATGGCTGTCGAGAATTTTTGGGTATGGTTGAGAATCCTCCGGATATTGAGCTGAGCTTCGTGGGGGTAGGAGCACTTAGTGTAAATTTGAAAAAAAAACTTACAACCAGCATCAATGATCGACTTGTAGTACGTTTCGCTGGGGCATTGGATCATAATACTCTTCGACTCGAATATGATGCCGCGACTCTAGTGTGCATACCGTCGAAAAGTGAAACATTCGGTTGTGCCTTGGTTGAGTCGATTTCACAGGGCACACCAGTGATTGCCATAAAAGGGTCCGGAGGTCCGGATGATTTTGTGAATAACGAAAATGGGCTTCTGGTTGACAGGGACGCAGGTGCTATCGCATTAGGTATCATAAATATGTTAGAACGTATACGAGAAGAAAAATACAAGAGCAATACTATGCGGAAATCAATCGATGTATACCTTAACGAGAATAATTATAGAAAACTTTTTTTTGAAAATGTACTGCAACAGTACGAGGCATAGAAAATTATTTATAACCACCTCTTTATTTCAGACCGCGTGTATCTCTAGCATTGTTCAAAGATTTCAATTTAAAAGGATTATAATTGTTAGATTAAATTGTTCGGAAATCCCTAACGTTTTTGATCAGTTACCGAAAATAGACAACCGAACCGAGACAACCGTTATCGATCTTGATTTGGAAAAAAATTATTATGAAACAGCTTTTGTCTTCGAAATATTGATTTTTTTTTCAAAATTGCTAATCGACGAAGTCTGCGTTGCTTCTCTCAATAATCAATACGTTGAATTCGTTGCGAATGGGTTTCGTCGAAAAACACGAGTAAGTATATTCGACGATGGCACCATGGCCTTTTTCTTCGAGTCGATCCTTAGAAAAAAGAAAAAAGGTATAAATAATTTATTTTTTACCTTTTATCGACGGGTGATGAAGAGAGATATACCCATAGATTTTGCAAGTCCAACCAACATGCGTCTTTATTCGTTTTTGCCAATTGAGTTTTGGGATATAAACAGATCGCTAGAAAAGGTTTTTTTTAAATATAAGTTATCATTTGAACCCTGGGAGGCTTTTTGCCCTATGGGCAAGAAAGTGAGATTTCTTTTAGGGGTCAACACTTATAGCGGTGGAGATGCGTTTGACGAATCTGACTTGCTCATCTATCGCTTTTTGATTAATCGCCTTAAAACTCACTTGGTGGTCCCGCATCCGAAATCGCCAACACTTGATAACATACTCGTTCTAAAAAACGGAATTCTAATTGAACAACTGGTTGTGATGTTGTTACGGCAAGGTTTTCGCGTAGATATAATCGGACAACAGTCCACAGTATTTTGGTCTTTGGAAAGGCATGTGAATCTGAAGACATTTATAATACCGTCACGTGGACTTCGAAGCTTAGATGCTCTTCCGAACATTTTATCTCACCATGGTGTAGGCTTGAGCTCTGTTTCGGAATATATGTATGCAGAAAAGTAGCGATTTTATTAACTTTATTTTGCCAGATTTAGGTGGAGGGGGAGCCGAGAAGGTATGTGTAGTGTACGCAGACTTTCTGAAAGCCAAAGGTTATCGAGTTCGTTTTTTGGTTGTCGACGGTCGGGGAATTTATCGCGAATACGTCAAAAGAAATTTCGAGTTAATTGACTTTGGGAAAACCCGCTTTCGAGCAGCGATTTGCCCCATGGTGAGATATATTAATAGTCTTTCTAACGAATCGAATTTTTATCTGGCCAATCTCTGGCCTCTTACCGCACTTTCATTTTGGATTTTATTTTTTCAAAAAAAGTCAAAAGCGCTTGTTTGTGTTGAACATTGTGAATTGAGTCTTCAATATAACTTTGCTTTTTTACAAAGGTTTATCGTCAGGTTTGAGCTAATGGTGAGGTCATTTTTAAAGTGTAAACTAATGACTGTATCCAGAGGCGTTGCCGATGATATGTCTTTTTTAGGATGGCTAAGGTCAAATCCGATCATAGTTATTTACAATCCAGTATGCTTTAAGAAGAGAGTTGAAATATCTGGTGATGTTTCATATTCGGGAGAATTTTTTTGCCAAGATTCTTTAAAGATCCTCGCTATCGGCACCTTGAAAGACCAGAAGAATTTCGACTTTTTAATACAAGTCATTTACGAAATTAAAAAATTTAAAAAAGTTCAAGCGATCATTTTAGGGGAAGGCCCGGAAAGGGCGTTTTTGGAAAACAGAGTCAAACGGTTACATCTTGAAAACGAGGTTCATTTGCTTGGGTGGGCGAGCCAAATTGAAGAGTTTTTGGTCGCAGCGGATGTTTTCGTGCTCACCTCGAAGTATGAAGGTTTTGCTAATGTAGTGGCTGAATCTTTGGTTTGCGGCACACCTGTTATTGCCACTGACTGCCGTTCTGGCCCTGCTGAGATTCTTGATAATGGGAGATACGGGAATCTGATTGACCTAGGTGATTTGGAAGCTTTCATGACTACATTGATAGATCGGTCGTTCGAGGAATTTGACTCTGAAATGCTTAAAGAAAGAGGTAAGTTCTTCAGCGTGGAGCGCTCAGGACCGCTATTGGAAATGCTGCTGATTAGTTCCGAGAATAACTGACGCTGGGTTGATGAAGTTCAATTGCAAGGTTAGTTTGTGTTCATGTTTGGAATATTGTTTTTGGTTTTGACTGATTAAAGATATGGTTCAGAGTTTATGAAGGAAAAGAAGGTCCTTTATCTTAGTTATGATGGTCTATTGGATCCGCTTGGAAAATCCCAGATTCTGGGTTATTTCCGGCATTTCCCAACAAATTCTAATTTAATATTTATGACTTTTGAGAAGTCCAATCGACCGATAGCCGATCTTCGATCGATGGAAGAGGAAATTCAATCTTTAGGTTTTCTTTGGTACAGATTTGAATTTCATTCAGGACGAATAATGTCGAAATTGATTGACAGTATGACGTTTTTTTTCTCAGTTTTTCTGTTATGCGCGAGAAAGCAAGTAGAGTTCGTGCATTGCCGAGGTCATATACCGGTTTTTTGTTGTTTTCCAATTTTTCTATTGTTCAAAATTCCTTATATCTTTGACTTTAGAGGATTCTGGATAGATGAAAAGGTTGAAAAGGAGGGTGTAGTGCAAATCGGATGGCTTTTGCGTGTGGTTATAGGGTGTTTAAAGCGTTATGAAAGAAGAGTTCTGATTCAAGCAAAACAAGTTGTGGTGTTAACCTCGGCTGCCCGGGAAGTTCTTCTGAAAAACTATAATCTACTAAGTGATCCTGTCGTTATCCCGTGCTGTGCAGATTTTTCGGTGTTTTCAGTAGCTCCTAGAGAACGAACAAATCAGTTTAGGCGTACCCATAATATTCCGTTGGATTCATTTATCATTGGTTATTTAGGGTCAATTGGAAGAATGTATGATATGGACCGCTGGGTTCGGTTTATTCAGTATGCGAGCGCTAATAAATCAGTTTTTGCAATGATTGTATCTACGGATAAGAAGCGTGCGGAGGAGATTATTCGATTGTTGGGCAGTCAATCGATTCCGGGAATGGTTCTTGAGCTTTGCGGTCAAAATTTGGCATTGGCAGTCGGGTCTATGGATTTGATGGTCGGATTCAATTTGATTACCGAAGCTCGTAAGGGGACCAGCTTGACTAAATTAGGCGAATCGTTGGCCTGCGGGGTTCCTTTTATAGGCAGTAAGGGCATAGGTGATAGTGAAATAATCTTGAAAGCGACTGGAGGTGGTTGTGTCATTGACCAAACGCATGACACCGAGTTCGATCGTGCTTGGCGGATTCAAGAGAGGTTTACCTCGGGTGAAACGCTTAGGAATAATGCTGAAAAGTGGTTGAGCGTGAAACTCGGCGTTGAGAAGTACCTCGGAGTATATGGAAGGATGAAAGCTTAATGTTGAATATTGTCGTATTCAGTGGTGGGCGAGGCGCGTCATCTTTGATTAGGTTTTTAACTGGGCAGCCAGACGTGAACCTCACTTGTCTAGTGAACGCTTATGATGACGGGAAATCCACAGGAGAATTGAGAAATTTTTTTGGAATCTTAGGTCCATCCGATATCCGTAAGGTTCAGGGAGATTTAATTAGTAGTAATCAAAGCGATCTGCTGTTAAAAACTTTGTTTGATCTGCGTATTGAGGAGGATATTTCGCCGGACGCTGCTACTCAGGAGTTGGAGCAATTTGTTTCTGGTCAATGTCCAATTTTATTTGGAATAGACCTCAGTGGTTTAGAACATTTGTTTTTCCTCCGTGAAGCACTCAACAATTTTCTTGATGTTTTATCCTTTTATCAACTTATCAAAAAACGACCATTTAACTTCTCGGATTGTTCATTGATGAATCTCGTTTATGCAGGTTTGATGCTCGGGACGAATGGGGACATCGAGGATGCCGCGGTTCAGGTGAGCAAAAGATTTAAAACACTTGGAAATGTTTATCCTGTTAGTAATACCAACCTGATTTTGATGGCTTTGCTCGAAAACGGTGACATACTGCATGACGAGGCGTCCATCGTTGAAAAAAGGGCGAGCGCAAAAATTGATAGTTTATTTTTGGTTGAGGACTATGTCGATCCAGGTTCAATATCGCAACTTAATCGCGATGAAGTTAAGACTTTTTTGAAGAGTTTGCACAGATCTCCCCAATTATCGCCGAGAGCCTATAACGCAATTTCCAATGCCGATATAATTGTGTACGCGGCTGGTACTCAGCATTCTTCGCTATATCCCTCATATTTGACAAAAGGTTTGGCTCAAGCGGTTGCGGATAATAAATTTGCTAAAAAGATTTTTATAACTAATGTAGGAGCTGATTATGAAACACCATCTTATCAGGCAAGTGACTTTATTCTGGGTGCTTACCGATATCTAAAAATTTCGCTGCAACGGCAAGAAATAATCCAATCTTTTTTTGACATAAACTTGGTTAATTTACCAGCAGCTAATCATAGTAGTAGCCATATTATCTGTGATTTTGGAAACCTTGATAAAACTGGAATACCATCGATTACGGATGATTTCGAAAGTAAGGCTTATCCCGGAACTCATGATGCTGAAGCCCTTTGGAAAATTATAAGCAATTATTACTAACGTGAAGTCATTGACTTATTCATTAGGCGAGTATTACGCAATAATCTTCGACTACGATGGCACCATCGTAAACTCTAATCAACATCACCACCGAGCCTACGTGGAGGCTTGTAAGTCTGTTGGAATTGATTTTGCTTCGATAGAAATCAGTTGGCAGGGACGAAGTACAGAGGATGTATTTGCTGAGGTTGTAGTGCTAAATCGGATGCACAAAAATTTAGTACAAGAACTGGTCTTGCGAAAGCGCGAAATTTTTTCAAAGTCTGTGAGGGTAGAGGCTTTATCGCCTATGCCCTATGTATTCGAGTTTTTGAATACATGCAGAGCGTCGGGAAAAAGCTGTTACATAGCCAGTGGTAGCGGTCGTCAGTCCATAACATATGGTCTAGAGAAGCTAAATATGAAGCATTTTTTTAAGGCAATTTACTGCATTGAAGATGTAGTATCAGGAAAGCCTGCTCCGGATCTTTTTAAGTTAGTACTGGAGGAAAACCGGTTATCGACAGATAAATGCCTCGTGATTGAGGATTCGGATGCAGGATTCGTAGCGGCGGAGCGCTGCGGTCTGGCGTGTGTCGACATAGTAGATATAAATTTGCTCTTGGGATTGGGAGATCAAAATTAAGATTTTAGCTTTTATTCTGACCCACAATCGGAGTGAGTTATTAAGGCGATGTATTCAGGCAGTGAATACTCAGTCTCGTCGTCCTGACGAAATATTAGTTGTAGACAATGGAAGTACGGATGCTACTCAAGAAGTAATTGCTAGTTTTGTAGGCATCAGGACTATAGTCCGCCCTAATCTGAGCGCGGCGGATGGTTGGAATACAGGATTTCGGTTCGCGGTAGATGAAGGTTATGACGCGATTTGGGCTATGGATGACGATGGGTTTCCTGATTTTCAGGCACTGCATTTTTTGGAGCAAGCTATGATCGGCAATAGAATGTTGGGGTGTGCCTCTTCGTTCGTTGTTGATGAATTAAATCGCGAAGCATTCGTATTCCCCTACCCATCTTTACAACATTCAGTTTTGGGTGACCAGTTTGGATATTTTCCAAAATTTGCGACGCTGCAAGAATTCTGTAAGAAATTCTCGGAGCGTGAGCGATACAGTTGGGTTCACCTCTTTAACGGCGCTCTTATTCGGACGGATATAATTTGGGATGCTGGTCTATTGGTTGAGGATTATAAAATCTATGGTGAAGAGGTAGATTATTTTTTTAGGCTTAGAGAACGATGCGAATGTAATTCAATAATTGGCTCAATTCATTACCATCCCAATACATCCAAAAGACCATATGATAGGAGAAGGGTATTTTATTATGTGAGAAATGCATTTTTACTAAATGCTAAGTATTATAGTAAATATAAGGGACGATGGTTAGTCTTAGTGTTCGTCGTATTATATAGATTAGTGTTGCGAAATGGATTTCCTGAAGTTTTGTATCTGATCCTTGGTGGAGATAATCGTAGCTTTTACCGCGCGGTAGTGGCGGGGCTCAGGGGAGAATTCATTGAGCACTAACGTGCACCACCGTAGAAGGGCATTAATAGTACCGGCTGCTGGAATGGGCACCCGGACTGGTGTGAAATTCCCAAAAACTCTTTTTCCGGTAAATGGTATTCCTATCCTAGTGACAATAATTCGTTTATTTATTGGACGCGTTGATCAGATCATCGTCGTTGCAAGTCCAAAAGGTGATGTCCAGATAAAACAGGTACTAAACGCTTATGAGATTGAGGATATTGATATCGTCATACAACAATCGCCAACGGGAATGGGTGATGCGGTATTTCTTGGCGTAGGTCACCTTCTTGCGAACGATTTGGACTTGGCACACTGGTCTATTGTTGTCGTTTGGGGAGATATCTTCGGTCTTTCGAGTATAACCGTTAGAAAATCGCTAAAAATATTTGAGGAAACTAACGTTGATTTTTTCTTCCCAACATTATTCGCAAGAAATCCCTACACAATGTGCATTAGGAATAATGAGGGTGCGATTATTGAAGTAATCGAACGACGAGAGATTGCGAAAAATCAGGCTTCAAAAGCCATATCTGTAGCTGGAATGGTTGAACGTCTCCCGTTTGATTTCGGTGAACGAGATATCGGCTTATTCGTTTTTAAAGCGATTGAAAGCTACACAGTCTTTTGTAAATGCAGATCGCAATTGGAGGGGGCGGTAACCGGTGAGATAGGGTTTTTAAAATTAATTAAGTTTTTAATTGAAGATGGACTTAGGGTCGGTGCCGAACCCATTGCACAATCGGGAGACGCTAAAGCGTTTAATAGTATGGAAGATCTGAGGGAATAAAGTACATGTGTGGAATTTTTGGAGTTTATTTCGCAGATCAACAAACTTCGGTGGACTGCGGACGTATTAAGGCTTCACTATCCACAATGGAAGCCCGAGGGCCCGATGATCAGAAATTCGAAATATTTCTTGATGGAGCTTTGGCTTTAGGGCACACGCGCTTGGCGATTCTCGACCTATCAGATAATGGATCTCAGCCTATGACTTCGTATTGCGGTAGATATGTCATAGTAATCAATGGAGAAATCTATAATTATGAATATCTTAAAACAGTATTAAAGGCGCGGGGTCATGTAACGAGTAATCGTGAAAATGATAGTAGAGTGTTTTTAGAGCTTGTCGCCTGTCTTGGGATTGAGCAGGCGTTGGAAATATGCGTAGGCATGTTTGCGTTTTGCATACTGGATAAAATGACGTGGCGACTTTATTTAGGACGCGACCGATTTGGTGAAAAGCCTCTATATGTCGGATTATGTAATAAAAATCTAGTTTTCGCGTCGGATGTTAAAGCTCTTAGTACATATTTCAAGACCTCATTTTCAATAGATTACAACGCAGTTAATAATTATATCAATTACTCATATATACCTGATAGTGAATGTGTTTTTGAAAATGTTTTTAAGGTCCCGCCCAGCCATTACTTACCAATCGATCTTCGAACGGTCGCGACAACTGACAAGAGATCACTACAAAATGACTATGTACAGTATTGGAATATGGATGGTGGTAACGTCGATCAAAACATCGGTCGTTTATCGGAAGATGGTTGTGTAGATTATTTCAGCGAGTTGTTTAACGATGTATTGAGTATACAGAGTTTCGCAGATGTCCCTGTTGGCTCATTCTTATCTGGTGGAATAGACTCTACCCTCGTGACTGCTAATTTGGTGAAAACAGTTTCGAACACCGTGAAAACATTCTCCGTAGGGTTCGAAGATACTAATTTTGACGAAGCCCATCATGCGAAAAAAATAGCGCATTTGCTCCAAACAGATCACTGTGAACTATACCTTTCTGATTCGGATGTTTTGGATCTTGTGGAGCGTCTTCCGACGAGTTTCACAGAGCCACATGCCGACTCATCGCAAATCGCGACGCTCGCTGTTTCAGAGCTTGCTGCCAAAAGCGTTAAGGTCGTGCTGACGGGGGACGGCGCCGATGAACTTTTTGGGGGTTACACTCGATATAAGATGGCTCCTATTTTTTGGAAATACTTCGGTTCGTCACCAGAATTTATTAGGTTGGCAGTGGGTAATCTGTCAGGTTGGTTGGGTAATTCGAACGGTTTGAAGGGTCTGCAGCCTCTCGTAAAACAAACTAATTTAAATGAAAAGCTTTTGAAATTAAGTCGTATTATTTCTTCAAGTGGTAGTTTTGAAGAGTTGTACGATTACTTTTTGACAGCGTGGCCAAAAACTCAACAATTCTTGCAATCTGAGCATCGTAGCCCGCTAATGCCACTAGAAGGGACAGATCTATTTCAATACATGCTGGGGACGGATTTGAAAAACTATCTACCCGGGGATATCTTAGTTAAGGTTGATAGATGTTCGATGGCTGCGAGCCTCGAAGCGAGAGCTCCTTTTCTAGATCATCGCGTAGCTGCGTTCGCTCGGTCATTACCCAGATCTACGAGGAATCACGCTTTTGGCAGTAAATTTGTTCTTAGAAAGATGTTGTCAAGAGACATACCACCTGACTATTTCAATCGTCCAAAACAGGGTTTTGGGGTGCCATTGAGGAGATGGCTAGGTGGTCCCCTTTTTTCCTGGGCTGAGAGCCTAATTTTCGACAAAGCTTTGTATCAAAATACTCCTCTGGATCAAACCCAATTTATTGACACTTGGGAAAAATTCAAACTTCAGCAGAACGTTTCTAATCAAGGAATGTGGTCACTGTTGATGTTGCTTGATTGGATGAGATCACCTAGGTTTTAAAAATGATTCTGTACCTTGTCCTTCTGGCATTTGTATATCTCGCGGCTCAGGTACAGATTATTAATCAAGGTAGTACAAGTGTCAGGCTAACAGAGCATCGATTAGACGCCCTTTGGAGTGTTACTTTTATTTTTCTGGTGTTAGTCGTGGGATTACGCCACGATGTTGGTGGGGATTGGGATAATTATTGGTTAAGATTTACTTCAGGTCCGATTTTTAACGAAGATCCCGCCTACTATGGATTGCTTACATGGCTTGTCCAAGTTTTCGACCTACCGATTTATTTCCTTAATTTACTATGTGCTGCGGTTTCCTTGTGGTGCCTATCGATTTGGTATAAGAGTTCTCAATATAAATGGCTAATTTTACTGGCTTCTATTCCTTATCTTATACCAGTAGTGCAGATGGGTTACACACGACAAGGAGTCGCGATATCAATTGTAAGCTTGGCATATTATTTTTT
>CACJLQ010000002.1 GCA_902594275.1 uncultured Litorivicinus sp.
GAAACTCGCTGATCGTCCATGGTCGTACTTGTTGGAATCAGTTACTGAAGGCGAGACCTGGGGTCGTTATTCGTGTATCGGTCTTCCGTCGCGTGAGCGGATTGAAGTCGATGGACCCCGAATCACTCGGTTCGAGCGTGATGAAGTCGTCGAAATTATCGAATCAGAAGATCCTTTGGCTTGGATATCCGATTATCAAGTCCGATTAGGAGAAACTCCATCTTGGGTTGTTGAAGAGCTCGATTTACCGAAGTTTACAGGTGGTCTCGTCGGCTATTTCGGCTATGACACGATTCAATACGTCGAGCCGCGAGTCGCAAGAACGCTCCCTGTCAACGATCCGATCGGCTCTCCTGACATTATTTTGATGCGGTCTGATGACGTTGTTGTGTTTGATAACTTGTCGGGAATGCTGACGCTGATCACACACGCGAATCCGCAGGAAGCGGGCGCTTACGAGACAGCATGCGAACGGTTATATGATATGTTGGATGACCTCGCATCCGCCATGGATCCATCCGCTTTTTACCCCACTGAACATGAACCTATTACTGAGGCTGATTATCAATACAGCCTAGAAAAAGATGCGTTTAAAACTGCTGTAAAAGACGTCAAAGAATACATCCAAGCTGGAGACGTGATGCAGACGGTTCTGAGCCAGCGAATTTCTGTCCCATACGCCGAGAGTCCTTTATCCCTCTATCGCGCACTACGGGTCTTAAATCCCTCACCGTATATGTATTTCTTTAATTTGGATGACACGCACATTGTCGGCTCATCGCCAGAGATACTCGCGCGCTTGGAGGATGGCCATGTGTCAGTGCGTCCAATCGCAGGCACCCGGCCACGTGGGAAAACACAAGAAGAAGATGTGGCACTTGAAAATGAGTTATTGGCGGATCCTAAAGAGATCAGTGAGCATTTAATGTTGATCGACTTAGGCCGTAATGATGTTGGGCGTGTCGCTGAGATTGGTTCTGTGGAATTGACAGATAATATGGTCGTCGAACGCTACTCACATGTCATGCATATCGTCAGCCATGTCGAGGGTAACGTTCGCTCTGATGTGAGTGCGTTGGACGTGTTAAAAGCGTGTTTACCGGCTGGAACGTTATCAGGTGCGCCCAAAGTGCGTGCCATGGAATTGATCAATCAGTTTGAGCCTGTTCGACGAGGAATCTACGGTGGTGCCGTTGGTTACCTGGGTTGGTCAGGCAATATGGATACAGCGATTGCAATTCGTACTGCGGTGATTAAGGGTGGCGTAATGCATATTCAAGCGGGCGCTGGGCTGGTTGCCGATTCAGTCCCGCAGTCTGAATGGGCAGAAACCTTAAATAAGGGTCGGGCAGTGATTCGGGCGGCAAATGCTGCATTAACAGGATTCAAGGATCTGAAAGGTCCAATGGTACGGAGCTAGACGATGTTATTAATGATCGATAATTACGATAGCTTCACTTATAACCTAGTGCAGTATTTCGGAGAGCTCGGTGAAACGGTCATAACGATCCGCAATGATCAGGCCCCCTTAGATGAGTTAGTTATACTGAAACCAGACCATGTTGTGGTTAGTCCGGGTCCATGTGATCCCGACCAGGCTGGAATCAGCCTGCAAGTAATTGAACACTTTGCAGGAAAGGTCCCATTACTTGGTGTTTGTTTGGGGCACCAAGCCATTGGGCAAGCATTTGGGGGTACGATCATCCGCGCTCCAATGGTGATGCACGGCAAGACCAGTCCGATTCATCACGATGGGCAGGGTGTATTTTTGAGCCTGAATCAGCCTCTGATTCAGACACGGTATCATTCCTTAGTCATTGATCCGGCGACGCTACCTGATTGCCTCGAAATCACGGCTTGGAGTCATGATGAATTGGATGAACCTGAAGCGATCATGGGTGTGCGTCACAAACAATTGACGGTTGAGGGTATACAGTTCCACCCTGAATCTATTGCAAGTCACCAGGGCCATGAGTTGCTACGTAATTTTCTGGCAGTAAGAGGGGGAGAGTGGTCATGACCATTCAAGAGGCGATCGCGACAGTATGCGCAAAACATGATCTTCATTCTGAGGAGATGATTGGCGTGATGCGGTCGATCATGACGGGCGAAGCCACAGACGCTCAGATCGGGGCGTTGCTAATGGGTCTCCGAATGAAAGGCGAGACGATCGACGAAATCGTCGGCGCAGCGAGTGTCATGCGTGAACTCTCCCAAAAGGTCGATGTCCCCAACGAATTTTTGGTTGATACCTGTGGAACGGGCGGAGATGGCGCAAACATTTTTAATGTATCAACAGCATCCGCATTTGTGGTCGCCGCTGCCGGTGGGCGAGTTGCAAAGCACGGTAACCGTTCTGTTTCCTCGAAGTCAGGGTCAGCAGATGTTCTTGAGGCTGCCGGTGTTCGCCTAGACCTTGATGCCAGCCAAGTCAAAACCTGCATTGAGACACTTGGCGTTGGGTTTATGTTTGCACCAGCTCACCATTCAGCAATGCGTCACGCGATTGGTCCACGCAAAGAGCTCGCGATGCGAACGATCTTCAATGTGCTCGGACCATTGACCAATCCTGCCGGTGCTCCGAACCAAGTACTCGGTGTGTTTGATGAAACGCTGTTAACACCCTTAGCAGAAGTTTTACATCGGCTTGGATCTCGCCATGTATTCGTGGTCCGATCAGAGGATGGGCTCGATGAGTTGAGTGTGTCAGCAGCCAGCCGGGTTGCTGAATTAAAGGATGGGCGTATTCGCGAGTATCGGATCAAACCACAAGACTTTGACCTCGAGTTAAGCGATCGCGACGAGTTGATTGTTAAGACCGCTGAACAGTCACTTGAGATGATCAAAATCGCATTAGTGGCTGATGATCATCCCGCGTCAGATATCGTGGCCTTAAATGCAGGCGCAGCAATTTACACAGCAGGTTGTGCGCATTCGCTTGAGGATGGCGTTGAGGCGGCTTGGGAAGTGATGGAGTCTGGCGAGGCCATGCAAAAATTTGAGGCGCTCGCACGTCTAACGCAAGAATTAAAGGGTGACTAATCCATGAGTTGTTCTACAACAATTTTAGATCGGATTATTACCAGAAAGCGTCAGGAGGTTTCTGATCGGCAGGCACAACGATCGATTCAAGATCTCGAAAGGATGTTAGCCGATCAGGACGCAACGCGCGGGTTTACTGATCGACTGGTCAAGCAGGCGATGGCTCAAAAATCTGCGGTGATTGCTGAAATTAAACGTGCTTCGCCATCCAAGGGTTTATTAAGAGCTGACTTTCAGCCGGCGCTTCATGCGCAACAATATGAAACAGCAGGAGCATCTTGTTTATCCATCCTGACTGACCAGGACTTTTTTCAGGGGTCTGATGATGATTTGCAGGCGGCACGGGGCGCATGCAATCTCCCAGTGATCCGTAAGGATTTTATGGTTGATCCTTATCAGATCATTGAATCGCGAGTCTTGGGTGCGGACTGTATTTTATTGATCGTTGCTGCGCTCAGGGATGACGACTTGAGGCGCTTGCATGACACTGCATTGTCTGTCAACCTCGATGTCTTGGTCGAGGTGCACGACGAACACGAACTCGAGCGTGCGCTTGCACTGGATAATCGGCTCATCGGTATCAATAATCGAAACTTGCATACATTTGAAACCAGGCTTGAAGTCACACTGGATCTGTTGAGACTCATTCCGGATGACCGATTACTCATCACCGAATCGGGAATATTACAGGCGAAAGATGTCGAATTGATGCATGCGCATGGTATTTACGGATTCCTGGTCGGTGAGGCCTTCATGCGACAGCCTGACCCAGGTGTTGCTCTGACAGGATTGTTTCAGGACCTTTAGTCATGTCGTGGCTGATTGCTGTTGGGATTGTCGTCGTTGCAGGCCTTGGGTGGTATGCCTGGACGCTGATGCGTCAGGTTAAAACACTCGAGCATCAAAGAGTACAAGCACGACAAGATGCGTTGTTGGGTATACACATTTTGATCGATTCTTATCTGACAGATCAGGTTGACCGTTCCGAATGCTTGTTACGAATTCGGGTACTACTCGATGCGCATCAGGAAAACTGGCTTTCCACTCTCGAATTGACTCGGTTTGATGAAGTGAGCGGAGCCATCCTCGCAATGCCTTTTGGGGAAGCGCGAAAACAAATAGACGCAACAACTCGAAAAGAGCACGATGCGGCGCGACGCCAGTTATTACAAATTCATGAGGCGGAGCTCGCGGTTGAGCTTAAGCGCTTAAAGGAGTGGGTTAATCAATGAAATCACGTGTTGCTTGGCATCAAGAAGTAGCTTTCATGGCGGAGAGTGGCTCTGGGCATGCCATGGTTGTCGATGGAGCGCCAGAGCATGGCGGACGCAATATTGGGCCTCGACCGATGGAACTCATCTTGATGGGACTCGGTAGTTGCGCGAGTTTTGATGTCATTACAATTTTGAAGAAGCAGCGGCAAAACATTACTTCATGTGAGTGTTTTCTAGAGGCTGAACGTGCGGACACAGTGCCTTCTGTATTTACGAAAATCACGATGGACTTTCAGGTATCTGGCGACAACTTAGATCAGGGGAAAGTCGAGCGCGCCGTCGCTCTCTCTGCAGAAAAATACTGTTCTGCATCAAAAATGCTTGAAGATGCTGGTGTTGAACTGGGCCACCGGGTGACGTTTGTTTAGAAATAGGTATGACACAAAGCCCTAACAAAGAAGCTCTCGAAGAAATTGTTGGGCGTCAAATTACTGACTGCTGTCTGTGGATTGATCGTCTGTCTAAAGATAAAGAGAATTTGATCCAGAGCCGCATGATCGGCCGGTTATCTAAGCTTCTGCAATGTCAGGCTCTAATATTTCTGGAGCTTTTGAGGCTTTTAATGCGGGCCAAGAAGGCGAGCTCTAAGAGCTATCAGAAAAGCGGGAATGACTATTGAGCAACTGAGGGCTGACGCATTTACCAGAGGTGCGGATACCCGCAGAAAATTAGAGGATCTGATTAACCGTCAGCATCAAAATATAAGATATATCCAGAAGACTAATGACCATATCAAACTATGTCCCTCTCTAGCTCGGCGGCTTGATTTACAAGTAGCGCATGCGGAGCAAGTTTTATCCGACAAGAAAGTGATTAAGCATCAACTCGAGCCACAATCAAAAAAAAGCAAATAGAGCTAACTCTTGTTTTCCACAGGACTAAAGGCATTGGTCGGAAGGGAAAGGTCGTCTTTGAACTCACTTAAGCATGGACTCTCTTCTGGCCGGTTTCTTCCATTTTCAAGAAATGAAAAATTTACAAGGTATTGATTTCGTATGAATTTGAAGAGAGTCAGGCGCTTCAAATCGAGCGTGCGTTTTCAAGTTTAAAGAACGCGATGGCTTCAATGGCTGAAGCGTACCTAGAGGTGCCGGAAAAAGACTTAGATAAAATACTATCTACGTATATAGATCTGCTAGATGTATCCGCATGGTCGCTTTTGGTCACTAGAAAAACAAAAAGGTATGTTCGGCTGGGTAAAGTGTTGTCCGAAGAGCTCTTAGATCCGCTCTATATTGGTAGGAGAATAAAACGGGCTTATCCCACAACTTGGTATCAACAAACAGCAGCGGCTCAATTGTCTAGATGTCTGAAAGTTCGAAAACGAACCCAATTTGACTAGATGCGCTCTGCGGTTGTCGTCATGAGTTTCGCACCTTCCCACATGAGCCGTTGGACTGGCTTCGGGAGTTCTTCACCACCCTGGCTCAGTGCCTCCTCGCCATGTCGAAGTTCATCGTCGCGCATGCGCTTGAGAATTTGTCGGGACGCGTGATCACTCTCTGGAAGTCGCTTGAGATGCTCCTTTAGGTGACGTTCAACGTTTTTTTCAGTTGCATGGACAAAACCGAGTGAGATTTTGTCTGAAATGAGTGCTGCACCAGCCCCGAGGGCAAAGGAGGCCGTATACCATAAAGGGTCGAGTAGACTCGGTTTGGCGCCGAGTTCGTCCAGCCGTTCCCTACACCATGCCAGATGGTCAAGCTCTTCGGCGGCAGCCTGGGTCAATGCCTCGGCTGTCTCTGGATTTGAAGCAAATACAGCCTGACCGTTGTACAGACCTTGTGCACAGATCTCACCGGTATGATTCACTCGCATGAGTCCTCCGGAGAGCTTGATTTCATCCTCAGTCATTGGATCATCAAGGGCACCCCGTCCAGGTGATGGATTGTGTGCCTCAGGTTTGACTCGAGTCACGGTTCTTAATAACCCGTCAAACCCGTGTATGAAACGATCAACAGTATTCAACGCTGAACTCCTAAATGCATACCGAATGACTGACCTAGATCGCGTACTTCGCGAATCATTCGCTCTGAATCATCGAGGCGTAGCACGTGCGTTGAGGCCAATTCTTCCTCGTCAAGCTGCGCTTCTTTTGCACTGTCTTCGTCAGTCAATATTCCAAACAAGAGGCCGTGCGACTCCGCGAGGCGTCGAAACCGCTCACGATCATCAGGATGTTCGAAGCTACCTGAGACAACGACTGGGAACCCGGCTCTGAGCGATAGCTCAGCTAACTCTACGAGGTGCCGATAGGTCTTGGGTGCAGTGTCTTCTTGATCGCCGTAGAGCCTTTGCCGCTCGAGATCCGAGCGAAGGCGGATCATTCCAAAATCGTCGATCAGCTGGTGGGTCAGTGACTGGCGGATATCAATATCAAGACCGAGCGTAATCAGTAACACGCGCGGTCGTATCATCGTCGCATGCTCTGCCATTACCGCATAACGCCGATAGCGAGCGAGCGGCGAGGTATCAGTTTCTGTCGGAAGAATCGGTGCGTTCAATCCCAACAGACACTCTTTTGCACGAACCATCGCGCGATAGGCCTGATATCCCTGATAAACCCATAGAGCATGATAATCACCCGTTAACTCGAGATATCGATTCAGTAGGTGCCAGGCTGACGCGAAATCATCACGGGCCTCTAAATCAATGGTTAGAAATGCAATCTCACTGATCACATCAATCCACCGAAATTCGGCACGATATTCAATACAGTCAAATAAACGCATTTCACTGGCCTCAGTCTCGACGACATTGCCGAGATGTAAATCGCCATGGCACTCGCGGATCATGCCCAAATCCTTGCGCTCTGCGAATCGAGGCCATAATCGTCTGAGGTACTCGTGAGCCCAGGCTTCAAGCTGTAATAGTTGGGCGAGATCTTTAGCTTCTGTCAGGTGCGGCCTTACTTGATCAAAATTGAGTTGTGCGGGGACGTAGAGCGAGTTCGGTTCCCCGAAAGGCATTTCAATGCCAGAGATCGGCGCACTTGAGTGAAAGTCGAAAACAGATTGGCAAAGCTTTTCCAATCGGTCGTGATTCAGTTGTTTGCGATCGTGAATTTGATCCAGCGTTTGATTCGGATCGAATTGGCGCATTTTGACTGCGTATTCAATTGGCTCTCCACCGCCCTGTTCGACCGTCACGCCCGTCTCTGATTGATAGATTCCAACCACATCAAGATACATTTCCTGATAGCTCCGCTGGTTCAGATTGAACTCGCTCTGGCAGAGCGTATGTCGGGCTTCAAGTGAACTCGCATTCAAGAAATACAAGTCGATTGGTTTTTTGATTTTATAGGCAAAGTTACCGGTCAATACGATCCAAGCGAGGTCTGATTCGATAACGTCAATCGTTTTGACTTCATGCGGGAAGCATGATTTTTGTCGCAATGCATCAATGAGCGTCTCGCTCACCTTTTCCTCCCGGTATACTGCCACTCATGAATCGATGGTGGTGTTTGTTTTTGAAACTATGTCTCACCCTACTGGTAGCAGTGGGGTTGAGTCTAGTGTATCTCAATGCCCATCTATCGCGGCAATTTCAATCGCTTTCCTGGGCTGTGGGCGCAAAAATTTATGCGCGTCCGCTGGAGCTGTTTCAGGGCGCACCATTTTCACTCGATCAGATACGTTTTGAACTGGATCTTTTGAACTATCAGGCTGTTAGTGGTCCCCCGGGGCGAGGACAGTATCAACACAATGATCAATCCCTGTGGATTGGGATGCGTGGTCATCAGTTTCCTGACGAACTGGAGCCAGATCGGTTGGTCAAGATTGCTTTTCAAAATGGTCAGGTCGCCGCGTTGACTGATCAATCCTCGACGCCAGTCGACATTATCCGCTTCGAACCACTGGTTCTTGCGCAATTATCGGGGACTCATGCGGATCGTGAAATTATTGACCTGAGTGATTTACCCACTGATTTTGTTAACATGTTGATTGCAGTTGAAGATCGTGCGTTTTTTGATCATGCAGGGATTTCGATCACTGGCATCATGCGTGCAGCAGTGAATAACATCTTGGCTGGTCGATTTGCACAAGGTGGCAGCACGCTGACGCAACAACTGGTCAAAAATTTGTATCTCACACGCGAACGAACGCTCACGCGAAAAGCATTGGAGGCTGTCTATGCGATCTTGCTGGATGTTGGATTCTCGAAAGAGCGGATCTTGGAGGCCTACGTCAACGAAGTCTTTCTGGGACAGTGGGGTAATCGAGCTATACACGGTTTTGGAACGGCGGCACAGTTTTATTTCGGTCGCCCGATGAATGAATTATCTGTCTCACAGCAAGCACTATTGATTGGATTGATTAAAGGCCCAAGTGCGTTGAATCCAAGACGGTTTCCAGCGCGCGCGCTGGAGCGCAGAAACTTAGTCCTGTCGATAGCTGCTGCTCAGGGTGTTATCGTCGAGACCACGGCCGATGCAGCAGCCAAAACCCCGTTATCTGTTCCTAGTCAACCGGCCGATCGAATCGGTCGTTTTCCTGGATATGTGTCAGTGGTTCGTCGCGAATTGACCAATGACTATACGAGTCAACAACTCACTGCTGCTGGTTTGAAAATTTATACAGCGCTCGATCCTCAGGTACATCGCGGGCTGCTCAATGGTCGCAAAGACACATTGCGCCGCCTCAAAGATAACGGCATGGATCCGTCGAGCGAAGCACAAATGGGGGCCTTAGTTGTTGACATCCCAACCGGTGAGATTCAGTCGGTATTGGCTAGCCGCGATGACAACGCGGGGTTTCATCGAGTGCTTGACGCAAAGCGGCAAATTGGATCACTGGTGAAACCGTTCGTTGTAGCCGCTGCCATTGAGGAGGACTCTCGGCTCCATGCAGGGACTCTGGTTAGAGATGAGGCTGTCTCTATTCGTGATGAACAAGGGAATGTTTGGTCCCCAAAAAATTATGAGAAAACAGAGCAGGGCGTGGTTCGGCTCGAAAATGTCATTGCGAATAGTATTAACCAGGCTACTGTTCATTTGGCGTTGGGATTAGGTCTCGATTCGATTCTTGATCGTTTAGGTGAGTATGGAATTCCCGTGGAATCGACAAAACCGCCTGCGACCGTTTTGGGTGTTTCCGAAATGTCGCCGTATCAGGTTGCAACACGCTATCAAGGCTTATTGAATCAAGGCTATCTCACACCACTTAAATCAGTGAGGACTGTGGTGGACGACACTGGACGTGAATTATCCAGACGGTCTTTCGAATCATCTCGCTTCATGATGGCGCGTGCGGCTGTTCAGGTAGACCACATGATGCGGGTTGGTGCGAAGATCGGCACTGGACGCGCATTCGGTCGGCGTTATAGCGAACTTTTGGCATCGAAAACCGGAACTACGGATGATGGTCGCGACGCATGGTTCGTAGGTGCTGATGGGCGTCGACTGGGTGTTGCATGGGTGGGTTTTGATGATAACCGCAAAGCAGGGTTGGTTGGTTCAGTCGCAGCCTTACCTGTGATTGCAGGTGCGATACAGTTTGTGCAACGGAGCGATCGCGCGAAGAATTTACCTAAGGGATTGATGTACGGTTGGATGAATCAATCAGGACAGATCGTGGATCAATCGTGCGAGGGTGCGGAAATGCGGCCTTTGCCGATAGAATTTCAGCCAGCGCGGGCTGGCTTCTGTGGGGGTGGTCGCTCGGAATCACCAAGTGGTGGCTGGTTGGATAAATGGTTTGGAGGATGAGATGCGATTAGGTTTGAGTTTAGCATGTTTGGCACTCATGGCTGGATGTACACAAGCACCTGTGTCGCGTCCACCGGTGGTCGACGCCTCATGGCGAGCGAATGAAGATGATCGTGTAACGAAATCGCCGCGAGTCATTTCGGTGCCAACTCCCGATATACAGCGTGGAAAAGGTGAACGTAACGAGGTGACACCGATTGATCCAGTGGCAAAAATTGAGCCGATTGACCAGCCCAATCAGCAAACTGAGATCCCTCCCGCTGTATTGTCACTGCTCAAACAAGCCGATGAGTTGCGTTCCGCAGGCGATTTCGCTGGCGCATCGGCGCGTCTAGCGCGTGCCCAACGGATCGCTCCAACCGAGCCCGAGGTGTATTTCCAATTATCCAGTTTGCGGTTGGAGCAGGGGAGCCTCGAAGATGCTGTGAGTATCGCAAGTCAAGGAGTCGATCTTGCCGGAAGCGATCAAGCAATGAAGCGCGATTTATACACCGTGATCGCACGATCAAAGGATGCACTTGGCGATGCTGCCGGGGCGGCAGAAGCTCGCCAGTTGGCGCGCGCCTCTGGATCTTAAAGTGCTTTAAACGCGTCTTTCGCTGCAGCGACAGTTGCGTCAATCACCGATGCACTGTGTGTTGACGACACAAATCCTGCCTCGTACATCGAGGGTGCAAGATAGACACCGCCATTGAGCATCAGATGAAAGAAACGCTTAAATATCTCCTCGTCGCAAGCGGTGACATCAGCAAGTGAAGTGACAGGTTGATCCGCGAAGAATAACCCGAACATGCCTCCTCGACTAACCGCTTGCATAGCGATACCGGCATCCGACGCCGTGGAAATCATCCCGGCAACGAAGTGGTCAGTGGTTGCGCTTAAAGCATCATAAAATCCGGGCTGAGACAATTCAGACAGTGTGGCAATCCCAGCGGCCATCGCAACAGGGTTGCCTGAGAGTGTGCCTGCCTGATACACCGGGCCGAGTGGGGCCAGCATATCCATGATGTCTTGTCGCCCACCAAACGCACCAACCGGCATTCCTCCACCGATGATTTTACCGAGGCAGGTGAGATCCGGCTGAATATTGACCAGCGCTTGTGCACCGCCCTTGGCAACACGAAAGCCTGTCATGACTTCATCAAAAATCAGAACTACATCATACTGATCACAGAGTGCGCGGAGACCTTCCAGATATCCGGATTTCGGTAGGATCATGTTCATGTTGCCGGTGATGGGCTCGATGATAATGCAAGCGATTGAGTCGCCTTGTTGCCTAAAGAGCTCGGTGGCTGCTTCAAGATCGTTAAAGGGCAGATTCAGCGTATGTTTCGCTAAATCAACTGGGACCCCGGGTGAACTCGGGACGCCAAATGTTAGAGCGCCAGAACCGGCTTTGACCAACAGGCTGTCTGAATGCCCATGATAACAGCCTTCGAATTTAACGATGGTGTCACGTCCAGTGAAGCCCCGCGCAAGACGAATCGCACTCATCGTCGCCTCAGTTCCACTTGAACAAAATCGTAGCTTTTCCATGGATGGGAAGAATGATTTTACAAGTTCTGCCATGTCTGTTTCGATCGCTGTTGGTGCCCCGAATGACAGGCCATTCTCAATCGCGTCACGCACAGCTTGTAATACACGTGGGTTAGCATGCCCAGCAATCATAGGCCCCCAACTACCGATATAGTCAATGTATTGCTTACCGTCAGCATCGTACAAATAGGGACCTTTCGCCCTACTGAAGAACACAGGTGTTCCGCCAACCGCGCGGAACGCTCGAACCGGCGAATTAACGCCACCTGCAATTGAATGGCTGGCACGTTCGAAGAGTTGTTCTGATTTAGACATGCTGATTCCTTAAAATAATTGTGTGAGTCGACGTGCTGCATTACCGATGTCTTTAGCGCGAAAAACTGCCGCAGAGACCGCGAGCATCGATACACCAGTGTCTAAAACTTGTCTGCCATTATCAGCAGTGATACCACCGATTGCGACCATTGGGACAGGGCATTGTTCAACAAGTTCGCTCAAATGGGACAGGGATAACCCATGAGCGTTCGGTTTTGTCTCAGATTCAAAGAGCCGGCCAAAAGCGCAGTACGATGCGCCGTCTCTTACCGCCTCTTCCATGAGTTCCTTTGAGTCATGGCAGGTCCGACCGAGAATCGCTTGATCACCTAAGATTTGACGCGCTTCGCTCAAGGATCCATCGGTTTGCCCAAGATGTGCGCCATGCGCACCAAATGTGTGCGCCATGCGCATGTGATCATTGAGGAGACAAGGAGTCTCACTCGCACGGCAGGTTTCAATCACTGCCTTAGCGAGTGATTGATAGAGGCCGTGATCGGTTGTCTTGTGACGAAATTGGATCATCACTGCGCCACCATCAATCACCTCGCCCACTTGTCGCGATAACACATCTGGGTCAAAAACTGAGGCATCAGTAATTGCATACAGACCGCGCATTAGAATGGTTTGACGATGACCAAAATAGCGATTGCAATTAATCCGATCACGGGAGCTTCGTTAAACCAGCGATACCAAACGTGACTACGGTAATTGGCATCATTTCTAAAGGTCTTAACGATTTTCATACACCAATGATGGTAACCGAGTAGTAGCACCACAAAGGTCAGCTTTGCGTGCATCCATCCTTGCGACATATATTCAGGTATGAGCATCACCATCCAGATACCGAGCGCAACTGCGATGATCATTGACGGGGTCATAATGCCGTTGAGCAGTTTGCTTTCCATGACTTTGAAGCGCTCGATCCCAACCGTATCTGTTGCGTCAGTCATCGCGTGATAGACGAAAAGTCGGGGGAGATAAAATAGTGCCGCAAACCAAGTCACGACGGCAATTAAGTGAAATGCGTTGATCCAAAGAAACATGCTGCCTCCTAAAACAGAGACGGGAGTACACCAAGACTATCGCTGAAAGGCAAGATCAGTCGCGTTCTTGATGTCTGACTATTGCTTGCACATCGATGACCGCCTTGAATAAGTCACCTTCCGTTATGACTCCCAGCAGTTCTCGAGTTTCCCTATCGATAATGGGAACAGATTCTCCAACAAAGTCGCTAACGGTATGCATTGCATGTTGGAGTGAATCATCGAGATTGAGCAGCACTGGATCAGCGTCAGCGAATTGAAAGACTGTTTGATTATGGGCTTGGATTGCTTGGTGTACCGATAATTTTCCGGCTAGACGACCAGAATCAGAAACGACGTAGGCTTCGGTCTGTTCGGCTTGACGCATCAGTTCTAAAGCAGCTTGACCTGAAGTCGTTTCATCAACTTTGACGTAGTCGTCGCTAAGATGGGTTTCAAGCGTGTGCTGAGATAAAGCAATCGCTTCGCGTCCTAGGGAAAGGTCAATGCCGCGATCCAGAAGTTGGCGATCAAAAAAGGAATGACCAAACAGTCGATGCGTCAAAAGCATCGATGCCATGACGGCCATCAGTGCGGCCACCGCGTAGGCATAGGATTGGGTCAGCTCAAGTACGATCAATACTGCCGCGACGGGAGCGCCGATAACATTTGCAGCGACTGCTGCCATTGCTGCAATACTGATCGCGACGCTGAGATCGGGAACGCCGAGAAAAATGGCGATCTGGCTAATGACCCCACCTACAGCAACGCCGACGAATAAAGCAGGAGAAAAGACGCCGCCGAATAACCCAAATCCAATACATAGCGCAGTCATCGCGATCTTGGCGATCAAAAGCAGAATCAGTGCAGGTAGTTGGTACATTCCGTCGAGCATGGCATTGATGGTCTCGATGCCCAGCCCAAGAATCTCCGGAATCCAAATACCTACTAGGCCACAGATTGTCGCCGCTGTGATGACAAGTCGCTCTGCTGACCAACCCGTGCCTTTGGCAATTGCCACTGAGCGACGAAGCGCCTCCATGTAAACAATTGCGGCGATTGCGATAATTGGCGACGCAATAATCAATACTGGAATAACGGAGACTAGGTCCGGTGCAGATGTTGAAATATTGAAGGTCGCTGAGGTGTTGAAAAACGACTGGCTGACTGCCGATGCAGTTACCGAAGCGATCGAGATCGGTGCAATTGCGCGGACAGAAAAGTGGCGTAATACGGCTTCATGCGCAAACACAATGCCTGCAATTGGTGCCCCAAAGCCTGCGGAGATGGCTGCCGCCACACCACAGCCCAAATAGACCTCATGAGAGAGTCTCGACGAGACAAACCGTTTCACAGCGATTCCTAGAGTCGCTCCAAAGTGGACTAATGGTCCGTATTGACCAACGGAACCACCGCCTGCTGCGCTGGTAAATGCAGTCAACGTTGAGGCGATCCCCTGTTTGATATCGAGAGGCTCTTTCGATTGCTGCGCGTGATAAATAGAGTCGGCAGGTCCATGCCATCGGACGACACCAAAGACTCGGCGGATGACAATGACAACACCAGCTGCGGCCCAGAGAAAGATTAAACTAGTGAGTTCAAATTGATTTCCGGCCAACGAAATCTCGAACAATGGATGATTTTCGCGAAGTTCTGTAAAAACCTGAACGCCTGAGACGTAAGCATTAGAGGTCCAGGCAATGAGAGCGCCAATCAGCCCTCCAATGCCAAAAACGATCAGCAGCTCCATGCCGGTATCTTTGATGCGTCTTTGCATAGACGTCCCTTGTCGACTGCGCTTTTTATATCGGTTTCGCGTATTATGCGCTCAATTCGATGATGGATGGAAATCACACGTGAAACGCATAGGTATCGTTGGTGGAACAGGATATACGGGGGTCGAGTTGCTGCGAATGTTAGCGATACATCCGAGTGTGGAAGTCAGCTGCCTTACTTCAAGATCTGAGGCGGGGAAAACGGTCGCCTCGTTGTACCCGTGGTTATCGCATTATGGCAGCTTAAGTTTCGAAAAGCCTTCTATTGAAATGCTTGCTGAGTGTGATCTCGTCTTCTACGCAACACCAAACAAAATAGCGATGAATGAAGTAAGTGCTCTGCTTGATCGCAGCGTACGTGTCATTGATTTAGCCGCTGACTTTCGATTCAGCGATGTGAGTCTCTGGGAGTCAGCCTATGGTGGCCCGCATGGTGCTCCGTTATTGATTGATGAAGCAGTCTATGGATTACCAGAGAAGTATCGAACGGAGATCACCCGAGCTCGGTTGGTTGGAAATCCCGGTTGCTATCCTACAGCTTCAGCACTCGCGCTGATACCTTTGGTTGAAGCAGGCGTACTTTCTTCGCCACAAGTGATCATCGATGGGAAGAGCGGTGCATCCGGTGCAGGTCGGTCAGCACGTACGGATTTGATTGTTGCTGAAGCCTCCGATAATTTCCACGCATACGCTGCAGGTGGTCATCGTCATGCGCCAGAAATGACCCATCAAATTTCTAAAATGGGTCAAGAAGTTCTTGTGACATTTGTTCCACATTTACTGCCAATGATTCGTGGGATTGAAGTCACTGCATATGTCTCCACATCCTTATCGTTGCTGGATGCGCGCGAGCTGTTCAGGTCGAGATATCGAGATGAACCCTCGGTGGGGGTCGCGGCAGACGACCAGCATCCAGAAACACGCTGGGTTCGTGGCTCAAATCGTTGCGTGATCGGAGTGTATCAGCAGCAATCTGGGCAGTTGATTATTTCGAGTGTGATCGATAACTTGATTAAAGGTGCTGCAGGCCAAGCGATTCAAAACATGAATTTGATGCTTGGATTGAATGAACTGGAAGCACTCCCGATGAACGCATTGAGCCCTTGAGGGATTATGGCAGAAGTATTTGTACCGACTCCGATTAACTTAACTGATCGTGCCGTTTCGAAAGTGAAAGAATTGATTGATGGCGAAGGAAATCCGGATCTCCATCTTCGCGTTTTTGTGACAGGCGGTGGCTGCTCAGGTTTTCAATACGGCTTCAGTTTTGATGACGAGCATCAAGAGGATGATACCGAGGTCCTGAAAGACGGAGTGAAGGTAGTTGTTGATGGGCTGTCATACCAATATTTGGTCGGCTCGACGGTTGATTATTCGGAATCGTTAACCGGATCCCAATTCGTGGTCGAGAATCCAAATGCCTCAAGTACTTGCGGGTGCGGTGCGAGCTTTAGCCTGTAACTGGGCGTGTGATGGAACCGAGGACACCTGGGGTTTTTGAACCAGTGATATGTTGTGTGTCGAGGGGCCGGTGATCTAAGCACTGCAAGCCAAGCCAGCCGAAACATGCGGCTTCCACGTAGTCGGGGTCGACAGCAAAGGCATTCGATGTGACGACAAGTGGGTCGACAGTCTCATCAATCAAATCCATTAAATGCGTATTATGTACGCCGCCTCCACAGACGACGAGGATGTCAATGTCTTCTGGTAATGCATTATCCACTTGCTCAACTGTCAAGTGATTCAAGGTCGCTTGAACGTCAGCCGGATCGAGTGGAGATACGCATTGGAGCGCCTTGTTGAGCCAGGCCTGAGAAAAATACTCGCGTCCTGTAGATTTTGGCGGCGTTTTCGCGAAATAAGGATCACTGAGTAATTTATCCAATAGGTCTTGATTGACCAAACCAGATGACGCGTATTCGCCATTTTGATCAAAGGGTCGCTGTCGATATTTTTGATGCCAGAGATCCGCAAGTGTGTTGGCTGGGCCAATGTCCCATCCGCGGGTTGGTTGTCCAGGAATCAGGAGTGAGATATTTGCGATCCCTCCTAAATTGAGAACGGCTACGTTTTCGGTCTCGCGAGAAAAGTGTGTCTCATGAAACAAGGGAGCGAGGGGTGCGCCTTGGCCACCCCTTGCCATATCACCTCGTCGAAACTGGTGTGCGACTCGTAGTCCAGTCTTTTCTGCGAGACGCTCAGCAAACCCAAGTTGCAGAGTGGATCCTACCTCAGGATCATGCCACAGTGTTTGACCATGAAAGCCGATCACGCTGATTGGTTCGGGGCTAATCTGGATGAGTTGGAGACATTGCTGCAAGACCACATCAGTGTATTCAGCTTCTAAACGAACTAGGTCTGGTAGGCTGGCTTGGCCGGTTTGAATAATGCAGGCCAACCCTTCTTGAATCGATCGTGGGAATGCGCTCGCCTGTGACTGGATCACTTCAATGCGCGATCCATCCAATGTTTCTCGGATAAGGCAGGCATCCAGTCCGTCCAGGCTGGTCCCGCTCATTAATCCAATCGCGTAACGCGATTTAATTGGGCTTGGTGATGGTTTGAAAAGCCAGTTCAGCATTGTTTCGTTGCGCGTATAAAGAGGCTATAAAAAGTTCTGCTAGGTGCTCAAAGCGCTTGATTTCCGTCTGAGGGAGAGTCTTCGCCTTCGGTAACTTATCAAGAATTGTCCGAGGGTTCCTGTGCACACCACTCACAATGAACTCGTAATGTAGATGTGGGCCGGTTGCTAACCCACTCATGCCGACATAACCAATGACTTGCCCCTGCTTTACCTTCTGTCCACGCCGATACTTGCCATAGCGTGACAAATGGGCATAACGCGTTTCGATACTATTGCCGTGCTTAATAATGACTGTTCGACCGTAACCGCCTTTGGTTCCACGATACGTGATCTTCCCATCGCCGGCCGCGTAAATTGGTGTTCCCGTGGACGCCGCATAGTCTGTACCTTTGTGCGCACGCATTCTGCCGAGAACTGGGTGCTTTCGGGCTAGATTAAAATTCGAGCTGATTCGTCTGAAATTGAGCGGGGCTCGGAGAAAGGCTTTCCTTAAGCTGACACCCTTTTCATCGTAATAGCCTATTTCGCCTTGACTGTCTGTGTAGCGAACCGCGAGAAACGACTCACCTGAGTTGACAAACTCGGCAGCAAGAATATTGCCGTATTCGATAAACTCACCATCTAGATAACGCTTTTCAAAAGTGACGGTGAATTGATCTCCTTTCCGAATCTCATATACGAAGTCAATCACATGGCCATAGATATCAGCGAGCTCCATTATCAAATTATCAGGGAGTCCAGCCCGAGCTCCTGCGACAAATAAAGAACGATCTATCGTCGCACGAGCATGTTCAATGTAAATCTCTGGATCGCGCTGTCGCTGTTCGATAGACCAACCGTCTGCCTTATGGGTTGCGACAGTCTGATGAAATGGTGATTGAATCACTGCAAGCTCAACGAGAGCCTCCCCGGAATAACGAAATTCAATTGTTTGGCCAACATTGAGCTGGGAGATGCGGTGATTCCCTTTCTCTGCTTGAGCTAGAGCGTGTAATAACTGTGGTTTGAGTTTTTGGCGACTGAACAGTCGTGAAAGCGAATCGCCGGCCTGTACCCGTTCAGTCCGTATGACCAATGGTTCAGACTGTGACGTGAGGTTTTGGTTGATCTTGAATGTTTTGGCAAGCGCAGGTACTGGCATTGTTTGGTCGGACTGATCCCCAGTCTCGCCAACAGTCGACCAAACAACCAACGACGCTGTAATAAGAACGGAACTGATTAAACCAAGGGCGTGAGCTCCTGGAAACGGATGACATATCGCGTCTAAGCGATTGATAAGGTTGCGCATTCGAATCTCAGTTTGCTGTTTAACGGAGTGTACACAAAACATTTGCGTGTTGCATATAAAAAAAGAATGGAGGTTATGTACACTATTGCGCTTTCAATAGTGAATCGAGAATACCGATGGCAACAGTGGATGGGCGTAGTCTTCAAGAGGCAATTGATCTGATTGCGCGTGGCGCAGATGAGATTCTTCCGTTAGACGAGCTAAAGGACAAGCTGGATAGCGGACAGCCTTTGAGAATCAAGGCGGGATTTGACCCAACAGCGCCAGATCTACATTTGGGTCATACGGTGCTGATCAATAAGTTGCGGCAATTCCAAGACCTCGGGCATGAAGTGATATTCCTGATTGGAGATTTCACGGGGTTGATTGGCGATCCGACAGGTAAAAATCAGACGCGTCAACCATTAACAGAAAAGCAGTTGATTCAGAATGCAGAAACCTATGCCGCTCAGGTATTTAAAATCCTTAACAAGGATAAAACGCGAGTTGAATATAATAGCTGCTGGATGAATGAGCTAAAGCCTCAAGACTTTGTCCGATTAGCGGCAAAATTGACAGTTGCAAGGATGCTTGAGCGCGACGATTTCAATAAACGATTCAAGACTGAGCAGCCGATTTTGATTCATGAGTTTCTATACCCTTTGATGCAGGGCTATGACTCAGTAGCGCTTGAGGCAGATGTTGAGCTCGGTGGCACGGATCAGCGATTCAATCTGTTGATGGGTCGAGAACTGCAGCGAGATGCGGGGCAAAAACCGCAAACGATTTTGATGATGCCGATTCTTGAGGGTTTGGATGGCGAAAAGAAGATGTCGAAGTCACTCGGGAATTATGTGGGTCTGAACGATGCGCCTGGTGACATGTATGGAAAGCTCATGGGAATTTCTGATGAGCTGATGTGGCGTTACTTCGACCTGTTAAGTTTCAGGAGTAATGATGAGCTGGCTGTGTTAAGGGAATCTGTCGAATCGGGTTCCATCTCACCCAATACCGCGAAGGCGGATCTCGCAAAAGAATTGATTACACGTTTTCATAACGCTGAGG
This sequence comes from uncultured Litorivicinus sp., assembly GCA_902594275.1. Classification (GTDB taxonomy): domain Bacteria; phylum Pseudomonadota; class Gammaproteobacteria; order Pseudomonadales; family Litorivicinaceae; genus HIMB30. Next base: position 19,591 of record CACJLQ010000002.1, read on the forward strand.
TAGCAGAGCGCGCGTCGAAAAGTGCCGGCAACAAATTTAAAGCTGGAGAGATACCTGATGAAATGCCTGAGATGTCAGTGGCTGCGGATGCAGATGGTGGGATCCCATTGGCAGTATTGCTGAGAGAAACTGGTTTAGCGAAGAGTTCGTCTGAGGCGCGGAGTTTTATTACGCAGGGCGCCGTCCGTATTAATGGAGCGCTCGAAACGGATCTGCAGTATCGTGTGAATTCTGCAGAAACCCATGTGTTTCAATGCGGTAAGAAGCGATTCGTTCGTGTGACTGTGACCAAGTCGTAGCGGATTTGTGAAAAGTCGTTGACACTTTGCGCGCGCACCCTATACTGCGCGCCTCTCTCGAGAATCGAGGGAGGCAGCAAGGCTTCTAAAAATAATTTCGAAAATCGCTTGCAAGGCGGATAAAACACTGTAGTATGCGCGCTCCGCGTTGAGATGACCTTTACTGAAGGGTGTTTGAAACGACGGAATTCAATGGCTGCATTGTTGGGAAAGGCCAATACAATGCGCCGACCAAATTTGAGGCGAAAGCTTAAAATTGCGACCGCGAAATCTTGAATATACCGGTTGCAAACAGCGCGGGATTCGATAAACTACGCGTCCACTTCAGAGAGGCCCTCTGAGGCGTTTTTTAAAAAATTGATCAAGCAATGCGTGTGGGTGCTTGAGCTGGAAGTCGACAAAATTTTCAGGCAAGCATACCTGTATAAATTTATTTAGCAGTTTTGCGATTGTCTGAGCAAAAAACATCACCTGAAGTATTCAGGTACTCTTAAGTGAAGAGTTTGATCATGGCTCAGATTGAACGCTGGCGGCAGGCCTAAGACATGCAAGTCGAACGGTAACGGCACTAGCTTGCTAGTGGGCGACGAGTGGCGGACGGGTGAGTAACGCGTAGGAATCTACCTAGTAGTGGGGGATAGCCAAGGGAAACTTTGGGTAATACCGCATACGATCTAAGGATGAAAGGGGGCCTCTCTTTGAAGCTCTCGCTATTAGATGAGCCTGCGTAAGATTAGCTTGTTGGTGAGGTAATGGCTCACCAAGGCAACGATCTTTAGCTGGTCTGAGAGGATGATCAGTCACACTGGAACTGAGACACGGTCCAGACTCCTACGGGAGGCAGCAGTCGGGAATATTGGACAATGGGGGGAACCCTGATCCAGCCATGCCGCGTGTGTGAAGAAGGCCCTAGGGTTGTAAAGCACTTTTAGTAGTGAGGAAGGCTCAGTAGTTAATACCTGCTGAGATTGACGTTAGCTACAGAAAAAGCACCGGCTAATTTCGTGCCAGCAGCCGCGGTAATACGAAAGGTGCAAGCGTTAATCGGAATTACTGGGCGTAAAGCGCGCGTAGGCGGCTTGGTAAGTTGGATGTGAAAGCCCCGGGCTCAACCTGGGAACTGCATCCAAAACTGCCTAGCTAGAGTATGGTAGAGGATGGCGGAATTTCCTGTGTAGCGGTGAAATGCGTAGATATAGGAAGGAACATCAGTGGCGAAGGCGGCCATCTGGACCAATACTGACGCTGAGGTGCGAAAGCGTGGGGAGCAAACAGGATTAGATACCCTGGTAGTCCACGCCGTAAACGATGAGAACTAGCCGTTGGACATCTTGCATGTTTAGTGGCGCAGCTAACGCGATAAGTTCTCCGCCTGGGGAGTACGGCCGCAAGGTTAAAACTCAAATGAATTGACGGGGGCCCGCACAAGCGGTGGAGCATGTGGTTTAATTCGAAGCAACGCGAAGAACCTTACCTACACTTGACATCCTCGGAACTTTCTAGAGATAGATTGGTGCCTTCGGGAACCGAGTGACAGGTGCTGCATGGCTGTCGTCAGCTCGTGTCGTGAGATGTTGGGTTAAGTCCCGTAACGAGCGCAACCCTTATCCTTAATTGCCAGCGGTTCGGCCGGGAACTCTAAGGAGACTGCCGATGACAAATCGGAGGAAGGTGGGGACGACGTCAAGTCATCATGGCCCTTACGTGTAGGGCTACACACGTGCTACAATGGCCGGTACAGACGGTTGCGAACCTGCGAGGGGAAGCTAATCCGAGAAAGCCGGTCGTAGTCCGGATTGGGGTCTGCAACTCGACCCCATGAAGTCGGAATCGCTAGTAATCGCGAATCAGAATGTCGCGGTGAATACGTTCCCGGGCCTTGTACACACCGCCCGTCACACCATGGGAGTGGGTTGCACCAGAAGTGGCTAGTCTAACTTCGGAGGACGGTCACCACGGTGTGATTCATGACTGGGGTGAAGTCGTAACAAGGTAACCGTAGGGGAACCTGCGGTTGGATCACCTCCTTAAACGATGAGTCGACCAAGGCTTAAGTGCTCACACGCATTGCTTGATCTAATGACCTGGTATAGCAGTGAACGGGTCTGTAGCTCAGTTGGTTAGAGCGCACCCCTGATAAGGGTGAGGTCGGCTGTTCAAGTCAGCCCAGACCCACCAATACTGTGGGGCTATAGCTCAGCTGGGAGAGCGCCTGCTTTGCACGCAGGAGGTCTGCGGTTCGATCCCGCATAGCTCCACCAATCTTCTATACCGGCGTAGTTATTGAAAAGCGCAGTATGTGTTTTTCAATGACTATGGGGTCAGTGTTCTTTAACAAGTTGGATTAACAAGTTTTGTAATCAACAAAATTGGATACGTTGTATCAATTTCAAAGATTACAGGCGCGTTTGGTGATGCTGATAATAAATCAGCATTTATCGTGTAATCGGTGCCATGCATGAACGATCTCTTTGTGAGTTCCAGGATTGTATGATCAAGTACCGAAGTGCACACGGTGGATGCCTTGGCAATCAGAGGCGATGAAGGACGTTGTAGCCTGCGATAAGCGTGGGGGAGCTGGCAAACAAGCTTTGATCCCGCGATTTCCGAATGGGGAAACCCAGTCTTAGGACTATCCGTAAGGAAGCTAACCCGGAGAACTGAAACATCTAAGTACCCGGAGGAAAAGAAATCAACCGAGATTCCCTGAGTAGCGGCGAGCGAAAGGGGACTAGCCCTTAAGCAACTTGTGTTTTAAGAGAACGGTCTGGGAAGGCCGGCCATAGTGGGTGATAGCCCCGTATCTGAAAAGGCACTTGTTGTGAAATCGAGTAGGTCGGGACACGAGAAATCTTGACTGAATATGGGGGGACCATCCTCCAAGGCTAAATACTCCTGATTGACCGATAGTGAACCAGTACCGTGAGGGAAAGGCGAAAAGAACCCCGGAGAGGGGAGTGAAATAGAACCTGAAACCGTGTGCATACAAGCAGTGGGAGCCGCAAGGTGACTGCGTACCTTTTGTATAATGGGTCAGCGACTTACTTTCAGTAGCAAGGTTAACCGTTTAGGGGAGCCGTAGAGAAATCGAGTCTTAACTGGGCGATCAGTTGCTGGAAGTAGACCCGAAACCGAGCGATCTATCCATGGCCAGGGTGAAGGTTAGGTAACACTGACTGGAGGCCCGAACCCACATCTGTTGAAAAAGATGGGGATGAGCTGTGGATCGGAGTGAAAGGCTAATCAAGCTCGGAGATAGCTGGTTCTCCTCGAAAGCTATTTAGGTAGCGCCTCATGTATCACCCTCGGGGGTAGAGCACTGTTTCGGCTAGGGGGCCATCCCGGCTTACCAAACCGATGCAAACTCCGAATACCGAGGAGTGCAATCATGGGAGACACACGGCGGGTGCTAACGTCCGTCGTGGAAAGGGAAACAACCCAGACCGCCAGCTAAGGTCCCAAAATCTAGATTAAGTGGGAAACGATGTGGGAAGGCATAGACAGCTAGGAGGTTGGCTTAGAAGCAGCCACCCTTTAAAGAAAGCGTAATAGCTCACTAGTCGAGTCGGCCTGCGCGGAAGATGTAACGGGGCTAAATCTAGTACCGAAGCTGCGGATCTCGTAAGAGATGGTAGAGGAGCGTTCTGTAAGTCTGTGAAGGTGAATCGTAAGGTTTGCTGGAGATATCAGAAGTGCGAATGCTGACATGAGTAACGATAAAGGGGGTGAAAAACCCCCTCGCTGAAAGACCAAGGGTTCCTGTCCAACGTTAATCGGGGCAGGGTGAGTCGACCCCTAAGGCGAGGGCGAAAGCCGTAGTCGATGGGAAACAGGTTAATATTCCTGTACCACCACGTGATGCGATGGAGGGACGGAGTAGGCTAGGTGATCAGGGCGTTGGTTGTCCCTGTTCAAGGATGTAGGCAGAGAGCTTAGGCAAATCCGGGCTCTCAATGCTGAGATCTGATGTCGAGTTTCTACGGAAACGAAGTCATTGATGCCATGCTTCCAAGAAAAGCTTCTAAGCTTCAGTCACGTGGGATCGTACCCGAAACCGACACAGGTGGTCAGGTCGAGAAGACCAAAGCGCTTGAGAGAACTTGGGTGAAGGAACTAGGCAAAATGGCACCGTAACTTCGGGAGAAGGTGCGCCGGTGACGGTGATGGACCTCGCGTCTTAAGCTGTTGCTGGTCGAAGTAACCAGGCCGCTGCGACTGTTTATTAAAAACACAGCACTCTGCAAACTCGTAAGAGGACGTATAGGGTGTGACGCCTGCCCGGTGCCGGAAGGTTAATTGATGGGGTTAGCGTATGCGAAGCTCTTGATCGAAGCCCCGGTAAACGGCGGCCGTAACTATAACGGTCCTAAGGTAGCGAAATTCCTTGTCGGGTAAGTTCCGACCTGCACGAATGGCGTAACGATGGCGGCGCTGTCTCCACCCAAGACTCAGTGAAATTGAAATCGCTGTTAAGATGCAGTGTATCCGCGGCTAGACGGAAAGACCCCGTGAACCTTTACTACAGCTTCACAGTGGACTTTGAATATGCTTGTGTAGGATAGCTGGGAGACTTTGAAACCGGGACGCTAGTTTCGGCGGAGTCAACCTTGAAATACCAGCCTGGCATGTTTGAGGTTCTAACCTAGACCCGTGAATCCGGGTCAGGGACATTGTGTGGTGGGTAGTTTGACTGGGGCGGTCTCCTCCCAAAGAGTAACGGAGGAGCACGAAGGTACCCTCAGCATGGTCGGAAATCATGCAATGAGTGCAAGGGCATAAGGGTGCTTAACTGCGAGACTGACAAGTCGAGCAGGTGCGAAAGCAGGTCCTAGTGATCCGGTGGTTCTGTATGGAAGGGCCATCGCTCAACGGATAAAAGGTACTCCGGGGATAACAGGCTGATACCGCCCAAGAGTTCACATCGACGGCGGTGTTTGGCACCTCGATGTCGGCTCATCACATCCTGGGGCTGAAGCCGGTCCCAAGGGTATGGCTGTTCGCCATTTAAAGTGGTACGCGAGCTGGGTTTAGAACGTCGTGAGACAGTTCGGTCCCTATCTGCCGTGGACGTTGGAGATTTGAGAGGGGCTGCTCCTAGTACGAGAGGACCGGAGTGGACGAACCCCTGGTGTTCGGGTTGTCACGCCAGTGGCATTGCCCGGTAGCTATGTTCGGAAAGGATAACCGCTGAAAGCATCTAAGCGGGAAACCTGCCTCAAGATGAGATCTCCCGGGCCTTCGGGCCCCTAAAGGACCGTAGAAGACTACTACGTTGATAGGTTGGGTGTGTAAGCGTTGTGAGGCGTTGAGCTAACCAATACTAATTGTCCGTGAGGCTTGATCATACAATCCTCGAACTCATCGAGGATCGATGACACGATTTCACCAAATGTGCTTATACTTGTTAGTTCAACACCCTTTTTGTTGTGCGGCTTTGCGGCACAGCACACCGGCTTGTCTGACGACAATAGCGAGCGTGAACCACCTGATTCCATCCCGAACTCAGAAGTGAAACCGCTTAGCGCCGATGGTAGTGTGGGGTCTCCCCATGTGAGAGTAGGTCATCGTCAGGCATCTTATCGTGAAAAACCCTGTCTTCTGCGAAGGCGGGGTTTTTTATTGCCGAGTGATTTCTGAGTCTCTAGGATTTGTGTATGTGTTTGACAAATGAGCCACGTTGGTTACCAATCGCTCCTTGGTTATTCCTATTTGTATGGAGCGCTGGATATGGCGTTGCGAAACTTGCACTGGAGTCGACCACGCCTCTCAATCTGCTTGCTCTTCGTTTTGTTGGCGCGGCCCTTGTGCTCATGCCTTTTATGTTGATCATTCGTCCAGCGTGGCCGTCAAGTCAAGCGTTTCGGGATTTATTAATCGTAGCGACCTTTCTTCAATTGGGTCATTTCCTCTGTATTTATTTCGGGTTGGCTCTCGGGGCGTCGGCCGGAGTATTGGCGCTATTCGCTGCGTCGCAACCGGTTTTGATCGCCATGGTTGGTTCATTGGTCAATCGTCGGATTCCTCCAGGCAGAATTTGGGTCGGCTTAGTGGTTGGTTTGCTCGGTGCGTCTTGGGTTATTTTCGTTCAGGGACACTTTTCCGATGGCGCATTATTAGGTGCAGTGCTCGGATTCGTGGCGGTGGTTTCACTGTCTCTAGGCCAGGTATATGACAAACGACAGCGTCCAGAATGTCATCCATTACTGATTTATGTCATTCAATACACATTCGCGAGTTTTGTGAGTGTCCCGATCGCACTGTATTTTGAGGGATACCAAACCGAGTGGTCTTCCTCGATGATCGGTGCTCTTTGTTATCTTGTGTTAGGTAATTCATTGCTTGGAATCTTTTTAATGCTAACCATGGTCCGATTTGGAGCCATTTCTCGAGTCACGGGCATCATGTTTTTGGTACCAGGGATTGCGGCTTTGATCGCTTGGCTCGTCGTCGACGAAGTCATGCCTCTTGACGCCTGGCCTGGCATTGGTCTTGCGGCTGTGGGCGTGTTGCTTGTTCTTTATACGCCAGAAGATGCCAAGAAGGCAGGCGTAGAGATTTCATGAAATCCTCGACTTGGCTACCAGTCCTTGAGCAACTTGCCAAAGGTGGATTAATTTCAGGTTCTCAGTTGGGGGCGAATCTTTCAGTTTCGCGAGCTGCTATATGGCAGCGGGTGGAATACCTGAAGTCTATCGGTGTTGACATCCAGGCCAGTGACCTTGGTTACCGATTAAGTCACGCTGTGTACTTACCGGATCCCGCAGCGATACAAGACCACGTTGGCATAGAGTTGGATCTGTCGCCTGAAGTGTGTTCAACCAATACTTTGGTCCTTGAATCACGGGCAGAACGATGTCTGATGACTTTATATCAAAATCAAGGGCGGGGCCGTCGAGGGAGGAAATGGATCGCAGCGCCAGGTGATGCGTTAATGTTTTCGGTTGGCGTGTGGCTTGATTGTGGTATTCAGGATCTTGCAGGGCTTTCAATTGACGTTGGAGTTGAAATTTGTCAGGTCTTGCATGGACTCGGTGTTAATGCTCGCCTCAAGTGGCCAAATGACTTGTGGGTCGACGAGCGCAAATTGGCTGGTTTGTTGATGGAGCTTCAGGGCGATCAAGATCGAACTTTTATTGTGCTTGGTCTTGGGCTTAATTTGTGGCCGATATCAGGTGTTATTGCGTCGACAACATCGATGGTTGAAGCATCAAATCATGTCTGGACAGACCAAGATACGGGATCCTTAATCAATGCCTTGTGTTCGGCGATTAACAGCTATCCGCGTCGAACTCCGCAAGATCGGATCGAGCGCTATAACGCGGTCTCGTTACTTAATGGCCGAGAGATTGGCGTAATCGCTGGGACCACCCAAATCTCAGGAATCGCCCATGGGATCGACGAGTTCGGTCGGTTATGTGTCCTAACGCATGCTGGGGAAGAATATGTGTCTGCCGGTGATGTCAGTGTGAGGCCTCGATAATGGATTTACTCATTGATTTTGGGAACAGTCTGTTGAAATGGTGTTTGTGGGTTGATGAGTGCGTCGTCGATCAGGGTCATATTGATCCGGTTGCTTTAGAATCCGGATTGCGTTCGATCAATTGGTCAGTGGTGCAGTCGGTGGCGGTTTGTAGTGTGTCTGACCCAGAGTTAACCCACGCAGTGTCTGTTTACTGCGATAGTTTATCTGCACCGCACTGTGATGTTCGCGAAATGCGTATGGCGCAACTACCACATTGGTTCTCTCTGGGATCCACATCAGCTGGTCAGATTGGTATAGACCGAGTCGCTGCCATGCTGGGCGCATTTAGTCATGGAACGAATTATTGCGTGATTGATGCGGGAACTGCTTGTACTATTGATTTTGTTTCCGATGGCGAGCATCAAGGTGGCTATGTATTTCCAGGCCTGTCATTAGCCCGCAGTAGTCTCACCCTGCGGACTGCGCGAATTGGCGGTGTTGCTGACAGGCTATATTCAGCGAAATTGGAACCTGGCCGAAATACACAGCTCGCAGTTGAACATGGTATTCGGATGAGTTTGGTCTCGATGTGCGAACGTGCACTTCGCAACACAGCTTCGTCCATCGATGCGGTGATTGTTACCGGTGGCGATGGCGAATGGCTCGCAGGACACCTGCCGGATCATGTGATTGTGCAGCCAAATTTAGTGTTTTTGGGAATCCATCGGTTTTTCCGTGGGCTGTGATATTTTTTTACAAAATCCTTGTAATCAGCCGCCCCTTTTGGTTAAATTTCGCGCCCTGAATTGCAGGAATGTGGTTCAGATTGTGCCGGCATAGCTCAGATGGTAGAGCAGCGCACTTGTAATGCGAAGGTCCCGAGTTCGATTCTTGGTGCCGGCACCACTAGCTCAGGTTGACTGGGTGTCTGGAGGGGTGGGTGAGTGGTTAAAACCGGCAGACTGTAAATCTGTTGCCTATGGCTACGCAGGTTCGAATCCTGCCCCCTCCACCAGTTTAGATTATATGCACGGACGAGCGAAGCGCTGTACGCCCGTTCTATGTCGCACCAACACGAAGAAAAAGGAACGAGGTACCGTTCACATGGCAAAAGAGAAGTTTGAGCGTAGTAAGCCGCACGTAAACGTAGGCACGATTGGTCACGTTGACCATGGTAAGACGACTTTGACAGCGGCGTTGACGCGTGTTGGAGCGGAAGTATTTGGTGGTGAGACGCGTGCGTTTGACCAGATTGATAATGCACCTGAAGAGCGTGCACGTGGTATTACGATTTCGACGTCACACGTTGAGTATCAATCACACACACGTCACTACGCCCACGTTGACTGTCCGGGCCACGCTGACTATGTGAAGAACATGATTACTGGTGCGGCACAGATGGACGGTGCGATTTTGGTTTGCTCTGCAGCGGATTGTCCGATGCCACAGACACGTGAGCACATTCTGTTGTCACGTCAGGTTGGTGTTCCTTACATCGTTGTATTCATGAACAAGGCCGACATGGTTGATGACCCTGAGCTGTTGGAACTGGTTGAGATGGAGATTCGTGAGCTGTTGGATCAGTACGAGTTCCCAGGTGACGACACACCAATCATTATTGGTTCTGCACTGAAGGCATTGGAAGGCGATACATCTGACATTGGTATGCCAGCTGTTCAGAAGTTGATTGAGACTTTGGACGAGTATATTCCTGAGCCAGAGCGTGCGATTGATCAATCATTCTTGATGCCGATCGAAGACGTGTTCTCGATTTCTGGTCGTGGAACGGTTGTGACTGGTCGTATTGAGCGCGGTATTGTCAACGTTGGCGACGAGATCGAGATCGTTGGTATCAAGGAAACAACGAAGACGACCTGTACGGGTGTAGAGATGTTCCGTAAGTTGCTTGACGAAGGTCGTGCGGGTGAGAACGTTGGTGTTCTTCTACGTGGTACCAAGCGTGATGAAGTTGAGCGTGGTCAGGTTTTGGCGAAGCCAGGTTCGATTACTCCGCACACTAAGTTTGAGTGTGAGGTGTATGTTTTGTCGAAGGATGAAGGCGGTCGTCACACACCATTCTTCAAGGGTTATCGTCCACAGTTTTACTTCCGTACGACGGATGTGACTGGTGCTTGTGAACTTCCTTCAGGCACAGAGATGGTGATGCCAGGAGATAACGTGAAGTTGTCAGTTGAGCTGATTGCGCCGATTGCGATGGAAGAAGGTCTGCGTTTTGCGATTCGTGAAGGTGGCCGTACTGTCGGTGCCGGTGTCGTCTCCAAAATTCTTGACTGATCCAAAAGATAGCTGAGACCTTGAGAGAGGTCTCCAACAAGGTTAGGCCAGTAGCTCAATTGGCAGAGCATCGGTCTCCAAAACCGGAGGTTGGGGGTTCGATTCCCTCCTGGCCTGCCATATGAGCAGGTCCCTAACTGGACGCAGAGGAAGTATGAACGCAAAAGTAGAGACACCATCGCGCCTTGATCACCTGAAATGGTTGGTTGTGTTTGCCATCATTGCAGTTGGCGTTGTTGGTAACAGCTATTACGCGGGTGAGTCACTTTTATATCGTGTTCTTGCTTTGGTGTTCTTGGCGGCAGTCGCTGCTGGGATTGCGTTAACAACGCAAAGAGGTGCTGCCTTCCGGGAAATGCTGAAAGAGGCGCGTGTTGAGCTTAGGAAAGTTGTATGGCCGACACGGGTAGAGACCGGACAAACGACGGCCATTGTTATTGTAGTCGTACTGATTGTCGCTTTGATTTTGTGGGCGCTAGACAGTCTGTTTGCCTGGATCATTGCTTCGTTGATTGGATAATTGAATGTCAAAGCGTTGGTATGTAGTGCAAGCCTTTTCTCAATATGAGAAATCAGTGATGCGGAGTCTGCAAGAGCAGATTACCTTGCATGGCATGGAAGATCGTTTCGGAGAGATCCTTGTTCCCACTGAAGAAGTCGTTGAGATGAAGGATGGTAAGAAGCGGAAAAGTGAGCGGAAGTTTTATCCGGGCTATGTGCTTGTCAACATGGAAATGGATGACGAAACTTGGCACCTGGTGAAAGGAATACCCCGCGTCCTTGGATTCGTTGGTGGTAATGCTGATAGGCCTGCGCCAATTACAGACGCAGAGGCCGCTTTGATCCTTGATCGGGTGACCGAGGGCGGCGAAACGCCGCGTCCGAAGACCTTATTTGAGCCCGGTGAATTGGTACGAGTAACAGACGGTCCGTTTGCTGATTTTACGGGTACGGTCGAAGAAGTGAATTATGAAAAGAACCGGTTGCAAGTTGCGGTGGTTATTTTCGGTCGCTCAACGCCTGTTGAGCTTGAATTTGGTCAGGTTGAGAAAGGCTAACCTTACCTGAGGCAATGCGGGGAGCTGAACGGCGTTTGTACCCAAAAAAGGAGAAGTATCATGGCCAAGAAAATTGACGGCTATATTAAGTTGCAAATTGCAGCAGGTCAGGCGAATCCGTCGCCACCTGTTGGTCCTGCCCTCGGTCAGAAGGGCGTTAACATAATGGAATTCTGTAAAGCATTTAACGCGGCGACTCAGCAGATGGAGCAAGGTCTTCCTGTTCCAACTGTCATTACGGTTTATTCGGATAAATCCTTTACGTTTGTTACCAAGACTCCACCGGCATCCGTTTTGATTAAAAAAGCGTTGGGTCTAAAGAGCGGATCTTCACGTCCGAATACAGACAAAGTTGGTAAGATCACTCGCGCTCAGCTCGAAGAGATTGCAAAGGCCAAAGAGCCTGATTTGACGGCAGCAGATTTGGATGCGGCGGTTCGCACAATTGCAGGTACTGCACGCTCAATGGGTATCGATTCAGAAGGAGTCAACTGATGGCGAAGTTAACTAAGCGTCAGAAAATGATCGCTGAAAAGGTCGACGCAAATAAGGTCTATGGATTTGAAGAAGCGATGAACCTGCTCGCCGAACTATCGACTGTGAAGTTTACCGAGTCAGTTGAGGTGGCAGTCAATCTTGGCGTGGACCCTCGAAAGAGTGATCAGGTCGTGCGTGGTGCAACAGTCCTTCCGAACGGAACGGGGAAGGAGGTTCGAGTTGCTGTCTTTGCGCAAGGTGAAAACGCCGATAAGGCAAAAGCAGCCGGCGCGGATATCGTCGGCTTCGACGAATTGGCATCCGAGATTAAGGGCGGCCGACTGGATTTTGATGTAGTTATCGCGACTCCGGATGCAATGCGTGTCGTGGGTACGTTAGGAACTGTACTGGGTCCGCGTGGCTTAATGCCAAACCCAAAAGTTGGCACAGTGACTCCAAACGTCGAAGAAGCAGTGAAGAATGCAAAGGCCGGTCAGGTGCGGTACCGCACAGATAAGAATGGCATTATCCACGCGGCGATAGGCAAAGTTGGGTTTGCACCAGATGCACTCAAGGCCAACCTTGATGCACTTCTTGGTGATTTGAAGAAGGCGAAGCCTGCTTCAGCGAAAGGTATTTATTTCAAGAAAGTATCTGTATCGACAACAATGGGCCCTGGGGTTCAAGTCGATCAGTCTGGACTGAACGTATAAAAGAATTTGAGGGTTCCCGTCCGCGGGATCCGTCAAAGACTGCAGGTGCCTTAGGGCCTAAATCGAAACAGCCTGCATAGACGGCAGCCCCTTTACACTGTGTGTATTGAAGGCCGCCAGGGGTTCACCAGAATTCTGGTGAATTGGTTCATCCTGAAAAGGAGCAAAGCGTGGCGTTAAAGCTCGAAGACAAAAAGGTGATTGTCGCCGAAGTCAACGAAGCTGCCGGTAATGCTTTGTCTGCGGTAGTCGCGGATTACCGGGGTATGGAAGTCGGAGCTCTGACCGAAATGCGTGAAAAGGCGCGTAGCGGAAAGATTTACCTCCGAGTTGTTCGAAATACCCTGGCTAAGCGTGCTGTAGCAGGAACTGAATTTGAGTGTCTGACTGACGCGCTAGTGGGACCATCATTGATTGGTTTTTCACTGGAAGAGCCTTCGGCAGCTGCAAAGCTGTTTAAGGATATCGCGAAGGAAAATGATCAACTCGAAATTCGAGCTCTTGCGATCGGTGGTCAACTTCTCGACGCATCTCAAGTGGATGCTGTTGCCAAGTTGCCAACGAAGGACGAAGCGATTGCAATGCTGATGAGCGTGATGACCGCACCTGTTGCCAAGTTCGTACGTACGATGAATGAGGTTCCAGGTAAGCTGGTTCGTACCGTTGCAGCAGTTGGTGAAGCGAAGAAAGCGGGTTAATCCCGTTGGCTTTCAGCTGACATAGTTTGTAAACGAAATTTGGAGAAATACCATGGCACTGTCTAAGGACGATATCCTGAACGCAATCGCCGAAATGAGCGTGATGGACGTTGTTGAACTTGTTTCAGCAATGGAAGAAAAATTCGGTGTAACGGCAGCCGCTGCAGTCGCAGCAGCTCCTGTCGCGGCAGCTGGCGGTGACGCTGGCGCTGGTGCAGCAGCAGAGAAAGACGAGTTTGACGTTGTTCTCGCATCAGCTGGTGACAAGAAAGTGAACGTGATCAAGGTGGTTCGTGGCGTGACAGGTCTTGGCCTGAAAGAAGCGAAAGACCTCGTTGATGGCGCTCCTAACACCATCAAAGAAGGCGCCTCGAAAGACGAGGCTGAAGACATTAAGAAGCAGCTTGAAGAAGCAGGCGCATCTGTCGAGCTCAAGTAATGTCATCGATCCGTTATTGAACGGATCTGCAGATTGGCTGGTGGTTTCGACCACCGGCCTTTTTGTGCTTTAAACGATTAAGGTTTGCGAAAAGCGTCATTAAGCGCTTTTCGGAACCCTTAGGGGCACGAAATATAGTGCATCCGCGGTGGATGGACTTTCACACGTTGAGGAAGGCAAATGGCTTACTCGTACACAGCGAAAAAACGTATTCGGAAAGACTTTGGAACACTGCCATCGGTGATGGAAGTTCCGCAGCTTTTGGCAATTCAGCTTGATTCATATCGCGAGTTCTTAACGGGCGGTTCGATTGAAAATAATGCACAGTCAACCGGCCTTGAGGCTGCGTTTCAGTCGGTTTTTCCCATCCAATCGTTCTCGGGTAATGCCGAGCTCCAGTATGTGAGCTACCGCTTGGGCGAGCCTGTCTTTGACGTGAAAGAATGTATCCTTCGTGGTGATACATACGCAGCGCCCTTGCGAGTGAAAGTCCGTTTGGTTCTTTTTGAGAAGGAAGGATCAAATAAGTCTGTTAAAGATATCAAAGAAGAAGAAGTATACATGGGCGAAATCCCCCTCATGACTGACAACGGTACGTTCGTCATCAACGGGACTGAGCGCGTGATTGTGTCACAGCTCCATCGCTCACCTGGTGTGTTCTTTGAGCATGACAAAGGAAAAACTCATAGCTCAGGTAAGTTGCTCTACTCAGCGCGAATCATTCCTTACCGTGGCTCCTGGTTAGACTTTGAGTTCGATCCGAAAGACCAAGTGTTTGTTCGTATCGACCGTCGTCGGAAATTACCAGCGTCGATATTGCTCCGTGCAATGGAGATGTCAGATGAAGCCATTTTGAGTCACTTTTTTGAAACGACTGGATTCCGTTTCGGTAAGACTGATGTGTTCATGACTCTGGTGTCTGATCGCCTACGGGGTGAAACACTTAGTTTTGACATCGTAAATGCGAAAGGTGATGTGATTGTTGAGGCTGGCAAGCGAATCACAGCTCGCCACGTTCGCGAGCTGCAGAAGGCCAAGCTCGAGGAACTAAAAGTAGCGGATGAATATCTGGTTGGTAAAGTGCTCGCAAAGGATGTTGTCAATGAGGGCACGGGTGAGGTGATCGCTGCTGCCAACCAGCCTTTAGCGTTGGAGTCTGTCGACGCCATTCGCGAAGCGGGCGTAAAAACCATTGAGTGCATCTACACCAACGACTTGGATCGTGGTCCTTATATGTCAGATACCTTGGCTGCCGACTCGACATCGAATCGGATGGAAGCGCTCGTTGAAATTTATCGCATGATGCGTCCTGGCGAGCCACCAACCAAGGAAAGTGCTGAAAATCTATTTGAGAGTTTGTTCTTCTCTGCGGATCGATATGACCTATCTTCAGTGGGTCGTATGAAATTTAATCGCCGAGTTGGGACCCGGAAGCTCGATGATGGAGATACTGAGCTTGGTAAAGGCACCTTGTCACAAGACGATATCTTGGCAGTGATGAAGATCTTGATTGATATTCGTAACGGTGAAGGCGTGGTCGATGATATTGACCATCTCGGTAACCGCCGCGTACGGTCAGTCGGTGAAATGGCTGAGAATCAGTTCCGTGTTGGTTTGGTTCGTGTTGAGCGTGCTGTTCGTGAGCGTCTTGGACAAGCCGAAACAGAAGGTTTGATGCCACGCGATTTGATCAACGCCAAGCCAGTTGCGGCGGCTGTGAAAGAGTTCTTCGGTTCGAGTCAGCTCTCGCAGTTCATGGATCAGAATAACCCATTGTCAGAAATCACGCATAAGCGTCGTGTTTCTGCATTGGGACCAGGCGGCCTAACGCGCGAGCGCGCAGGCTTCGAAGTTCGTGATGTACACCCAACGCATTACGGGCGTGTCTGTCCGATTGAAACTCCAGAAGGTCCAAACATTGGTTTGATCAACTCGTTGGCCACCTATGCGCGTACTAATCGGTATGGATTCCTGGAATCACCATATCGTCGCGTTGAAAACGGTAAGGTGACTGATGAAATTTTCTATCTGTCTGCGATCGAAGAATCAGACTTTGTCATTGCACAGGCGTCTGCACAGTTGAATGACAAAGGCGAGTTGATTGAAGAGCTTGTGCCTGTGCGTCACTTGAATGAATTTGCAGTGATGCCGCCAGAGCGAGTCGATTATATGGATGTTTCACCACGTCAGGTCGTCTCTGTTGCTGCGGCGCTGATTCCGTTCCTTGAGCACGATGATGCGAACCGTGCTTTGATGGGATCAAACATGCAACGTCAGGCAGTGCCGACTTTAAAAGCGGAAAAGCCATTGGTTGGAACAGGCATGGAGCGCCATGTAGCGGTGGACTCGGGCGTTTGTATGATCGCTAACCGTGGTGGGGTTGTTGATTTTGTGGATGCGAAACGGATCGTTGTGAGAGTCAATGCGGATGAAGTCGCAGCTGGCGCAGCTCCAGTCGATATCTACAATCTAACCAAATACACGCGTTCTAATCAAAATACCTGCATTAACCAGCGTCCAATCGTGCATGCAGGTGATGTTGTTGCGCGTGGCGATGTTCTGGCAGACGGTCCATCGGTTGATACCGGTGAATTGGCTCTTGGTCAAAATATGCGTATCGCGTTCATGCCTTGGAATGGCTATAACTTTGAAGACTCGATTCTGATCTCTGAAAAAGTCGTCAAGGAAGAGCGCTTTACGACAGTCCACATTCAGGAATTCTCATGTGTCGCGCGTGACACCAAGCTGGGTTCTGAAGAGATCACCGCTGATATTCCAAACGTCGGTGAGAATGCACTCGCGAAGCTGGACGAAGTCGGCATTGTTCATATCGGCGCTGAGGTGAAGCCTGGTGACATCCTGGTTGGAAAGGTTACTCCAAAGGGTGAAACACAGTTGACGCCAGAGGAGAAACTCTTACGAGCGATCTTCGGTGAGAAAGCATCTGATGTGAAAGACACCTCGATGCGAGTTGGCACCGGTACAACTGGTACCGTGATCGATGTTCAGGTCTTCACGCGTGATGGCATCGAAAAAGATGCCCGAGCGAAGCAGATTGAAGAAGAGCAACTCGATGAGTACCGCAAGGATCTTAACGAGGAGTATCGGATCGTTTCAGAGGCGACTTTCGGGCACCTCGCGAAGCAGTTCGAAGGTCAGAAAGTCGCGGGTGCGCCTGGTCTGAAGAAGGGCGATACGCTGACAGCTGATTACCTCGTGAATCTCTCTGAAGACGAATGGTTCAAGGTGAAGATGGCTGATGATGCACAAAATGCATTAATCGCTGAAGCTGAGAAATCATTAAAAGAGCGCCGCAAAGAGCTTGATGAAGCTTTCGAAGTGAAGAAGAAAAAGCTGACTCAAGGCGATGATCTGGCTCCTGGTGTCTTGAAAATAGTGAAGGTGTACGTTGCTGTGAAGCGTCGTATTCAGCCCGGTGACAAGATGGCAGGTCGTCATGGTAACAAGGGTGTAATCTCAGTGATTATGCCTGAAGAAGATATGCCATTCGATGAAAATGGGGCTCCGGTCGATATCGTATTGAACCCACTAGGTGTTCCAAGTCGTATGAACGTTGGACAGGTCCTTGAGATGCACTTGGGCATGGCAGCTAAAGGTCTTGGCGATCGAATTAATGAGATGCTCAAGCAGCAGGCGAAAGTGAAAGATGTCCGCGATTTCCTTGATCAGGTTTACAACAAGATTGGTGGAAACCAGGAAGATCTCGGATCATTGTCTGATGATGAAATCATCGCTCTATCGAACAATCTGGTTGATGGTGTGCCATTCGCTACGCCAGCATTCGATGGTGCCAAAGAGGTTCAGATTAAAGGCCTGCTTGGGCTCGCAGGTATGCCTGAGTCGGGACAGTTCACGTTGTATGACGGAAGAACCGGTGAGGCGTTCGAGCGTCCAGTCACTGTCGGTTACATGTACATGTTGAAGCTGAATCACTTGGTTGATGACAAGATGCATGCGCGTTCGACAGGTTCGTACTCGCTCGTTACGCAGCAGCCACTGGGTGGTAAGGCTCAGTTTGGCGGTCAGCGCTTCGGTGAAATGGAAGTATGGGCACTGGAAGCATATGGCGCGGCGTACACCCTGCAGGAAATGTTGACTGTGAAGTCGGACGACGTGAATGGTCGGACGCGTATGTACAAAAATATCGTCGATGGCGACCACCGCATGGAACCTGGTATGCCGGAATCATTCAACGTACTGGTCAAGGAGATCCGTTCACTCGGTATCTCTGTTGAGCTGGAAAACGAGTAAGTCGGTAAGAATTGGAGATTTAAGCAATGAAAGATTTGTTAAACCTGTTAAAGAGCCAGGGACCATCTGCCGACTTCGATCGGATTCGCATTGGTCTCGCGTCGCCTGAAGAGATTCGTTCATGGTCTTTCGGTGAAGTGAAAAAGCCAGAAACGATTAACTATCGAACATTCAAGCCTGAGCGTGACGGTTTGTTTTGTGCGCGTATTTTCGGACCGGTCAAAGACTATGAGTGTCTGTGCGGTAAGTACAAGCGCTTGAAACACCGTGGTGTTGTGTGTGAAAAGTGTGGCGTTGAAGTCACGCAAACAAAGGTGCGTCGTGAGCGGATGGGTCACATCGAGCTTGCAAGTCCTGTATGTCACATTTGGTTCTTGAAATCGTTGCCATCGCGGATAGGCTTGTTACTCGATATGACACTGCGTGATATCGAGCGCATCCTGTACTTCGAAACATATGTTGTTGTTGATCCAGGTATGACCCCACTCGAGCGTGGTCAGCTATTGTCAGATGAGCAGTATTTCGAAGCGTTTGAAGAGTACCAAGATGACTTTACCGCCATAATGGGTGCTGAAGCGATTCGTGCACTGATGATGGATATGGATCTCGATGATGAAATCGCGACTATGCGTGAAGAAATTCCAAATACGAACTCTGAAACAAAGCTGAAGAAGCTCTCGAAGCGTTTGAAGTTGCTTGAGTCGTTCCGTGACAGTGGTAACAAACCAGAGTGGATGATTATGGAGGTACTGCCTGTGCTTCCACCAGATCTCCGTCCATTAGTTCCTTTGGATGGTGGTCGTTTCGCAACGTCTGACCTGAACGATTTGTATCGTCGTGTCATCAACCGAAATAACCGTTTGAAGCGTCTCCTTGAGCTCCGCGCTCCGGACATTATCGTTCGTAACGAGAAGCGGATGCTGCAAGAATCGGTTGATGCATTGCTTGATAACGGCCGTCGCGGACGTGCTATCACTGGTTCAAACAAGCGTCCACTGAAGTCGCTTGCTGACATGATCAAAGGTAAGCAGGGTCGTTTCCGCCAGAACCTGCTTGGTAAGCGTGTGGATTACTCTGGTCGTTCGGTGATCGTTGTTGGTCCTTACTTGAAACTGCATCAGTGTGGTCTTCCTAAGAAGATGGCGCTTGAGCTATTCAAGCCGTTCATTTACGCCAAGCTTGAGGCACGTGGTCTTGCGACAACGATTAAAGCTGCGAAGAAAATGGTTGAGCGTGAGACCCCAGAAGTTTGGGATATCCTGGCTGAAGTGATTCGCGAGCATCCAGTTCTTTTGAACCGGGCGCCAACCCTTCACCGGTTGGGTATTCAAGCGTTCGAACCGCTGCTGATTGAAGGCAAAGCGATTCAGCTTCATCCACTTGTATGTGCGGCTTACAACGCCGACTTCGACGGTGACCAGATGGCTGTTCACTTGCCATTGACGCTCGAAGCACAGCTTGAAGCACGTGCGCTGATGATGTCCACGAACAACGTTTTGTCGCCTGCGAACGGTGAGCCAATCATCGTTCCCTCCCAAGACGTTGTTTTGGGTCTCTATTACATGACGCGTCATCGCATCAATGCCAAAGGTGAAGGCATGCTGTTCGCTGATACGGATGAAGTTCTGCGGGCCTACGGTGCGCGTAAGGTTGATTTACAGGCTCAGATTAAAGTTCGGATTGATGAAACGATCATCGATCCAGACGGTAACAGTGCCTCAGAAACGCGGATTGTTGATACGACGGTCGGTCGTGCAATTCTGTTCTCCATTGTGCCAACTGGTTTGCCTTTCGCCTTGGTTGATCAAAACATGACAAAGAAAGCGATTTCTCGCTTGATTAACTCGTGTTATCGCCGTGTGGGCCTTAAGGACACAGTAATTTTCGCTGACCAACTGATGTACATGGGCTTTAGTTATGCAACGCGTTCTGGTTCCTCGATCGGTGTCAATGATTTCGAGATTCCCGGAGAGAAAGCGCAGATCATCGGTGAAGCCGAAGCGCAGGTGAAAGAGATTGAAGATCAGTTCGCTTCAGGTCTTGTCACACAAGGGGAAAAGTACAACAAAGTCATCGATATCTGGGCACGAGCGAATGACCTCGTCGCCAAGAAGATGATGGAGCGGATCGGTAAAGAAGAGACTGTCGATGCTGAAGGCAAGACGGTTCAACAAGATTCCTTCAACTCAGTCTTTATGATGGCCGACTCAGGTGCTCGAGGCTCAGCTGCACAGATTCGTCAGCTCGCTGGTATGCGTGGCCTGATGGCGAAGCCAGACGGCTCGATCATTGAGACACCAATTACTGCGAACTTCCGTGAAGGTCTGTCAGTACTGCAGTACTTCATTTCGACACACGGTGCGCGTAAAGGTTTGGCCGATACTGCACTGAAGACAGCGAACTCAGGTTACTTGACTCGTCGACTCGTTGACGTTGCTCAGGATCTTGTGATCACAGATCATGATTGTGGAACTGAAGAAGGGCTTCGCATGACGCCTCTCATTGAAGGCGGTGATGTTGTTGTTCCTCTCGCCGGTCGAATTCTTGGTCGAGTGGTCGCACAAGATGTTGTAAAGCCTGGCACCGATGAAGTTGTCCTCGAGGCTGGTACGTTGATTGACGAGCAGCTCGCGGAGCAAATCGAGGGTTGGGGTGTGGACGAAGTAATGGTTCGTTCCCCCATCACTTGTGAAGTCCGTCATGGAGTCTGCTCGAAGTGTTACGGACGTGACCTTGGTCGTGGACATTTGGTGAATGTTGGTGAAGCTGTCGGCGTAATCGCGGCTCAATCAATTGGCGAACCAGGTACACAGTTGACGATGCGTACATTCCACATCGGTGGTGCTGCGAGCCGAGCATCTGCTGCTGATCGCATCGATGTGAAGCATGGCGGAACAGTGCGCTTACACAATCTGAAGTGGGTTGAGCGTTCAAACGGTGACTTGGTCGCTGTGTCGCGCTCGGGTGCGTTGAGTATTGCCGATGAGCATGGCCGTGAACGCGAATGGTATAAGTTACCGTATGGTGCTGTGATCAGCGTGCAAGAAGGCGCAACGGTCGATGCCGGTGCTGTAGTTGCAACCTGGGATCCGCATACGCACCCGATTATCGCTGATCGTGCAGGTGTTGTTCGTTATCAGGCATTTGAAGACGGTATTACTGTGAAGCGTCAGGTGGACGAACTTACTGGCCTTGCAAACTACGAAATCATCGATGAGAAAGATCGTCCCGCCGCGGGTAAAGACCTAAAGCCAGGTATCTTCCTCTACGCTGAGGGCGCTGCGATCACCGACGAACCGATTGCTCACTTCTTGTTGCCGGGCGGTGCACTGGTCTCAATTGAAGATGGAACGAATATCGAAGCAGGTTCAGTGGTCGCGCGTATTCCGCAGGAATCATCGAAGACTCGAGATATCACTGGTGGTCTCCCACGTGTTGCTGACTTGTTCGAAGCGCGTAAGCCCAAGGAGTCATCGATCCTTGCGGAGATTTCAGGACACGTCTCATTTGGTAAAGAGACCAAGGGCAAAGTGCGTCTTGTGATCACTCCAGAAGATGGTACTGATCCCGTTGAAATCCTGATACCAAAGTGGCGTCAGCTCAACGTCTTCGATGGCGAACAAGTACAGAAGGGTGAGGTGATCTCTGATGGTCCTCCAAACCCGCATGATATTTTGCGTCTCTTGGGTGTGTCTGAGCTTGCGAAGTACATCACCAACGAGATTCAGGATGTTTATCGTCTCCAGGGTGTCGGCATTAACGATAAGCACATTGAAGTGATAATTCGCCAGATGCTGCGCAAGGTTGAAGTTAGCCAAGTGGGTGACTCGTCATTCATTTCTGGTGATCAAGTGGAATACACGCAGATCCTCGAAGAAAACGATCGTCTCCGGGGTGACGGAAAGATTGAAGCATACTATGAGCGTCAATTATTGGGTATTACCAAAGCGTCATTGGCGACGGAATCCTTTATATCTGCCGCATCGTTCCAGGAGACAACGCGCGTTTTGACTGAAGCAGCCGTGACAGGTAAAGCCGATAGTTTGCGTGGTCTGAAAGAGAACGTCGTTGTGGGTCGTTTGATCCCAGCGGGCACTGGTCTGGCATATCACGCAGAGCGCAAACGTAAGCGTGCAGAAGCTGGAGAAGAAACACGTGTTTCTGCTGCTGAGGTCGCGGAGGCATTGAGTCGAGAGATCGCTGAGATTGAGTCTCAGGGACAGGAGGCGGCGGAGTAATTTCCGCCTCACTTGACTGTAGCTTTGGGCGCGCCTAGAATCGCGCCCTATTTTTTGCAATGGACTAGGGAGTTTGCCAATGGCAACTATTAATCAGCTTGTTCGCAAGCCACGTAAACGCAAGGTCGTCAAAACCGACGTTCCTGCGTTGCAGGCTTGTCCACAGCGTCGCGGTGTGTGTACTCGCGTGTATACAACCACACCAAAGAAGCCGAACTCAGCGCTTCGTAAGGTGTGCCGTGTGCGTCTGACCAACGGATACGAAGTATCATCGTACATCGGTGGTGAGGGTCACAACTTGCAGGAACACTCAGTCGTGCTGATCCGTGGTGGTCGAGTTAAGGATTTGCCAGGTGTGCGTTATCACACCGTCCGCGGTGCATTGGATACCGCTGGTGTGAACGATCGTAAGCAAGGTCGTTCAAAGTATGGTGCGAAGCGGCCTAAGAGCTAAATCGAAACTAACAACTCGTTAAACTGTAATCATTAACACAGAGTGTGGTTCGCCATGCTCAGTAAGGCCGGGCCAGAGTCCCGGAATGACCTGAAGAAAAGGAAAATACAATGCCAAGACGTCGCGTCCCCGTAAAACGTGAAATTTTGCCGGATCCAAAGTTCGGCGATCAGTTACTTGCTAAGTTCATCAACCACGTGATGGAAAGTGGAAAGAAGTCCATTGCAGAATCCATTGTTTATGGAGCGCTTGATCGCGTTCTGGAAAAGAACGGTGGGGATCCACTTGAAGTGTTTAATCAGGCGCTCGAGAACATTGCGCCAATGGTCGAGGTAAAGTCTCGCCGTGTTGGTGGTGCAACCTATCAGGTACCTGTTGAAGTGCGCCCAAGCCGTCGTACAGCGTTGGCGATGCGGTGGTTAGTCGAGTACGCACGAAAGCGTGGCGAGAAGTCGATGCAGGCTCGTCTCGCGGGAGAGATCCTCGACGCGGTTGAGCAACGTGGTGCCGCGGTGAAAAAACGTGAAGACGTTCATCGCATGGCTGAGGCAAACAAAGCGTTCTCGCATTTCCGTTTTTAATTGAATGATGGCCGGATCAGCCGGCTCTTTGGAGACTAACAGTGGCACGTACCACCCCAATTAACCGTTATCGCAATATCGGCATTTGCGCACATGTTGATGCTGGTAAAACAACAACGACAGAACGCGTTCTGTTCTACACCGGCGTGAATCACAAAATTGGTGAAGTTCACGATGGTGCGGCAACCATGGACTGGATGGCGCAGGAGCAGGAACGTGGTATCACTATTACGTCGGCTGCCACGACTACCTTCTGGCAAGGGATGGATCAGCAGTTTGATAAGTACCGTGTCAATATCATCGATACACCGGGTCACGTTGACTTCACGATTGAGGTTGAGCGTTCGATGCGTGTTCTTGATGGTGCGGTCGTTGTGTTCTGCGCGGCATCAGGTGTTGAGCCACAGTCTGAGACGGTTTGGCGTCAGGCTGACAAATACGGCGTTCCACGGATTTGTTTTGTTAATAAGATGGACCGTGACGGTGCTGATTTTATCCGCGTCGTGAATCAGGTTCGTGATCGTTTGGGTGCGACTGCCGTGCCTATCCAGTGTGCAGTTGGTGCGGAAAAAGATTTCAAGGGCGTTGTCGATCTCGTAAAGAACAAGTTCATCGCTTGGAACGAAGACGACATGGGTACAACCTTCAGATACGAAGAAGTACCTGCTGACGTTGCTGATCAGGTGGCATCGCTTCGTGAAGAAATGATTGAAGCTGCTGCTGAAGCAAACGAAGAGCTGATGGATAAGTATCTGGAAGGTGGTGAGCTTTCAGAGGCTGAAGTCAAAGCTGGCTTGCGTCAGCGGACCTTGGCTCGCGAAATCGTTCCTTGTCTTTGTGGTACAGCATTCAAGAACAAAGGCGTTCAAGCAATGCTTGACGCTGTGGTTGATTACTTGCCAGCTCCAGATGAAGTAGAAGCGATTCGCGGTATCAAGGATGACGAAACTGAAGATACCCGCCCCGCAGATGATAATGCACCCTTTGCCGCATTGGCATTCAAGATAGCAACCGACCCCTTTGTTGGTACCTTGACTTTCTTCCGTGTGTATTCTGGCGTTCTCAACGGTGGAGACTCTGTTCTTAACTCAGTTCGAGGAAAGAAAGAGCGTGTTGGTCGTATGGTTCAGATGCATGCGAATACGCGTGAAGAGATCAAAGAAGTACGTGCTGGTGATATTGCGGCTGCCGTCGGCCTGAAGGATGTGACGACCGGTGACACGCTGTGCGATGTCAGTAATCCAATCATCCTCGAGCGGATGGAATTTCCGGAGCCTGTGATATCTCTTTCTGTCGAGCCAAAGTCGAAGCCTGATCAAGAGAAGATGGGCATTGCGCTTGGAAAGCTTGCGCAGGAAGATCCGTCATTCCGCGTCAAGACTGACGAAGAAACCGACCAAACGATCATTTCTGGTATGGGTGAACTTCATCTCGACATCATCGTTGATCGGATGCGTCGTGAATTCTCGGTTGAGTGTAACGTGGGTGCGCCTCAGGTGTCTTATCGTGAATGCATTCGCAAGTCAGTTGAGGTCGAAGGAAAGTTTGTTCGTCAATCAGGTGGTCGTGGTCAGTATGGTCACGTGGTTGTGCGTATTGAGCCGCTTCCAATGGACGGCGAGCAGAATTTCGAATTCGTCAACGAAATCGTTGGTGGTGTGGTTCCTAAGGAATATATCCCAGCTGTATCGAAAGGTATCGAAGAGCAGATGAACAATGGTGTATTGGCAGGGTTTCCGCTACTGGGCGTGAAAGCAACTCTGTACGATGGATCGTTCCACGAAGTTGATTCGAACGAAATGGCTTTCAAGATCGCGGGTTCAATGGCAATGAAGAAAGGCGCGCTTGATGCGAACCCAGCATTGCTCGAACCAATTATGAAAGTCGAGGTCGTGACCCCTGAAGAAAATATGGGTGACGTCATTGGTGATCTTAACCGTCGTCGTGGCCTTGTTCAGGGCATGGACGATGGTGTGGGTGGTGTGAAACTTGTTCGCGCCGAAGTTCCGCTAGCGGAAATGTTTGGATACGCAACAGACCTCCGTGGTTTCACACAGGGTCGCGCGTCTTACAGCATGGAATTTGCGAAATATGCTGAAGCACCAACGAGCGTCGCAGACGAAGTGATTAAGAAAAACAGCTAATTTGAATATCGGAGTCCATAAAAATGGCAAAAGAGAAGTTTGAGCGTAGTAAGCCGCACGTAAACGTAGGCACGATTGGTCACGTTGACCATGGTAAGACGACTTTGACAGCGGCGTTGACGCGTGTTGGAGCGGAAGTATTTGGTGGTGAGACGCGTGCGTTTGACCAGATTGATAATGCACCTGAAGAGCGTGCACGTGGTATTACGATTTCGACGTCACACGTTGAGTATCAATCACACACACGTCACTACGCCCACGTTGACTGTCCGGGCCACGCTGACTATGTGAAGAACATGATTACTGGTGCGGCACAGATGGACGGTGCGATTTTGGTTTGCTCTGCAGCGGATGGTCCGATGCCACAGACACGTGAGCACATTCTGTTGTCACGTCAGGTTGGTGTTCCTTACATCGTTGTATTCATGAACAAGGCCGACATGGTTGATGACCCTGAGCTGTTGGAACTGGTTGAGATGGAGATTCGTGAGCTGTTGGATCAGTACGAGTTCCCAGGTGACGACACACCAATCATTATTGGTTCTGCACTGAAGGCATTGGAAGGCGATACATCTGACATTGGTATGCCAGCTGTTCAGAAGTTGATTGAGACTTTGGACGAGTATATTCCTGAGCCAGAGCGTGCGATTGATCAATCATTCTTGATGCCGATCGAAGACGTGTTCTCGATTTCTGGTCGTGGAACGGTTGTGACTGGTCGTATTGAGCGCGGTATTGTCAACGTTGGCGACGAGATCGAGATCGTTGGTATCAAGGAAACAACGAAGACGACCTGTACGGGTGTAGAGATGTTCCGTAAGTTGCTTGACGAAGGTCGTGCGGGTGAGAACGTTGGTGTTCTTCTACGTGGTACCAAGCGTGATGAAGTTGAGCGTGGTCAGGTTTTGGCGAAGCCAGGTTCGATTACTCCGCACACTAAGTTTGAGTGTGAGGTGTATGTTTTGTCGAAGGATGAAGGCGGTCGTCACACACCATTCTTCAAGGGTTATCGTCCACAGTTTTACTTCCGTACGACGGATGTGACTGGTGCTTGTGAACTTCCTTCAGGCACAGAGATGGTGATGCCAGGAGATAACGTGAAGTTGTCAGTTGAGCTGATTGCGCCGATTGCGATGGAAGAAGGTCTGCGTTTTGCGATTCGTGAAGGTGGCCGTACTGTCGGTGCCGGTGTCGTCTCCAAAATTCTTGACTGATCCGTCAAGGCACTGCACCTAAAAAGAAGCCCCGCTTAGTCGGGGCTTTTTTATTTTAAAGGCTGCTGTTGACTCGTTACGGTGAGGCACATACAATGCCGCACCTTGTTTTTGCCTGTCCGCGATCTGCGGGCAATTTTTGATTGGAGTAGCCAAGTGGCAGTACAGAATCAAAAAATCCGTATTCGGCTGAAGGCTTTCGACCATCGCCTCATCGATGTATCGACTCAGGATATCGTTGAAACCGCGAAGCGTACCGGCGCACAAGTGCGTGGTCCGATTCCCTTGCCGACGAGGATTGAGCGCTACACGGTTCTTGTTTCACCTCACGTGAACAAGGATGCGCGCGATCAGTATGAATTGCGCACACACAAGCGCATGATCGATATCGTTGAGCCAACCGACAAAACTGTCGACGCTTTGATGAAACTCGATCTGGCAGCGGGTGTTGATGTTCAGATCAGCTTAGGCTGATCAAAAGCAGGCAGGGGTGCACTAAATCCGCGCATCCCGATGACAAGCGGTCTGTTTGTATAACTTACTGTGGCCATAGCGGGTTAAGCCCCCTGTGCAGGCAGAGAGGAAGTCGAGATGACAATTGGAGTTGTCGGTCGTAAGACCGGTATGACCCGAGTGTTCACCGAAGAAGGCGTGTCAGTTCCTGTCACTGTCGTTCAAGTTGAGCCAAATCGGGTGAGTCAAGTTAAAACCGTTGAAACAGACGGTTATCAAGCCATTCAGGTGACTGTTGGTGAGCGTCGTGCACAGCATCGTGTGTCTCAGCCAATTAAAGGCCACCTAGCCAAAGCAGAAATGCGCATGGGTCGAGGCCTTTGGGAATTTCGTGTTGAAGACCTAGGTCAACTCGCTGTGGGCGCGGAAATTTCTGTGAACCAATTCGAAGCCGGTCAGGTTGTTGACGTGACAGGTCAGTCGAAGGGTAAGGGGTTTGCTGGTGCTGTGAAGCGTTGGAACTTCCGCACTCAAGACGCGACGCACGGTAATTCACTGTCCCATCGTGCCCCAGGTTCCATCGGTAACTGCCAGACACCAGGTCGCGTCTTCAAAGGTAAAAAGATGGCTGGCCACATGGGTGCTGAGCGTGTCACCGTTCAAGGCCTTGAAGTTGTCCGTGTCGACGAAGAGAAAGGTTTGATCCTGGTCAAGGGTTCTGTTCCAGGAGCGAACGGAACTGACGTCATCATCAAGCCGACAGCGAAGGCCTGAGGGAGTCGAACATGGAATTGAATCTAGTAGCAGGTGGAACAGTCGAGGTCTCCGATCAGACGTTCGGCCGCGAATTCAACGAGGCGCTTATCCATCAGGTGGTGACAGCGTATCTCGCTGGTGCGCGTCAAGGAACGCGTGCACAGAAAACACGTTCTGAGGTCTCTGGCGGTGGCCGCAAGCCTTGGCGTCAAAAGGGAACAGGTCGTGCTCGTGCCGGTACTACGCGCTCACCAATCTGGCGCTCAGGTGGTATCACTTTCGCTGCGAAGCCTCAAGATTTTTCACAGAAAGTAAACAAGAAAATGTATCGCGCAGCGATGCAAAGCATCTGGAGTGAGTTGGTCCGTCAGGGTCGTCTTGTAATTACAGATGATCTCGGCATTGACGCGCCAAAAACCAAAGCACTGGTGGAAAAGCTCAGCGCATTGGAATTAACAAATGTGTTGATTGTTGCTGGCGAAGTATCAGATGCATTGTATCTGTCAGCTCGTAACCTTCCACATGTGGATGTTCGTGATGCAGACGCTATCGACCCAGTGAGCCTCATCTCTTTTGAGAAAGTGTTGGTTACTGTTGATGCGCTGAAAGCGATTGAGGAGCAGTTGGCATGAATCAAGAACGTATCTTTACCGTTCTGAAAGGACCACATGTGTCCGAAAAGGCCACTGTCGTAGCTGATCAGAACAATCAATATGTATTCAAGGTGGCCTCTGACGCGACAAAGCCTGAGATCAAAGCTGCAGTTGAAGCTTTGTTTGAAGTCGCTGTCACAAAGGTCAATGTTGTAAATATCAAGGGAAAAACCAAGCGCACAGTCCGTGGCATGGGCAAGCGTAATGATACGCGTAAAGCCTACGTCACGTTGGCTGATGGACAAGAAATTTCCTTTGCTGCAGGCGAGTGAGACGGAAGTTATGGCAATCGTAAAATGTAAACCAACGTCAGCCGGCCGTCGTCACATGGTGAAGATTGTGACGCCGGAACTCCATAAAGGAGCACCGTACGCGCCGCTGTTGGAAAAGAAATCAAAGACTGGTGGTCGAAATAATGATGGTCGTATCACGACGCGTCATATCGGTGGTGGTCATAAACAACAATATCGAGTCATCGACTTCAAGCGGAATAAAGACGGTATCCCAGGCAAAGTTGAGCGTTTGGAATATGATCCAAACCGTTCAGCACACATTGCACTTGTGTTGTACGCAGATGGTGAACGTCGTTACATCATCGCGCCGAAAGGCATGCAGGCTGGTGATCCGATTCGTTCTGGTGAAGACGCGCCAATTAAAGTTGGTAGTTGTCTCCCGCTTCGCAACATCCCTGTTGGTTCAGTGATCCATTGTGTCGAATTGAAGCCAGGTAAGGGCGGGCAGATCGCGCGTTCGGCCGGTGCATCAGTTCAATTAGTTGCTCGTGAAGGTCGTCACGCAACATTGCGCCTGCGTTCTGGTGAGATGCGTAAAGTTCTCGCGGAATGCCGTGCAACACTCGGCGAAGTATCAAACGGAGAGCACAGCCTACGTCAGCTCGGTAAAGCCGGAGCGAAGCGTTGGAGAGGTGTTCGTCCAACAGTTCGTGGTGTCGTGATGAACCCGGTTGACCACCCGCATGGCGGTGGCGAAGGTCGCACATCAGGTGGCCGTCACCCGGTTTCACCATGGGGTATGCCGACCAAGGGTTACAAGACTCGCAAGAACAAGCGTACCGATAAGATGATTGTACGCCGTCGCGGTAAGTAAGGAGAGAGATAGATGCCACGTTCATTGAAAAAAGGCCCATTCGTCGATCTCCACCTTCTGAAGAAGGTCGAGGCGGCAGCCGAGGCGAATGATCGTCGTCCAATTAAGACTTGGTCGCGTCGTTCGATGATTCTTCCAAACATGGTGGGGTTGACCATCGCTGTTCATAACGGAAAACAACATGTTCCTGTTTTGATCAACGAAGACATGGTTGGTCACAAGTTGGGTGAGTTCGCAGTTACGCGAAATTACCGCGGTCACGTCGCTGACAAAAAGTCGAAGCGTTAAGGATTAGGTGTCGCTATGAATGAAGTACAAGCACATTTAAAAGGCGCTCGACTTTCTGCTCAGAAGGCGCGCCTTATCGCGGATCAAATCCGCGGTAAACACGTTGAGGAAGCTCTTAATACGCTGAATTTTTCAACGAAAAAAGCAGCGCACATCGTCAAGAAGGTTCTTGAGAGTGCAATTGCAAATGCAGAGCATAACGAAGGTGCTGATGTGGATGACTTGAAAGTCACAACAGTGTTCGTTGATGAAGGTATGACGATGAAGCGTATTCGCCCACGAGCGAAAGGTCGTGCAGACCGCATTTTTAAGCGGACCTGCCATATCACCGTCAAAGTTGGACAGGCCTGAGGAGGAGCACTATGGGTCAGAAAGTTCACCCGAATGGCATCCGCCTCGGGATTACGAAGGATCACTCATCGGTTTGGTATGCCGAGCGTGGTGATTATGCAGACAAATTATTTGATGACATCAAGGTTCGTCAGTTCCTTGATGCGAAACTGAAGAATGCACAAGTATCAAAAATCTTGATCGAGCGTCCAGCACAAAATGCACGCGTCACCTTGCAGACAGCGCGTCCAGGAATCGTCATCGGTAAGAAAGGCGAAGATGTCGAAGCGCTTCGCAAAGAGTTGACGCAGATGATGGGTATTCCAGTCCAGATCAACATCGAAGAGATCAGAAAGCCTGAGCTTGATGCGCGCCTGGTCGGGCAAAACATCGCAGGCCAGTTGGAGCGTCGTGTGATGTTCCGTCGTGCGATGAAGCGTGCGGTTCAAAATGCAATGCGTGCTGGTGCTGAGGGGATTCGAGTTCAGGTTTCAGGTCGTTTGGGTGGTGCTGAAATCGCGCGGACAGAGTGGTATCGCGAAGGTCGTGTCCCACTGCACACGTTGCGTGCAGATATCGACTACTCAACATATGAGGCGCACACCACATATGGCGTGATCGGTATCAAAGTGTGGATCTTCAAAGGTGAGATTCTTGGTGGAATTGAAGCAGTTCGTGCTAGCCGTGAACAGGCTCGTGCGAAAGCTGCTCGCTAAGGGAAGACGACGATGCTGCAACCGAAACGGACGAAATTCCGCAAGATGCAAAAAGGCCGCAACCGCGGTCTCGCAGAGCGCGGCTCCAAAGTGAGCTTTGGTGAATTTGCTCTGAAAGCGACCGGCCGCGGTCGTATGACGGCTCGTCAGATTGAGGCAGCCCGTCGAACCATTACGCGTCGCGTTAAACGTGGCGGTAAGTTATGGATTCGGGTGTTTCCTGATAAGCCAATCACCCAGAAGCCTCTCGAAGTGCGTCAGGGTAAGGGTAAAGGTTCAGTTGAATATTGGGTGTGCCAGATTCAACCAGGCCGTGTTTTGTATGAAATTGAAGGAGTGTCTGAAGAGATTGCGCGTGAGGCATTTACACTCGCGGCCGCAAAACTTCCATTCAAGACCACGTTTGTTAGTCGGACGGTAATGTAATGAAAGCATCAGAGTTACGTGAAAAAAGCGTTGCTGAGCTGAAGGATGAGTTGCTTACGCTTCGTCGTGAGCAGTTCAACCTGAACATGGCGAAAGCCACAGGTCAGCTTGCACAAACACATCTGCTAGGCCAAGTCCGTCGTGACATCGCGCGCATCAAGACAGTGATCGCGCAGAAGGAGGTAGCGGCATGACCGACACAGCAAAAATGGTTCGTACCCTGAGTGGAAAGGTTGTCTCAAATAAAGGTGACAAAACCATCAGTGTATTGGTAGAGCGTTTCGAGAAGCATCCACTGTACGGCAAGTACGTGAAGCGCTCCTCGAAGATTGCTGCTCATGATGAGAACAACGATTGTCAGATTGGTGACACAGTCACTATTTCTGAGTGTCGTCCGCTTTCCAAATCGAAAGCGTATCGACTCGTTGAGATCACTGAGCGTGCAGTTCAGGTTTAATGGAGGGGAATCATGATTCAAGCAGAAAGTATGCTTGAGGTAGCCGATAACTCAGGTGCGCGTCGGGTGATGTGTATCAAGGTACTCGGTGGCTCTAAGCGTCGCTATGCCCGGATCGGCGACATTATCAAAGTCACGGTCAAAGAAGCGATTCCTCGCGGTAAAGTGAAGAAAGGCCAGGTCATGAACGCTGTGGTTGTTCGCACCCGGAGTGGTGTGCGTCGCCAAGATGGTTCATTGATCAAATTTGACGGTAACGCGGCCGTTCTTTTGAACACGAACTTAGCGCCAATTGGTACGCGTATTTTCGGACCAGTGACGCGCGAATTGCGAAGCGAGAGGTTTATGAAAATCATCTCACTTGCACCTGAAGTGTTGTAAGGGGCAAATCGATGTCAGCAAAGATTCGTCGCGATGATGAAGTCGTGGTAATCGCGGGAAAAGATAAGGGTCGCCGCGGCAAAGTATTGCAAGTGCGCCCTGATAACCGCGTATTGGTGTCAGGCATCAACCTGATTAAAAAGCATATGAAGCCAAATCCGATGCTTGGAAAGCAGGGCGGCATTGTTGAGAAAGAGGCTCCGCTTCACATCTCCAACGTTGCACTGTTCAATCCTGAAAACGACAAAGCAGAACGCGTTGGTTTTCGTGTAAACGAGGATGGCACCAAAGTACGGGTGTTTAAGTCCACTGGTAAGGAAGTCGGGGCATAAGCCCCTGCGCCTAGGAGCGAGATATAAGCCATGGCGAGACTACAACAAGTCTACAAAGAAAAAGTTGTACCTGAACTCCTCGAAGAGTTTGCGTACAAGAACGTGATGCAAGTGCCACGCGTCAAGAAAATCACCCTCAACATGGGTGTTGGTGAGGCAGTTGCGGATAAGAAGCAGATCGAAAACGCAGTACGTGACATGATGGCGATCGCTGGTCAAAAGCCGGTGGTGACTAAAGCACGCAAATCAATTGCGGGCTTTAAGATCCGTGACGGTTGGCCGATCGGTTGTAAGGTCACTCTGCGTGGTGAGTACATGTGGGAATTCTTGGATCGTTTGATTGCGATCTCGATTCCACGGATTCGTGACTTCCGCGGCATGAACAGCAAATCGTTTGATGGCCGTGGAAACTACTCCATGGGTGTGCGTGAGCAGATCATGTTTCCTGAAATCGATTATGACAAAGTGGATGCGATCCGTGGTCTCGATATCACGATTACAACATCTGCTGAGACTGACGAGGAAGGTAAGGCGCTTTTGAAGGCGTTTAACTTCCCATTCCGTAACTGAGGAGCGTTAGGTGGCTAAGAAATCAATGAAAGAGCGTGAGCTGAAGCGTCAAAAGACTGTCGCTCGGTTTGCAGCAAAGCGTGCGGAATTGAAAGCGACGATCGCAAATCCAAACGCGACAGATGAAGAATTGTGGGATGCGCAGCAGAAGCTGCAGAAAATGCCCCGTGACGCGTCAGCTGTTCGTTTACAGCGTCGTTGTCGTGTGACTGGTCGTCCACACGCGGTTTACCGCAAGTTTGGCCTGTCCCGGATCAAGCTGCGAGAAACGATGATGCGCGGTGAAGTTCCTGGTCTCAAGAAGGCCAGCTGGTAAGGAGTGATTTAGAAAATGAGTATGCAAGATACTTTGGCGGATATGTTCACTCGCATCCGTAACGGGCAAATGGCAGGTAAGACTGCCGTCTCTATGCCTTCTTCAAAACAGAAGGTTGCACTCGCCCGGGTACTCGCTGACGAAGGATTTTTGGGTGGCTTCAAGGTCGATGAAGCAGATGTTAAATCAACACTGACTGTTGATCTTCGCTATTACGAGGGACGCCCAGTAATTCGTGAAATTAAACGTTCAAGCCGTCCTGGTTTGCGTCGTTATGAAGGTAAAGAGACTCTTCCTAAAGTCCAGGGCGGTCTCGGTGTTGCGATCATATCGACCTCAAAAGGCTTGATGACTGACCGCGAAGCGCGCAAAGCCGGTATCGGTGGCGAAGTGCTCTGCACCGTATTTTAAGGAGCTATTGATGTCTCGTATTGCAAAAGCTCCGATCGAATTGCCATCCGGTGTTGACGTTAACATCGCAGGTCAGGACGTAACAGTGAAAGGAAAGAACGGCACATTGTCGGTCTCCCTAAACGATGCAGTCGCCGTCAATCAGGCGGAAAATGTTCTGACGTTTGAGCCACGTGAGGGTGCATCAGATGGTTGGGCGCAAGCTGGTACAGCACGTGCAATCGTTAACAACATGGTGACTGGTGTTGCTTCAGGCTTTGAGAAAAAGTTGACGCTCATCGGTGTCGGTTATCGTGCGCAGGTTCAGGGATCAGCGATCAATTTGACCCTCGGTTTCTCACATCCAGTCGTTTACAACCTGCCACAAGGTGTGACTGCAGAAACGCCAAGTCAAACTGAAATCGTGCTGAAGTCAGCAGATAAGCAGTTGCTTGGTCAGGTTGCTGCAGAGATTCGTGCGCATCGTCCACCAGAGCCCTACAAAGGCAAGGGTGTACGTTACTCCGATGAGTATGTACGTCGTAAAGAAGCGAAGAAGAAGTAAGGATAGCCGACATGATGGACAAGAAAAAAGCCCGATTGCGTCGCGCTCGCCGTGCACGCGCCAAAATGCGCGAGTTGAACGCGAGTCGTTTGTGCGTGCATCGTACGCCACGTCATATCTACGCTCAGATTATTTCTGGTGACGGATCGAATGTGATTTGTACTGCATCAACACTCGATAAGGACCTTCGTGCAAAAAGTGGTGGCAACGTAGAAGCGGCTGCAGAAGTCGGCAAGCGTATTGCTAAACGTGCGAAGGAAAAAGGAATTCAGGCGGTTGCTTTCGACCGTTCTGGTTTCCGTTATCACGGTCGTGTTAAAGCTTTGGCTGATGCGGCTCGTGAAGGTGGACTTGAGTTTTAAGGGGATCCGATGAACGCAAAAGTAGAAACACAGCAGCAGGGTGATCTGCAGGAAAAGCTGGTTCAGGTGAATCGGGTTGCCAAGGTTGTCAAGGGTGGCCGGATTTTTAGCTTCACCGCACTCACGGTTGTAGGCGACGGTAACGGCAAGGTTGGATATGGCCGCGGTAAAGCGCGCGAAGTTCCAGCTGCTATTCAAAAGGCGATGGAATCAGCACGTCGTAATATGGTTTCTGTGAAACTCGACGGCGACACAATCCAATACCCAACCAAAGCGGCACACGGATCTGCGAAGGTCTACATGCAGCCTGCCTCACAGGGTACTGGTGTTATTGCTGGTGGTGCGATGCGCGCAGTTCTTGAAATCGCCGGTGTCCAGAATGTCTTGGCGAAGTGTTACGGCTCGACGAACCCAGCAAACGTGGTTCGTGCAACAATCAAAGCGTTGTCAGAGATGCAATCTCCTGAAGACGTTGCGGCTCGTCGTGGCAAATCTGTCGAAGAAATTCTCGGCTAAGGATTAGAGACATGGCGAAAAAGAAAATGTTGAAAGTGACATTGGTGCGTAGCCCAATTCGTCAAAATCCAAAGCACAAGTTGTGTGTCCAGGGTCTTGGTTTGAAGCGCATGCATCAGACTGTCGAAGTTGAAGATACACCGAGCGTACGTGGGATGATCAATAAGATCAGCTACCTGGTACGTTTAGAGGGAGAAGCATAATGCGTTTGAATGGCTTATCTCCGGCTCCAGGCTCACGCACTGCTAAGAAGCGCGTTGGCCGTGGTATCGGTTCTGGTCTGGGTAAGACTGGTGGTCGTGGTCATAAAGGTTTGAAGTCACGTTCAGGTGGTTCAGTGAAGCCAGGTTTCGAAGGCGGTCAAATGCCTTTGCAGCGTCGTCTGCCAAAGTTTGGTTTTACTTCAAGAAAGAGCCTCACTCGTGACGAGATTCGTTTGGCTGAACTGAACAAGATCCAAGGTGATGAAGTCACTATGGAGGCATTGCGTCAGGCACGTCTCATTGGTGAAAACATCAAGGATGTGAAAATCATTTTGGCTGGTGAAATCACTCGCGCGATGACTGTGAAAGGCCTGAAGATCACTAAAGGTGCTCGAGCTGCAGTTGAAGCGGCTGGTGGCAAGGTCGAAGCATAAGCATGGCGACTCCAGGTGCATCGGGAGGCGGACTGACAGAGCTATGGGCTCGTCTTCGCTTCGTTGTGATTGCGGTTGTTGTGTATCGAATTGGTGCACACATCCCGGTCCCAGGTATCAATCCTGATCGACTGGCGGATTTATTTGAGCAGTCTCAAGGCACAATCCTGAGTCTGTTCAATATGTTCTCTGGTGGCGCGTTAGAGCGGATGTCGATTCTCGCACTTGGAATCATGCCTTACATTTCAGCGTCGATTGTGATGCAGCTGCTGACTGCGGTCGTGCCATCACTTGAGGCGTTGAAAAAAGAAGGTGAAGCCGGGCGTCGGAAAATCACGCAGTACACGCGCTATGGGACAGTGTTCTTGGCAACGGTGCAGTCAATTGGTGTTGCGATGGGCCTTGCTGGGCAAGGCATCGCGTTCACGAACGATTTTCATTTCCATTTCGTGGCTGTCGTGACCTTCGTTTCTGGATCAGTCTTTTTGATGTGGCTTGGCGAACAAGTGACGGAAAAAGGGATTGGGAACGGAATTAGCTTATTGATATTTGCCGGTATTGTGGCCGGTCTCCCGGGAGCGATTGGCCAATCGGCTGAAGCGGCTCGCCAGGGTGACTTAAATATTCTTGGCCTGTTAGCGATTGCGATTATTGCGGTTGGGGTAGTTGCATTTGTCGTCTTTATGGAGCGCGCGCAACGCCGTATTACAGTGAATTACGCGCGTCGTCAGCAAGGTAATAAAGTGTTTGCGGCTCAGCAGTCGCATTTACCATTGAAAATTAACATGGCTGGCGTAATCCCACCGATCTTCGCATCGAGTCTCCTGTTGTTCCCAGCCTCGATCGGGCAGTGGTTTGGTCAAGGTGAAGGGATGGAATGGTTGCAAGATGTGAGTTTGGCATTAGGGCCCGGCCAACCGCTGTATTATCTGCTGTTCACAGTTGGGATTGTATTCTTCTGTTATTTCTACACTGCGTTGGTCTTTAATCCACGCGATGTGGCAGACAATTTGAAAAAGTCTGGTGCGTTCATTCCAGGGATTCGTCCGGGAGAGCAGTCAGCCAATTACATTGACAAAGTGATGAGCCGATTGACGTTTTGGGGCGCGGCTTACATCGCAGCCGTGTCGCTACTTCCGCAAAGTTT
The DNA here is from genome assembly GCA_902594275.1 of uncultured Litorivicinus sp. Classification (GTDB taxonomy): domain Bacteria; phylum Pseudomonadota; class Gammaproteobacteria; order Pseudomonadales; family Litorivicinaceae; genus HIMB30. The sequence continues at coordinate 56,337 of CACJLQ010000002.1, forward strand.
GGTCGTCAGTTTCAACGCGCCATTCTATTTCGGCGGCACATCACTTTTGATTGTTGTTGTTGTTGTCATGGATTTTATGTCGCAAGTGCAATCGCACCTTATGAGTCGGCAATATGAGTCATTAATGAAAAAATCGAATTTGAAAGGGTATGGCTCGGGCGGGTTACTCCGTTAGATGGGCATTGGGAGCTTTGAAATGAAAGTACGTGCGTCAGTAAAAAAGATCTGTCGGAATTGTCGAATTATTCGTCGTAACGGCTCAGTACGCGTTATTTGTACGGATCCTCGGCACAAGCAGCGCCAAGGTTAATATAAGAAAGGGGTTGAGATTTTCTGTTGAAATCAATAGAATTTTGCGCCTTGTAATTTTCGAGAGTCGGTGCGACCGGTTCATGAATTTGGAGAGTTAAGAATGGCACGTATTGCCGGCGTTAACATCCCAGACAACAAGCACACAGTGATTTCACTGCAGTATGTTTTCGGGATTGGTCAAACTCGCGCTCAAGCGATCTGTAAAGCAACAGGGATCGCAGAGTCGGCCAAAGTTTCTTCGTTATCCGAAGAGCAATTGGAAATGCTTCGTACAGAGGTTGGCAAATTTGACGTGGAAGGTGACCTTCGTCGTGAAGTGTCAATGAATATCAAGCGTCTGATGGACCTCGGTTGTTTCCGTGGTATTCGTCATCGCCGCAGTCTGCCAGTACGTGGACAGCGTACAAAGACAAACGCGCGGACTCGTAAGGGCCCACGCAAGCCGATTCGTAAGTAAGGAATTCTGATGGCGACACAACGTAACGCATCGCGTAAAAAGGTCAAAAAGCAGGTTGTTGAAGGCGTTGTTCACATTCACGCCTCGTTCAACAACACCATTATCACGATCACTGATCGTCAGGGTAACGCTCTTTCATGGGCGACAGCCGGCGGATCTGGATTCCGTGGTTCACGTAAATCAACACCATTTGCTGCGCAGGTAGCAAGCGAGCGTGCGGCTACTGCTGCGCAGGAATTCGGTCTGAAATCAGTTGATGTGATGGTGAAAGGTCCTGGACCTGGACGCGAGAGTGCAGTACGTGCTCTAAATGCTGTAGGACTCAAGGTAACAAATATCACTGACGTCACGCCGATTCCGCATAACGGCTGTCGTCCGCCGAAAAAGCGCCGCGTCTAAGGAGAGTTAGAGGAATGGCACGTTACATCGGACCAACTTGTAAGTTAGCACGTCGCGAAGGAACTGACTTGTTCCTGAAGAGCGGCGTCCGTTCAATGGATTCAAAGTGCAATCTGGAGACTAGACCAGGAATGCATGGTGCAGCACGTAGTCGCTTGTCGGACTATGGTCTGCAGTTACGCGAAAAGCAGAAGGTACGTCGGATCTACGGCGTGCTTGAGAAGCAGTTTCGTAACTATTACAAAGAGGCGTCGCGTCTGCGTGGTTCAACAGGTGAAAACCTGCTGAAGCTTCTCGAATGTCGTTTAGACAATGTTGTTTACAGGATGGGCTTTGGCTCAACACGTGCGGAAGCGCGTCAGATTGTAAGCCATCGGTCGATTATGGTGAATGGCAAAGTATTGAATATTCCGTCTTATCAGGTGAGGCCGGGTGATGTGATCAGTGTTCGCGAAAAGGCGAAGGGCCAACTGCGTGTCCGCGCTGCGCTCGAACTCGCTGGTCAGCGTGCAGACGTTCCTTGGGTTGATGTTGACTCCTCCAAGATGGAGGGAACGTTCAAGATGCTTCCAGAGCGTCAAGATCTATCGCAGGACATCAACGAAAACCTGATCGTCGAGTTGTACTCGAAGTAAACCACATTATTAGGAGACAGTATGTCGTCATTGGAACTGCTGACACCGCGTCAGATTCAGGTCCAGGAGGTAGCTCCCGGACGCTCAAAAATTATTCTTGAGCCTCTTGAGCGCGGCTACGGCCACACCTTAGGTAATGCACTCCGCCGCATCTTGCTGTCGTCAATGCCAGGATGCGCGATTATTGAAGCAAAAATCGACGGTGTTGCCCACGAGTACTCAGAAATCGAAGGCATCAAAGAGGATGTCATCGAGATTCTTTTGAATTTGAAAAAAGTTGCCGTCGCGCTGGAAGGTCGCGATGGTGTGGCAACAATACGCCTGAATCACTCAGGTGAAGGTTTTGTTACCGCTGGCGACTTTGAATTGCCACAGAACGTTGAGATCGCAAACCCAGAGCAGCACATCGCAACAGTTTCAGGGCGTGGCTCTGTGCAGATTGAGGCGATTGTGGCACGTGGCCTTGGCTATGAGGCGGCAAGCGAGCGTGAAGAAGACGAAGAGACTCGTACAATCGGCGCATTACGTTTAGATGCAACATACAGTCCAGTACGTCGTGTCTCGTATGTGGTTGAAAGCGCCCGAGTTGAACAGCGTACTGACCTTGACAAATTGGTAATTGATCTTGAAACCGATGGTACGTTGGATGCCGAAGAGGCGATCCGTCGTGCTGCGACTTTGCTGCAGCAACAACTCTCTGTTTTCGTCGAATTCGAAGGACCTCAGGCGACTCCTGAAGACGAGCAGAAGGATGAAATTGATCCGATCTTATTGCGTCCAGTGGACGATCTCGAGTTGACTGTCCGTTCCGCGAACTGCTTAAAAGCGGAAAACATTTATTACATTGGTGATCTTGTTCAGCGGACTGAAGTTGAGTTATTGAAAACTCCGAACCTCGGTAAGAAATCATTAACAGAGATCAAAGATGTGTTGGCTTCGCGTGGTTTGTCGCTAGGCTCGCGTCTTGAGAACTGGCCACCAGCAGGATTTGCGCGCGAAGAAAGCGCCTAAGTTAGACCGACCCGTCGTGAGACGGTGTCTTTGAGAAGCGAGAATAGACCATGCGTCATTTGAAAAGCGGAAGAAAACTGAATCGTACAAGCAGCCATCGGAAGGCGATGTTTTCGAACATGACAGCTTCGTTGATTGAGCATGAGGTCATCAAGACGACATTGCCAAAAGCGAAGGAACTCCGTCGTGTTGCAGAGCCCTTGATTACATTGGCGAAGAACGACTCAGTAGCGAACCGTCGCCTAGCATTTAGACGGTTACGTAACGATTCAGCGGTTGGTAAATTGTTCGCGGAGCTCGGTCCCCGTTATCAGGAACGTCCTGGCGGATACATGCGTATTTTGAAGTGCGGATTTCGTGCTGGTGATGCAGCCCCAATGGCGATTGTCGAGCTTGTCGACCGTCCTGAGATCGTCGCTGACACGAAGTGATCCCAGACTTGAGAGCCGGCGATAGTCGCTGTGCGTCTCAACACATGGAAAGAGCGCTTAGGCGCTCTTTTTTCGTTCTAGGAGAGGTTTGAGAAATCGTCCCGTATGCGAGCTGGGTGATTGAGCCACTTCCTCAGGAGTCCCTTCAACAATAATGTGCCCACCTCCAGAGCCACCTTCAGGACCTAAATCGATAATCCAGTCCGCGGTTTTGATGACGTCAAGGTTGTGTTCAATTACGACGACCGTGTTGCCATGATCACGAAGTCGGTGCAGGACAGCGAGTAGTTGCTTGATATCTTCGAAATGAAGTCCCGTTGTCGGCTCATCCAGGATATACAGTGTCCGACCGGTATCTCGCTTCGACAGTTCACGAGCGAGTTTAACGCGCTGTGCTTCGCCACCTGATAATGTGGTCGCGGACTGTCCGAGCTTCAGGTATGACAGTCCGACATCAACTAGCGTTTGTAATTTGCGAGCAAGCGTTGGAATGGCATCAAAGAACTCCCGGGCATCTTCAACTGTCATTTCGAGAATGTCGCGAATTGATTTGCCCTTATAGACAATATCGAGGGTTTCTCGGTTATACCGAAGACCTTTACAGGTATCGCATGGAACATAAATATCTGGGAGAAAGTGCATCTCGACCTTTATCAGCCCATCACCCTGGCAAGTTTCACAGCGGCCGCCTTTGACGTTAAAAGAGAAACGGCCCGGGCTGTAACCCCGGGAGCGTGCCTCTTGAGTTTCGGCAAAGATTTCACGAATTGGCGTAAACAGCCCGGTATAAGTTGCCGGGTTGGAGCGTGGTGTTCGTCCAATTGGGCTTTGATCGATATCGACGACTTTGTCGAGTTCATGAATCCCATGGCAATGTTCAAACGGGGCCGATTTCAGCGTATTGGCTTTGTTCAACACCTTTGCGGTGTGTGGGTACAGGGTTCGATTGATTAATGTCGATTTTCCAGAGCCAGAGACTCCCGTGATGCAGGTTAATAGGCCTAACGGAAGATTTAATGTGATACGTTGTAGATTATTTCCGGTGCACCCTTCAATGGTCAGATGATGAAGCCCTTTCGTATGACGCTTGACTGGTATTGCAATTTCCTTACGGCCAGACAGGTACTGCCCCGTAACTGACTGCTGATTCTTGATTACCTCTTGAGGTGTTCCAGCAGCAACGATCTTTCCACCATGGACTCCAGCGCCAGGACCAATATCAACGAGGTAGTCAGCGCTTCTCATTGCGTCTTCATCGTGTTCAACCACAATGACCGTGTTACCCAGATCTCTCAAGTGAAACAGTGTGTTCAGCAGACGTTCATTGTCTCGCTGATGAAGTCCAATCGATGGCTCGTCAAGGATATACATGACGCCAACGAGTCCGGCACCAATTTGACTGGCTAGCCGAATACGTTGTGCTTCTCCACCGGATAGTGTCTCAGCGCTTCGATCCAGTGATAAATAATCAAGCCCGACATTGACCAAAAAGCCAAGGCGAGCCTGTATCTCTTTGAGAATCTTGTCCGCAATTTCTTGACGTCTTCCCGGAAGGTTCAGGGAATCAAAAAATGTATAGCACTCACCGATGGGTAGTTTGACGAGTTCTGGTAGTCGAGTCTCATCAATAAATACATTACGCGCCGCAATGTTGAGGCGAGAGCCTCCGCAATCAGGGCAAGGAGCGTGTGTCATGAGTTTTGCGAGCTCGTCGCGTTGCGATTGGCTGTCTGTTTCTTTGTAACGACGCTCGAGATTACGAATCACACCCTCAAATGGGTGATTCTTAATCACTTCACGGCCTCGGTCCGATACGTAGCTGAAATCAATCGATTCAGAATCGGAGCCGTAAAGAACTTTGTGTTGGTGATATTCAGATAAACCTTGCCATTCGGTGTCGACGCTGAATCCGTAGTGTCGTGCGATGCACTTGAGCAAGTGATAGTAGTACATGCTTCGCCGATCCCATCCTTTGATTGCGCCTGACGACAAGGAAAGTTCAGGATCGACGATCAATCGATCAGGATCAAAATATTGGTGCACACCCAAACCATCGCAGGTCTGACAGGCTCCGAATGGACTATTGAATGAAAAGATTCGCGGTTCTAGTTCAGGTATCGAGTATCCACAGACTGAGCAGGCAAACTTCGATGAAAATATCAAAGGCTCGAAAGCGTCGTCCATTGACTGGATGATTATTTGACCGTCGGACAAGGTCAGACCTGTTTCGATGGATTCGGCTAAACGAAGACGTTGTGACTCGTCCACTTTTAACCGGTCAACCACAGCATCGATCGAGTGTTTTTTCTTTTTATCGAGTGCGGGAGCTTCATCTAAATCGACGACTAGCCCGTTTACCCGAACGCGAATAAATCCTTGAGATTTGAGCTCTTGAAAAATGTGAAGATGCTCTCCTTTACGGTTACTAATCATTGGTGCAAGTACTAAGATTTTTGAACTTTCGGGAAGAGCGAGTACCTGATCAACCATTTGGCTGACTGTTTGTGCCTCAAGACTTAAATCATGATCTGGACAACGAGGTTCACCAGCTCTCGCGTAGAGCAGTCTTAGATAATCGTAGATTTCAGTGATCGTTCCGACTGTCGAGCGGGGATTATGGCTCGTTGATTTCTGTTCAATTGAAATCGCTGGAGAAAGGCCTTCGATATGGTCAATGTCGGGCTTTTCCATCATCGATAAGAACTGTCTTGCATATGCAGACAGCGATTCAACATAGCGTCGTTGGCCTTCAGCATAGAGTGTATCGAAGGCAAGTGAAGACTTACCTGAACCAGACAGACCGGTGATTACAATCAGTTTGTCGCGCGGGAGATCCAGATGAATATTCTTTAAGTTGTGGGTTCGCGCCCCACGAATTTGTATCGAGTCCACAGCGGTCCGTCTTTACTTGTGACAAAAGAGCCAGTGTACCTTTTGATAGGGTTTTAATGTATCGATTCAATGCGAAAACTCGGAACACTCGCACAGATAGGTTCGGTGGTCGCTGACAGATAGGTGTCCATGCTACATTACAGTCTAGTAATGGTACTTTTCACATAGGAAGAATTCATGGCGCGTTCAGTCAACAAAGTCACATTGATTGGAAATCTCGGTAACGATCCGGAAATGAAAGCACTGCCATCAGGCAGCCAGGTTGCGAACTTGAGTATAGCAACGACCGACTCTTGGCGCGATCGTAACAGTGGCGAAAAGCAGGAACGTACCGAGTGGCATCGAGTGGTTTGTTTTGACAGCTTGGCTGAGATTTGTGGGCAGTATCTGCGTAAAGGATCACGCATTTATATCGAGGGCAGTCTGCGAACGCGTTCGTGGGAGCAGGATGGTCAAAAGCGGTATGCAACAGAAATTGTTGGTCGTGAGATGATGATGCTAGACGGTCGAGGTGACAGTGACTTGGGCACGCAGGCTCCGATGCAGTCGCGCCCTCAAAGTGCTCCAGCTCCCCTGCAACAGGCTGCTCCGCAACCTGTGAGTCAGCCAATGCCTGATCCAAATGTCGATGACGAAATCCCGTTCTAGGGTCGCGAGCTTCGACGATGAGTCCGATCATCGTTTTCCTCGGGCTCGCGTTTTAGTCGTTGGTGAGGATACCAGTCTTGCCGCAGCATTCTTAGAGACAGATGCAAGTGGCGGACAGCAACGAATTAGTCTGCCGACCTCAATGAACTTAGCTGATGATCGAGAGATTTTTGAAGCGATTCGAATGCGTCGACCTGATTTCGTTATGAATTGTATGGTCGAGTCAGGTGTCGATCGCGCGGAAGGTGATCCGACAGAATGCCGACAAATTAACCATGATTTACCCGTTAGCCTGGCAATCGCTTGTCGTGAGTTTGACGCAACGCTGATTCAACTGTCGACCGACTATATTTTCGATGGTCAAAAAGATATTGCGTATTTCGAAGATGATGCCCCCAATCCACTGAATCTTTTCGGTCAAACTCGTCTCGAGGCAGAGCGTGATATTGAGAATTTGTTGGACCAGCACATCATTTTGCGTATGTCTCATCTATTTGCTCCCAGCGGTAATAGTTTTGTGACCAATCTTTTGGACCGCGCACGGATTGAGTCAGAGTTACCAATGATTCAGGATGAGCGCGGTTGCCCGACGTCCATTTATGATATCGGCCGAGTGATTAGTGCTGTGATTGATCAATTGCATGCAGGTGCAGGTGCTTACGGTGTCTATCATGTCGGATGCCAGGGTGACGCATCTTGGATGGAACTCGGCGAATGTGTCATTGCACAAGCGCGTCAATTTGAAGACTTAGCTGTCGAGGAGATCGTTGGAATATCGGGACAGTCTATTAATGGCCGTGCAGAGCGGCCTCGCCGATTGGTATTGTCGACACGTAAGCTTCTGTATACCTTCGGCATCAAACCCAGACCATGGAGGCAAGAGTTGGCGGAAACAGTTGAACGCCACTATGCAAGAGAAGGAGCGAAATATGCGGCGGTTTGATTCAGGTTCTGTGGTCCGTCAGCGGATTTTGCGGCTGAAAAAGCGGAAAACTGTATTGCGACGCCAACAGAGCTTGCGCGAAAAGATGCTACAAGCTAAGCATGCGCTTGAGGATCAGTCAGTTGATATCCAGGAACCATCTGCTGGAACTGGGTCAGCCACAGGGCAAGATCGGTAAATCGGGTTCGCCATTCCCCAGAGAAACGAAAATCGAGATAGCCTAGGGTAACAGCCAAGCCCACTTGATCAATCGTTGGTGTGGCAACGATCTCAGTGAGGTTGTCCGTAAACCACTGGAGGCCACCAAGTACCTTTTGATTTTGACGTATTAGCCAGTTTGTGTTGATTTGTGATTCTGTTCGAAACCGACGCTCATAAACCATCAAAAGCGCCGCTTCAGTGATTCCATCAGCCAATGCTGCCCGGCTTAATAAATCAACACGCAGGTGTTCCGGTAAGAGCTCACGGCGTCCTGATTGTTTGATCAAGTATTCACAGATCACTTTGGAATCAACAATAAGCTGTCCGGAATCGAGTTCGAGCGCCGGTATCTTGTTCAGTGGATTTGGATTCAGCGTGGCGCTTTGAGGATCGCTTCCATCGATATTCACCACCTCAATCTGATCAAACAGCCCTGTCAGATGGGCTGTGATTTTTACTTTTCGACCAAACGGAGAGGGCGCTGATGAATAGAGCTTCATCAGCTGAGTTTCTGGAACGTCATGCACGCATTGGTTCCGCCAAATCCAAATGAATTCGACAAGATGGTATTGATCGGTTGATGGACGCGTTGAAGAGCAATCGGCATTCCATCAGCGCCCGGATCAAGCGTTTCAATATTGGCTGATGCGGCAATAAAATCATGTTGCATCATTAATATTGAATAGATCGCTTCTTGAACTCCGGCTGCCCCAAGTGAATGACCGGATAATGATTTGGTCGAGCCAATGATAGGTGCATTTTGACCAAAGACAGTTTTGATCGCGTTGAGCTCGACGATATCGCCAGCAGGCGTGGATGTGCCGTGGGCATTGATGTAGTCAATAGGGCCCTCAACGCCTTCAGTCGCGAGTTGCATGCAGCGAATCGCGCCTTCGCCTGACGGAGCGACCATGTCTGCGCCATCACTTGTTGCGCCGTAGCCCGCGATTTCGGCATAAATTTTAGCACCCCGTGCTTTCGCATGTTCATATTCTTCGAGGACCAATGCGCCACCACCTCCGGCGATTACAAAGCCATCGCGATTTGCATCATATGCACGTGATGCTTTTTCAGGGGTTTCGTTATATTTTGAGGAAAGAGCACCCATCGCGTCGAATAGACATGACAGGGTCCAATGTTCTTCCTCACCACCCCCTGCGAAAACAATATCTTGTTTTCCAAGCTGGATTTGCTCCATGGCATTACCCATGCAATGCAAGCTCGTCGAGCATGCAGATGACATCGAGTAATTAATCCCTTTGATTTGGAATGCTGTCGCGAGATTTGCTGAGACTGTCGAGCCCATTGTTTGCGTGACTCGATAAGGACCAACTCGTTTCACGCCACGCTCTCTTAGGATATCTGCTGCTTCGACTTGGCTCTGTGATGATGCACCACCTGAACCCATCACCAGACCAGTTCTCGGATTGGTCACATCGGATGCTTCGAGACCGGCATCATTGATTGCTTGCTGCAATGACAGATAGGCATAGGCAGCGGCGTTTCCCATGAAGCGGAGCAATTTACGATCGATGTGTTCAGAGAGATCAAGATCGATCGATCCTGAAATCTGACTACGCATGCCCATTTCGGTGTACGTCGGATTTGATGATATGCCCGAGCGACCTTGCATTAGGCTTTCAGTGACTGATGCTGCATTAAGGCCCAAGCAAGATGTAATGCCCAGACCGGTGATCACTACTCTACGCATGCCGACTCCTTTCTTGTCGTGCGTTTGATTAAAATCCGTCGGTCGATGTAAATAAACCGACCTTCAGGTCAGTGGCATGATAGATCGCGCGACCATCGACGCGCACGACCCCATCCCCTAATCCCATTACTAACGATCGGGCAATGACACGTTTCATGTCGATTTCGTATGTCACTTTGGTGGATGTGGGCAAAATTTGTCCGGTAAATTTCACTTCCCCGACACCAAGTGCGCGTCCTTTCCCAGGATGTCCGCTCCATCCTAAGAAAAATCCAACCAGTTGCCACATCGCATCGAGCCCGAGACATCCCGGCATCACAGGGTCACCGGGGAAATGGCAATCGAAAAACCAAAGGCTTGGATCGATATCGAGTTCAGCGAGCATATGCCCTTTGCCGAATTGTCCGCCGTCTTCGGTGATTGTTAGGATGCGATCCATCATGAGCATATCAGGCGCTGGAAGCTTCGCATTGCCCTCACCAAACAATTCACCGTGGGCGCAGGCGAGTAGTTCGTCTCGGTTGTACTGGTTTTGCATTAATCCTCGTAGCCGCAGGGGCAGCATTGACTCAAACCGCGAGTGTACCAGAAACAGCGCCTGAGTCTGGATGAAGTGTATATTTTGCATGGACCAGCTCGACTTACGCCTTAATGGGCATACGTTTTTCAGTTACTTCTGGTAGGCTTCGGCCTCATCTCAATAGCAGAGGATGATGCGATGACAGTGATTCGTCAGGATGATTTGATCGAGAGTGTCGCAGATGCACTTCAGTTTATCTCCTATTACCACCCCGTGGATTTTATTCAGGCGGTAAATCAAGCCTATGAGCGTGAGGAGTCACCGGCCGCGAGAGATGCGCTGGCGCAAATACTGATTAATTCAAGGATGTCTGCGACTGGCCGGCGTCCGCTTTGCCAGGACACAGGGATCGTGACAGTGTTCATCAAAATTGGGATGGAAGTGTCCTGGGAAGGCTCCACTATGTCGGTTTCTGACATGATCAATGAGGGTGTGCGTCGCGCATATACCCATCCTGATAATGTTCTACGGGCTTCGATTCTCGAAGATCCAGATGGTGCCCGGAAGAACTCCAAAGATAATACGCCAGCTGTCATTCACTATGACATTGTCGAGGGTGATACCGTCGATGTTCAGGTTGCAGCCAAAGGCGGTGGTTCCGAGAACAAATCGAAGATGGTGATGTTAGATCCGTCGGATTCTATTGCGGATTGGGTCGTTAAAACAGTACCGACAATGGGTGCGGGCTGGTGTCCTCCAGGGATGCTCGGTATCGGGGTTGGCGGTACCGCTGAAAAGGCCGCTGTGATGGCTAAAGAATCGTTGATGGATCCAATTAATATTCACGAATTGCAAGATCGAGGTCCACAAACACGGGCTGAAGAGTTAAGACTCGAGATTTTTGATGCAGTCAATAATTTGGGCATTGGCGCTCAGGGACTTGGTGGTTTAACGACAGTGTTAGATGTCAAGGTGAAAGACTACCCGACGCATGCGGCATCAAAACCTGTCACGATGATTCCGAATTGCGCAGCGACACGTCATGCTCATTTCGTTCTGGATGGATCGGGCCCGGCGCTACAAAAGGCTCCGTCATTGTCTGATTGGCCGGAAATTACCTGGGATGTTGGCCCAAGTGCCCGCCGAGTGAATTTAGATACGTTGACGCATGACGAGGTCAGGTCATGGCAACCGGGTGAAACCCTATTATTGAATGGTGTGATGTTGACCGGTCGTGATGCCGCGCATAAACGAATTGTAGATATGCTGAATCAGGGTGAGGAATTACCTGTCAATCTCAAAGGTAAAGTTATCTACTATGTCGGACCTGTAGATCCTGTGCGAGACGAAGTTGTTGGACCAGCAGGCCCGACAACATCGACGCGAATGGATAAGTTTACGGATCAAGTGCTTGAACAGACCGGCCTGTTGGCCATGGTTGGTAAAGCTGAGCGTGGTCCAATTGCGATCGAGGCAATTAAAAAGCACCAAGCCGCTTATTTGATGGCTGTCGGGGGTGCTGCCTATCTGGTTGCTCAAGCGATCAAGTCGTCACGGATCATCGCCTTTGATGACCTAGGAATGGAAGCGATTCATGAATTTGTCGTTGAGGACATGCCGGTGGCAGTTGCTGTGGATTCACAAGGAACTAGCGTGCACCAGACTGGTCCTCAGGAATGGGCGCAAAAAATCTTGGCCAAGAACCTCGGCTGATTGCGTGAGCTCATTTGGCTTCGTCCTTGGCTTTCGTTTCAAGACACAGCTTGCCATGGTATGCTGACAGAGATTCTATAAAAACGCGTAGAGAGGTGATGATGGAGCGCGCCCCTCAAGGTTGGAGTCGGGAACTCAAGAAAGGAGTTTACGTATTGACTCGAACCTTTCAATTTGACGATTTTACCCGAGCAATGGCGTTTGCCTCGCGTGTTGGCGAGGCGGCGGATGCAGCAGACCACCATCCGGAAATTACGGTGAGTTGGGGTCGGGTTCGCGTTGACTGGTGGTCGCACGATGCAAAAGGTGTCACCGCACGCGATATCTCGCTGGCAGAAACGACGACACGGCTATATTAGTAACAAATGAAAATGTCGTTCGATAGAGATTCTGTGAACAGACTGGTCGACGTCTTTGCTGCTGAATGACTCGCGCGGTCGCGCGAGCCTCCGCAGTCAACATATTAGGCGTATACGTCGATCAGGATGCGTCCGGAGACTTCATTATTGATCAGCTTCCCGGCTGTATCGACCACCTGCTCTAGGCCGATTGTGCATGTGCTTGCTTCTAACTGATCGGTGGTGACGTTCTCTGACAGTAATTGCCAGGCGCGATCCCTGGTCTCAGATGGTGCATGAACAGAATCAACACCTTGCAAGCGGATATTCCTCAAAATAAAAGGGAACACCGTCGTTGAGAACTGGAATCCACCGGCGTTGCCGGTCGCTGCAATCACGCCGCTATACATGATTTGTGGAATGAGGGTCGCAAGCACTTGGCCGCCAACTGTGTCGATTGCCCCGGCAAAGCGAGTACTTTCCAGCGGTTTTGGGTCGCGAGCGAAGTCTGTTCGATTAAGTATCTCGGCTGCGCCGAGCGCTTTCAATCTCGCGTGCTCTGATTCTCGACCTGTGATTGCGTGAACTTCATATCCGAGTGTCGATAGTACGGTTGTTGCGATGCCACCAACGCCTCCCCCAGCACCAGAGACAGCGATTGGACCATCAGCAGGTTTCAAGCCTGAATCGAGGAGTGCGAGGACACAAAGCATTCCAGTCAGTCCACCTGTGCCGAATTGCATCGCTTGACGACTGTCCAGCGCCTTAGGTGTTTTGACCAAGTATGACCCAGGGACTCTGACTTGTTCCGACATGCCCCCGGTGTGTGTCTCACCGACTCCATGCCCTGTGAGAATGACATGTTCGCCTTCTCGGAAATTTGGATCGCTTGACTCAAGTACAGTACCGGCCGCATCAATGCCTGGAATCATCGGAAAGTCGCGGATGATTTTACCCTTTCCTGTCACAGCGAGAGCGTCTTTGTAATTGAGAGAGCTGAATTCATTGGCAATCACAACATTGCCCGTTGATAGATCGTCTGTGGTCAACCGTTCGATGGCAATGTCTGGAGCGGAAGTATCGGTTTTGTGAAGGCGCAACGCGCGGAAGTCTGTCATGGGGGATTTCCTTATTTTAACCCCATAATGGTAGTACGTTTCACGCAAAAAAAAAGAGGAATCGAAGTTCCTCTCTTTCTCCAGAATCGAAGCGACTAGTGCTTCGTTGCTGTCTCGATCGCGCCCTTAACGATGTTAGTCGCTTCGTCACGGCTCTTTACAAGCGTTTCCTGTGACGCTTTAGCCGCGTCAATTAGGCGAGCTTGAAGACCTTGGAGGTAAGACTTCTGTGATTCAACAACAGCAGCCATATCTTTTTCAGTCGATAGTGCTTTAGCCTGCTCCATCGCACCTTCAACAAGTTCGTTAACGAGTGCAGTTTGCTGTTCAGCCAATGCTTCAACAGTCGCTTTGTTGATTTCGAACAAGTCAGTCATCGGCTTCATTGCGCCTTCGTATGACTTCACGTCAAACGCTTGCTTCATATTTGCCTGCATATCTTCGATCATTTTTGCGTACATAGACGTTCCCCTTTCAATGGTTTTGTGCGTCGCACAAGATTTGAGTAAAAGATACCATGTTGCAGTGCAACGTCAACAGTTTTTTGTGCGTTGCATCAAAAAAGTTATTCGTCTTTGTTTGAAGGCTTTCGACCGAGCATCGTTTGAGACATTGATTCCCACAGTTTCATATTGTCTTCAGCCATTTTCTGGAAAACGCCAATCGGCGAATTTGCACCAATGACAGATCGCACTTGATCTTGCATTGCTTCTTGTTGATTTAAGAAAAATGAAATCGATTGTTCGAGAAAGTGGGCCATGTTAGTCTGCAACCCTGACCCGTAAAAACGAATCAGATGTTGAAGTACTTCGTTAGTCAATACATGTTCGCCGGAATCGTTTTCTTGCTCCATGATGATCTGCAATAAAATCGAGCGAGTGAGATCTTCACCTGATTTAGAGTCAACTACACGAAAGCGTTCATGCCCGAGGACTAAATCCCTGACGTTATCAATTGTAACGTAACAGCTCTGAGACGTATCGTAGAGACGGCGGTTGGGATATTTCTTCAGTGTGCGCATGGGAATGCCTGCTTTCGTGAATTATCATCACGAACCATACTCACAAATTAATGCGAGCGCAAAAAGTTTGAGGGGCTTTGTTTGCAAGGATTACAGGGCGCAGGCCCGTCACAACATGAATGGATTCAAGCATGGCTTTCTCGGCTCAATGCCGAGACACAGTTACTCAATTTCTTTGAACCGACTGGCATCACTGAACTCGGTCATTTTTTGACTTCGCTATCGGTTGAAGATCCCGACCGTTTCCGTGTTTTCGCTACGGAGTTGTTGCCTAAGCTAATTCAAGCGCTCCTCGATACTGAATCCGATGACTTATCCTGGGCCGAATTATTCGATGAGGTCACAGTATCCTTTCCTGAGGTTGAGGGCTTTAATCGCTCGCAAATTCTTTGGTTGATCCGACAGGTGCAAGCGACTGATGATTTAATTGCCAAACTGAGGGTAACCATCGGATCAGGACAAATCAATCTAGAGCAAGGTCTCGATAATTGGCGTCAAGATATCCTTGCCGGAGCGATACTTCCTGACACGATTCGACCTGATGCGTTTTCTCTCGGGCAAAATCTGGCGGCAACTCCCGGCGATGTGGTGTTTGAGAATCAGTTGTTCCAGTTGATTCAATACCGGCCGCGTACAGGTTCCGTGCACGAAAACCCCGTGCTATTGATTCCAGCCTTCGTCAATCGCTTCTATATCCTTGATCTGTCGGGTGAGTATTCGTTGGTGCGCTGGCTGGTCGATCAGGGCCACACCGTTTTCTTGATCAGTTGGATCAATCCAACCGAAATGCTTGCGCCTTACGAGATGACGCATTACGTCTTGGATGGGGCGCTCGCTGCACTTGATCAGATCGACCGCATGTTACCTCGAGTGAGGACGCAGGTGATGGGATATTGTGCAGGTGGGATCATTGCGACAATCCTCGCGGCTTGGTTGGAGGCACGTGGAGAAAAACGTATCGCTTCACTGTCTTTGTTGACTACTTTGCTTGATTACCAAGAACCAGGGCCATTGGGACATTTGGTCTCTAAAAACACCATCGATACGATTCGTAAGCCACTCACGAATTTGGGTTATTTGCCGGCTGAACTGATGCTGAGAACCTTTGCAAGCTTGCGTCCTCATGATCTGTTGTTCGGTCGGGTATTGAATTCCTATGTCCTGGGTCAGCGTGAAAAGCCATTTCCGCTATTGCATTGGTTAGGCGATGGAACACGGACACCCGCATCACTCGTGTTGTGGATTCTAGAGGAGTTGTACCTAAACAATCGTTTGGTCGGTGGGACTCCAATAGAGCTCGCCGGCCAGTCAATCGATGTCGCATCCATCAACTGCCCCATCTTTCTTTTTGGCGCAGAGAGCGACGATATTAGTCCATGGCAAAGTGTCATGATGGCAGCCAAACAGTTTTCAAATAAACCGATCTGTGTGCTTGGTGAGGGTGGCCATAATGCCGGCGTCATTACGCCACCAGCCAATAATCGTTATGACCATTATATTTTAAATGCAGCGAGCCCATCAAATAAACAAACAGCTGAAAAGCGCATGGGCAGTTGGTGGGTGTCGTGGAATCAGTTTCTCTTACCTCAAGCAGGAGCCAATATAACGCCACCCCAACCGGGTGGCGGACTGCGACCTGTGATTGAAGTTGCCCCTGGGCGGTATGTCAAACAGCCTTAGTTTGGTCTTTCTGCGACACTTCTATACACTTCGCGCGCATTGACCACTGATCGAGAATCACTGTGAATCAAATTGAACGGGAAGGTGCGGTCCGCCGCACATTTGCAATCATTTCCCACCCCGATGCGGGTAAAACCACGATGACGGAGAAGTTGTTGCTGTTCGGAAATGCTATTTCTGTTGCCGGAACGGTCAAGGCGCGCAAAGCCGCGCGCCATGCGACGTCAGATTGGATGCAGATGGAGCAGGAGCGCGGGATCTCAGTAACAACCTCAGTGATGCAGTTTCCCTACAAGGATCGAGTGGTTAATCTGCTGGATACGCCCGGTCACGAGGACTTTTCCGAAGATACCTATCGAACATTGACTGCGGTTGATTCAGCGCTCATGGTACTTGATGGTGCGAAGGGTGTTGAGGACCGCACCATCAAGTTGATGCAAGTATGCCGTCTGCGGACCACGCCGATCGTTTCTTTCGTGAATAAGTTGGACCGTGATATTCGTGATCCGATTGAATTAATGGATGAAGTTGAAGACGTCTTAAAAATTCAAGCGACTCCTGTGACGTGGCCGATTGGAATGGGCCCGCATTTTAAAGGTATCTATCATCTGAGGACTGATACGGTTCATGTCTATGTTAAAGGGCAAGGTGATCGAATCCCTGACGATGTGAAGATCCACGGACTGAATTCGGACGAGGCGCGTGAATTGCTCGGATCTGAGTGGCAAGACTTCGCAGATCAGGTTGAGCTTGTTCGTGAAGCCACCCCCCAATTCGAGGTCGAGCGATTCCTAACGGGTGAATTAACCCCAGTATTTTTCGGCACGGCCATGGGGAACTTCGGAGTTCGTGAGATGTTAGATGACTTTGTTGAGCACGCCCCAAAGCCAATTGTTCGTGAGACAGAAACACGGTCTGTTGATCCGTCCGAACAAAATTTTTCAGGCTTTGTATTTAAGATTCAGGCCAATATGGATCCTAAGCATCGAGACCGAATTGCGTTTCTGCGTGTTTGCTCTGGTGCCTACAAGAAAGGGATGAAGATTAAGCACACCCGAATTGGCAAAGATGTGCGTATTTCGGATGCATTGACATTTTTGGCGGGCGATCGTGCTTCTGCCGAAGAGGCTTACCCAGGGGATATCTTGGGCCTTCATAATCATGGCACGATTCAAATTGGTGATACCTTTACTGAAGGTGAAGATTTGCAGTTCACCGGAATTCCGCACTTCGCCCCTGAATTATTTCGTCGGGTGCGACTCAAAGACCCTTTGAAGACAAAGCAGCTTCAAAAAGGCCTCACTCAATTATCAGAGGAGGGCGCAACGCAGGTATTTATGCCACATAAAAATAACGATTTGATCGTTGGCGCGGTGGGCGTGTTACAATTTGACGTGGTCGCTTTTCGCTTACTCGATGAATATAAGGCCGAAGCGGTGTATGACCAGATCAGTGTGTATACCGCACGCTGGATCAAGTGTAATGATCCAAAGATACTCAGTGATTTCAAGAAAAAGGCTTATGAGCATTTAGCCGATGATGGCGGCGGGTATTTAACTTACCTTGCACCTTCAAGAGCCAATTTACAATTAATGCAAGAACGTTGGCCGGATGTTCAGTTTTTAGAGACCCGAGAGCATTGATTGATGTGGGTTGATATCAATATGCACCTCGAATTGATGTCTACCCCTCCTGATCAAGTGCTCAAAGATGCTCACGCCGCCAATGTCACTTATATAGCGACAGGGACGCATCCAGAGCAGTGGCGTTGGCTCGAAGGCCGAGCCCCACACGTTGCGTTTGGGCTACACCCGCACTACCTGACTGACGAGTCTGATTGGCTTGTGACGCTTGAAGACCTGCTGCATCGAGATGAGCAACGCGCGGTAGGTGAAATTGGTCTTGATTTTCGACATGGGATGCCTGAATCGGACCGCCAAATTCGTGTATTTGAAAATCAACTATCAATCGCTCAATCGCTCGATCGGGCGGTGATTATTCACGCTGTCAAATCTCATCATGAAGTCATCGCTTCATTAAAGAGAGTGCGATGTGAACGATTTGTCATCCACGCATTTACTGGATCCAGAGAAATTGCTCAGACATATTTGTCACTGGGTGGATATTTGAGTGCTGGAGGGTTAATCACGAGGGAGCCTCAGCCGCGTTTGGTATCGGTTTTTCAATCAATTCCCAAAGAACGAATATTACTGGAAACGGACGCACCTGATTTACCGATCGCGGGTCAACGGTGTGGATCGCCGGCACATTTACCGCAAATTGGGAGGGCTTTAGCTGAAGTTTTGGGGGCTAGTGAGTCGGCTCTTCAGCAACTGAGTACCCAGAACGCGCAGCGCTTGTTCGATTACGATTTCTTTCAATCAAACTGAGAACCGCCGGAACGATCATCAAAACTAAAACCGTTCCATAAGCAAGTCCGAAGACAATGGTCGTCGCCATCGGTATTAGGAACTGTGCCTGTGGTGATGTTTCAAACAAAATGGGTGTCAGGCCTGCAATGGTCGTGAGCGATGTGACTAAGACTGCCCGAAATCTGTGGCAACTGGCTTTAATGATTGCCTCAATATGATCTTCACCTGCTTGGATCAGGCGGCGATAGGTGTCGACTAATACGATGGAGTCGTTAATCACAATGCCGGAAAGACCAAAGAAGCCGAATAATGATAGGACTGTGAGGTCGAGCCCCATCAGCCAATGGCCGCCTATTGCACCTGTCAAGCCCAGCGGGATGGCGATAAGAACAGCAAACGGCCAAGAGTAGCTTGAGAACACCCATGCCAGAATAATGTAGATCATGGTGAGCGCCACCAGCACACCCACTTTCATGTCTGCGAACGTTTCCTCACGGTCCTGGGCACGACCCTGGATATTTGACTTTAATCCATATTTCGCAGTGACCTCGGGCAACGCGTTTGCCCGCACATCGGTCAAGATTTCAGCAGCATTTGTTGTGAGATTATTGACGTCGGCACTGACGACAATACTCATTTGCCCATCAGTTCGGCGTAATTTATCGAGACCACGTCTCGCTTCGAAGGCTGCGACGACCGGCAATGGTACGATTGCACCACTTGGCGTCACGATAGGTAGTTGATCGAGTGTGGCGAGGCGATTCCGTTCAATTTCAGATAATGAGAGTAGAACATCGACTTCAATTCCATCTTCATAAAAGGTCTGAAGTGTTCGTCCTTCAAAAGCGCCACGCAACTGAAGTGCAAGTTGCTGAGAGCTGAGATTTAATTGGCGCCCCTGGGGGGTGAGTTGAACAACGAGTTGTTCAGCACCAAACGGGAGGTCATCATCGATGTTTGAAACACCCGGATATCGTCGTAAGGCATTTTGTACCTCAAGAGACGCCGCTTTGAGTGTTTCCGGATTACCACCTGTGAGTTTGATTTCGATCGGCTTCGATGGTGGCCCACCCTTTGCTTGTCGAATTGAGAACTTCTCGATCCCGCCTGGTAATTGAATCTTATCTCGCCAGACATCGATGATGACGTCATTCGGTGGGCCTTCAAGCTCGCCTGTGAGGATCACTTTGAGCGTTCCATAATGATCACCAGTTCCACCACGAACTCCCGGTGCGGAGAGTTGTCGGTGTTGTTGTACTGTGTAACGGATGACTTGGCCGCCCAGCTCTTCGTTTACCGCTTGTGCGGTGTCCTCAAGATGATTGAGAAATTGATCAACTTCGTGAGGAGTCGTTCCGATAGTGAATTGTGCACCTGCCCACAGCGTGGTCCCATCAATTGAAGGGAAAAATGTGAATTTGACTCGACCGCCGGAAATCAAGCCAACAGACAAAATAAACAGTGTCAGAGCAGTAACCAGTGTGAGCGCCGGTGCTCTTAGAATCACTCCCACAAATGGTTTAAATACGTTGTCGCGGAAATTGATAAATCCGCGATCTAGTGCCTGTCGAATCTTTCCTTCTTCGTGACGGTGTCCTCGATTGAGGCTCTGCTGCAAGTGCCCAGGAAGGATCAGGAAGCACTCGATAAGTGAAGCCATAATCACGCAAATGACGATGATCGGAATATCCTTCAGAATCGACCCGATCACTCCACCAACGATCAAAAGTGGCGAAAAAGCGGCGATGGTTGTGAGACTCGACGAGACAACCGGTGCAAGCATCCTTTCTGAGCCATTCAACGCAGCGTTGACTGGCGTTTGACCCGATTGGTACAGCGAGAGGGTATCTTCGGCAACGACAATTGCATCGTCAACAATGACACCAAGAGCCATGATCATGCCAAACAGGCTAATCATGTTGATGGTTCCGCCAATCATCCAAAGAATCGCGAGCGTTGCGAGAAATGAAACAGGGATTCCAAGCGTCACCCAAAAGGCGACGCGTTGATTCAAGAAGAGATACAGGATGATGACAACAAACAGAAGACCCGTGAGTCCATTCTCAAGTAGTAGATTGATTCGGTCATTGAGATATTGCCAACGCTCGTTCAAGACGATGAGTTGAGTTCCACTGGGGAGTTGTGGCTGCTTTTCAGCGATCCATTGATTCGTGACTTCAGCCATGGTCAAGGTCGAATCAAGCTCTGTTCGTTGAGGAATGATTTCGACAGCTGGTTGTCCGCGAAAGGTGAGGTAGGGAGCTTTGGGATCGACTCGATCACGAACTGTTGCGATGTCGCCGAGCCGAGTGCCGATGCGTGTGCCATTGAGTGCAATGAGTGTGTTCGAGATGTCTGTCTGAGTTCGTCCCTGCTCAAGGCTTCTCAGTTGTCGTTCACCATCGTCACGACCAGCGGTGCCAGCGGGTAAATCGCGCGCTTGCGTGAGGATGCGATCAGCGAGGGTATCTAGCGTTAGCCCAAGGGATGCAAGTGTCTCAGCCGTCGTTTCGATCTGCATCTCGCGGTTAGGTAAACCCCGAAAGTCAACCTTCCGGACGCCACGAGCCAACAGTTCCTGTTCCGCTTGTAGTGCCAATTTTTGCAGTTCGAACGGTGTCAGTGGTCCGGTAATAAGAAGGTTGGTAACGTCTTCATAACGCGTAAGCGATGAGACCATTGGATCTTCGGCACCCCCGGGTAGCGCTAGGTTCTGGTCGATTCGTTGGCTGACATCGTCGAGTGCTTGCGGGAGATTGGTTCCCTCAACAAGCTCGATGCGAAAACTTGCTGATCCAAACTGACTGGTCGCGTCGATTGATTCAACGAACGCTAACTCTTCGATCGCATTTTCGATCGGTATGGTCAGTCCTTCTTGTACGTCTTCTGCAGTCGCCCCGGACCAAGCGACTGAGACCGTGATGACGTCGAGTTCGAATGCTGGAAAGAATTGTGTTCGCAAGCGATCAACGCCGATCACTCCGGCGATGATCATGATGATCATCATTAGGTTAGCTGCAACACGATGTTTGGCAAACATGTGTACAAATCCAATCACTGAATGACCTCAACTTGTAGGCCAGTCACAGCTGCTGGAAGTCGTGACACAAGGATCCGGTTACCGGTAGCAAGGTCTGTTGCTCGAACGAGTACTTCAGTCTTCTCTGAGCCGGGACGCTGGCCAAGACGTTCAACGGTGATCGCCTCCAGAGTACTGGTCTCGGTGACACGATAAACTAGATTTCCACCATAGAGTGCATCGGTCGGTAACACGACGACATTCGACTCTGGAATCAGTTGAATCGAAACAGAGATGACGGTCCCTGTGGGCGGTAGCGGATCAATCGATGTGAAAAAGGCATCGATGGATCCTGTATTATCACGCACTGAGCCACTCACTCGTGTCAGTGTTAATGAATAGCCCCTGTCGGTCGACGCCCTCATTGGCGTCGAGTTCTTGAGCGCTTGTGTCAGTGTCTGTCCAACTGTTGCAGGCACTTGAACTCGGACTTCACGGCCGGAATCTGGGGCAAATACGATTAAGTTCTGAGTGGACTGAACGCGATCACCCGCAACCACGTTCACTTCCATGACTTGCCCGTCAGCTGGCGCTCTTACAGCTGTTGACTCGAAGTCGCGGTTTGCTGCCCGAACCTCGGCTTCAAACCGCTGAATTGCGGTTCTTAATTGAGTTCGTTTGGATGCAACAGTGGCCAGCGCCAATTCACGACGATTGATTTGTAGTTTTTGATTCACCACGGCTTGTTTAGCGGTATCGAGATCTTGTTCGCTTGCAAGATTACGTCGTTTCAGGTCTCGCACGCGTGCTAGTTTACCATCGAGAATATCCAGCGCTTGTTGGTCGAGCGTTAATGCTTCCAGATCTTTTGTCTCAGTTGCGTCAAGTGTAATCAGATTTGCTTTTGCGTCAGCCAGGTTGGCTTTCGCTTGCGAAAGTTGGATTTCAGCATCGACTGAATCGAGTTCAACTAAGACATCGTCCGTCCGAACTCTGTCGCCTTCTCTGACGAGAAGTTTGGAGACATCGGTGGCGATGCGAGCCTTCATTGTCTGAATGTCCGGATTCTCGATCGTACCGAATCCATTGAAAACTGGGGCCACCGTCTCGAGCTCGATGCGCGCAACCGAGACCCGCCAAACGGCGGCGGGCGCCTCTCGTACGGCAGCCACTGGCTTTGATTTGGTCAACGAAAGCAAACCACCAATGCCCCCACCAAAAATGGCGAGACCAATGACGAATGACTTGATAGGAAAACGTCTCATGGGGAGCCTTTTGTTCGTTTCGTGTAAGATTACACGTGGCTCCCCGGCGAGACCAGAGTATTACTGACCGATCGCGATCTGCGGGGTGTCAATATCCCGGCTTTCATTTTGGATCTTGACGTATATTTCTTCGCGATGAATCTCGACTGACTTTGGAGCGTTAATACCAAGTCTCACATGATTACCGAACAGTCCAAGGATGGTGACCGATACTTCATCACCAATCATCACTTTTTCACCAATTTTTCGGGTTAATACCAACATGGGATCACCTCTTTTCTCTATCCGTAGGTTTTTTGTCCAAGTATTGTCCTGAACAGTGCTACGATTTTCTGTACGCGTCAACTGTTTTTGGTTTAAATGAGTGAAATTTCGAAAAAATTTTTGAAACTCTCTGTTGGTTATGTTGTTTTGTTTCATTTTTGTCCATTTTTAAGTGGTAAAAGCTAGACAACGTGGCAGCAGTTAGACTCCGCCGTGAGGAGAATGTATGCACAAGCTCATCGTATTTATTCCCGAAGACGCAAAGGAACGCGTGAAAGATGCCTTGTTTGAAGAAGGTGCGGGTCGGCTAGGTGCCTACAGTCGCTGTTCTTGGGAGTGCCTCGGTGTTGGACAGTTTTTACCGCAACTGACAGCAAATCCGCACATTGGCCAACCAGGGGTTGTTGAGCAAGTCCAAGAATGGCGAGTGGAACTACTGGTCCCGGATACCGTGCTTGATGTAGTCATTGACGCGTTATATGCCAGCCATCCCTACGAGGAGCCCGCCTATGATCTGATTCGTGTGGTCGAGCCAGTTCCGCGCACTTAAACACGCGCTGAGATGGACGCCTCGTCACGATCGATACAGTGTAGGGAAAATGTGCCAATCGCAAGGTCCTGTTTCAACTGCGTTAACGCATCGCGCACGGTATGGAAAGCCAACTCATCCCATGGAATCTCTTCCATGCTGAAGAGTTTTGTTTCCAGACTCTCTGGACCTGAACCATATTGATCATTTGTCAAAAATGCCAAATACAGCATGTAAACCTGGCTGATCGTTGGGATCGAGGTGACGACATACAACTGATCAAGATCAGGTGTTGCGCGGGCTTCCTCCCAGGTTTCTCTGAGTGCAGCCTGAGCAACAGTTTCGCCGTTTTCCATGAAGCCTGCAGGTAATGTCCAGAGTCCATAACGTGGCTCAATGGCTCGTCGACAAAGAAGTACTTTATCGCCCTGTAGGACAACACATCCAGCAATGATATTTGGGTTTTGGTAGTGGATCGTGCCGCACTGATCACAGACATCTCGCGACCGGTTATCGCCCTCTGGAACGCGCCGGATAGTTGCTGAACCACAATTTGAGCAAAAGTTCATAGGGCTCTCCCGTTTTTATTCTTATACTAACGAAATGCAAGTGACGAAACAGCG
Organism: uncultured Litorivicinus sp.; assembly: GCA_902594275.1. Classification (GTDB taxonomy): domain Bacteria; phylum Pseudomonadota; class Gammaproteobacteria; order Pseudomonadales; family Litorivicinaceae; genus HIMB30. The sequence goes on from CACJLQ010000002.1 coordinate 80,439, forward strand.
TGTTCGAAGCAACTTATTAGACAAAGAACCAGCACCTCTTGCAATGTGCCGTGGTCATGCCGCCGTAGCCTTTGTCATCTCGGATATCAATAGTCCAAGCTTGACCCTCTGTGTCAAAGCGCCTCATCTAAGAAAACATGCAGGTGAGGTGTCGTTACCAGGGGGCAAAGTTGAGTTTTCGGACAACTCTACTATGGATGCGGCTTTGAGAGAGCTTGAGGAAGAAACCGGCCTGAGACTGACAGTAGAGCACAGTCTAGGTTATTTGAATCCGATTGAAAGTTTGTATCAGCTATCGGTGACTCCTTGTGTGTTCTGGTCGGACGATCTGTTGATCGGTAAGCCCAGAGAACAGGAGATTGCTCGCGTATTTTCGATGCCGATGGTGGAATTTCTGTCCCAGCCACCGACATTTGAAGTCAGTCACTATCGTTCGCCAGCGGTATGGATGCCGCGCTGGTGCTATAAAAACGAGGAAATTTGGGGCTTAACGGCGCTTATTATCCGCGATTTTTTTCAGACAGTCTTGGCTGATCCGATGATTTTGAATCGACCTTCCATGCCTTAACAGAGCGAACGCGGTTATCTTGTATTGCTAACACTTCCAATCGGTACTCACGGTATTGGACGCCGAGGCTGTTTTCAGGAATAAATTCTAGTAATTCAACGATGACCCCGCTCACTGTTCGAGGTCCTTCTGTCGGTAGTTCCCATTCAAGGATGCGATTTAAGTCACGGACTGTTGCTGATCCATCAATAATGAATGTTCCATCATCCTGTGGATGCACATCTGGGGATGTTTCTTGTATGTGATCTGTAGTGAATTCACCCACGATTTCTTCCAAGATATCGTCAAGCGTGACTATCCCTTCGATCTCGCCGTACTCATCGACAACTACGGCCAAACGCTCACGTTCCTTCTGAAAGTTGTAGAGCTGCGTGTGAAGGGCAGCACTCTGCGGAACAAAATAGGGCTCATCGCACAATTCGACGATGCGATTTTTGAACTCTGGCTCGTCCTCTAAAAGCTCAGCGTTGTCGAGAAGTTTGAGTGCCGTTCGCGCGTGCAAAACACCAACCAATTGCTCAATGTCTTCTTTAAACACAGGGAGGCGCGTATGTTGTGTTGATCGGAGTTGGCTGACTAATTCATCGACTTCATCAGTTAAGTCGAGCCCGATGATTTCCCCCCGCGGCACCATGATTTCATCGATTTGGACTTTTTCCAGATCAAGAATTGAGAGCAACATCCCGTGGCGCCGCGCTGGAATTCGATGCCCACTTTGCATCATTAATGTGCGCAGCTCCTCCTTCGTCAATCGATCTCGCTGGGAGTTTTCTGGATTGATCCCAAGAAGCCGCAGTAAACCGTTTGACAGAAGGTTCGTTGTCCAAACGAGTGGATATGTAATTCGCAATAGCGGAAGCAAGATAAAACTGGCTGGACGAGCAATTCGTTCCGGATGAAGTGCTGCGAATGTTTTTGGTGTGACTTCGGCGAAGATCAAAATTACGAGAGTTAAGACACCGGTTGCGATCGCGACGCCAGCGTCACCAAAAATACGCACAGCGAGCACAGTGGCGATGGCCGACGCCAAAATATTGACGAAGTTATTGCCAATCAAAATCAGTCCGATTAACCGATCGGGGCGTTCGAGGAGTAACAGAATTCTGTTTGCTGTCTTTGAACCTTCCTCAGCCTGATGCTGAAGTCGTACACGATTGATGGCCATCAGGCCGGTTTCCGAGCTTGAGAAGAATCCTGATAGAAAAATCAGCAGAACGAGAACGCTGAATAGGATTTCGTTGGAGATATCACTCAAAGGCGGGGACCATCACAGAACAAATTCCAGAACTGCTTTGCTACCGAGATAGCCAATACAGAGAAGAGCAGCTGCGGCAATGGCCGTTTTCCGCATCGTGCGAGTCACGCCACCAGTTTGAAAATGTTGCAACAACGCGAGGGCCATTCCGCACCAAGCCAGTACCGACAACGTCGTCTTGTGTGCAAGTTGCTGTGCCCAAAAATCCTCGACGTAGATGATGCCTGTAACGAGCGCGATAGTCAGGACAACCCACGCCGTTTGAACGGTGCGTAAAAAGAGGTACTCCATCGCATCCAAGGGAGGGAGCGCAGAGATGAGGGGCGATAATGGCTTTTCTTTAAGTTTCAAATGTTGCCAAGACAGCAAAATCGCCAGTGTTCCTGCGTAGGCAATGGCGCCGTAGGCAACAATTGATGTCGCAACGTGCACGGCGGTTTCAAAATTTAATGGATTGAGGTGGTTCGAGGTCGGACTCAACACTGATGCAATCAGTGTAAAGAGTCCGGTCAGTGGCGCGACACCAATGAGTAGGGCATTCACGGGGTGTTTGGAGCTGGTACCGAGGACAAGAAGCAACAAAAGCGCACCCAGTAATGTCCCCATAAGCCCAGTTGTAGGTCTTCCGCCGTTGTCACCCAGACCCTGAATGACCAGGACAACCGACAAGACGCACCCAGTAATGCCCAATAAAAGAGCGGCCGCATCGCGCACTTCTCCTTTCTTGAATACGCTGAATTGGCGGATTCCCGATGCAAACAGTACTGATGTTGCAAGTAATCCCGGAACTAATAAAGACATCATCCTACTCTGAACCGATTTTTCGTTATCATAGTGTGTTCGAACGCCATGCTAAAGAGATCATATGTTTAATTCATTAAGTGAACGTCTTTCGAAGACATTGCAGTCGATGGGCAAAAAGGCCCGTCTTACAGAAGACAATATAGCGAGTACGCTGAAAGAAGTCCGCAAAGCGCTATTGGAAGCGGATGTTGCGTTACCTGTTGTGAAACAATTTATTTCCCAAGTGCGTACCCGTGCTTTAGGCCGCGAGGTGCGCGCAAGTCTGACGCCTGGCCAACAGTTTCTGAAGGTTGTCCAAAGCGAACTGGAGACCGTACTTGGTGGTCCATCTGAATCGTTGGACCTTGCTCAACGTCCACCGGCAATTGTTTTACTAGCTGGTCTTCAGGGTGCGGGTAAAACCACAACAGCCGCCAAACTGGCTAAATTTCTGACTAATCGAGACAAGAAAAAAGTGTTATTGGTTAGCGTCGACGTATACCGCCCTGCTGCGATGGAGCAGCTCGCCACACTGGGTGCACAGATTGAAGTTGACGTGTTCCCATCAACACCGGATCAGAATCCCATCGCACTTGCGCAAGCTGCTCTACAAAAAGCTGAGTCTGCTGCCTACGATGTCCTACTTGTCGATACAGCGGGTCGATTGGGTATCGATGAAGACATGATGAAAGAGATATCAGGCCTTCATCAAGCGCTGAATCCAGTCGAAACATTATTCGTTGTTGATGCAATGACGGGTCAAGACGCGGCCAACACAGCGAAGGCTTTTTCGGATGTTCTACCATTAACTGGTGTGGTTTTAACCAAAGCTGATGGTGACGCTCGTGGTGGTGCGGCGCTGTCTGTGAAAACCATCACTGGTCAGCCGATTAAGTTTATGGGTGTTGGCGAGACTGTTGACGGATTAGAAGCGTTTCATCCGGATCGTCTTGCATCAAGGATACTCGGGATGGGCGATATCCTCGGCTTGATTGAACAAGCTGAGCAAAAACTCGACAAAGCAAAGGCAGAAAAAGTCGCTAAAAAAGTCTTGAAAGGGAAAAGTTTTGATTTGGAAGACTTCCGCGACCAGTTGCAACAAATGCGCAATATGGGAGGAATGAAAGCTCTTCTGGAGAAGATGCCTGGGATGGGGCAGGTGGGCGCACAGATGCAAAATCAAGTGGACGACAAGCAATTCGTGCGGATGGAGGCGGTTATTAATTCGATGACACCGATTGAGCGGCGTGATCCTGAGGTGATCAATGGTTCTCGTAAACAGCGAATCGCCGCAGGTTCAGGGACTGATGTACAGGAAGTGAATAAGGTGCTGAAGCAGCATAAACAAATGTCGAAGATGATGAAAAAAGTCGGCAAAAAAGGCGGTATGCAAAAAATGATGCGTGGAGTCTCTGGAATGATGTCGCCCGGCAGCATGCCGCGGTTGTAAGTTGCGTGTAAAGTCATTATTATTGCGCGCCTTTGGATTTTCGGCTCTTGCGAGAGTAAACGATAGGATTGAGAGAATATGGTAACGATTCGTCTTTCGCGCGGCGGTTCTAAGAAGCGCCCTTTCTATCACCTCACGGTGACGGATCACAGAAATGCGCGTGATGGTCGCTTCATAGAGCGCGTCGGTTTCTTTAACCCAATGGCGCAAGGGCAGGCTGAACGGCTGCGCGTTGACTTTGAGCGGGTCGATCATTGGATCGGTTTGGGTGCAAAGACTTCTGATCGCGTGAAGCGCTTACTTAAGGACGCGCGTCAGGCAGCTTAATGGCTGATCGGATGGTCGTAGGGCGGATTCGATCTGCCCATGGCGTGCAGGGCTGGGTTTGGATGGACAGTTTTACCGACGACCCAGCCTCGGTGTTCGAGTGGACCCCCTGGATCTTAAAGCGGGCACCTGATCATGTTAATGGGCGGCCTGCCGTAGAGCGTATTGAGACAGCTCCCGAAGTGTGGATGCTGCGCGACAAAGGGTATGTCGTGAGATTGGTCGGTTTTCCCGATCGTACCAGCGTCGAGTCGCTGGTGAACTGTTTGATTGAAGTGGATAAAAACCATCTTCCTCAACTCAGTGATGATGAATTTTATTGGCGTGACCTCGAAGGGTGTCGCGTTAGGACGCTCAACGATGTGGTATTGGGCGTCGTAAAAACAGTATTGCCGACAGGCGCCAACGATGTGTTGTTGGTCGGCGGGGATGCTGAAAGTATTGATCGGAAGGAAAGGTTGATTCCTTTCATCAGCCAAACTGTTTTGGAAGTTAATGTGGCTGAGGG
>CACJLQ010000003.1 GCA_902594275.1 uncultured Litorivicinus sp.
CACTGATCCCGCATCACCACCAGCTTTCTCAACTTCCTGCTCAACAATACTTTCCGCCTCCAACACCTCTGCTTGTGCAGCTAATGTCTTTTGTTTTGCTGCATCAACTTTCGATACTGCGTCTTCAATGGCCGCCATTCCAGCGTCCCGTTGTGCCTCCGCCTCTTCGAGAGCAGCTATTGCCTCGTTCGATATTGATTCAATTGACTGGCTAACCGTGTCTCGAGCCTTGGCGATCTCAGAATCAGCGGCATTCACTACCTCTGAGACTTCGTCTTTTAACGTCTCAGCCCCACTTTTGAACTCTTCGAATTCAACTTCGAGGTCACCTGTGATCGCGTCTACTTGAATTTTTGTTGATTCAATCTGACTTTTAGAGTCTTCCGCGAGCGTCTCTAACTCAGATCTAATTGCCTCTGCCTCTGTAATCAATTCCTCGGTGCTAGTTTTCGCCTGATTGACTTGAGATATCAGCTCTTCCCCCATCTTAGTTTCGCTAGCCATCACAGCTGTTTTTTTACCTGCAGATCGCAGCGCCTCTTCAATCGTCATGTCCTTAGAAATACCAAGAGATTGTGATACAGCTGTTTCAAACTCAGTAAACTGCGCACCAGTGGCATCAACCTTCTCTATTAATGCCTTACCAAACGATGTTTCACTGAAATATTTAGCCGCATCTGAAGAAACATCAGCCAAACTCACGGTGCAAACGTTCCTTATATCGGATATTTTTTGTTTTGCTTGCGATCGGACATCTTCATTTAGAAGGGCCATTACATCATCAATCTTTTGATAAACGTTCTCTAAAGGTCGCTCTAACTCAATAACAAGCTCATCGATGCCAGATTCAGCCTGCGCTGTTCGAGTTTCAATAAATTCGTTGGTTTTATCGAGGCATGCGGTTCGTGAGTCATTATAGGATGTCCGCACGCTCGCCAGTTTTTTTTGAGGTTGCGCTGACTCGATCGCATCATCCTTAACTTTCCGGACCGCCTCCGATCCCTCGTCAACCGTGCCACTGGCTTCCTTCCCAAGCCTAGAAACTTCTTCGACACCAGCTTCGAGTGCAGATCTTCCATCATAAATTAGGTCCACCCCTCGTTCCAACTTCTCAATAATGAGTTCGATGGCTTTAGCAGCCTGATCTCTTGCCTGATCTACCTTTGGATACACTGCATCAACTGCTTTTATAGCTTCTTCAAGGCAAGTTTTGGCCACTGCAGCTGCCTGATCTACCGCCCCATATCCACTGTCAATTGATGAAACGATTGCTGGAATCGATGCCTTTACACCCTGAAATAGGGTCCTGGCGGCCATAAGGGGCGGGGCCTTAGGTATGTGTTTTGTGCAAGTCTCTATTGCTTCATCACAAAGCCCATCGGCCTCGCCAATGGCTATCATCGCGCTGTCCAGAGCAGATTTGGCTCCCGCAGAAAAATGGTCAATCTGAGGATCTATTTCTCGGATAAACAAGATAGCTGCATCGACTTTTGCGACCACCTCATCAAACCGAGAAGGAATCGATTCGAGATTGGTCTCAAGACGTCTTATGTCTGCGACCACATCTTCAAATGATTTAATAATTTCATCGGTTGTCTCTTCAACAATTACCACAGACGACTCTATGGTCTGTTTTATTGTTGCTGCGATCGCCTCAACCCGTTCCATTTGCTTGTCAATTTGTGCGAGGAGCTCTTCTAAAAGCGTCTCTGATTCACAAATTTGCTCGTCTACCGTGTCAAACACACCGGAAACTTTCTCTACAGTGGCCTTAATGCCTGCGACTATGTCAGTGATGTTTGTTTTAAATTTTTCTAAATCATCAAAAATCACCTGCGCTTTTTCATCGATAAATGTTTTTACCTCATCAACGCTGGATACTGCGCGGTTAATTACATCATCAACCTTTGACTCACTATATTCAGCGATAATAGAGACCACCTGCGCTGAACTCAGCGCAGCGGCCTGCTGACGCGCAATCTCTCCAGAATTACCTGCCGTAGCCAGAAAGTCAGCTTGGACAGTCTCCAATTTTGAATCCAATCCCATCTGAAGTGCTTTTTTATACATGCCGTCCAGTGTGTCTCTGCTAGCTGACCAACTATTTGACTGAAAACTACTGACTGAGTCCGAGACGCATTGACTCACTTCGGTGGTTAAATTTTCGATTTCGGTTTTAGTTTCAGACGTAATCTCAACAAGCTCATCATATTTTTGACAAACTAACTCCGCAAAATCGGGGCCGATATTGGCCGTTTTTTCGGCGATTTCTTTCAGATCGTTCGCGGCACGTTCAAGCGCGTCGGCCAATTCTTGAACAGTTTCGGGACTCACGATTTTGGTGACAGCTTTAGCAACAGCCTCGGCCATTTCAGAAACCGAACTTGCAACAAAGTCTGCAGTGTCGGCAGATTCTAAGACTGCAGTTGTTACCTTGTCGCCGATACTACTGCTTGCGTTTTGTACCTCGGTAGCAAGTTTTACTGTACCGGTAGTGACTGCGGTCTGAGCACGTATTAGTGATTGCATAGAATTTAACCACCGTCTGTCAGGTCTTTCTCAACCGATAAGGCAATCTCTTTGAGAAAATCTAAAAGCGTGGTTATTTCGTTAGGCGCAGGCTCAATCGACGTTCCCGACAGATCCAAATTCGCCATCGTACTGACCACGTTTGCAATTGTCTCATCAATCTTTGGCTTCACCTTAGCCGCACTAAACAAAGATTCCTCTAGCTGCGGAATAAATGTTGGCGTGCTGAGCGGAAGACCTGTTGGCATCGATTTTGAGGAAGGAGACAGAGGTACCCCGGCAGCAAATCGGCCTTGACCCATTTCGATCATCGGGCCAGGGGCAGCGCCAGCAGTGGAAGGACTATGACGGTCTTTGAGGGACCAATTCGATGCGTTAGCGTTTGTAAAAATGCCTTTGTTCCGTGCGGGTAGGGAGAGTCCAGGGCTAACTGTCGGAGGTGAACCGGCAGTAAATTCAGCAACCAGCTGCGTTAGCGTATCGAGTTTCTGCTCCATGCGACGTTGCCATGCCGCATGGCCGCTAGCTACCGTAGATAAATTGTTCTGCAAAGCATCGACTTGCGCTTCGGCTTTTACTTTCCAATTGTCGTCACCATGTTGTGCCATCTTTTCGCTATCCGATCTTGGCGTTTATCATGACTCCAAGCGTAATGAACCATATCAGCCCAACGCCCAATGCCGCCGATAATTTCACCTTAAGCTTTTCTGCATTTTCTGCAAACACTTCATTTTGTCTCTCCATTAAGGAATAAATTTTTAACTGCTGGAAAGAATGGTCAACACATGTCTGCTTCAATTCCAATATGACGTTGCGTAGATCAGCCAATTCAGCCTCGACAGAACTCAATTCCGAACGGACCTCAATCTCCGCTGTCGACAACCGCTCGAACCCTTCTGCATACTCCTGCAACTGCGAAATAACAACCGCCTGTTGCTTTTGATGCGAAGACATCAAATCGTTATAACCCTCCAACAGCGCGCTGAACTGTTCTTGGTTTCTCTGTCGGCGCTGCAATTCTCTGTCAAGCACACTCATCAGTGACCCCTAATAAAAGTCTTATGTTACTGAAAAACTATGATCTGATAAAAAAAATATTACAGCGATTTGTTGTCTGGTGGTGAGCATCTAGATGCTAAGGATACTTATTATGGAAAAACTGTAAGGACCCATAACATCGTATGGCATCAAAGTGACTCATCCTCCCGCAATACTGTCACGCATGAGAGAGAAGTTTCACGAACGCACACACTCGCAATACTTCGAAAAATACTCCCCTGCGCTCACCAAGAATTTCATAGCGTTTAAAGGAGCTGGCCAAGGCTCATCAGGACATCAATAAAAAGGCTAAAAAGAATAACCGCTAACCAACACACAGCAGCACAATTATGTATTAAATGCGTAAGGCCAGCGAGTGACCCTATCATTTTCGATGAAGTCGATATTAGGTAAAATTTAGGGAGATATGAATACACACTATTTTGGGTCGACATGACGTTCTCCGGGATCTATTTGTATCAACTGCATTGAACTATTTCATGAATGTTTGATTAATGAAGGTGCTAATAGGTTCCTACGCACGCGTTCAAGCTCTGAAATTTGAATCCGATTACCTAAATAGATCGGGCTGATGAGCCTGTCCAGCCAATCAAATACAGTCGCGTGAGATTCTATCCAAGTTAGATCATCATGAAAAAAAAGATCCTTCTCGCCCTTGCTAGTCTCGTCATCCTTGGTGGCGGTGGGGGCATTTATTTTTACGTCAATGCGAATTCGGTTGACCCTTCGAAGTCTCTGGGTTCGAGTTACTGGGGCGACGTCTGCGGGTTATCGCCGACTGGATTTATTGTCTGCACCAATGAGTTTGGAGTCCGATTTGACGCATGCTTCGCCGACCAAAAGAAATATCGACTCAAAGTTTCAGTTACTGAGCCGCGATATCACCCTGTGAGCCTCGAAATGTGGACCGAATCGCCAAATACCTACAAACGATCGACCGAAGCCGAGATTTACACCGATGGGGTTGATGCGTGTTATCACGAGGGGTTCCGTTTCACCGATCCTGATTTAATGATCAACCGCGGATCGAGTTGCGATACTCCAGCAGTTATCTCAGAGGGATTAATGGTGATGTTCTGGGTTGGTGAACCGGGGCAACTACAGCCTTGTACCTTCAGCAACGAAAAACCACCTGAACCAGAAAACTCATAACCTCTTGAGAAGGCATTTCTTCTGGCAGAAGCGAGCCCACCGAATCTTTCAGAAGACCTCGCTATTTCGGATTACTAATCCAGAGAAAATCATAAGGGCCAAGTTCAACTGTGCCGTTCCGGTCAATGAAGTCAACTCCGCTGATCAGGTCAATCCAGCTCTGCTCGATGGTCAGATTTAAAGTTTCGATCGGAAGGATCCTCATCTCTTTACTGATGTTGAATATCGCCAAGATTTTTTGCTCGCGATCGAGACTTTGCCTCCATAATCCCAACAATCCAGATCCCAGATTCAGCGTTAGCATTGTCGCATTTGGGTGGAAGGCTTTCTGATGCTTCCTCGTTTGGATTAACTCAAGGAGCCTCACCAATACCTTGTGATGGTGGGACTCTTGATTTCGGAGATTTAACTCGAGCTCATCGTGGTCCCAAATATGGCGATTGATGGAACGCAGATTGCCTGTATTTTCAGCCCGAGAATGGTCATTATTTGTAGCGAGAAGGCTATGGATGTAGATCGCAGGAATACCCTGAACTGAGAGGAGTATTGCATGCGCACAAATAAACCGATCAAACTGGAAGTCATCTTTACCCTCTCTGTCTGTGCCGGCAAGCGCATCCCAGAGCGCGATATTGATCTCATAGGGTTGATCAGTTTTGGATTGCGTAGCTCGATAGCTTAGCCGACCCCCGAACTCCACCATCGTATCAGTCAAATTTTTTAATTCAGCTATCGACAGAAGTCCTTCCACTGGTCTGAGCCCGATTCCATCGTGCGATGCCAAAAAATTGAAATACGCGTTTCCCATTTTTGCTGATGGCATCGTCATCATCCAACGCTTAAGCTGCGTTGCGTCACCAGTAATTAATGTGTTGATGAGCAATGGTGGAAGTGAAAAGTTATAAATTAAGTGAGCCTCGTCCTGATCGCCGAAATAGCTCAAATTCTCATGATTGGGGACATTCGTTTCCGTGATGATGATCGCGTCCTCCGTTTTATTCTCAACCAGTAACCGGAGCAACTTGATGATCAAGTGGGTCTTTGGGAGGTTGATACATGAGGTACCTAACTCTTTCCAGAGGAATCCAACCGCATCGAGCCTGAACCAAGTAATACGATGTTCAAGATAACGACGAATGATTTTCAAGAACTCGATCAATACAATAGGATTTTTAAAATTGAGATCCACTTGATCGTGACTGAAGGTACACCAAACCAAAACCTCACCGAGGGTCGTACGGGTCGGCCTCAGCAGGTCTGTGGTTCGTGGTCTGACCACCTCGTCAAGGACTACATCTGGTTTCACGGTGATAAAAAAATCTTTCCCTGGATTCCTCCCTCCTTTAAAGTTTTCAAACCATAAGCTACGTGCTGAACAATGATTTAAAACCACATCTCCCATCAATTTGAAATTCTCGGCAATCGCCTCGATTTGATCCCAATCGCCATGGCTTTGATTCACTACCGAATAGTCAATCACACTGAATCCATCATCGGAACTGTAAGGAAAAAACGGAAGAATATGAATCGTCGAGATGCGTTCGGATAAGTATTGGTCTGCAAAGTGCTTCAAGGTTTCTAGTGGAGTTCTAGAGTTTGATACAATGCTGTCCGCATAGCTGATCAGAACGATATCTTCACAATCCCAGTAATCCCCTCGAGCCTCAGGCACGGAACCTATCTCAGTGATCTCCATTGCTGCGAGGCATTGGTCTCTCAATAGCGTGTTGTCGTGATCCGGATAGAGTTCCGCTAGATATCCAGCGATCTTTTGAATAGATGCTGTACTGTTCACCTAATTAAATTCTCGCATATCAGCATCGACACTTTTCAATAGCTCATCCATTAGGCCCGGTAACGCACTGTTGACTCGGTTCCAACTGGGGATGAACGGTCTCTCAGTAGGGTTTTCCAAGAAGTGGTTCCCAGCCTTCATCAAATTTAAAGCAAATAACTCGACAGCCTTCTCCTCCCGATGCAGATCCAAATCGAGACCATTTATCGCAGCATCGTTTTTGTAATGATCAACAAAGTCGAGGGCGACGCGGTAATACATCGCCTTGATGGTTCTGAAAGTCTCCTGATTGAAAACTATTCCAGTGGTGGCGAGTTTTCTGAAAATGGCCTTACTGATGTCGATCGACATTCGAGACAGACCAGTATTTGCATCATCTAGCGATAGCTCCTGATGCTTATGGTCATAGCGATCTGCGATATCGACTTGGCAAAGACGTTTTTTGGAGTAGTTACGCGTCATTTCGCTCAAAATACCGATCTCAAGTCCCCAATCTGACGGGATGCGGAGATCCTTAATCACATCTCGGTTCAAGGACATCTCACCGGCAAGCGGATATCTGAAGCTGTCTAGATAATCCAAGTATTCCAATGATCCGAATATTTGCTTGAGCGTTTGTAATAGCGGTGTTACCAACAACCGGGTCACCCGGCCGTTCATTTTTCCATTGGCAACACGAGCATAGTAGCCTTTACAAAACTCATAATTAAATTGTGGATGGGCAACCGGGTATAATAAACGCGCAAGTAGCGCGCGATCGTAGGTGACAATGTCGCAGTCGTGGATCGCAAAGGCATCGGCCTGGTTTGAGCCAAGGGCGTACCCCATGCAAAACCAAACATTCCGTCCTTTACCCATCTGATCCGGGGAAAGCTTTGCGTCCCTCAATTTCTGATCAACCGCACGCAATCGTGGCCCATCATTCCAGAGTACTTTAGTCTCGTGAGGCAGTTGACTAAACACAACAAGAGCCTTTCGATACTCTTCTTGGTTTGCACAGTCGAGTCCGATGACCAACTGTGAAAGATAAGGAACGTGACTCAGTTCGCGAACGATATTCGGCATCGCTTCGGTTTCTAGCTCGGAGTAGAGACAGGGAAGTATCAGTCCAAGCCGTTTTTGTTTGGAGAACGCCAAAAGTTCGGATTCTAGGGCACCCGTGGGACGCTGTGTGAGGTTGTGAAGCGTAGTCACAATCCCAGTTTGGTAGAAATCTCCCATCCGCTTGCCCTCAAATAAGTTGTTGTGAAAAGATTCTCCTGACCGCCTCGTGCCAGCCGCTTGGACCAGTGCGAGTCGTTCGGTAGACAGATGCCTTTGTTTTAATTTTTGGAAACCCATGTTTGTCGGATCGAATTAAGACCGGATAATCTGCATCTGCTAACATTTGTGCGTCATTTTCGCTATCGCCCAGAGCCATTACCTTGAAATCTTTGCCGTGGATTTGCCTCAATTGGTTCATCAACCAGCGTTGCGCCAGATTTTTATCGGTTGATCCCATCAAGTGGACAAAGCGCCCACCCGTCACCAGATGAAAGCCTGCTGCTGCCGTCTTCGTCGCCAGCGCTTTTAGAGCATCCTCGCTATCAAGCCAAAGGAGCGGCTCTGAGAACTCACGTGTTTGCGCCATGACCACATCAGTGCGAGTCAGGCTCGTAACCTTGATACATTCGGCCTCTGACATTTCCGTGAGCGCTTTGTATCGAAACTCAGTCTGTATCGACCTCAGGAAGCCATGAATCCGTTGACGCGCTTCCCCAAGTACATAACGTCGATACCCATGGACTGATTCAAGCCCGTCGGTAGCAGCGATTTCATGATCAAGTGGTACGTACACCGCGGATCCATTTTCAACCACAAATGGCTGATGATTCCCCGTCAACCGCCTGATTTTAATCATCTCCGGGAAAGTCTTACTCGAATTGAAAATAACTGGTACACCATGACTGTCCAAAAGCCCAAACAACGAGTCAGCAGGAGAAGCTGTGTAGCTCTCCGTGTCCAAGAGAGACCCATCAAGATCTGTAAAAATAACTAAATTTTTCATAAGCCCTATCTGCTTCTCATTAGCATTGTTGTCTCATGGTCATGGGTGGGTAGCTTTTGCTTGCAGAAAACAGACGCCCTGTGAATCAAACCTCGCCACTAAAATCAAACCGTTCAAAACCTGTCATCACTTGGCCGTCAGCTCTGAGCTCGTCGGCAAAGGTCTCAGCCTGGTCAATTTGAACAGTTAAACGGAAAGTGATCATAACCAAATTCACTTGAGAACCACGAAACATGAATAACCTCGCTTACATAGCTTATTTGGATACGGCTGGCCTGCTTATCATCACTAATCCTCATCGGCGATCAGAGGTTTTATCCTTTGTAGCCTAGTGTTCGCCCATGTTAAGACCGCAAAAGAGACCGCCAGAAGAAAAATGGCACCTGCCTCGAACAACAAAATTGAGGGATCAAAGTCCTTGCCCTGAAGAATGATCAAGCGCGTTATGCCTGTGATTGCAATTAATACAGGCAGGGTCACTGGAAGCGTCTGAGCCCGGTAGTAAGCGACAGCCATCCCGAACACTTCTAGATAAATAAATAATAGCAGTAGGTCAGCCAAGCCCACCGATTGAGTTGCCACCAATTCAGCCAGCTCTAGTATAACAGCGACACAGGTTAGGAGTGTAATGATCACGAGTAAGACTTTCTCACCAATCACGAATGATCGCTGGATCAATGTCTCCATAATCGCCTCTCCTGACTGCCTCTTTCTACACAATATGGGGTCTCGTGGCGAGTATTGCTACTGACGGTTATCCTTGAGGCGGAACGTAGTTGGCTAGAGTAGTTTGCGCGAGGGTCGCCGCCTTCGAGATATCGATCGATTCAAGTATGTGGAATTGATCGAATGACCCCGTCGAGCCTACAGCAATCTTGATTGCCATCGCCTGTTCAATAGTCCCCTCAGCCACAGCGACAAAATCAAATATTCCTCGAGTGATCTGGAAGTCGACTAATTCAATCCCCGTTGAAGCAGTCATTGCCTCAACAATCTGTTTCCTGTCCTGAGCCGGATTCGCTACAAATCCTTTGAGTGCTGCCGACGAATACGTGCCGACAATATACATTTTAGCCATACGAATACTCCAACGTGATGTTTTCTACTGAGCTATAGACATTATCAAAATCAGAAAGTTCAGGTCGCTAACAATGCCGACGTTTTGAGGCACCAGTTCATCTTGCCAATCGACACTCTTCCTTGACCAATGTTTTGTATCTGTTCAACTTAACTCAACTCGAGGTCATCTGAAAATCCCGCTGACCAACGACGCAAAGATTGGAGCTGATCTCCCACCCACCGCCAGGCCAGATATTGATGACGGATTCAGTCGAATCGAAACGAGGAGATTTGCGACCCATCGTCACCGTGCCAAGCTACTTGCTCCAATCCATCTTGAGAGATCAGCAATACTGCGTAGTGGTTCTCCCGGATCAGTGTTCCCAATTGATTCGGTAAATACTCAGTCGATTGACTCCAAGCCATGTTCAAGCCACTTGATGTAACTTCGATAAACCGCTCGTTGCCATGCTCAATCTGATAAATACCCCCTATATGCCGATCACCTGATAGCAACAATAGCTCACTCGACTCACGCTGTTTTAAGAGATCAAGCAATCGGTCAAGCTCATGCGGAAGGTTCCCCCAACGCTCCCAACCGTGCCCTTCAGCGATCACCTGAATCGAACTCATGATAATTCGGATGTCTGCCGGCATGCTCAGCTGATCCTCTAACCAAGCCCACTGCGTCTCACCAAGCATAGACTGAGACTCATCCGAATTCGGAACATATCGCTCAGCGCCTGGCGTGTTACGAATGAGTGTTGGCTTCAGTCGACCTCGAAAAGAACGCGTGTCAAGTGCAATGATCTGAACTTGATTACCCTCGATCGCACGAATCGCTGAATTGTAAACGCCCGCCGAAGCGGGTTGAGAGACGTCCATGCGCGGGCCAAAAAACTGCCAAAATAGACGCTGGCTGACTAATCTCTCGCTAAAGTCCGAACCCCCGTCGTTTCGACCGAAATCATGATCATCCCATGTGGCTTGGATTGGTCCCAAGCGATCCCAAGGGATCACTCCATTGGCTTTTGAGTATGCGGCTTCGAGTTTGGCTCGACTGAAGTTGCGCGAGGCGTATATGTTGTCGCCCAGAAATAGGAAACCATTGAGGTTAGAGCTGCCGATTGCCTTCCAAATTTCGGCGCTCTTGTCTTGATTGAAGCATGAGCCGAAACCAATCCGCGTATCGCCAAAGACACTTGCAGAACAGACTAAAAAATAACAGACGATGAGTCGCATTTATTACTTATAAACCCAATCAGTTTTCAATCAAATTCATCTTCATTCCATGATCATAGATTCTTTCTGAAATAAACGATAAACGGCCATTATTCAGTGAACTCAGGTGACCAACATTTAGAGGAGTCCCAGCCAGCTTAAGCCGTCTGACTCGCAGGCTGACAAATTGCGTGGGCCTCGAGCCATGAAGCATCGACATTTGCCAAGGCATTTGCATCAAATTGCTCCGAACACTCCCAATACCGTCCTGAGGGCACGTAATAGCCTAGCGCCCGCTCCCTCATCAGTACGTGATCAATTGCCTCTTGATTCGGTTCTATACACTCGAATTCTGAGAGGTTCTGAAGCGTCGCACGCGGAAATACCAACCGACTCCGATCGTTCGAGAGATTCAAGCAAACACACTGATGTTTTGCGGCGATCAGCTGTAACCGAGCGGCCTTGGCCTCAAGGGATTGAAGCGACACATCTTTGCGAAGCGGATCCGGGGTCCCTGTCCCGTAAAAATGGGTCGGCCCAGATTCAGGATAGACAAGGTCACATCCAAAAAATGCCATCACATCTGGTTTCAGTGCGCCCAGCACCCAATAGGCGGTGGTAAAAATCATGGTGCCACCCGCATAAACCACCCCGCCAAACTGGTTCTGCTGCGGCACGAATTGCTCTGCTTCGATCAAACGCTGATGTGAGGCTGGATCGAGCGGTCGGTTTTCATCTGGAAAATCCTCCGGAAATACGCAGGCATCCCAATCAGCACGGATTCGCCATGCATTGTTGATGACGACCAGCTGATTCCAAAAACTTGCATCCCACTCAGTAGCCTGGCTCGCCTTCGGACCACTGCCAAGGATAATCACGACATTTAGAGTATCCCGGTGATGCAGCGCATTTGCACTGAGTCGTTGCATATTGCTTCACCCCCTCCTTGGGAACACGTTATAGGCTCAATTGAGGCTCAAGGATACCGATTGTCATCGAGACAGCAAAGCGGTGATAACGCAGAGACGCTTTTGTCGGTTTGGTTTCCTATGCCAAACCAAACTGGCATCCGTAATTACTCAACACGAGTAAAGCCCCGCTTCGGCGGGGTTTTTTATCATAATAAAATTTCATGTTCGATTCACGGCGTGGCACACTTTCTATGAACTATGGGTTTAACGTGAAGTGACGAGCATGAGGAAGTCAATAATGCCTAAGGGATATGTAGTAGCAAATGTTAGAATCGACGATCCAGATAGATATAAAACTTCTTATCAAGATCACGTCGGTTCGTTAATTGAAAAATATCAAGGAACATTTCTGGTTCGGGGTGGGGACAAAACTGATCTCGAGAATGCTTTCCCCTACGAACGGTTGGTCATCATCGAGTTCCCAACACGTCAACATGCAGAAGATTGGTATAATGATCCCGAGTATCAGCAACTTGTTACTGATGCGAATCCCTTCATCGAACGGACTGTTGTGATTATTGATGGATTCACAGGCTAGATAATGCCCAAATCATGTCTTACCTTGAGTACCCAAGTCCCCGCTTCGGCGGGGTTTTTATTTCTTCCACTCAGAAATTAATAGTGGACTCCGAAATACTCTGACCTGCCTTCTTCTGGGCCTTGTCTTCCGCTTTCGTAGACGGGATATGCTGGTCGGGAATCTCCCCTGTCAGCACGGCTTCCGCTCCGTATTGACGGATCAATAGCTCCTGTGTCTGCGCGAGGGCATCGGACATCGTCCGATCTCCTTCTTGAGAACTTTCTTTAGCTAGCCTCGTAATCAGCTCTGGGATCAATTCGTCTGGCATTTGAAGCTCGTATAGACAGCTTGGTCATTATGTTCTTTCGTTCTTCATCAGTCATCGAACCCCAGCGGAAAATTTCTCGTTTTGTTCGATAACAACCAATACAAACCTTTCCGTCAGGATCATATTTGCAAATGCTTCTACACGGGGATTTCACAGAGTAACCTTTGGATCAGTTCAAATAGCCTTAAGTATAGTTTACTGGTGGGGAGGTGCTTTCATAGGTATTGTTTTACCAAATAATTTTGCGAGCTGCCTACTGCTTAAACACTGTCAAGCCCTTATTAACGCTTAGCTATGATTTACAGTTTTCACAAAGTGGCAACTGTTGGTTAAATTAACAAGCTAAAAGGAGTAATAAACATGAGTAAATCCGCTCAAGATTTTCTTAGCGAAGCTAATTCGATGGTACCGTCCATCGCTGTGGCAGAGGCTCTTTCCTTAATAAACTCTGGGAAAGCGGTAGTTATTGATGTGCGTGACGGCAAAGAAATTGATCAGTCGGGCACTGTAAAAAATGCTCTGCGTATTCCTCGTGGAATGATCGAATTCGTTGCAGACCCAACAACCTCGTTTTACAACGATCAGATTTCTAACGATAAAGAAATCTTAGTCATTTGCGGGGCTGGCGGAATGGCGGCTTTAACCGGAAAGACACTGATGGAAATGGGCTACACCAATGTCCATAATGTGGGGGGCTTCTCCGCATGGAAAGATGCTGGAGGCCCAACCGAAGATTAAAATCCCAACCGATATCAATCCCAGATTGAACCAAAACCTTAAAGGGACTAATCTCACTCATTCCTTTTGTCTTGGTGCCTCATTAAGCGAGCATATCCTTAATTTGTGCCCAACAATTGGTGTGATCTAAACAAAAACTAATTAAGGATGTCCAAATGATATTTTTCGCTACCTACGAATGCTTCCCCGACAAAAAAGAGCAAGCTCAATCATTTTTTGCAAACATGTCCGCCGATCAAATCTCCAATGAGGTACCACCGAATGTAACTTTGCTGGCGAGGTACCATGATGTACCAAACGGGACGGGTATAACTATCTTAGAGACAGATGATCAAGAAGCTATGACCGCATGGACACTTGGTTGGGCCACGATGTGTCATTTCCCAATTATAAAACCCATGCTCGACGATGATGGAGCACGCGCATTAATTAAGAAAATGGAGGCCGCAGCTGGGTGATCAGCAGCCCGCCGGAGGCCCTTAGATCACTTTTTCGTAACCAAATAGCACCTGCCTAGGTTTGCTAAAGGGTGCTTTTGGAAAGAGATTAATAGCGCGCTCCACCAGACAGCAAAGAGTGACTATACGATTTACTTAAACAATCCGGTACCACTTCACCGCCTCAGTATTACTCCGCATAACACCACGACCATCTCGGTACATCAAGCCAAGGTTGTTTTGTGCAGAAGCATGTCCCTTCTCAGCAGACTTGCGATACCACCACACCGCATCTGCTAGGAGTTCAGTCTTAGGATCAGATTAATGTGATTTTAGAAGAGCCTGATGGTGTAAATCGTTGTGGCTATCAGCCAGGCAACAAGCGGTTTGCTCGAATTGCGATTTCTGAGCGTCTGTTAATCTATCATCGCTGGCGCTGGGCTGGACGTGCATTACGCACTCGATGAGGTGCACCACTCCATTGCTGCCAACCAGGTCTTTTGTGGTGACTACAACATCTTTGACATACAGGTCGTCTTTACGAACCAGGTCAAGATTCTCGCCGCTCACAGTTGTGAGTGCATTACCGCTACCTATTCCATCTGCGGAAACCGCAGCACCTAGGACCATATGGGAAGTTATGATATTTCTCTTAAACTGGTCATCATTCGCTAACTTGTCTCTCATTTCTGCTGGTAACTTGGAAAACGCGTCGTTACTTGGAACAAATAGCGTCCATGGAATAATCAGATTTTGGGTGTTCAAGGCATCCGCTAGTCCCAATTCATTTGCGTATCCAGCGAATACTGTAGTCTCTGGATTAGATTGAATCTTTGTCCATACAGTAGCTTCATCTGCGCTGAGTTTCGTAGCCAAAATACTCGCGACTAGGGTAGATCCAGTTACAAGGCAAACACTCATTGGGGTTTTCATAAAGACTCCTATCTCAAAGCTTTGAGCAGTCTTATAAAAAGAACTACCTCTCTTTTTCAGGCTAACCTATAAGTCGAAAAAGAGATAGAAGATATTCGCCGCTACATTGGATAGACAGCTTTCATGTTCGATACTAATTTGAAGTAGCCTCATCATCTATTCCGTAAATTCGTCATACTTCACGCTGCGTTTCTGTATCTAACCATCTTTCTACTCAGTCTTCAGGTCTTCTGGCATTCCCCAGAACATCCGAAATCATTCACACTAACCGCTTCAAATCAAGGTGTATCCTAGATCAACGAGAAACCTATGTATCGGCAGGAAATGGAACCATTTCTGATGGATCAATCAGTTCCAGATCAAGCCCGACACGATAGAAACTGGATACTGAAAACTCACTCAACGCGCTACGGGTCTGCGCAACGGTTAACTCACCAGAGATCTTCTTACAGGCAACTTTGGTGATCTCCTGAAGTAATGCAAAATCTTTATAGTAGTCAGGAAGTCTATCGTTTCCCTCTGAAAGTCGTTTCACTGTCTTAATCTGCAGATACTCAGCAACGACGTTTGTTATCGATGACACGATCTTCGAGTCCTCTCGATTTAATCGATCTCTCAATACGGAAAACGAGATCTCGTATGACACCTTGTATCGATCAGCATTTGGAGCATGGTATGAAGCAATCGAAGGATCGAGATATATTAGAATCCGAGAAATACCTAGACGGTCACTCATAATGCGTGTGATTGCGGAAATACCCCTCTCTTCAAGAGGATCTCCCTGCGTCACGAGGATAAGAGGTTTCTGAGGTGGAATTTTTTCCCAATGCTTTCGCAGTTGATCATGGATTGTTGAGGCAACCACCGAGGGATCTCTGATGTCATATCCGCCCATCCCCTCGATTACAAGGGGATGACACTCCGACAATTTTTGAAGACCCTCCTGTGAACCACCCTTAATCAATTCGTCATCTCTTTCTACTTTTCCAAGTACCACCGTACTGATAGGTGTCTTCGTGAGTGCTTTTGATCTCACTCAAACATTGACCACACAAAAATCTCCAATCAGGCGACTCACCGTAACGGCACCGGAACAGACTGTCCTTTGGTTGATTGCATTTGTGACACTCTTTAATTCTCACTCTCATGGCATGAGTCTGACACATGCTCGTGTGTGCCAACACTGAGAAACAATTGTTCACTAAAGACTCTCTGTATATACCAACTAATACAGAGAAAATATGGATTCACCCTCAGACCTCATGATCTTCTTTATAAACACAGCACTCAAACGATAATTCCAGTTAAACATTAGTCTGTTGTGAGCGCTTAATAGGGGTCGTGCTCCCGTATGATCGCCATGATTGCTATTCCTCCTTCAACCTTTTCAACCTCAGCCGTCATCACAAATTCTGGCTCTAGCTGTTTTATTGATAGATTCACGACTTCCTGGAGCATGTCCTCTGTCAAAAACTGTGTCTGTGCTGGTGGAATTCCTATTGTCACACTGAGAAATTCAGGTTTGGTGGGAGTCCTATAGTTGGGCCGTACGATCAAGTACCCGTCAGGCGTCTGAATAGCCATCCCATAGCCGTCCGTGGAATTACCGAGCGCCTGTCCGATCCCCTGAGTCTGAACAGCCATCACATTTGCATTCCAGTCGCTAATAGACATCGTGAACATCTGCGCAGCATCATCCTTGCTGTAGATACCTTCTGCGGATGCAGAGTTCGCAAAGGCAAAGGTAAATGCCAATGAAGCAAATAGAGCTAAAAATAGGCTTTTAATCGATCTCATCTTGGCACTCCTTATGCTTCGACACTGCTATTTCTCCTTCATATGGCTTTCCAATCATTCCACGCTGAGATTTGCTTGATTGATTTCCACTTATCATCCGCAGTCTTTTCCGCTAACAGCCCAAGCGCGTTCATGTGACCCAAATTAGCTACAGTTGCAAATGGGTTTTCTTACTTTAAAAACAATCTACAACTCTCCTGGGTTAATCCCCTTGCTTCAGCATGCTGCGACCAAGCACCGGGAGTGCTGTCCCACTCCTGAATAGCTAGTTCGCAAACTTCTGTGGTAGAAACCGAAAAATCAACAGAAATAGGCGGTGGTTCTGCTTTAGCCAAAGAGAAAAAATTTATAGGGTTCGTTTTAGCCCTCTTGCATATTTTCCGCCCAAAATCAGATGCTGCATGACTGTAATTCTCCCATGGTATAGACGCAGATGTGGTAGTTACCTCAGCGGTCAAAAAGTCACAGGTATTTTTCGAAACGATATCTGAACAGTTTTTGCTAGTGCCAAAACGGCTTATTTGGATTAACGAATCGGGGGTATCGAGATTTACATCGCCCCGATAAAGTCCAAATTTGTGAAGGATGCCGTGACTCAAAGTGGTATTTGGACCTTTGTGGCTTATGACCTTCTCGCCATTAAAGAGCATTATAAACTCGCCATCGTGTCCCTTACTTGGAAGAAATTTTAAGTCAATCTGATTAGTTGTTTCTTCAAGATCGGCCATTGGTGCGAGTTTAAACCGTGTCGCCCTATGCTTCATATTGGAATTGTTTTCGCCGCAAAGATAGAAGACCTCATAATTAAGATAGAAAGTGAAAGTGAGAAAACCGCTTTGATTCTTGAGTTGAGCAACTGGATTCCAAGCTCCACCATCACGATTCGCAGCAATTATTTGAAAATATTTGTCAGACCCAGAACCTCGGTTATCTAAGCCGGCTGGGATTCTAAACCGATAGGTAAGAAAATATGGCTGATTTAAGTTGTACTTTTTCTTTTTGTCTCGCAACTCCCAACGCTGATTACGCTCACCTGTTCGATCCCAATCGGCTTTACCGCCCTCATCGTTATATGAAAGGGAAATTTCCGCAAATGGTTCGTCATGAATATTTACGCGGCTAACAATGTCGCCAGACTTTGCGTTCCTTGAACTAGGAACCAGCGATCGTGAATCACCCACCGCAAACTCTTTTAAAATTTTTGCACCGCTTGAACTAGAAGTATTGAAATTGCTGGCATGAGTGCTCTCGAGTCCAACAACTATCACCAAAAAAAATATGATCGCTATGTTTTTCATACTGCGTTCCCCAGCATTTCTTACCCAGCAATAATTAGATCAGAGTCTCTAAAAAAGCTCTCAGATTTATCTTACCGTATGGAGTAATGTAGGCTGTCCAGGCTAGATCCAACGGTAGGTATTTCAAGATAACAATCACACTAGCTTTTTAAAACAACGGATCGAGGTTTAGGTTGGCCAAATTCAAGACAAAAAATGTAGAACTTTTCCATAGGTCGATGGAGTTCATGAAGACCGACGATTTTGAGTCATTCAGGGCTCTTATAGATCAGTTGGCGCCAGATGACAGAGAAGAAGTATTGCAGATGTATAAGAAGGCGTACCACTACCTCAAGACTGGAAATCCAAATGTGCCTTCGCTCCAATAGTGGATCTTATTTCTTGTAACCAAGCACTCATTTTCATTCGAACCGCACCAACATAACTGCGTTATGATCAGGATTCGCTGGCTTGAATATTTGCTAGAGCAACAGGGAGCTAGTCTGACTTCTGATGTCAAGTTCAAGGCTGGCCAATAGATTCAAGGTATTAACGCTCTGATTGATCTCTATTCGAGGTTGGAGAAAATTACCAAACATAGTCACAAAGTACGGCCTACTACTATAAATTTTGTGAATCCGCATCATGAGTATTGAGGACTTACCGCTGCAACTGAACCAAAGGTATAACTTGTTATACTGAGTGTTGACGACGTTTGGCTACACTGATGATTGCGATGACTAACTTCATAGAACCATCTGAAAAATATAAATCAATCCTTCTCATCGTTATTTTTTTTATGGCCGATGTTGCGTCGGCTAGCATCAAAGGTAAGTTCGACGGTACTGGTATGATCTGTCCAGCCGAAAATGCCATCGCTAGCCGCGCTGAAAAAGCACACGGTTGGTCACCTGAGACACTTGTATTTTGGTTCGATCAAGGCATCGTAGCAAGACTTAAGAGCTACCAGGAAAACCATTATTCAGATCTTCATATCAACTCACAGTCAGCAAATTATTATTCAAATGACGAAGAACTATGGTTTGATCTGGGCTACACGTTTTCCATAAATTTACAAACATTACAGTTGTATTCGATTATCTCGATGGGAGGTAATACAACACTGAGAAATAAAAAATGCCAGTTCCTTACGGGAGATACTTTCTGGAATACATTGAAATTTGACAAGCCGTGGGATTAACGTTTTTGACCCTTTAAAAATCAGAAAGCTCCTTTTCACTACTAACCTCAGTTCGATCTGGATTCACGAAAATCTGACACTCCAAACTCAACAACAATTCAAATTCAGGAAGATGATGTTCCTACTGAAGCTTGGTCCAATCGACCCCAACTCCGGAGCATGCAACCAAAGACGTCAGAGCTACTAGCACAGCTTTTGTGCATAAGTTAAATCTCGGTCCCTTTCGAGTGAAGAATGCCGATCGATTGCATTCAAATATTATTATTTATGAAAAAATCTTGATCTTATTTCACCTTGGCGGCTTTGAGGAGCAGAACAGCAACAAGTATTTTCACCACGTGAGATGGTGTATGCAACTGCCCTCCTCTTCTTCCCTCAGATAGGGCAAACTGACCCAAGAAGTATTCGTAGACCTCACCCAAGAGATCCGTCAATTGATACTTATCTGCAAATCCAATGGTAGAGATCAGATCGATCAACTCACCCAGAACACCTTATCCTAACTGAGTACCACCAAATCGTTTATCTAACTTTCCTCGAAGTGATTGGTTCTTTGTCTCAATCGCAATCATCGCATCGTCTACGAGTAAACCAATATCAGGTTGTTTTGCTTTAGCGCGAAGTGTCTCCCAACGAGATTCTTTCGGCACCCAAAACACGTTGTCCTGTGCGTAATAATCACGTTCTTCGAGTTCAGACTCGTATTCGGATGGATCTTCACTGATGAAGTAATCTGAGTTGGGATCAGACACCATCTCACGGATCTTGTCTTGCTGTGCGGTGCAGGAGTCGGAAATGTACTTCCGGAATATCAGTCCAAGCACGATATGCTTGTATTCAGCAGCGTCCATCTGCGCACGTAATTTGTCGGCAGATTTCCAGAGGGTAACTTTGATGTCTTCTGACACGAGCACGTCTTGTTCGCAATTTAAACAAGCAAAACTCTACCTTTTACTTATTCGAAACCCTTTTTTGTAAATAGCAAGATACTAATAACAAACAAAGAACAGATTCGACCCCCCCGGCCCCTGTAAAAGTTCAACAAATATTAATGGAAAATTTTAATTCAAATAGAATCTTTGGCGACACAAAAAGTGGTACAAATAAAAGATTACGAATTATTTTATCGCTTTAAGACTCTGAATTTATGAGATTTTCAATAATTCGATGGTGGAGAGGCAGTCCGCCATATCTTCTCACCAAGTAATTGATTTAAGTGAATTTATAAATAACACAAAAACAGGGTCCCACAATTGGAAGAAGCGCGCCCGCGCTAGTCGTGACAACAAGCGTTAACGAGGAATCCATTCTTCGACTCAAAAAAACAGTCATTTCTTTCATCGACATCCGATGATCCAGTTTGAATACCACCCTTTTGAATTGTCTTCATTTAAAACAAATGCCCCCTAGTCAACGCAGACGGTTACTTTGGCACTGACGAATCGAGCCTTCAGACGCACGATAAAAGAAATAGATTAGGCGAGTAGATGACTCCGAAGCAGAGATTTATCGAATTAAAAGAGTTTTCGAACTATAAAATTGGTTATTGTATTCCCGACAGGAGCCAGCGCGATAACAGCTAAGGCAGCTATCGGCCATCCGAGTAACCAACCTCGCACCCATCGCATGACAAAATCATCACTAAAACCCACGTTTAACCAAGTAATAAATCCGGTGACGAAAAAAACCACCATAAAGGTCATCACTGTCGGCCCTACGTACTTAGCGGATCTTTCCATCTAATCTTTGAGTCCTACTAATTAGCTGTGGAGCGTACCCTTTGCGTTGTGGCTGTCATGGAACAAGATACGCTCGGACAAAACTCCGGTAGTTACTTGCTACCTCTCATATTGGATACCAAACTAAAGCTACCTCTATCATCTATCCTGTAAATCCGTCAATAATCACGAGAGTTCGTTCGATAAAAGGGGCCGCATTAGTTACGATTTGCTGGTAGTCTGCATCGTTATACCAATCTTCAGCATGCTGACGCGATGGAAACTCAATCACGATCAACCGATCGTGAGGGAAGGAGTTCTCCATATCAGTTTTGTGACCACCTCGAACCAGAAACGTCCCATGATATTTTTTTACCAACGCACCAACGTGATCTTGATAAGAAGATTTATATCTAGCCGGATCGTTGACTCTGACGTTGGCTAGCACGTATGTCTTGGACGTCATCGAATAACCCCTACTGAAATCTAAGTCGATTTACATTCAGCCAAAATGTTTGGGGAGCACCGAGCTTATGGTTTCGTCGTCAATGATCGCAGTGATTTCTATTTTAACGAGACCGTTCCAATCCAAAGCATAATTGGCCAAGGCTGCTCAATCGGTGGTATCAAGGATAGCAAAACCACCTGTCCCGTCTAAATTATGATATCTCGACAGCATCGAGACACCTTCTGGCGGCATCCCACCGGTAGCCATAAATTGATTTATCGTTGTATCCCTTGTCTCTGGTGTGTGGGTCCACGCTAGCTTGAAAAGCATTCTCGATCTCCTGATCCCTAGCCTGTTTATCAAATAACCACGTTATAGGACGTATTACCCAATGATAACCACAGTTCATTTGCTAGCTCTTGTGGTTCTTTTGTAAGTGCTTGGATTGTGTCAAAGAGTCTTGCTTAAGGTACCCAAGTCTCCCAATACGCAGCGATATGTTGAGACACGGGGGAGTAAAAAAAAATCTCTTAGATAGATAAAATTCAGTTCAGGCATAAGAAAATGGTACATTTTTTAAGCAACTGTGCAGTGAAACTTGTCTTACCAATGCTCGCTTATACTGGTAATAGATCGTCGGTGGCTGAATATCGCGCTTGCTTACAAATACATTGAAATACTATGTTTTGATCATCCGCCTTTGGTGCAGTGATACTTGGGAGATAGAAATTGCTGATGGCTTGAAGGGCTGTATTGTCTTGAATGCAGTTTGGACCGTACCGGATGATGTTCGGGATGACTTTTTAGAGGTTTTCCAAACGCACTTTGAGTTCATGGAACTCAAATCAACGCAACAAGGTGACAATGAATTGATCTCCTACTTCTGGGCTGGTGGGGATGGCTAGGAAGATCCTATCGATATGCGTTCCGCAAAAAAAAGAGGGTATGCAGTTGGTCGTGCATGAGGTGTATCGCAATGAAGCAGGACTAAGACATCATCGGACGGAGTCTGAGACGCTCGCACCAGCTTTGCAGGAAGTGATGACACGAGGCGTGCAGAGTTAATTTCATAACAACCTAAAGGTCTTGGAAAGTTTATGGGACTAGCAGCAACCCCATAAAAACTGATGGACATTTACAAGTTATTGAAACGCTGTGAGGGAGAGTTTGTAGTCATTGTCTAGTAATACTAACCCTTCTCGGACCATCTCCTCACGCCAGGTTCGTGCAGCTAATTCAGTGAAGTAAAAATGCGAGGTACAGCAGAGACAAGTAACGTTCCAAGATTTCAAAAAAATTAACAATCGCACAAGAGATGTGTTTTATCTAAAATAAGGAAGCCGCCATCGTCTTTGTCACTGCTCAAAATTCAACTCGCGCCCAGTGAAGAAGGCGTTTTATAATTAGCAAGCGCTTCACTGGCCAATGTAGCAGGTTCTTTCAGGTCAACCTCCTCTAGCACATGCACGTTAAAAAGAGATCCCGATGCCATTGTGGCCATTTTTATAGCTAATATCTGCTCGCTGGTACCTCGCCCTATTGCAACAAAATCATGTTCGCCCTTTGTAAGAAAAAAGTCTAGAAGTTCGGCTCCCACGGCCTCTGAAATCATCTCTGCAGCTACTCGCCTGTTCTGGTCAGGTTGGCTGATGAACCCCTTCATTGCCTCGGGCGTGTAGTTACCATATATAATAAACTTATCCATTGTTTCTCCTTTTGTACTTTATTAAAGATCGGACGCCATCTTTCAGCCACCCTTTCAAGCTGTGAGGAGTCGGCTCACCTCTGCAACCAGCTGAGCACGTCTGAGTGGCTTTGATACATAGCCTGAGAAGCCCTGGCTTAAATAATTTTCTTTATCGCCCTCAACAGCATTGGCGGTAAGCGCAATCACTGGAAGCTCTGATTGAGGCCCCTTCATTTCTCTGATCATGAGAGTCGCCTCTAATCCACTCATTACAGGCATCTGGATATCCATTAATACAATCGAAAGGTCGTTACAGCGCTGGATAAACTCCACCGCTTCCGCTCCGTTGTTTACGATGGTGAAATCCAAACACCCTAGTTTTTGTAGCACCTTCCTGATCACGAGTTGATTAGTACTGTTATCTTCGGCGACTAATATTTTTAAGCCCGCAAAGTCGCCTTCTGGTTCGGTGCGACCAGCACTTCTGCTTGCTGGGCCAAGATTACTGACATCACCAAACATGCAACTTGATACCACTGATTTAAGCCTATCTTCCTTTACAGGTTTACTGAGCATGCGAGTCACGTCCAATGCTTTCATCTCATCTGTTAACCCTGAACTGGATAACATAATTATCGGTACGGTTATTTTCTTGTTACGAATTTCCCGACAGAGATCTAACCCACTTAATTCGGGCATATTTAAATCGGTAATCACCAGATCCAGGTGAATCTTCTTTGATTCCAGATCGTTTATCTCCTCTAGAGCTTCTGTGGCCCCCATCGCCTCAACCACCGTAGCACCAGCTCGCAACAATGGCCGCTTAATGATCGTCCGGTTGAGCTCAATGTCATCTACAACAAGAATGCATTTGCCTGCTATCTGAAGTTCGCCGTCAGCTCCAGTGCTTTGGCTAGCGTCTTGATCCTCCAGGCATTGGAGCTTAAGTTCTATCGATGTAGTGGTGCCTTGACCGAGGACCGAGGACACATCGATCTTACCGTTAAACGCTTCAACTAAATTTTTAACAATCGCCATCCCGAGTCCAGTTCCACCGAAACGACGGGTAATAGAGGTATCCGCCTGAGAAAATTTCTCGAATAATGTTTTGACACCTTCGTCATCCATACCTATACCGGTATCAATCACCGAGATTCGAATCAAATCTTGAGATGGATTTTCCAATTTAATTTGGACAAAACCAGTCTCGGTAAATTTCACAGAGTTACCTGCGATGTTGTATAGAATTTGCGAGATCCGGACCGGATCACCGATTACTTTGTTCGGGAAGTCTGGGTCTATCTCTAAAATAATCTCGATATTTTTTTCATGCGCCTTGATCGACAGGTTGTCTGCTGTCTTAGCTAACTCCGATTTCAAACAAAACGGGACCTCCTCATAAGTCATTTGCCCTGCTTCGATCTTTGATACATCTAATATATCGTTGATGATCCGAAGTAAGTTTTCAGCACTACCTAAGAGAGTTTCGGTATACCCCAACTGCTCCTCATTGAGACCAGTATCTTTAAGAATTTCAGCGATCCCAATAACGCCATTCAGAGGAGTACGTATCTCATGGCTCATATTCGCCAAAAATTCAGATTTAAAATTAGCCTGTTCTATCGCCGCGATACGCTGCTTTTCTAGCTCGGCCGCCAGGTTTTGTCTCAGCTTCGACTCCAATTCCATCTTTTTAAGTTGGTAGCGCGCCGTTTTTGAGGTCTCCAGGTGCACAATTTCGCGGTAGGCTATTTGAGCTAGGTTCTCAAGCGCTTTTACCTGCTCATCGGACAAACCCGACTGCTGGGTAAAATCAAGAGCACAAACAGATCCTAGCGCTTCGTTGTTCTCAGTTTTAATTGGTACCCCCGAATAAAATTGGATATTCGGATGCCCACGAACGTTAGGATTTTCTTTGAATCTCGGATCAGATAATGGTGAGATCACTTCAAAATGCTGGTTACCCGCCACAGTGTAATTACAAAAAGCGTCGTGTCGCGGCATCGTCTGTGAAACCGCATCCATCTGTTGGTCACCTGAATCAGAAAGTTGATGGGCTAAAATGATTTGCTTATCATTAGAAATTATTGTCACCGCGACCATTGAAGATTGGGTAATTAGCGCCGCCAGCTCGCAGACTTTTTCGAGGATTTCCGACTTCGGGAACTGCTCCAGAGACAACTCAGCTATACGTTTGATCCGCGCTGCTTCATTTTCGGGGATTGGAAAATCGGGATAAGTCCAATTCGACAACCAATCAGTTGTGTTCACCAAGAAGACCTCCAGTTCGATCTAACACCCTGAGCTGTTTTATTTTTTTAAATCGGCCACTACCCGCTCAACCATATCAATCAGCCGATTTTTATCTTCTTCAGAAAGACCTCGCGTCTTAGCTCCTTGCTCAACGTGAGCCGCTAGCTCAGCACACTGCAGATACCCAAAGTTTCCACATGTGGACACGATTTTGTGCGCATTCTTTGCGATTAAATCAAGGTCGTCCGACAGCAACCCAGCCAACAAATCCTCAATATCGGTAACGGCTTCCACTAGAATCTCGTCGAGATCTTCCTGATCAAAATCGCCAAAATTATCATCCCAAAAGTCTTGATCAAACCATGGTTCACTCATCTTTTTATTGTCCTATCAACTGCATGGCCTTCATGCCTATCGCAGATTTTGAGAGTGGCTTGTATATGAAATTCGAGATCTGACGCTCAGCATACGCCTGACGAGTTGCTTGTGATTTATCGCCAGTGAACACACAAACCGTAGCATGCTGAATGTAAGCGGCAATCTCATCAATAATTTCGTAGCCATAGACGTCGTCAATGTTGTGATCCAGAAGTATTAAATCAAAGCGACGCGCTGTGAGCTCTTTTATAGCCTCAATAGCATCATCGGCGACATGAACCTTGTAGCCAAGATCGTGACAAGCTTGGCCAGCTAACTTCAACGCCACTTTATCATCGTCGATAACCAAAACCAGCTTCTTCAAAACTAAAGCTCCCGACTCTTTACGCCCTACTAAATTGCTTAATCCCAAAGACTGTGAATGACACGCCCATTATTACAAAATTCAACTGTCAGTCCGCGTTTGGCCATTTCTTCAACAACAGGAGCAAACATAGCAGCTTCCGTCCAATGATGACGTAGCCCCTGTTCAGTTCGGTATAGCTCAGTCAGCACAAACTGATAACCACCAACTCGATCTGAGTCCATATCAAACGGATCTGCAATCCTCAAATTTTTCGCCCACCAAAAATGGACTAGTTCTAACTCACCAGACTGCTGAGATTTTTCTACCATAAACTCGGCATGAATGTTCGCAAATTCGATGAATTCATCATGCATTTCATCGGGAACACCCCAAACCCCCGTGAGGGCCACTAAATCCAAATATTGATTAGCCATATCGCTATTCGCCTTCCCAATTCCCACATCACGAGCTTTCGCCTTATCGGGCAACCAACTGCAATCGCCATCCGACTGAAAAGTTGACAATGCTCAATATCGAATCATGCTCTTCTGCAGTCGCTGACGAGGTTTACCCCTATTTACGTATACACTCTACACGGAACGTGAACAAGATGAACATGACTTAGGTTAACCCTTCGCTGTTAGATAGACATGTCAAACAAGAAAGAATTGTTCGATCCATTTGTCGTTTTCTCACCTATAAATATTTTTTGATTGGCTTACTTAACTTTAATTTCAATTCGCTCAACAGACGGCCCAACACAACCGAAGGGCTGATGTATCAGTTGAAGGCCACGCGCTTGAAGAAGCGACAACTGCTTAACGACACGTTAGTTGCGCTCATGGAGGACAGGCTGATCTTTTATGTGCGCGTTGCCAACAAGTCAGTGTTCATGACCTATGATCGAATTTTAGTAATGCACTAATGTTCCCGTTAAGGGAATTGTGTGTTTGTTTTCCTCGTCGTACTGTAAAAGTAAGTGTCGCTGGGTATCTAACCATTCAACCCCTCTTGCTATATCCTCGGCAATCTCTTCCTCTGCGCGGATGGCTATCACAACTACTTCGTCAGGAGTAGTCATAAGATAGCGCAATACTTCTTCTTCACTTCTTTTTTTAATGTTGTTGAGAAACTCGTCAAAACACTCGGGCTTTGGCTTAAATCTAATTATTGAAACTTTCATACAACCTTCTCCTCAGCCTTCACAGGCAAGGCAAGCACACTGAGCGCAATCACGGTCAAAACTGCCTTTGTGTACTTGTCCATGCTTAAACTCCTCGCTCCTTATTCAGAGCGAATTTCATATGATCTAAAAATTGGATCTGCAGATACAAGAGGAGCTATGGCATCAAGCATTCCGGTGCTTACTCTCCATTCTAAATAAGCCTCTTGATGTGCTTTTGATTCCCATTCTTCTACAAGCAAAATTGAAGATCCATCCTGTTCAGCGTAAGTCTCAACTGAGATACACCCATCAAAAGCTCGTGTGTCTGGTAATGCCTCTGCCAGACTTGCCAACATGTCGTCTTGCTTACCGTCTTGTAAAGGAAACTCGACTGTAATCATGATACTCATATTTATTCTCCTAGCTTTGGTACAATACATATAACGCACCTCATCCGTCGTGATCTACCGTTGTGGTAGCAACGACTAGCGTTTCGTCAGAACTACGCGGCTTGCTACATCATCTTTTAATCATAGTAGTACCACCATTCTCGGTATTTCTCCCAGAAGTCGGGATCTGTGTGCCTCGTTGCGAAATCAGGCCGCTTGGGACCCTTTCTTGACCATTCCATGACTTCACGCAGATGCCGCTCGTATGTCGGATCCACCGCTCTCGGTGTAGGTGTTTTCCGGATTGATCGAGGTTGTATTGGTTTGAGGGGTTTAGATGGCTGCTGTTTGGTTTTCGCTCCGATTGCCAGAGCGTATACGACAAGGAGGACTATGCAGCCCAGTAGTCCTCCGATGCCCACTAGGTCATCGTTCATGAGTAACTACCTCCAAATAAATAATACCAAATTTGTGAGCGCTCTGCTTGCTTTTGACTCTCTGGATCAACAAGTTTTTAATGACTCTAGGCATTTAATCTTCAACTTGTGCGCCCTGCCCACTGGCTAAAGCACTAAAGCGAGGTATCTGGTTATGAAAACCAAGCATAAATCTCCCCTGGCGATGTCGCCTGACTTACTACCACAACAACGCCTAACAGAAGTAACAACACTTCCTGAGCGCCCTGCTGGTCTCGAAATTCACTCCGTTTGGGGTGAAGAGAAAATGAAAAATCCACTACAGCGAAGTCCTCGGAATGTGCAATTTATCTGCAGTACCGAATGGGCCTGGTCACCGATGCACAATCGGATTGATTACCTGTACTTGGGCAGACGAGACCGACGGTGGATCCTTTGGAACAACTGGGTCGAAGACGGAGGCTATCCATGGACATGGCATTGGGACTACCTGCTCCACACATCCCCTGCTCGCGAGCTTGACCCAACCATCGTTGCTACGCACATGCTCCTCAATATGTGGAAGTATGAAGTTGATGCTGAGTGGCTTCATGAACCTCCACACTGGATCGCCAACGAGGGCTTACTGGATGTTGCAGCGATTCATGCGATCCAAAGGGAGGTCTGGGATGAGTAAGCAGTTCTGGCCTTCAATAGGCCCTGTGACGGGCACATGGTTTGATATTCCGCAACAGTCGTCTCGAGTCTATGTGCCGTTTGGTAAAACCAGGCTCAACAGGATGGGTCTGTTCTATTTCCGCAGGCATTACTGGCGACGAATCGAAAAATCATTGGATATTTTGCGACTGACTACGTTTGAAGAGAAAAAATGGGTGCACTTAGCCGACGGATTAAAAGTTTTTGTTGAGCGGGTTTAAAGCAATTTATTGAGGGGCGAATTGGGTGGTTACATTAACCAAATGATGCCTAACCCATTGATTTAAATGTATTTACCAGGGATATATGGCGGAGAGGCAGTCCGCCTCATTTATTCTATAAAGTATTGATTTTATCGAATTTATTGAAATATTCTCAGTTTGTGTCCCACAATCTATCCCACACTTGGTATCATCGCGCGCCCGCGCGACAGCTGACAAAAGACGACTTGATTCATATTTTTAAAAATCATGCAGAACTTTAAGTTAGAGACCCCCGGGTTGTGGTTGTGTCTCTTCAACCGGGACATGTTTGTACTTACAGTCCAAAAAAATGAGCGTATCCAATCCCAATAACCACACCTGTAACTAGCGACCAGCCAGAGAACCAGAATTTATTAAATTTTTCACGATTCCAATTCGCTAACGTCCACGCTATCTCGGCATCGGCACTCTTCTCACACTCATCCAACCGCTCCTGCAAGGTGTCCAGTTCACCGATGATTCTTGGAAACAGGTCCTCATTAATCATTTTGTAAGCCGATTCCTGAATCCTCAGCTCCTTAAGAGTCTCGACCAATTTGTCGTCCTTAATGATCGAAGGATCGTTCTCAAGCAATTCAAAATGTTTTTCTGACGACAGGTAGAGTCGACGTCCACGCTCCAAATGGGCCGACAACTCGTCTGACAAACTAGCGTTTTCGGTGTTATCCATATTTTTCTCACAAGTTAAGTTTACCGACCTTTGAAAACTCAGCTCGCTTTTCATAATCCATCGAGAAAATCCGTTTCTGCCATTTCCACATCACGTTACTACCTCTAACGCACCCTTTCCACCTGACTGTTGGCTAAGTCTCCGTAAATGAAGGAGAAGCACCCCTTAGTCCAGTTTTTTGGATCGGAGATGAGGATTTTTGCTTCATTTAAGTTAGATACGACGACCGTAAGGTCTTCTGAATTAGGCATCAGTAACTTCGCCGGCTTTAACTGACATTGTTAAGACGGATGCCGCTATCACGGTCAAAACTGCTTTTGTGTATTTATCCATGTCTCACCTCAATCTTCTGGTCTAAATTTCACAGTCAAAGATCTAAACTTTTCTTCAAATGTCGCTTCATCAAACTGTTTTACCTCATCGAACGGAGCGGCTCGTTTAACTGCCGTTACTGCCGAACGATCGAACAATACGTCACCACTAGTTTTGACGATGCGAACATCCACTAGCTCACCATTAGATGCGAGAGACATACGAAGATAAACCTCAAGACCACCTTTAAAGCCAACAGGGCGCCGCCACGCTTGAGTAATCCGGGTAGTCATCTGATCCAGCGCGTTCCATCCAATCCTCTCCTCAGCTCGCTCAAACGCTTCCTCGAGCTTAGTTGTCTGCTTTACAGACTCTAAAGAGTCGGTCCAGTTAGCAACGGCATCGACGGTCCGCTCGTTCCAGTCAATGTTTGCGAACTGATCATCTTTCCCTTCAATGCATCTCAACGCATATGAATTGGCAAATTCTTCAATCGCTGAATCATTGGGAAATACACCGAGCTTCAATTTGTACGCACTAACGATCATCCCTCGTACGGCATTATTCACATCTGCTCTTTGCCTTTGATCTAGAGCTTCAATAAACACGTTCGTCTTTTTTAAAACTTCAGGTAACAACACGCCGTATTGTCTGGCACTCATCACACTTGCTGCGATGCTATATGCGCGAGAACAAGGATCTGTTTGTGCTTTCGCAGCTGAAACGCTTAAAGCCAACAAAAGTGCGCACAGCAAGAATTGAAAATATCGCTTAAATATTTGCATGTGACTTCTCTGGTTCATTACGAAAACAATTATGGTAACGCAGCTTCATAATCGAAACATGAATGATGAGATTAACCTGAATAATCGACCACTATCGCTTCACCACCGTTCTGAAGTTAACCAAGAGAGACTTCTTCTTGTTAACCCAAAAACTCAGTGTCTCTTAGTTAGTAAGTATAGATATTAGTCTAGTTACTGAGCCTAGTTAGGGTAAAAATTCTTTACTCCGCGATTGAACAAATTTGACTACATACGGATCTTTTTTTTGATTCCCTTTAAATATTTTAACCCCTCAGTTTTGTCTGTAACCGCAGCCCCTTCATTGGATGCAGCCCCAACAGCAGACCCCTGACGCTTTGCCAAACTGGATGACTTCGGAGGCTTACTAAAAACTAATCGTCGCTTAGTAGCCTTTCCTTTTCCATGATTTGGTGGGTCAACTGTCTCGATTATCCCAACTTGAGTTAACCTCTCCAAGGCACGGGTGACAGTCGGCTTGCTTACTCCCGTTGTTTCACAGAGTGTCTGTACCGAAGGCCAGCACTCTTTACTATCATTATCTGCAAATTTGGCTAGTGCTCCTAATACGGCTATGTCACCAGTCTTCAACGAACCGGTCTTACATGCTTCCAAGCAATCAGCTGGAACTAGCAGAAATGACCCGGGATTTAACTTTGCCATTGTGATTATCAGATCGGGATTCTACTTCAAAGTCCCAGATGCCTCCCTCCGATCTATAATCCATTCATTAATCTCAGACTCCAACCAACCAGAAGCGTGTGTCGCTAGCTTGATTGGTTTAGGGAAATGACCAGCCTTGATTAATCGATAGACTGTCGAGCTGGAAAGGGTTGTTCTCTGGACAACTTCGTTAAGCTTCAATATCTGAGTACACATAAGACCTCCGCAACTCTTTGAATCTCAGTGAGTCTCAGTGTCTACATCCAGAGTTTCCTATCAAATGGGGGGATCGGAAACTTCTTCATCATCAGGCTTGAGCTCCTCCTCTACTTGTTGATACAGGGCGCCAAGTCTTTTGATATGTTTATCAGCCTCTGCCAACAGATCTTTTTGCTCAGGAGCTTCTTCGCCATCTAGCGAACGATGCCACAGGTAAATTTCAGGTTCGGCAATCTCAGTTGCGAATTTTTTTTCCCATCTCGAGACAGTCGATTTGTTGACCCTAAAAGCTTTCCTGAAATGAAGTCGAGCAGTTGCCGTAGGGGCTCCCAAATGAATTTTCCTTGAGAGCCAATGAACACCTTCCTGTTTGATCGAATCTAGAAAAGGATGCCCAAGTATATGACTAGACTTAGCCTTACCTGGATGAAGAAGTGTCTGCCGATAGCCGCTCAATAGATGCTCTAATTCGGTAGCCAATATCCATTGAACGTCTGAAGGTAGAAATACCGAATCGTCTGCTGCCGACTCTTTAAGCATCTCAGCCAACAATCTAATAAATTCTTCTCGGAAATCAGATTCAAAAGTAAGCATCTTTGGTTGTTTTGATCGTTCTCTTTCTTCATTTGATTGCTCACTTTCTTCTTCTAGTTGCCTGATTGCTTCTTCTAGTTGCCTGAATCGTAGCTTACAAAATCTGTCGTAGGCGGTCGGCGGTCTAGGCATATTCAGCATCCGCCTTTAAGAATTCATTCCAGTCATCCATCAGCGTACGCCTCTGCTCAAGCATCGTTGTCCGCAAATAAGCTCTTTCAACCTTACTTTTCAATTGATGAGCTAGCGCTGTCTCAATCACACGGTGACCGTATTTACCCTGCTCTTCTGCCCAGTCTCGAAAGGTGGACCGGATACCATGCGGGGTACCTTCAAACTCTGGAAACTGCTTCTTGAGGAACTGTAGAAACGCATTGTTTGAGAGTCCCTGCTGAGTTCCCTTACCAGGAAAAACATACGGCGTGTCATTGTAACTCCCTGCCTTCTCGAGGACTGCAAGCATCTCATCGGTCAGAGGTACAACATGCTCTACCCGAGCCTTCATTCGGTCTGCTGGAATCGTCCAAGTGCGCTTACCTATATCGATCTCACTCCACTGCGCCTGGGTCACCTCTGACGTTCGACATGCAGTCAACATCAAGAAGCGGAATGCGTAAGCGGTAGTAGAGTCCCTTTGGCATAGTTCTTTGTATAGAAAGTGCGCCCGGTCTCTGGGGGGTGCGGCATGATGTTTCACAGTTTTTACTTTGTTCGAAGCTGGCAATAAGAATTCGAGATTACCGCGCCAGGACACTGGATTAGGCCCTTCTCTCAAACCCCTAGCGATACACCAGTTCAAAACGGTTTCAAGCCGCTGACGGAGCCGTGAGGCCGTCTCAGCTTTATCTATCCAGATTGGTTGCAAGATTGTCAGGATGAGGTTGGTATCGATCTCAGCGACGTCTAGATGACCAATAACAGGCGAAGCGTAGGTGTTGATGGTATTTGTCCATTGCTGTCGATGCTTGGCGTTGGACCATCTTGCTGATAATGATTCAATGCATTGCGCTGCTGCTTGATCAAATTGCCGGTAAGAAGAGTAATCAGCTTTTGCACGAGTAATCTTGGCCGCCTCGATGGGATCAATGCCCTCCGACAGGAGTCGTTTGTTCTGATCGCGCCTCAGTCGCGCCTCAGCCAGCGATATCATCGGGTATGACCCCAAGCCCATGTCACGACGCTTACCTTGGAACATGAAGCGATGTACCCAACGTTTGGACTGATTCCGACCCACTGTGAGGTGCAAACCGTCCCCATCCATCAACTTTCCAGGCTGTTTTGCTGCATTTATCGTTTTAATTGTCAGATTTGACATACATCTGTCCCACAATCTGTCCCACAATAAGCATGAGACAGACTAGTACAATCTGGTAGCGCTTGAGAAGAAATGAACAGCAGAATCTAGTTAAATATTGGTTTTATAAGGATTATTGAGCAATCGCGGGAAGTGGTGAAATAGATAGTTGGCGGAGAGGCAGGGATTCGAACCCTGGATAGGCTACTAACCTATGCCGGTTTTCAAGACCGGTGCATTCAACCGCTCTGCCACCTCTCCGCAGATCGCGAACACAATCGGGAGCGCATGGTAGGTGATTAAGAACATGGATTCAACAGTTCAATTCCACAATAAGCGAAACTGACGTTTGACGCACGCATGAAAGGCTTTATCATTATCGCGAGTTTAAAGCCGGGTCACGAAAAGGAGTTACTTGTGAGCAACGCGAAAATCATCGTTCCTATATTCATCGGGGCCACGGTCCTCCTCGCGGGCGCTCGCTCGATCTCTTGGGAAACCGATCATCCGCCAGTCGGAATGTGTGTAGGTGAATGTTACGAAGCCTATAAAGTTGAAGACGCAAAACGTCGTGAAGCTGAAGCGGCAATGCTGGCAGCGGCTAGCCCGGCTGATCTCGGCAAGAAAATCTACGCAGCATGCGCGGGTTGCCACGGCTTAAATGGCGAAGGTGGTGTTGGGCCAAAACTTCAAGGAGCTACCAAAAACGCAATCGTATCAATGCTCACGCAGTACAAAAACGGTGAAACCCGAGGCGCTCAGAGCGCGTTGATGTGGGGGCAATCCGCTGCGTTAAGTGCTGACGACATGGCGAACATTGGCGCCTACGTCGAGTCTCTCTAAATTACCCTGTCATCTTTGCGTCAGTCCTCTCCATGAACGCCATGGTGAGGCTGGTCGCCAAAAACAGCACGTGAATACCTGCAGTAATTCCGATCTCGAGTGGAAACGTCTGCATCCCGGATCCGTTCTTATAAACCTCTGCGATCTGGAATGCCGTGCCCAGCAACGCGATCGAGGACAATCCGACCACCGTGGATATGAGCTTGCCCTTCAGTTGCTGTGGGCGCTTAATGCCAAGCTTCTCAATGCCGCGCGATGCTTCAGAATCCATTGCCTCAAGATGATCAATATCATCAACGAAGTTTTGATAGGACGATAATGCGATGATCGTTATGAGGACTGCGATCAATGCTAAATCGATGAGTTTTAATAGAAGAATAAAGATGGCTTCAAGCGAGCCTACTGAATCGAAAATCAGACCCACAGCGACTGCTAACTGTACCAAAACACCAATTTGCGATAACAACACAAATATGAGACCCGCCATCAACATAACCATGGTGGCCCCGAATAACAACAAAAATACCGAGATCCCTTTCTCTAGCAGCGCCGCAATCTGTGAATAACCTTTCATGACATACCTCCGGCCGTAGAGCTTAGCAGGATTTTTTTACGGAACGACCGCGCAGATCGGTATTTTCATTCCTGTTCATCTATCGAACAAAAGAGTTTCGCGCCAATGGATACAAAAAATTGTATTCTCGGCCCAATTGGTCGAAATAAAGGGCTTCTCAGGGTCTTGCAAGATGTGCAAGAACCATTACTATTACTCTTGCATCATACGAAAGTTGAGTACATTGGGTGCTCAATTAAAAATAGGAGATCTTTCGATGAGTGATCGCATTACCCAAGCCACAGCGACGGCTGGATACGGAGTTTCAGAGTCAGCAAGCAAGGTATTGCGCAACACCTACATGTTGCTTTCAATGACTTTATTCTTCAGCGCAGGAATGACTGCATTAGCCGTGTCGACTCAAGCCCCGCCAATGCATTGGCTTTTGTCACTTGGCGGAATGATTGGTCTACTGTTCGCCCTTCAAGCGATGCGAAATAGCGTATGGGCCCTACCACTGGTGTTTGCATTCACCGGGTTCATGGGCTGGACTCTTGGGCCAATGATTTCTTATTACCTGCAGGCACCTGGTGGTGCATCGATTGTTGGCAACGCCCTCTTCGGCACAGCTGCGGTCTTTTTGTCGCTGTCAGCCTATGTTCTGACGACAAAAAAAGATTTTAGCTTTATGGGGGGCTTTTTGTTCACAGGTCTCATCATTGCGCTACTTGCGGCAATCGGTCTGATGTTTTTCCAGGTTCCAGCCTTGAGCCTCGCCCTAAGCGCGATGTTGGTATTATTAGCAGCGGGCTATATCCTGTTTGATACAAGCCGAATCATCCATGGTGGCGAAACAAACTATGTGATGGCGACTGTTGCTCTGTATGTCGATATTTACATGCTATTCACAAACCTACTTGCGCTACTGGGCGTCTTTTCTGGCGACGAGTGAGACAACAGCTTGTCATTTTGCTGGCAGTGTCCCCAGACAGCGGAACACTGCCACTAAGAGCCCTTGAGACACTGAAGGCCGCGTTATCCAAAGGACACGCGGTCTTTTGCTTTTTGTACGAAAACGGAGTCTTATTTGCAGATAAGACGCGCGATGTACCACAAGGTGAGACAGACCCCTCAAACCAACTTGCAGAACTTGCCGGCCTCGCGTCATGTGATGTCGTCGCTTGCATCACAGCAGCTGAAAGACGCGGAATCCGTGAGGAATTGCTCATTGACGGTGTTCGCCTTGGTGGACTTGGTGAATGGACTGAACAACTTCAGTTAGCTGATCGGGTCATTCAATTTCGATGAAGTCCGTCACCCTGGTTATCCGTTCAGGACCTAGCCAATCCTTGGGAACGCGCGAAATGCTCGACATGGCTCTGGTGCTTGCGACCTTCGAGTGTCCTGTCGCCGTCATCTTACAAAATGCCGGTGTAGTCTGGGCGTCCTTACCGACTCTGCCGGATGACAGTCCATTAGCACTGAGTGGGAAGCTCAAAAGTCTGCCGTTATATGAGATCGACAATGTCTTGATCGACGAGAATAGCTGCAAAGAGCGGGGTGTTCAGGTCAGTCATCATTTTCCGGGAAAACTTTGTGATCACAACCAGATACTCGATTGCCTCAATGCAAGTGACCTGGTGTTGGAGGCCTAATGATCCACCTGGTGACCTCGACGACTGCGCTTCACGACGCCATGGACTGGCTTACCCCAGATGATATTGTAATCGTTGCCGGTGGTGCGTTAAACGCGGTCCAAGAGGTCGATGCGATTCCATGTCGGGTACTTGCCTTTGCCGATGATCAAGTGCTATTCCCACATGTTGCGATCGACACAATCACACCGGATGAGTGGATCGATCTTCTTGAAACATCACCTTGTCGCACATGGAGCTGACATGGCCCTCCAACTTGATGCCGATGGTTATTTAGACAATCTCAGCGACTGGAGTGAAGCAGCTGCCCAGGAACTGGCAACCCTTGAGTCAATCGATCTCAGTCCTGCGCATTGGGAATTGATTAAATTGGCCCGTCGATACTATGAAGAGTTCGACCATGCGCCAGCGATGCGTCCCTTGGTCAAGTGGATCAAGCGGGAGGTCGGTCAAGACAAAGGGAACAGCATCTATTTGCATCGCCTGTTCCCAGTGAGTCCAGCCAAACAACTCGCCCGTGTGTCTGGCCTCCCAAAACCAACCAAATGCCTATAGTGTTGGTGTCAGGCGATTAGCTTTGATGTAAGGCTTTAATGCGTCAGGTACCGTGATCGACCCATCATCATTTTGATAGTTCTCAACGACTGCGATCAGACAACGTCCGATCGCAACACCGGAACCATTGAGCGTGTGGACAAGTTCGGGCTTGCCATTTTCGTTTCTGAACCGTCCTTTCATCCGACGTGATTGGAAATCTAAACAGTTCGAGCACGAGCTAATCTCCCGGAACTGGTCTTGGCCTGGTAACCACACCTCGAGATCGTAAGTTTTTGCTGCTGAAAATCCGAGATCACCACCGCATAGATCAACCACTCGGTAATGCAGATCTAAACCTTTCAAAACCGCCTCAGCGTGAGCACGCAGTGCTTCAAGAGCTTCCCAGCTCTTCTCCGGATGCGTGATCCACACCAACTCAACCTTATCGAACTGATGCTGACGAAACATACCGCGTACATCTCGCCCGTACGAGCCGGCCTCAGCACGGAAACATGGCGTATGCGCGACATATTGTAGTGGCAGCGATGACGCGTCGACGATCGAGTCACGGACAAGATTGGTCAGCGGCACTTCGGCCGTTGGAATCAAATAGCGCTCACGACCGCCGCCATCTTCCGGAGCAATTCTAAACAAGTCATCTTTGAATTTCGGCAACTGCCCAGTCCCCTCGAGAATCGATCCATCCACCAGCAAGGGGACATAGGTCTCGGCATAACCGTGCTGTTCTGTGTGTAAATCCAACATATATTGGATTAACGCGCGATGTAACTTGGCAAAGGCGCCATGAATGGTAACAAATCGACTACCGGAGAGTTGCGCCGCGCGGTCAAAGTCGAGACCTGAAAATAACTCGCCAATCTCGATATGATCGCGAACAGCAAATCCGAATTCTGGCTTTCGCCCAACCACAGAGACTTCAACGTTATCGTCTTCACTGGTCCCTTCCGGAACACTGGCATCTGGTAGGTTCGGCATTTCCATGAGAATTCGATCAAGCTCAACTTGTACCTCATGAAACTGTGACTCGATCGCCGCCAACTCCTCACCAATACCTGCAATCTCAGCCCTTAAAGTTTCCGCCTCTTCCTTCTTGCCGTCTTTCATCAACAAACCAACAGACTTGGATCCGTCCTTCCGCTTGTTTTGCAATGATTCGGTCTCAAGCTGCAACGACTTACGCTTCGTTTCCAGTGCCTTATATTCCGATAGGTCAAATACAACGCCTTTTCTCGCCAGCTGCACGACAACTGAATCAACATTTTGACGGAGAAGTTTAGGATCAAGCATGAGAGAACATATTCCTTAGAAACCGAGTCACCGGCCAGCTAGTAAGGCAATCAATAAAGCATTTAAGCATACCAGAACACGCGCTTGGCGAT
This sequence comes from uncultured Litorivicinus sp., assembly GCA_902594275.1. Taxonomy (GTDB): domain Bacteria; phylum Pseudomonadota; class Gammaproteobacteria; order Pseudomonadales; family Litorivicinaceae; genus HIMB30. The sequence goes on from CACJLQ010000003.1 coordinate 38,367, forward strand.
CGAGCTCAGCCTTGGTCAACCGCGCCTTCTCGTCGACAACAACTACTGATCGCCCAACGCATAAATCACATCAGCACCTTCAGGCGGTATGAATTTGAACAGCGCACTGGCCGGCTCGCCATATTTTACTTCCACCAGTGAGACACGCGATCGATTACCAAGCGCATCCTCAATCGATAAATCCAGCAATCGGGACCCATCAAATCGCAATACGATTTGCCGGGTCACTTCATCAGTTGCTCTGGGCTCCAGAGCGTATACCACGATCGTTCCGGTTCGTTCTTCTATCACTTGGAAACGAGAACCCAAGACATCGAGATCACCGCTTAAGATTGCCGCTGGTGATGCTGTAAGTGTGTCGTCAAGCGGTCGCACCTGAACCTGATACAGATCTTCATCAAATACCCAGAGCGCCTCGCCATCAGCCACAATGACCTGTGAGAATGGTGGATCGGTTTTCCAGTAAAAGATCGATTCCGAGGAGATAGCAAGCGCACCGGTCATCTCGGTAATCGAGGCACCTTTTGAATCCAACGTACTTTGCTGGAAATCTGCTGAAAACGTTCGATACGGCTCCAAAAGTCTCGCGAGACTCTCAATCGGTGAAGCAGGGGCACCAAGCGACAGCAGTAACCATCCAAATACAATCACATAACGCATCAACGTGGCCCCGGTACCAACACTTCACGAGTCCCATTCGAGCCCATTTCACTCACAACGCCAGTCGCCTCCATCGCTTCAATCATACGAGCTGCGCGGTTATATCCTATTTTCAGTTTCCGCTGTACCGCGGAGATGGACGCACGGCGCGTTTCCGTGACAAAAGCAACGGCTTCGTCATACAACGGATCGGCTTCATCATCACCATCAAGCAGCAATCCCTGTGACTCACCATCGCCTGAAGCCTGCGCATTAAGAATGGCCTCTTCATAGGCAGGCTGACCCTGAATCTTCCAGAAATTCACAACATTATGAACTTCATGGTCATCCACAAAAGCGCCATGAACTCTCACTGGTACAGGTTTGCCTGCTGGTAAATAAAGCATATCACCATGACCCAGTAACTGCTCCGCACCCCCTTGATCCAGCACAGTTCGGGAGTCAATTTTTGAACTGACCTGAAAACTCATTCGGCTCGGCACGTTTGCCTTAATCAAACCAGTGATGACATCCACTGACGGACGCTGTGTCGCGAGAATGAGGTGGATTCCTGCAGCACGCGCCTTCTGCGCAAGCCGCGCGATCAATTGATCCACTTTCTTACCCACAATCATCATCATGTCGGCAAATTCATCAATCACGACAACGATAAATGGCATCGTCTTCAGCTCAGGTGCAGCTTCGTCCCGATCAAAACCTGATGGAACAAACGTTGGATCAACAATGGGCTCTCCTCGCGCTGTATGCTCACGCAGTTTCTGGTTATACCCATCCAGATTCCGAACCCCAAGTGCGGCCATCAATTGATACCGACGTTCCATTTCGCCAACACACCAACGCAGTGCTTTCGCCGCATCCTTCATATCAGTGACCACCGGAGCTAACAAATGCGGGATCCCTTCATAAATCGACAGCTCCAGCATTTTGGGATCAACCAATATAAAACGCAGATCGTCGGGCCTTGCTTTATACAACATAGACAACAGCATGGCGTTCACACCCACAGACTTCCCAGAACCTGTCGTCCCCGCGACTAATAAATGTGGCATTTTTGCCAGATTAGCGCACACCGACTGTCCAGAAATATCATGACCCAGTGCCAATGAGAGGACTGATGGATCTTGAGTGAAGGCATCACTACCCAGAATCTGAGACAAGCGCACCATCTCGCGATATTGGTTCGGGATCTCAATGCCAACCGTGCTTTTGCCCGGAATCACCTCAACAACACGGACGCTGATAACGGCCAAGCTCCTTGCAAGATCTTTGGCCAGGTTAGTGATCCGAGAAACTTTAACACCTGGAGCAGGATCGATCTCAAAGCGCGTCACAACAGGACCTGGATTAATTGCAACAATCTCGGCATCCACCCCAAATTCACCGAGACGGCGAATCAGCAGATCGCCCATTTCGGTCAGCTCATCCTGAGAGAAGCCTCGATCTGAAGGTGGATCGGCCGGATCAAGTAATGACAAATCAGGCAGTGACATCTGTCCAAGAACCGGTTTCTTCGCCTGAGCTTTCGCGTTTGGGGAAATAGGAACAGGCTCATCATCGAGAAGCGTTTGAGCCTCATTTAAAGGTACGATTGTAATGTTCCGCCCAACCGGGCGAGGAGCGGAGTCAGCATCGATTATCGGATCACGACGACCACCCTCCATCTGATCCAAGGCTGCCAGATCAAGGTGAGGTCCTTGATTATCGGCCGGCTGATCGAGATTAATGTCTGGCATCGATGCCTCGGGGCGATAAATATCGCGTGATGCTTTCAGGCCAAGAAGCTCTGCTTCAATCTGAGCAACATCAGCCTCTGGCGGGCGCGGTGCTACCTTGGTGAGCGTATTGGTAATCTTCTTTGGCAGAATCGCGCGGTTTATCGGCGCCAAGAGTCGCCCCAATACCGATTGACGACTTTCGATGCTTAATTGCGCAGGCCGACTCTGTCCAGTCAAGACACTCATTATTGATCGACCCAACGCGAGGACCATGGATCCAGTAGCCGCCAACACATCTGGCCACCACAACGAGAAAACAATCGTCAGGCCAACGAGACTTAACACGAAACCAGATAACGCTGTACCAGTCAGACCAAAGTCAGCGACCAGGCCCTGATTCAGCACTCCCCCTAAAATACCACCACCGGTAGTCCCGATCGGCAACCAGGTCGTGCCTGGTCCAATGTGCAGACCAAGCACAATACAAAGACCCGGGATCAATAGGATCAAACCTAAGGTGCGTGCGATCCAGACGCGTCCATCTTGAGTTCCTCTGACGATCCACCGAACAACTACCATGGGGAGCCAAGCAACAGCGAATGCCGCATAGCCGAACCAAGATAACATCCAATCAGAGACAAATGCGCCGACCGGACCGATCGCATTATTCACATGAGAAATCGCTCCTTGATATGACCAACCCGGGTCTTTTACATCGAAGGATAAAAGCGCCAAAAAAATAAAAATCGACAACGCGAGGCCGAAAAGCCACGTGACTTCTCGGATTAAGCGGTGATACCAGATCTGTGGCTTGGATTCGTTCAACCGAACTCCTTGGAGGATGGACTCATCACCTTTAATCTATATGCCTAAAAAAACATTCGTGAAGTTTAACAGAGAAGGACAGATCAATCGTGCATCATCAACTCATCATTCTTGGTTCAGGGCCAGCCGGCTGGACAGCTGCCGTCTACGCCGCCCGCGCAGGCCTCTCCCCTGTGGTTATTACAGGAACACAGGTTGGTGGCCAACTGACAACTACCACAGAGGTCGAAAATTGGCCCGGTGGCGTTGTCGACCTGCAGGGCCCACAGTTGATGATGGACATGCAAGCACATGCAGAACGCTTTGATACGCAAGTCATCAATGATCACATTCACACCGCTGATCTCAAGCAAAAGCCATTTCAGTTAACAGGTGATCAGGGAACCTACAAATGCGATGCGCTCATCATCTCGACCGGTGCAAGTGCGCAATATCTCGGCCTCGACTCAGAAGACGCCTTCAAAGGACGCGGTGTCTCAGCCTGTGCAACCTGTGACGGCTTCTTTTATCGCGGGCGTGCAGTGGCTGTCGTCGGCGGCGGTAATACCGCAGTCGAAGAAACGCTGTACCTATCGAATCTGGCGGATTCAGTCAAACTGATTCATCGCCGCGATTCACTACGCGCTGAAAAAATTCTTCAGGACCGATTGTTTGCGAAAGACAATATCGAGGTCATTTGGAATCACCAACTCGATGAAGTGCTCGGCGATGACGCGGGTGTCACCGGACTGCGTCTCAAATCGACGCAAGATGAGTCCACGCAACAACTCGATGTGCATGGCGTATTTATCGCGATTGGCCACAAACCGAACACCGATCTGTTCGCGGGCCAACTCGAAATGAATGGTGGATATCTGATTGTTCGCTCAGGTCTTGATGGATTTGCCACGGAAACCTCTGTTCCCGGTGTATTTGCTGCAGGTGACGTCGCCGATCATATCTATCGCCAAGCGATCACATCATCTGGTTTCGGCTGCATGGCTGCGCTCGACGCCGAGCGTTACCTTGACGAGTCTGGCCACTGATTCCCTGGATTCCACCACACATCATGGATTTTCCAGATGTCACTCAAGCACTCGACGATCCGAATGGGTTGTTGTGTACTGGTGGTGATCTATCTCCTGAACGGCTCAGGCTCGCCTACTCTCGCGGAATTTTTCCGTGGTTTTCAAAAGGTGAGCCGATTCTTTGGTGGAGCCCGGACCCACGTCTTGTGCTTGAACCTTCGGCTTTTAAATTCAGACGAAGCCTCAAACAAGCCATCAAAAAGCAGGGCTTTGAGATTCGAACCAACACCCAGTTTGAAACGCTGATTCGCTTGTGTGCGTCCACTCGAGAGAATGGTGAAGGCACTTGGATTACCGAAGAGATGATTCAGGCCTACATTGCGCTCCACCGCGGCGGATACGCGATCTCCTTTGAAACTTATCGGCAGGACGAGCTCGTCGGTGGCCTATACGGTGTCAACCTTGGCCAGGTCCTATTTGGCGAATCGATGGTCTCGCTGATCCCTGATGCCTCAAAAGCTGCGTTGGCATCCCTGTGCCAAGAATCAGAGCAGCATCAAATTCAACTCATCGATTGCCAGGTTCCATCGTCGCATCTTGAGTCACTCGGTGCTAGCCTGATCACACGCGCTGAATTTGTTGAACGAATTAACGAGCTCACCGTATGAGTGGTTTTGAAACACTGAAATTTTTTGCCACAGCACCGCATCCGTGCAGTTACCTCGACGGACAAGAGGCAACGACTTTGTTTGTCGAACCCAGCACGACCCTGACCAGCGAGCAGGTCGTAAAGCTGGCGGAATCGGGATTCCGGCGATCTGGTCGCTACACCTATAGGCCGCACTGCGCTCACTGTACCGCCTGTATTTCAGTGCGGGTTCCCGTTACATCATTCCAACCCAAACGTCGGCAAATCCGCACGCTGAAAAAAAACAAGGATGTCAGCTTTATCGCTTGTTCACCAGTTCTGGATGAAGCGCGTTATGACTTGTATCGTCGGTATATCGAGGTGCGTCACGCCGATGGCGATATGTATCCACCCTCTCCATCGCAATATGAATCTTTTCTTGCCTCAAGCTCAGATCACGCATTCTTCCTTGAAGCGCGCCTCGGGGACCGTCTCATCGCGGTCACATTATTCGACGAAATCCCAGGCAATGGACTCTCAGCAATCTACTCATTCTTCGATCCGGACCCTCAATTTGATTCGCGAAGTCTGGGGCGTCTGATGGTTTTGCAGCTCATCGAAATCGCCCGCGGTCTCGAGCTTTCATACGTCTATCTAGGGTATTGGATTCGCGATTCAAAAAAAATGGTTTATAAAAATGAGTACCGCCCAATCGAGATGCTCATCAATAGTAGGTGGATTCGTGCGGAGTAAGCGGGCATAATCGCGCCTTTCATCATGCTCGAAGGGAGCCAAATGGCAAAAGAAGATTCAATTGAAATGGAAGGCACGATTGTCGACACGTTGCCAAATACCATGTTCCGTGTCGAACTCGACAATGGTCATGTCGTCACAGCACACATCTCAGGGAAAATGCGGAAGCACTACATTCGAATCCTGACTGGTGACCGAGTGACCGTTGAACTCACACCTTATGACCTGACTAAGGGTCGTATCACCTTCCGGGCACGCTGATCTTTCGCCATCCCGGAGTGACCGGGATGTCCTAATCTCACGCAGTTTCTTTCGATTTCACAACGCGAGGCGTCATTTCGAACGCAAGCTCGTCATTCGTGTCGGCTGTCACAAGTACGCTGCCGCCCCCAGCCAACTCACCAAACAAGATGGCATCAGCCAAAGGCCGCTTGATCGAATCTTGGATGAGTCGCGCCATTGGACGAGCGCCCATCGCCCTGTCATAGCCGCGCTTGGCAAGCCAACGCATCGCGGACTCATCCACTTCAATCGATACTTTACGATCATCCAACTGTGCTTGTAGCTCAGCAATGAATTTGTGAACAACTTGCTCAATGACTTCTTCATTCAGTGCACCAAACTGAACGATCGCATCCAGGCGATTACGAAACTCCGGTGTGAAATGACGCTTGATCACCTCCATCGCATCCGTTGTCTGATCCTGCTCACTGAATCCAATCGAGCGTTTTGATAAACTCTCAGCACCGGCATTCGTGGTCATGATCAAAACTACATGACGGAAGTCAGCCTTCCGTCCGTTGTTGTCGGTCAAGGTTCCATGATCCATGACCTGCAACAGCAGATTAAAGACGTCCGGATGCGCTTTTTCGACCTCGTCAAGCAGCAACACGCAATGTGGATTTTTGGTGATCGCTTCTGTCAACAATCCACCCTGATCAAAACCGACATAGCCCGGAGGCGCACCAATCAGACGACTGACTGTATGCCGTTCCATGTACTCGGACATATCAAAACGAACTAACTCAATCCCGAGCGTCCTTGATAACTGTCGGCTGACTTCTGTTTTACCAACACCTGTCGGTCCCGCAAACAGGAAACATCCAACCGGTTTTCCTTCTTGCTTGAGTCCCGCTCGCGATAACTTGATTGCGGAACCCATTCGTTCGATGGCTTCGTTCTGCCCAAAGACAGTTAATTTCAGATCACGCTCAAGATTCTCAAGCACTTCAGAATCCGATTTCGAAATCTGTTTCGGGGGGATCCGTGCAATATTCGCAACAACTGCTTCGATCTCCGGCACCCCAATCACCTTCTTACGACGTGATGGCGGCATCAGCCGCTGCATGGCACCCGCCTCATCAATTATGTCGATCGCCTTATCCGGTAAGTGTCGATCACTCATGTATTTTGCGGATAATTCAACGGCTGACGTCAGTGAAGCCTTGGTATAACGCAGTTCATGGTGCTCCTCAAACCGAGACTTCAGACCGTTGAGGATCTTGATCGTGTCCTCGATTGACGGCTCAAGAACATCCACCTTCTGAAATCGGCGCGCCAAGGCGCGATCTTTCTCAAAAATTCCCCGGAATTCCTGAAACGTGGTCGACCCAATGCATTTCAACTGCCCAGATGACAGCAAAGGCTTCAGCAAATTGGATGCATCCATCACTCCGCCCGAGGCAGCACCAGCACCGATTATGGTGTGAATTTCATCAATGAACAAAATGGCGTGTTTTTCTTTTTCCAGTTCGCCCAGCAAAGCTTTCAGGCGCTTCTCGAAATCACCGCGATACTTGGTACCGGCTAACAATGATCCCAAATCGAGCGAATAGACCACGGCATCATGAATCACCTCCGGGACTTGACCTTCTTCGATCCGGTAAGCCAAGCCCTCAGCAATCGCTGTTTTACCGACGCCCGCTTCCCCGACAAGCAATGGATTATTCTTACGACGACGCGACAGTGTTTGAATGACGCGAGACAGTTCCTCATCGCGACCGATCAATGGATCGATACGTCCCTTTTTCACTTCTGAATTCAGATTGGTGCAGTAACCATCGAGATTGGATGTACGCTCGTCACCTGATGCCGCCTGATTGGTTTGCGATTCCGATTCGCTTTCACCGTCTGTCCCGGTTTCTTCAGACTTGGCAATCCCATGACTGATGTAATTCACGACGTCGATTCTTGCGATCTCTTGCTGCTTCAGGAAATACACAGCCTGAGATTCTTGCTCCGAAAAGATCGCAACCAAAACATTGGCACCAGTGACTTCCTGCTTACCTGAGGACTGCACATGGAACACAGCACGCTGAAGCACCCGCTGAAACCCCAAAGTCGGTTGGGTATCACGCTCAGAATTTTCGGGAAGCCCTGGGGTTGTCTGCACCACAAACTGCTCAAGCTCTTCGCGGAGCTTCGATAAATCGGCACCGCAGGCATTGAGGACCTGAACCGCTGACGCATTATCCAATAGCCCAAGCAGCAGATGCTCGACAGTCATGTATTCATGACGAAGCTCCCTGGCGCGCTTGAACGCACTATTTAGGGTAACTTCGAGGTCGCGGCTCAACATACAGGTCTCCTTCTCAATCCTCCGCGGCGTCAATCTGACACATTAAAGGATGCTGATTTTCTTTCGCATACTCAACCACATGCTCAGCCTTGGTTTCCGCAATGTCTTTGGGGTAAACCCCGCAGACTGCAGCACCCTTGGTGTGAACGGCTAGCATGATCTGCGTCGCCTTCTCCTGATCCATGTTAAAGAATAGTTCCAGCACATGAATCACAAATTCCATTGGCGTATAATCATCATTGAGCATAATGACTTTATACATCGATGGCTTTTTCAGTTCCGGCCGAGCGATCGCTAAACCGTAGTCCTCATCGGGCTCAAAACCTGGGATGTCTGGTTCGCTCATTGACTCAAAACGTCCTTTCTTACTCCATACTTTGATGGGGACTAAACTGGTCAAGTAAAGAGAAACATAACGGAAAATTTGATACCAATATTCTTCGCAAAAAATCATTCGCGATAACCATGGTTTATCAATTCAATGTTGCACAAATTAAATATTCGAAGTACGCACTCGACATGCAATCCTTCTTGGATGCGGTTCCGCACATACAACGACTTGCAGAATCGTCACCTGGCTTTATAAGGCGGGCTCTCAATGAAAACGATCCAATCGTTGGACAACGGCTGGGCTCAGATTTCATCGTCAACTTGTCCGCCTGGGAAAGCTTGGATGCGCTCTATGCGTTTGTTTTCAGCAAATCTCATCGACGAATCATGACAGCGCGTGACCACTGGTTCACACATGTCGGTCGAGCACTATCGGTTACCTGGTTTGCGAACGATACACCTTACCCAACTTGGGATGAGGCCATTGATCGTCTTGAGATACTCTGGCACCAAGGTCAAACTCAAGATGCATTTGGCTACAGTTGGGCATATCGACAAGGGCTAGTCATGCAGACATACCAAATTTGAGCGATAAAAAACCCCGGGAGCACGTGCTGCCAGGGTTTCCATGCAAGCGTCTGCTTACATGTGATTAATCATTTCCTGACCAAACCCAGAGCATGAGACGAGGGTCGCGTCATCCATCAAACGCTCGAAGTCATAAGTCACTTTCTTTGATCCAATCGCACCTTCCATTCCGTCGATGATCAGGTCAGCCGCCTCGAACCATCCCAAGTGACGCAGCATCATTTCGGCAGACAAAATCAGTGAACCGGGATTCACTTTATCTTGACCTGCATATTTCGGCGCTGTTCCGTGGGTCGCTTCAAAAATTGCAACTTCCGCACCGATGTTGGCCCCTGGTGCGATACCGATGCCACCAACTTGAGCCGCCAACGCATCCGACAGGTAGTCGCCGTTCAGGTTCAACGTCGCAATCGCGCTGTACTCAGCCGGCCGCAGAAGGATCTGCTGCAACATAGCATCCGCGATTACATCTTTAATAACGATGTTATTACCAGTCTTAGGATTTGTCAGTGTACACCAAGGGCCGCCCTCAAGGAGGTTTGCACGAAACTCTTCACGAGCGAGCTCGTAACCCCAATCTTTAAACGCACCTTCAGTGAATTTCATGATGTTGCCCTTGTGGACCAACGTCACACTCGGCAGATCATTATCAATCGCATACTGCAATGTCCTGCGGACAAGCCGCTTGGTGCCCTCTTCCGATACAGGCTTGAAACCAATACCGCAGTTCTCTGGGAAACGGATTTTCGTGACTCCAAATTCGTTGCGAAGAATGTCTATCAGCTTATCCGCTTCTGGCGTTCCTGCCTGGTACTCGACTCCCGCATAAATGTCTTCAGAGTTCTCGCGAAAAATCACCATGTTGGTTTTTTCTGGCTCTTTCACAGGACTTGGAACACCCGTGAAATAACGCACAGGACGCAAGCACAGATACAAATCCAACTGTTGACGTAATGCCACGTTCAACGACCGGATACCACCTCCAACTGGTGTAGTGAGAGGACCTTTGATACCGACTTTGTATTCTTTGAAGGCTTCTAGTGTTTCATCTGGGAGCCATTCGTCATCGCCGTATGTTGCGACCGACTTCTCACCACAAAACACTTCCATCCATGAAATGGACTTGGAACCACCGTAGGCCTTCTCCAAGGCTGCATTGACGACCTCAATCATTGGCGGGGTGATATCAACTCCGATACCATCGCCTTCAATAAATGGGATGATTGGGTTATTTGGAACGTTAAGCGATCCATCCTGGTTCACAGTGATCTTTCCGCCTGACGTCGGCACTTGGATGTGTTGGTATCCCATCCCTTTCTCCTATTGTGCTGAATCACGTTTATTTGCGGGTGCGGATCATACCATTGTTTTAGTCCGACCACTTCAGCGATTATCTTGTTCTTTGGGATAGGTATGCTTGTATTGTTCTACAAACCCTTCGGAGTAATGTGTCAATTTAGCGGCGAGGACCTTACGTTAAAGAAGCATGTGCCGATCCCAGATGTTTATCCCGCGGGTCGGCTTGATAAAGACTCAGAGGGTTTGCTCGTTCTCACCGACGACGGACGTCTGCAAGATCGTCTGGCACATCCGAAATATGGCAAACACAAGGTCTATTGGGTTCAAGTCGATGGCACAATCGATGCACAGACCTGTCAGCGACTAGAACAAGGGATACAACTGAACGACGGCCCGGCCCATGCGATTCGATGCCACCTAATTGACCCACCACCGCTTCCTGATCGCAACCCACCAGTTCGCTTTCGAAAAAATATCCCGACTAGCTGGATCGAAATGACCCTCAATGAGGGACGAAATCGCCAAGTCCGTCGGATGACCGCTGCCGTTGGATTCCCTACGCTTCGACTGGTCCGCGTCACCATGGGTGATTATCAGTTAGGCGATTTATTGCCCGGCGAGTATCGAGTGATCGATGCAACTCGGGTAGAATCTGCGCATGCAAAACAAAGACACCCAAGTCATCGTAGGCATGTCCGGCGGCGTTGATTCCTCAGTCACAGCCTATCTACTCAAAGAACAAGGATATGCCGTTAGCGGTATGTTCATGAAAAACTGGGATGAAGATGATGGCACCGAGTATTGCACGGCAATTGCGGATCTCAAGGATGCAGAACAAGTTGCTGATACGCTCGGCGTTGAGCTCCATCGCGTCAACTTTACGGCCGAATATTGGGATGATGTGTTTAAACATTTCCTTTCCGAGGTGAACGCGGGCCGCACACCCAATCCCGATATTTTGTGTAACCGCGAAATTAAATTTCGCGCGTTCCTCGATTATGCCCGCGATCTCGGCGCTGATTCAATCGCAACCGGTCACTACGTGCGCCGAGTGGAGGGGAAAAATCCGCTATACCGCGGTCTTGATCGCAATAAAGATCAAAGCTATTTCCTCTGGGCGCTGACCGCTGAGCAGGTCAATGCGTCACTGTTCCCAGTTGGGGATTTGCTAAAACCCGAGGTTCGAGAAATCGCCGAAAGTCAGGGATTTATCACGGCTCGCAAAAAAGACTCGACCGGTATCTGTTTTATCGGCGAGCGCAGGTTTAGCGATTTTCTAAAGACCTACGTCAAGCCAAAACCTGGCAACATCGTTACCGACTCAGGAGATATCATCGGGCGTCATGAGGGGCTCATGTTCTATACTCTCGGTCAACGCCAGGGACTCGGCATTGGTGGTCTAAAAAATTATTCGGCTGCGCCGTGGTTCGTCGCTGAAAAATGTCTTGAAACCAATGATCTGATGGTTGTTCAAGGTACAAATCACCCGAAACTTTTGGCAAAAGGACTCACAGCACGTCAGATCAACTGGATTGGTGAGCCTCCAATCCTCCCCGGACGATTTACCGCCAAAGTGCGCTACCGGGCACCTGACGCACCCTGTGCGATTGAAATGCAGGGGTCTGATCTACACATAATTTTTGCGCAACCGGAACGTGCAGTCACACCCGGACAGTCGGTTGTAATCTATGATGGTGAAGTGTGTCTGGGTGGTGCTGTCATTGAGGAAGCGGTGTATGAGTAACCCAAACCGTTTGTATCCGCTGTGTGCTCTGGCCATGACAGCGCATCTGGTCGACCGCTTGGCAAATACCGGCCTCGTGCCGCACGATGAGTTTGAGTTATTGATCCAGAGCACACTCAACTTGACACCCGACACGCCACTGGATGTATATGGTGGTTCCCTTCATCATCTGAAGTCTGGATCAAAATTGATCACAGAGATGCTAGGTCGCGGCGGCAACAGGAAATATCCAGAAGTGATCCGGTATTTTATTAGCTTGATGCAAGTCGAACGACAACTTGCAAAGCAACCCCAACTTCTGGATCAACTCCGTGGGCATCTGGAGGTCGCTGTGCAAAAGGCCGAGCAACTCGGGCCGACGCATGAATCAGTCATCGAAACGCTCAACACCGCTTACCAAGAAACGGTATCGACGCTTAAATTCCGGATCATGGTGACCGGTAACCATGGCCGACATCTGCAACAGGGAAACAATCCTGCTAAAGTACGTGCGCTCCTCTTAGGCGGAATTCGCGCCGCCATGCTGTATCGACAACTCGGCGGTGGTCGTCTGGCGCTGTTATTTCAGCGAAGCCGCGTATTCAAGGAATTAGAATCCATCGGATTATAGGAATAACATGACTCTATCCACGCTGACCGCAATCTCGCCGATTGACGGCAGATACGCCTCCAAGGTCGACGCATTGCGTCCAATTGCCAGTGAATTTGGCTTGATGCGCGCGCGCGTCGAAGTCGAATTAGCTTGGATCAAATCGTTAGCAAGTAACCCACAGATCAACGAAGTACCACCGCTGTCAGAGCAAGCGATTGGGCACATCGATGCCATCGTTGCTGATTTTTCTGAAACAGATGGTGAGAGCATCAAAGCGATTGAACGCACAACAAACCATGATGTAAAAGCGATTGAATACTTCATCAAAGAGCAATTCGCAGCCAACCCAGAGCTCAACGCCATCTCCGAATTTGTTCATTTCGCCTGCACCAGCGAAGACATCAATAACCTCTCGTACAGTCTGATGTTGACGCGCATGCGCGATGACGTACTGGCACCAAAAATGCGAGAACTCATCAATTTTTTACGCGAAAAAGCTAACGACTGGGCAGCACATGCGATGTTGTCGCGCACGCATGGACAGAGTGCCTCTCCAACAACCGTGGGTAAAGAATTCGCGAACGTAGTCGCTCGGCTTGAGCGTCAGCTCGTCCAGTTCGAAGCAGTACAGCTGTTAGGTAAACTCAATGGTGCTGTCGGTAACTACAACGCACATCTGTCTGCCTACCCAGAGGTCGACTGGGCTGATCACGCAGACAGTGTGATCGCCAATCTGGGTCTGACATTCAATCCTTACACCACACAAATTGAGCCACACGATTGTGTTGCCGAGTATTTCGATGCGCTCAAACGGTACAATACGATCCTACTCGACCTCGACCGTGATCTCTGGAGTTATATCTCACTTGATTATTTCAAACAGCGGACGGTCGCCGGAGAAGTCGGCTCATCAACGATGCCACACAAGGTCAATCCAATCGATTTTGAAAATTCCGAAGGGAATCTCGGAATTGCCAATGCAGTATTTGAACATTTAGCTGCGAAGCTTCCAGTCTCGCGTTGGCAGCGTGATCTGACGGATTCAACGGTCCTTCGAAACGTGGGTGTCGGTGCAGCACATTCGCTGATCGCTTATGAAGCATCATTGAAAGGACTCAATAAGCTTGAGATTAACCTTGCTGTCATCACCGAAGATCTGGCAAAACGTTGGGAAATACTCGCTGAGCCCGTACAAACCGTCATGCGCCGCTATGGAATCGAAAAACCATACGAGCAGTTAAAAGAGTTAACCCGTGGCAAGCCAATCGACGAAGAGTCATTACGGGCCTTTATTGGAAACCTCGATATTCCAGAGGATGCCAAGCAAGCACTGCTCGAAATGACACCGCAGACTTACACTGGATCTGCTGAGGTCCAGGCAAGAAACGTATGATCGTCGAGCGGCTACAGGGTGTGTCACTCGCTGATGGACACACCCTACAGTGCTACTGGCAAATCAAACCTGTAATCCTCGAACAGGCCGTGGACGTTAGTGCCTTGGTTCCAGATACCGAGACAGTGATCCAAATTCTCACTGAAACCGACCTACCAAGCAGACTGTTAACAGGCGTCGAGGGTTCACTGTTTACGCTCGAACATGGTCCGTTCAAGTTATTTTCAGCGCCGAAAACACCCTGGACAGCTCTCATACATGCGCTTGAACATTTATTCCCGGAATACGATCAGATCCGTCAATCCATGACCTGGTTGCCACATTGGCGGTTCGAAGACTGCATGCTGTCTTGGGCCTCAATCGATGGCAGTGTTGGGCGGCATTATGATCAATTTAGCGTCTTTCTCATTCAGTTAAACGGTCGCAGACAGTGGGAAATTGGACCACGGGCAACCGATGAGACACCAATGGTCCCAAACCAACCGATCGCATTGGTCGAACCACAAGAACCGATAACCACCTGGATCGCAAATCCTGGGGATATCCTCTATTTACCGCCCAATATGATTCATCATGGTGTCAGCCTTGATCCGGACTGCATGACTCTATCGCTCGGCTTTCGGGCACCCGATGCAGGCGCCCTGCTTGAAGGTGCAATGGAAACTCTCGACAGTCATCAACAACAGATTCGATTCGATGATGCTGGTCGATCAATGAATGGCGCTCCTGCCGAGATCCTCGTAAGCGATCTGGACACGGCCAAAGAGGCCATAATGCGATACTTAGACGAGCCAAATGTCCTCGAACATCTCCTGGCAACACGGGTGACAACCCCCTATCTCGAGATCGATCCAGCACAAGAAATCGACAAGCAAGACATCGACCCAATGATCACTTCGGTGACACAATGGGACCTGGATCCGGGCTGTCGGATGGCCTATGTCAAACAAACGCTTTATGTAAACGGAGAACGGATCGGTGATCAAACGCCTTCTGAACTGCTTCACTTGGCCAATACGCGCACTATTCAATCGGCTGACATTCGGAAGCTGGAAGGCCCCTGGCGTGACACCATCGTCGACCTTATCCGAACAGAGTCGCTTATACCGTCCGAGAACGACGGTACGTGAGGTCACTTGGGCAACGGCCCAAGGGGCACTCCAGTCGATCAGAACCCAAGTCTTTATCGAGGAGCAACAGATCGACCCCTCTGATGAGTGGGACCCTGCTGATCAAGAGGCAATCCATTTGCTTGCTGAACGCGATTGTGAACCTGTGGGCTGTGCGCGCATCTTAGATCTCACAAAAATTGGCCGCATGGCGGTTTTGAAAGAAGTCCGACACAAAAACGTCGGTAGTAAATTATTACGAGCGGCAATCACAAAAATCCAAGAAGCAGGCAACACACCAATCCTTGGCGCACAAATTACCGCAATGGGTTTTTATGCCAAGCATGGTTTCTTGCCAGACGGTCCGATCTTTGACGATGCGGGCATTCCACATCGAACCATGACACTAACAGGTGATCGGGAAAAAACGTTAATGCCCCTCGATGCCGAATCACTCCGCTTCGATACACCAACTTTGTTAGTCGCTATTGAGCCGCAGACCACAGATGGTGAAATGCGCATCAATCTCTTGAGACTCTCAGACGATGACGCCAGCTGGTTGACTCCAAGGCTTTGCTGCTATGCCACCACACATGGTGCACAGACACTCATTCTCGAGATCCCTGAAGGTGAAGTCCGTTTTCCTCTCGATCCACCAGAGCGTTTCGCATGCTCTTCCAAGGACTAGCAGCCAACCGGCCAATCACTGCCTCGATCCTCATCCAAGTCGTCGTTTGGGCAGTATTCACCAGTTCGATCGTTCGTTAGATCTCAATCATCTCAAACACTTTGGTGATATAGGCGCCTGGGCAGCCTTTTGATTGTCCCGCCACGCTTGCTCTTCAAAACGAGTCCGCGCGCCAAAGGTAATATTGATGAACTGATGGCGATAAGCAGTGAATCCATCCAAGATGGTTTACGCCACCTGCTGTGGTGAATAAGTTTTCACGGTGTCGCGACACTCTGCCCGTATGTTTTTGCGCTAGTGAGAAAACGTTTTTCATTGTCGGTCGATACCCGAGACAACACCGTATTTCGGTGGGGGAATCGACCAAAGCGCTCAATGATCGCTTTGTGTTCTAGCGCAAAATCCACAAATGACTGAAATCTTGGCTTGTCCTCATCTGGCGCCAGCTCAAGTAAATGAGTCATTCGTTGAACACACAATGCCTGGTCCGATAGCTGTTCACTATGCTCCAAAGGCATCAAGGCAAACACCTGCTGAATCAGCGGCAGGTCATCGAAAAGACCGGATGTTTGACCACGACGGGCCAGTTTCACCGCCCGCGAATCGCCAGAAAATGCGCGAGTCGTTCCACGAAAGATATTCCGGGTAAATTGATCAAGCAGGATAATCAGCGCCAGACGACTTTCCGGTTCACTTTCCCAATCTTTAAGGCCACCTGCCAGCGCAAGCTCAACACGATGCCCAAATCGTTGACCAATCTCTCGATCAACTTGATCACCGCCCACGAACCAACGTTTGTCCTGCTTTTCTGCAAGATTTCCACTGGCGTATTCGGTAAACCAGTAATCCAGGACCTGTCGAGCGACTTGGCTCGAGACAACATCATCCATGTGTTCGCTCATTCCGCGCTCAGTGTATCCACCAAATCCTTCTCATCGCTAGTCGAATCACCTACCGAAATTTGACGATTTCAACTCGATCTGGCGATAAGCCGGCCGGAGCAACGAGTGGTCCGAAGCCATAGGCTTTCTTGATCATGAGTCCGGACTCACGAAGCAATGTCTGAACATGCTCGGCACGAGCGGATGATTGTGCTAGGGCATCCTCGAGCGACCCACCGGGCGTCACCGCACAATACGCGATAATCGCGAGTTCATCTGTGCCTAGCGACTTCAAATCCGATGCGATGGCCAGAATCGCTGCACGGCTCTCAGGACTCACCCGATTCCCTGCAAATTCGACAGGTAGAATAACACGACCCTCCTGTTGAAGCGTCTGTACCCCCTGAAATCGAGGTTCCTCCACGCCGGGCTCAACTAACCGAAGATGCACATATTGACGCCGGTTACCGCGCTCAATCCCATAGGCCGACAGATATCGATCAGTGGCACCTGGTAATTTGGCTGCGAAATAGATTTGATTACTGTTAGGACCATAAAGCTCCCGAACTTGAAATAACGAGTTAGCCCACAATCCACTAACACCACAGCCTCGACTATCGCATGAAAATAAAATCTCGGCGTTCTGGCCCATCAGTCTGTTTTCAAGAGTTTCCATAAAGGATTGATACGCTTCCCGGGGGCCTAATTGATAGGTGATATCGATCACGTGACCTTCAATATCCAGTTCCTTATCAATTACAAGTCGATTGTTGACCCGCTCAACCCGTTCTAATGGAAACCGTATCGCTGATTGCACTCCCTCGCTGTAACGAATTATTTCTGCACCAAGTGGGCGTATCACTTCAGGAAGATCAGCCGATCCCGGTGTATCGGCAGCAATCGATTCGTGTGATAGCAACATCGAAACCAACAAAATCCATCTCTTCATAAGCCCGAATGCCTCTCTAATAACCATGTTGCAATGGCGCCTTCTGCGCCCTCCAAGTGAAGATGGTGACCACCTTGTAAAGTTTCCACCCCAATATCAGGACAAAGTTCGATTCTGTCGGGGAGAAACAGAGGATCTTTAAAAAACCCTTGATCTCCAAGAACCAACGAAACAGGCATTTCAAGCCGACGAATGAAAACTTGAATCTGTGATTCATCGAGTCGAAACAGCGGTGGCAAAGTGAGATACTGATCACTCGCCCAAGTCCAACCACCCGGACTTTTCACCAGTCCTCGTCGCACAATCGGCTCCGCGGCTTGCCAACTGAGTGGAACCACTGCACCTCTCACACGCGCCTCAATCGCCGCATCGACCGACGCATACACTGGCTTTTGGCGGGCACTCACTCGCTGTAGCTGATCGGTCGCTTTGCGTAACAATTCAGGCGCCTCTCCATCAGGGTAAGTCCAAGGCCCCAATCCCTCAACCAACCACAAGGCTTGGATGCGCTCTGGATAGGCACTTGCAACCAATGTCGCAACAGCAGCACCCATCGAGTGTCCGAGCAGTACTGCTTGCTCCCAACCCAAGGCATCGAGTATCCCGATGACATCCGGTACACCATCCCAGATGTGATACGGACGATTTAGATGATTGGTCATTCCATGACCACGTTGATCGACTGCGATCACTCGACAGCCCGATAAAAGTGGCCCGAGGCAAGTGAAGGATGCCGCGTTATCGAGCCAGCCATGTAACGCCAGTACCGGAATTCCGTCCGCTGGACCAAAACAGAGCCCATGGAAGGTTAACCCGGCGACTTCAAAACGAATGGATTCAGTCATCAGGGTTGATACGCCCCCACCAAAGTAGCTGATCCCCGTAAAAAGGTCTCCAAGGCCAAGACGTATGCTGTTGCTGGAGCGGCGCGGGGGTGCACATCGGCGTTCGCGTTTGCTTCGGTCAAATGACCGACGATCTGCGTCAATATTGGCTGATGAAAAACAAATAAACCCTGATTTGTTGCATGCTGCTCGATGGTAGCCACCGCTTCTGCCCAATCATCTTCCGGTGTGATTCCTTGTAGCACCTGCGGTTTTATCGCTAACCCAAGCGCACGGATGACAAGCTCCGAAGTCTGCTGCGCCCGAATCCGTGTCGAACAAAATACTGTTTGAGGTATCCAGCCGGCTTTCTTGAGTTGGGTTCCAGTATTCGATGCCTCTCCTTTCCCATTGGGCGTCAATATGCGATCACCATCGTTCGGTGCAAATGGAACCGCCTCACCATGGCGCATTAAAATGATGTTCATTGAGCCTCTCCTTAGACCTGATAGTATGCGGGCAAACCAGAGCAGAAAAGACCCTATGAAAATTGTCTCATTCAATATCAACGGAATTCGCGCACGGATTCACCAGCTCGAAGCGCTCAAACAGCACCTGGATCCAGACGTGATCGGCCTCCAGGAGGTGAAGGTTGCCGATGAACAATTTCCGTTCGAGGATCTCGAATTTTTAAATTATCGCTTCGATACCCATGGTCAAAAAGGACATTATGGTGTTGCGCTTGCGTCAAAACCTGAACCGCTCAAAATCACTCGTGGCTATTCGACAGATGCCGATGATGCACAACGACGAATGATCCGTGGTGTCTATGCGCTCGCCGATGGAACTGAAGTCACCGTGTTTAATGGCTACTTCCCGCAGGGTGAATCTCGCAATCACCCGGTCAAATTCCCAGCGAAAGAGGCGTTTTATTGCGACTTACTGATGACGCTGAATACAGAATACTCACCCACTGATCACATTGTGGTCATGGGTGACTTCAACATTGCGCCTGTCGATAACGATATCGGCATCACTGATGATGCAAAAAAGCGTTGGTTGAGAACCGGAAAATCATCGTTCCTTCCTGAAGAACGCGAGTGGTTCCAACAACTGATCAATTGGGGAGTGGTTGATAGCTGGCGTTCTGTGAATCCGGGGATTGATGATCGATACAGCTGGTTTGATTACCGTTCCCGAGGCTTCGAAGATGATCCCAAACGTGGACTTCGCATCGATCACATTTTGGTTTCCAGACCGTTAATCGAGCGGATGACAGATTGCGGGATCGATTACACATTACGGGCGATGGAAAAACCATCCGATCACTGCCCCGTGTGGATTACTGTTGAATAGTAGTCGCTTGAGGACGTGTGTCGGCGAAAAATCGAAGTCACGATTGGATCGCACACGTTCAATCGACTCTTTGTACAACGGGTGTGATTTGAAAGGGTTTGACGCCTCACCGGATGAAAATTCAGCATAAATCACAACGTCAACTTCTTTCGAGTTCTTGTCTAATTTTTCGTTGAGTCACACCTCAACGAGGTCTGCATGCGGAATTTTTTCCAGAATTTCAGTCCCTCGAACACTACATCCAGTCGGCTGGATTGGGCTGAGAAAAAGACAAAATGTCGGATCATGAAGGGTCTCGCCTCGTATTGTTCTACGAAAGTCATTTTGCACATGCTGTGTGCAATGCATCATCATAGCCGATTGACCGAATCAGCTTACAGAAAGATAAGGACTCACACACCATGGTTGGATCCGCCAAAAGCGCCCGTCTCACCAATCCTTTTCAGACACCCGAAGAAAAGCGATTTGAGATTCCTGGAGAACTAGCTCGCGAACCGGGCATCTATGAGGATGCTCTGAGAGCCAGCTGGGAACTCCAGCAACGTCCAAAAGGTGCACCTGTTGCCGCCATCGAGCGCCAGCATCAGAAAAATCGGATGACGGTTTGGGAACGAATCAGACTACTGGTCGATGAAGAACCAAACATTCTCTTCCAGAACTGGGGACCCAATTTAGACGGTGCAAGCCTTGTGACCGCGCTCGCCAAAGTCGGTGGACGCGATGTTGCCGTCTATGGCCATGACTTCACCGTCCGTGCAGGTTCCATGGATGCAACCAATGGATCAAAACTCGCTCAGCTTTTTGAAACGGCCGGAAAACTTGGAATCCCCGTGATTGGCTTCAACGACTCTGCCGGCGCCTACGTTCCTGCTGGCGTCGGTGGCCTGGATGGCTATGCTGAAGCGTTCCGAGCCTTACGAGAGATCTCGGGACGCGTGCCATCAATCATGTGCATGTTCGGATTCAATGCAGGCGGCGGATCGTACCTGCCGCGCCAAGGCTCTTTTGTGATCCAGCCCAATACAACATTCTTTGGTCTCACTGGTCCCGCAGTTATCAAAAGCGTGCTCGGTGAAGATGTCACGCCCGATGAGCTCGGTGGACCCAATGTTCACAGCCAGACAGGCGTCACAGATTTCGTGGTAGAGGATGAAGTTCAGGCAATCCGCAAAGTTCGTCGATTACTTCGGTTCTTGCCGTCAAATAACGAAACCATGGCACCTTTCCAGTCAACGTCTGATCCAATTTCACGCAAGACATGGGATGCCGATATTCTTTTAAGCCGGGCATTCAATTCGCCCAGTGGTTTTAACACACCACTGGATGTCACGATCATGATTCAACAGATTTGTGATCACGGCGACTTCTACGAGTTCCAACCAAATCGCGCGCGCAATACGATCTGTGCATTTGGTCGTATTGGCGGACACGTGATTGGATTTTGTGCAAACAACTCGGCTGTTGCCTCCGGTCAAATCGATATTGATGCTGCCCTGAAAAATGCCCGTTTCATCCGTTTCTGCAATCTTTACAACATCCCGATGTTGTTTATGGAAGACACCACGGGATTCCTCCCAGGCCGTGACCAGGAAAGCCGTGGAATCGTCCAGGCTGGCCGCGCCATGCTTGATTCCATCATCGATCTTCGGGTGCCGCGCTTCCTTCTCATCATCCGCAATGCATTCGGTGGTGCGTATGCCGCGTTTAATAACTACAAACTCGGCGCCGATATGGTCTTTGCACTGCCAACCACACGACTCGCTGTCATGGGACCGGCAGGCAAAGAATTTGTTTACAAGGATGAATTGAAAGCCATCCGGCTTGAAGCCAAAAATCGGGCAGCCAAGGGTGATTCTGACGCCGCAAACTGGCTCAAAGAGCAAGAAACTCTTCTCAGCCAACGCTATGAGACCGAACTGATGAACCCGAGAGAGGCTTTGTCGCTCGGATCCATCAGTCAAATTGTGATGCCACAGGATCTGCGACATACGCTTGGTGAAAACTTCATCCGCTACATCAAGGCATACCAGCCAAAACCGATGACTGCGATCCAGAGGGAGTTCCACTAATGCAAAGCGACTTGATCCATCAAAATCGTCGCCTTTCTCAGTCAAACTCGGCATGGGTTAAGCAATTCACGTGTCACGAGATTGATTGCTTAATTATCTGTCGTGGACCGATCCGTAAAGAAGTCATGGATGTGCTCACTGAAATGGGTGGCAAATATGGCATTTTGTTGTCTGAAAAAGACTCTATCACCTATCAAAATGCACTGGCACCTGAGATTCGTCTGATGTCAGACCCCACTCGAATTCACCGTGTTCCTGACTACACTGGTGCAAGTAAGGAAGAGCGGGATCAACGGATTCAGCAGATCGTTCAGATCGCCAAGGACAATGGTCATAACTCGATTTTTGCAGGCTATGGATTCATGTCTGAAGACGAGAGACTCGTTCGCGCGATCGAAGAATCTGGACTGACATTCATCGGCCCTTGCTCCCGTACTGTGCGCCAGGCCGGATTGAAAGATGAGGCGAAACGTAGCGCCCTCGCGGCCGATGTCTCAATTGTTCCAGGGGTCGACGACCTCACAGTCCGAACACTGCTCGCCAAAGCAGAACGCGAAGGTGGGCTCGAGGCAATTGCCATAGCTCATAAGCTTGCGGCACCGCAGGGCTCAACCGACGCAAAAAAAGCTGAAGCCCTGTTAGTCGCCAGTTACAACGCGCTGGTTGATGTCATCACGATCGATGAGATCGCCCTGCAAGCTGAAATTGAAGTCGCGAAACTCTTTGACCAACAACCGAACAACCGAATTCGAATGAAAGCAATTGGCGGCGGCGGTGGGAAAGGCCAACGTATCTTAGTGGCGCCAAAAGACTATGCAGGTGACCACAAAACACAGGTCGAAGAAGCCTCGTCTAAAGTCCCTGAGCTCCTCCGTGAAGTCTTAAATGAAGTGAAAGCGACCGGTCGTGGTGACAATAAAAATGTCTTGATCGAACTGAATATCGAGACCACTCGCCATCAAGAAATTCAGGTGATCGGTAACGGCGACTGGTGTCTCACACTGGGTGGTCGTGACTGTTCACTGCAGATGCATGAGCAAAAATTGCTTGAAGTATCGACCACCATTGAGAGCCTGAAACAGGCGATCGATGCATCCAGTGACAGCCCGTCACAAAAGAAAGCCCTTGAGTCTGACCTGATCATTCTCGAGCGCATGGAAGATGAAGCGACACGGTTTGGTACAGCCGTTGGCCTCGATTCGGTCGCGACATTCGAATGTATCGTTGATGCCGATCAGCATTTCTTTATGGAAATGAATACACGGATTCAGGTCGAGCACCGGGTCAGCGAACTATGCTACGGGCTGCGCTTTGAAAATCCGAACGACCCTTCGGATGCGTTCGTCGTGAATTCCCTGGTTGAAGCCATGGCGATAATCGCCTGGCATAAACACAAACTTCCAAAGCCAACGCGTGTCCCTCGTGTAATGGCATCAGTGGAAGCGCGCCTGAATGCAACCAACGCGGGCCTCGCACCACACGCCGGCGGAGTCATTGAGTATTGGTCATCACCAATCGATGGCGAAATCCGTGATGATCAGGGTATCTGTGTGAAGAATCCAGATACTGATGCATTCATGAAATACACCCTGGCGGGCGCTTACGACTCAAATGTCGCACTCCTCTTAACAGTCGGTGATGATCGTTTGGTCAGCTATGAGCGGATGGCAGAAGTCTTACGGAAAATGACAATTGATGGTCAGGATGTGCAGACCAATCTTGAGTTTCATTACGGCCTCGTCCATTGGTTCTTGGCGCAAAATCCGTATGCAAAATCAACAACAGCATTTATCCAGCCCTATCTGACACTGACCGGACTGTTATTCGAAGAAGCCAGAAAGCTCGATCTGGATGCAGGGTTTCATCATTTGGCGAGTCAGTCAGCATATCCCGAGGTGTTTGCCCGTAAGCACACACTGATCACTCGACCACTGAAGCGGCTCCTGACCAATCCGCATCGGTTGATGGGTTGGATTGCCAAAGTCCGCCAGGATTGGGCAGTCGAGGCGGGTCAATTTGTTTGGAAAACAAATCCTTTCAAAGTGTTAACCGACCTCTATCACTATCTGAATATGGATTTAATTGAGAACGCCCCTGCGCTTGAGGTGATTTGGGATCACGATCAAGTCATTCTTGAGCAAGGCCTCAGTTTTTATCAAGACTTGGAGAATCAACTCGGCGCGCATCGCTGGCACGAATGGTCACACATGCTCTCAACCGATCAAGCACCAACGGCAATTAACGCTGCACTTTGGGACGACATCCAAGCGGCTCATCGAGGATTCCAAGCAGGCTTGGAATTGATGGGCGCTGTTGCTAAATCAGCGCTCGCTGTGGGCTTTGATGAGCTAAAGGTCAATGATGACCTAACGGTCACCATTCCGGATCTCCTGAAAGATACCAAGCTGACAGAACACGCATGGAAAATTCTGGTGCCACCACCCGTCGCCTCTGCAAACGAAATTGTGGCGGTCTCTGGCGGTATGTTCTTTGCCCAAGAAACACCGGGCGCAGCAAATTTCCTCGATGTCGGAACACATTTTGACGTGGGTGATCCACTCTACATCATTGAAGTCATGAAGATGTTCAATAAAGTGTATGCTGAATTTGCAGGAACTGTGACTGAGGTACTCATTGAGCGCGGCGACGGCGTCATCGTGAAACAAGGCGAGCCCTTGTATCGAATCGAGCCTGACGAAATCGCCGAAGAGGTTGACGACGAGGCACTTGCTAATGCACGCCTTTCTCATACAGTCGAGCATTTGCGAACGTTGTGAGGATTGCATGACAAACAAAAAGCAATGGGAAGCGCTGGTTGCGAAAGAGTCAAAGGGACTAACGCCGGATGAAATGACATGGTTCACGCCTGAGGGTATCGGCCTGAAAATTCTTTACACAGATGACGATGTCAAAGATCTCGATACCCGCAAGAGCATGCCTGGAATGGCTCCGTTTTTGCGCGGTCCTAAAGCGACCATGTACGCCGGTCGTGCTTGGACAATTCGTCAATACGCCGGTTTCTCCACGGCAGAAGAGTCCAACGCCTTTTACCGAAAAGCGCTTGCTGCTGGTGGTCAGGGCGTGTCTGTCGCATTTGATTTAGCAACACACCGTGGATACGACTCTGATCATCCCCGTGTCTCAGGTGATGTCGGAAAGGCCGGTGTTGCGATCGATTCTGTTGAAGACATGAAGATCTTGTTTGATGGGATTCCACTCGATCAAGTGTCAGTGTCAATGACAATGAATGGTGCCGTGCTTCCTGTGTTGGCAGGCTATATCGTTGCTGCCGAAGAGCGAGGTGTATCCCAAGACAAACTGTCGGGAACGATCCAGAACGACATCCTGAAAGAGTTCATGGTTCGGAACACCTATATCTATCCACCAGAACCTTCCATGCGCATCGTTGGTGACATCCTCAGCTATTGTTCTAGCAATATGCCGAACTTCAATACCATTTCGATCTCTGGCTACCATATTCAGGAAGCAGGTGCCGATGCAGCTCTCGAGCTCGCCTATACGCTTGCTGACGGCAAAGAATACATTCGGACAGCTCTCGCAGCAGGACTTGATATCGACCAGTTTGCGC
Organism: uncultured Litorivicinus sp.; assembly: GCA_902594275.1. Classification (GTDB taxonomy): domain Bacteria; phylum Pseudomonadota; class Gammaproteobacteria; order Pseudomonadales; family Litorivicinaceae; genus HIMB30. The sequence continues at coordinate 63,944 of CACJLQ010000003.1, forward strand.
CTCGCTTATCGTTCTTTTTTGGTATCGGGATGAACTTCTACATGGAGATCGCAAAGCTCAGAGCCGCGCGTCTTTTGTGGAACGAGATTGTCAATGAGTTCAATCCAAAATCGGAGCGCTCAACAGTTCTGAGAACACATTGTCAGACCTCAGGTTGGTCACTCACAGAACAAGACCCCTACAACAACGTAGTCAGAACCACCATTGAGGCCATGGCGGCGGTGTTCGGTGGAACACAATCATTGCATACCAATTCATTCGATGAAGCGATCGCACTACCGACAGAATTTTCATCGCGCATCGCTCGGAATACCCAGCTCATCCTGCAAGAAGAAACAGGAATTCGTCAGGTAGTGGACCCCTGGGGTGGTTCTTACATGATGGAATCACTGACCAACGAACTTGCAGAGCAAGCACGTGAATTAATCGCTGAAGTTGAAAACGAAGGCGGCATGGCCAGAGCGATCGAAGCAGGTCTTCCGAAACTTCGGATCGAAGAGTCCGCGACCAACAAACAAGCGCGGATTGATCGCGGTGAAGATGTCATCGTCGGAGTCAACAAATACACCCTACCTGAAGGTACAGCGGATGAATTTGAGGTTCTCTCCATAGATAATGAGAAGGTTCGTGAGGCGCAAATTGAACGCCTCCAGTCAATCAAGGCATCGCGTGATTCAACACAAGCTGAGGCCTGTCTGAAGGCCATCACTGACTGTGCCTCGGGTGGTCCCGGCAATCTTCTCAGCCTTGCTGTCGAAGCAATACGTGCACGGTGTACAGTGGGAGAAATCTCTGATGCAATGGAGGTCGTATTTAAACGATTCCAAGCAACACACCGGAGTGTTTCAGGCGTGTATAGTAACCACTTTAAAGATGATGCAGACTGGCAGGCCCTCGCGGGACGGATTACCGAGTTCGAATCCCGTGACGGACGTCGCCCACGCATCCTGGTCGCAAAGATGGGACAGGATGGACACGATCGTGGTGCAAAGGTTGTTGCGACGGCCTTTGCTGATCTCGGGTTCGATGTGGACCTGAGTCCCATGTTCTCAACGCCGGGAGAAGTGGCGCGTCAGGCAATTGAAAATGATGTGCATGCAATTGGTGTGAGCTCACTAGCAGCCGGTCATCTGACCCTCATTCCCGAGTTAAAAGCTGCGCTGACAGCAGAGGGTGCAGACGATATCGTTGTCTTTGCTGGCGGTGTGATCCCAAGAAAGGACTATGAGGCACTCTATGATCATGGCGTCGCTGCAATCTTCGGGCCGGGAACCAAAATTCCGGCGTGCGCTCAATCAGTCCTCGATGCGATTGAGAAAACAGGTGCCTGACGTCGATTTTGAAGCATTACGCAAAGGCCAGCGTCGAGCGCTGGCCAAGGCGATTACGCTCATTGAATCAACCAATCCCGCGCATCGCCGGGAAGCTGCTGCATTGTTGGAACAATGCCTTCCTCATACTGGTAACAGCCTGCGTATTGGGATCTCAGGTGTTCCTGGCGTTGGAAAATCAACATTTATTGAAGCGTTTGGCTTATTTTTAATCAGTCTCGGTAAACGCGTTGGTGTGCTGGCAGTCGATCCGTCGTCTCCGCTCCATGGTGGATCCATTTTGGGCGATAAGACGCGGATGGAGTACCTGTCTCGGAAGGATAATGCGTTCATCAGACCATCACCCGCTGGTCGCTCTTTAGGTGGTGTCGCAAACAGAACACGCGAAGCGATCCTGGTTGCAGAATCTGCCGGGTTCGACGTTATCTTGGTTGAAACTGTCGGTGTTGGACAAAGTGAATACGAAGTGCATTCGATGACCGATTTATTCCTTGTCCTCATGCAACCAGGTGCAGGTGATGAGCTTCAAGGAATCAAGAAAGGCATTCTTGAACTTGCCAATTTTATCGTTGTCAATAAGGCTGATGGCGACGCGGAACGGTTGGCCAGTCAATCCGTCGTTCACTACAAAAACGCTATGGGATTTTTGAATCATCAAGGATTTTGGACCCCGGAGGTATTATCCGTTAGCTCACTTGAGCCACGCGGGATTGACAGCTTGTGGGCTCGGATGGAGGCGTATTGCGAAGCTGGGCTCGAGGCGATTCCTGAGCGACGTTCCAAGCAAGCGAATCAATGGTTTGAGCGTTTACTCAACGATGGCATCACCGACCTCCTTAAAGCGAATGCAACCTGGGCTGCGCTCTATCATGAGCAAAAAGCGCTCGTCGCCTCAAGCGAGGCCACGCCACCACATGCTGCGCTCGCATGCATCAAGCCGTTGGAAAAGGCGCTATCTCGCTAGCGCGCAGGCTCATCTTCAGGGATTTCATACGCTCTGACAGCACGAAGGAGATCTCTTCTCGAAATCTGACCCCTCAGATTTCCTTCAGAGTCGACCACCGGGAATCGCCGCCGATTGGTTCGTATCATCCGCTCAACTACCTCAACAATATTTTCCCCGAGTTGGATCGTCTCCACTGGACTGCTCATAACCTCGCCAACCTGTCCACCAATATCGCCTTGATAGGTACCGACGAGTATCGCTTTGAGGCAATCCTGCTCTGAAATCATGCCGACCAATTTGCCGTCGTCATCGACCACTGGAGCACCCGAAATTCCTTGTATTAATAATAAATCAACCAAAGACAATAAATCCATGCTGGGTTTTGCCGTCGCTAAGTGTGTGGTCATAAAATCGTCCACAACGATTGATCTAAACATCACGACATCCTTTTTCATATACTTACACAAAGAATACGCCGACGAGACAGGAGAACAATAGGCATGTTGCACAAAATCGATCATGTTGGGATCGCCGTCACCGACATCGAAAACGCAATCAAAACATACCAGGGACTCGGATTTACACTAACTGGCCGTGATCGAGTCGATTCACAGAAAGTCGAGACAGCCTTTTTTCAGATTGGTGAATCATGTATCGAACTGATTGCCGCCACTGAGGCGGACAGCCCGATCGCGAAGTTCATTGAGAAGAATGCAGGTAAGGGCGGCCTGCAGCAATTGGCAATTACCGTCAACGACATCGAAGCCGAACTCACACGGCTCAAGGCTGAAGGCTACACCTTGATTAACGAATCACCTGTGCCAGGCGCACATGGGACCAAGGTGGCCTTTGTACACCCCAAAGACACCGAAGGTGTTCTACTGGAACTCTGCGAACATCCAACGGAGAGTTATTAGTGAAGCTTCAGTCGATTACTCGGTATCCGCTCAAGGGGTTTGCTGGAGAACGCCTTAACAAGTCATCAACACAACGCTTTCAAACACTCCAAGGTGATCGGCAATATGCCCTTCAGTATGCGAAGCGTAACCCACCTGCACAGGAAGGATGGAGGCCGAAGAAATTTTTCGTGCAATCAGTACAGACGGATCTGTGCTCCCAAATCAAAGTGGATTGGACATTACAGCACGTCCATTTCGATTATCAGGGAAACGGATTAGCAATTGATCGAAATCCTTTCGACGGCGACACATTAATCGAATGGATCCGCTCCCTGAGCCCTGATCTTGGTCAATTAACTCTTGAGACGCTGACTACAGGCTTCACTGACGAACGCGAAGCCTATATCTCGTTACTGAATCGCTCCACTGTCACAGCAATTGCGAAGGTAACAGATACCAGTGATCACCCGGAACGCTACCGAGGCAATTTACTGATCGATGGAGTGGGTCCGTTTGAAGAGCTCTCATGGGTCGGAAGGACCTTACAGATCGGTAATGCAACATTTGAAGTGGTCGAACCGATTGTGCGTTGCCAGGCAACTGAATGTGATTGGCATGGGACACGTACAGCAGATTTCCTGGATCGGCTGAATCGACAACTCGATACCGATGTTTGCGGGCTATTTTTACGATCGCTCGACAACAGTGAAATCATCGAAGGCGGTCAACTGATGATGGTCAGTTAGAGGTATGTTAAATCTTGCTTTTTGAATTTGAGTTTTGACTGGCTCATGAGGATCGGGACGATCCGCGTGATGGACTCCACCCATTCGTCTTCGTCAAAGGATTCAGACTTGAGGGCAGATTCCAACTCCACGAGAGCACCCTGGACAATCGCATCCAACCACATCGCTCGCTCAAAAGGCCGCCCCCGTGTACTCGACGATCTTGATAAAACCTGAGCCAGTCGCTTCCGCATCTGATACCGAGCGTCTTGAATTTTGCTGAGCGCTTCTGAGTCATCTTCAAGTGTAGCAACGAGTTCATGGATCAATAGCGACCGTCTCCGTGAATACAACTGCGCTTCAATCCAGTCAGACACCGCAAGTGCGGGGTCGTTCGACCGACCGAGTAACTCGATCAACATCGCAAAGTATCGCGCAGCGATTGCGATTAACATGTCGCGCTTACTATCAAAATGCTTGTAAATCGTGCCTTTACCAATCCCGGTCCTTGCAGCAATCATATCGACCGATACCTGACGGACGCCCTTCTCGGCCATCAAGTTCTCGCAGACAGATAGAATATCCTGTTCGCGGCGAATGAATGCTTGTCGCTTGCGCTTATCGCGCTCTAGCCGGACAGCTTCGGAGCGGTTCACGCGTTCGCAGCCTGAAACAGTCGATAAAAGTTTTCAGTGGTTTGCTCAGCAATGGCTTCAGGACTGGTACCACGAAGCATCGCCACTGCCTCAGCCACATGACTCACAAAAGCAGGCTCATTCGGTTTACCACGATACGGAACAGGCGCAAGCCAGGGCGCGTCCGTTTCGATCAACAGACGGTCACCTGGAATTTTTCGGCAAACCTCATGGACATTCGTCGCTTTTGGAAAGCTCACAATGCCAGACATTGAGATGTAATAGCCAAGATCAATCGCCTGTTGAGCCATATCCCACGATTCGGTAAAGCAATGCAAGACGCCAGCAGTCTCAGTTGAGCCATGCGCCTTGATCAATTCAATCGTTTCATCGCGTGCATCACGGGTATGCACAACAATTGGCAACCGTGCCTGTTTTCCAGCCTCAAGATGCGTTACGAAACTCTCGCGTTGCACGTCAGTCACCGGGTCATGAAATCCATCGAGTCCTGTCTCGCCGAGCGCAATGACTGAATCAGCCTTAGCCAGCTCCAACAACTGTTCAACCGTGACTCCAGGTTCTTCATGCGCGTGACAGGGATGAATGCCGACGGTCGCCCACACGCGCTCATGCACTTTGGCGAGCTGTCGCGGGCCGTCGTTGCCCAGCGTTATTGAAATACACAACATCCGATCAACGCCATGTTGCTGCGCAAAATCTAAAACAGACCATACACCGCCCTCGCGCGCGGACACATCAATGCAATCAAGGTGACAATGCGAATCGATCATAAATTTCCTCCGGAGCGCATTGTAACAGCGAACGCCCTGTATTTTGAGGATTCTGCATCGAGCGTATTTCGAGGAGATCAAATAACTCGAGATGTTCCATGATCAACGAGACGGCAACCCCAGCGACAAACGGATCAATTACAGTGACTGGGGCAATAAAAACACGGAAACTTGGATCTCAATTAGTCCAAGCGACAAGCCACTGAGCTTGAGTGGATGAACACTTCTGACAATCGATGGATCAAAATGGCCTGGGATGAATAACGCCGGCCGAAGCCCAAATTGAACGCAATGGGTTAACAATTCATCATCGGTGGTGACAGTCAGCGTCAGTTGCATGCACCAAGCATACCTAGCAAGCGTGCGAATGATTTAGCCCTGGACTTTTGTCCAAATAAATCCCCAGGCAGCGAACAAAGAGCCGAGCGCTAACCCAGTATTAACAGCGATTCCAGCCTGCGCCTGCTTTCTCACCTCAGCGATCCGTTCTTTAAACTGATATAGAAGCGCCACTGGTGGATAGGGAGGTGCCAGTGTTGAGGTGACTGGACTGTTTAAACCATCGAACTGCGCACGAATCAGACACTCACATGCGCGCTCCATCACAATCGACGCGACTAATGCGTCGGCCTTGGCAAAGGATTTTGTGACTTTCTGCGAATCTTCCCCATGACGAACGTGAGCCATCGCCTGAAGAATGTCTTTGGCAAGCGCTAACCGCTCAGGGTTTGTTTGAACGGCCATGGGTTCAGCAAGGAGTGTCTCGGCGACTACCATGTCATCATGCGACACACCCAAGCTTTGCGCAGTCTGCTCAAGGATTTCAGGCGTTGGCATTGGTACTTTGACCATTCGCAAACGACTGACTAGGGTTGGTAGTAATTTCCCAGGAAGCGCTGTTTGGAAAACAAAAACGGTCCCTGACGGAGGCTCTTCAACCACCTTCAATAAAGCGTTACTTGAGGCCTGGTTCAGACAATCGGCGGGACGTACGAGTACCACCCGACGACCACCCATCGACGCTGTCGTGTAGGCAGTGTCAATTGAGTCTCGGACCGAATCCACCTTGATCATCCCAGCGGCACCTTCAGGTTCGAGAAGCACCAAATCCGGGTGTGTTTCCTGAATCCGACATGAAATACATTGACCGCAAGGTTGGTGGTGTGTTGGGTTTTGGCATAACAACAAACGTACCAGTTGATCCGTCAGTTCGGATGCCATAACCCCAGCTGGGTGAACGATGCACCACGCATGCGGAGTTGCCTTGGTTTGCAGTCCCTCGAGCACAAGACGCCATGAGGAATCTAACCAGGGCGACATGATAAATTCCAACGCGTCATGAGTAGGGAAATCATCGATTCGGTCACCGATTTAACATCTCTCGACGCATCCAACATCACCACACGATCAGTCTCTCGACTCGCGATTTGGTGATACATCGCTCTGACGCGTTCAAAAAATGCGAGATCTTCCGATTCAATCCGATCCAGTGCGCCGCGACGACCCGCCCTGCCGAGGCCAATCGCAACCGGCACATCAAAGATTAAAGTCAGATCTGGACACTTTGCACCCTGCACCAGTGTTTCGAGCGTCTCAATCCAGTCGATAGGTAATTCTCGACCGCCACCTTGGTAGGCGTAGGTGGCATCAGTAAAGCGATCACAAATGACCCAAGTACCCGCCTCAAGCGCTGGAAGTATTTTTGTTTTGAGATGTTGAGCGCGCGCGGCAAACATGAGCAGTAATTCTGTTTTCGCAGATGGCTCATCAGCAGAGTGACTCAGCAACAACTCCCTGATCGACTCGGCATAGGGCGTTCCACCCGGTTCACGGGTCTCGATATATGGCACTCGGTTGGCATCCAATAATTGGCACAACGCATCTTTTTGCGTGCTCTTACCGGCGCCTTCGATTCCCTCGAGCGTAATAAACTGGGCTTCCAGACTACTCATCGCTTCAACTGATACCTTTTAACATTGGCATTATGGGCCTCAAGGGTACGCGAAAACACATGCCCGCCACTCCCATCAGCCACAAAATACAATTCACCCGTGATTTCAGGATGTGCAACAGCCCCAATCGCACCTGGCCCGACCAAGGCAATTGGTGTCGGCGGGAGACCACTAATACGATAGGTATTGTAGGGTGTTTTCTCTCGAAGATGCTGTCGTGTCAAATTGCCATCAAAACGCTCACCCAGCCCATAAATCACCGTTGGATCAGTCTGCAGTCGCATCTTTCGCTTTAGTCGTTCAAGAAATACGCCCGCGATCCGCGGTCGCTCAACAGCTAGCGCGGTCTCTTTTTCAACAATGGATGCGAGTATCAGTAATTCATATGGCGACTTCAAAAGGGACTTCACCGTTGGATCAGCATGAACCCACGCAAGCTCAAGCGTCTCCACGAGTGCTTGATGAGCCCTATCGAGGAGCGCATCTTTTGATAAATTTTGTTGCCAAAAGTAGGTCTCGGCTAAAAAAGCACCTTCATGGGAAGGCCAGGAGTCGCTAAGCCCCCCCCAGACGCCGTCCGACAGCGTGAGCTCACCCCCTAATGCATCGTGTGCTGATAAGCGCACAAAAAGAGTCGACGCAGAAATCCCTTCAGGGATGGTGATTCGCTCAATCATCGCGTCACCGCGATGAATTTTCGCCAAGGCAGAGAGTACGGTCGCGTGATGAGCAAACGCATATTTACCTTGTTGAACGCGTGTCAATTCGGGATACAGCGAAAAAACCAAGGCTCGTTCTCGTGCGGATAACGAGGGGTGTAGTGCTTGTAATACATCACTGGCGGTCGAGCCTGCTGGCACGGTCAACATCTTGATCGCGGCGGGTTGAGAACGAAGCGATTCAACCCACAGCCGCCCCATCACTACCAAACAACTGACAGCGAAGAGGCCAAAAAGTCCGAGGCGGACTAAAGCAGGCATTACACCCGCTTGAAGATGAGTGTTCCGTTGGTGCCACCAAATCCAAAGCTATTGGATAACGCGACATCAATCGTTGCTTCACGCGCTGTATTTGGCACGTAATCCAAACGGCATCCCTCATCAACTGAATCCAAATTAATCGTTGGTGGCAGCACCTGATCACGAATTGCAAGTGCACTGTAACATGCCTCTAGCGCCCCTGCAGCACCCAACGCGTGACCTGTCATTGACTTCGTCGAACTCACGGCAACTTTCGATGCATGGGTACCCATCAAACTTTCAACAGCCTGCGATTCGGCAACATCGCCAAGCGGAGTCGATGTGCCATGGGCGTTCACGTAATCCACCTGATCCGCAGACAAACCGGCATCTTTGAGTGCATTGGCCATCGCTCCACGCGCACCACGACCGTCTTCGGCAGGCGCCGTCATGTGATGTGCGTCGTCACTCATACCAAAGCCAACCAATTCACAAATGACACTGGCACCACGCGCTTTGGCTGACTCATAGTCTTCGAGAACCATGGTTGCCGCGCCGTCAGCCAGCACAAAGCCATCACGATCTCTATCCCATGGACGGCTCGCAGCCTGAGGATCGTCGTTGCGTGTTGATAAGGCACGTGCGGCAGAAAAACCCGCGATCCCAAGTTGGGTTGACGCTTTTTCCGCACCACCTGCGATCACAATATCCGCGTCACCATACGCAATCATCCGTGCACCAAAACCCAAACAGTGCGTTGAAGTGGTACAGGCTGTCGTAATCGCGATGTTGGGGCCTTGGAATCCATATTTGATCGCAAGATTTCCAGCGATCATATTGATAATTGAACCTGGAACAAAAAATGGAGAGACCTTGCGTGGCCCACGCTCGTTGAGGAGCAAGGTGGTGTTTTCAATGAGTGTCAAACCACCAATACCAGATCCAACGGAAACGCCGACTCGCGTTGGATCAAACGTTGATTCCATCAATCCAGACTGCTCAACCGCTTGTATCGCGCTGACCATGCCATATTGAATGAACGGATCCATCTTCCGGGCGTCTTTGATCGACATGTAGTGCTCTAAATCGAACTCAGGAACCAAACCCGCGAATTTAGTTGGGTAATCGGTGGTGTCGAATTCTGTGATCGCAGAAATCCCACTTTGCCCATTGAGAATCGCCTTCCATGACTCTTCAACTGTGGTGCCACAAGGACTTAACATGCCCAATCCCGTGACGACAACGCGACGCTTTGACATAGTTTCTCTCTCAATAACCCACACAAAAAAGCCGCGCAGAACGCGGCTTTTCAATATTCATACCTCAATGACAATCCGAATTACAGATTTGCTTCGATGTATGCAATGGCTTGCTGAACCGTGGTGATTTTTTCAGCCTCTTCATCAGGAATCTCAGTCTCGAATTCCTCTTCCAAAGCCATCACCAACTCAACTGTATCCAGTGAATCAGCACCTAGGTCATTAACAAATGAAGATTCGGTGGTGACTTCTTCTTCCTTGACGCCAAGTTGTTCACAAACAATTTTCTTGACGCGTTCTTCGATATTACTCATCGTTCAGAATACTCCTAATGATGTTGCTGCCACTGTACGACGTGGCGTCATTATTACTGATGTTCGAAATATTACAAGCACCAGAACATCAGACTTAGGCCATATACATGCCGCCGTTGACGTGTAAAGTTGCGCCAGTCACGTAACTTGCCTCTTCACTTGCGAGGAAAGCGACAGTTCCAGCAACCTCTTCTGCCGAGCCTAGACGGCCTAGCGGAACTTGTGACAACAGTGCCTCTTTATGAGCTTCAGGAAGCGCATGGGTCATATCTGTTTCAATAAAGCCAGGAGCGACCGCATTCACAGTGATCGCCCGGCTTCCAAATTCACGCGCCATCGCACGCGTCATGCCTTCGAGGCCAGCTTTAGCAGCAGCATAATTCACCTGCCCAGCATTACCCATCGAACCCACGACAGAACTGATGTTGATGATACGCCCTGTCCGTGCTTTGGTCATCGGCTTGATAAATGCTGATACCACCGTAAAAATCGAGGTCAGATTGGTATCAATCACAGCCTGCCAATCATCAGGCTTCATTCGCAGCATCAGCGTATCTCTGGTAATCCCCGCGTTGTTGACTAAGATCAATGGACTCTTCTCGTCATCTGCCAACGATTTGGCGAGCGCATTGACCATGGTCGCGTCAGTGACATTCAGTACACGACTCTCTCCGTTGGAGCCTAAGCGATCTGAGATTGTTTGCGCACCCCCTTCAGAGGTTGCTGTACCAATCACATAAAAGCCTTTTTTGACCAACCGCTCAGAGATTGCCTGCCCAATTCCGCGACTTGCGCCTGTGACGAGTGCAACTGTCATCCGTTGATTTCCTTTAATGCTTTTGAAAACAATTCATGCGTTCCCAACGGGAAATACTGAGTGTCTGTTTGGATCCGCTTGGCCAGACCACAGAGCACAGCACCTGGGCCAAATTCTGCAGCAACCTGGACGTCAAGTCCCTGGAAACTTCGCACTGTCTGAGTCCAACGCACGGGCGAAAATGTTTGCTTGATGAGTTGTTCACGGATTAGCGATACATCAGACTCCGGTTGGATACTCACGTTCTGAATCACGGGAACTGAAGGTACCTTAACATCGATTGCGTCAAGCTTTTCTTGCAATCGCTCGGCCGCTGGCTTCATAAGCGCACAATGGAATGGAGCGCTGACCGGTAATGGTAACGCGCGCTTCGCTCCAGCTTCTTTAAGTACCGGAAGCGATGTCTCAATCGCGTCGGCATGACCGGCGATCACTAACTGTCCTGGGGCATTATAGTTAACCGCTTCAATCACAAGACCAGTATCTGTCGCCACCTGCGTGCACACTGCCTCAATCTTGTCATCATCAAGACCGATGACCGCAGCCATCGCACCAGTTCCTTTCGGAACAGCCTCCTGCATGAACTGGCCCCGTGCCCGAACTAGCAGTACTGCATCTGCGAGTTCTAAACTTCCCGCAGCAGTCAATGCAGTATATTCACCGAGGCTATGACCAGCCATATAGGACCCACTCTGACCATTTGCCTGACTCCACGCGCGATACAACGCCACTCCTGCAGTGAGCATGAGTGGTTGCGTGATTTCAGTTAACGACAGCTGCTCGGCTGGCCCCTCTTGAGCGAGCACCCAAAGGTCGTAGCCAAGCGCGTCAGACGCCTCATTGAATGTCTCTTTGATGTCCGGCCATTCCCTCCCTAAGTCGGCCAACATGCCAACCATCTGAGAACCCTGTCCCGGAAAGAGGGCTGCGAAAGCCATCGACTTATTCGTCGTCTTCCGCAACTTCTTCCTGACGTGGTATCACAACCTGACGACCACGATAGAACCCATCTGGGCTGACATGGTGTCGACGATGGATTTCACCTGTCATCGCATCTGTCGTCAGAGTTGGACCTGACAGTGAGTCATGCGCACGACGCATTCCGCGACGTGAGCGAGATTTTTTGTTCTGTTGAACGGCCATGATGATCTCCCTTCAGGATCCCTGTTCATTTTTTAACGCAGCGAGCACCGCAAATGGGCTCTTATTTTCCGAAACATCCCCGGGTTCCGGATCCGGTGTCCATCCGTTATCACACGAGTCATGCATCGGCATAATCGGCAATAACAAAACCATCTCGTCTTCAATGGCCTGTCTGAGAAAAAGTTGCCCTTCTTCTATCAGGATCGGATCCAACTCCTGGTCTAGGCCCTGCGTTTCCGTTTCAGAAAAAACCAGCCCCCAGCGAATCGACCCCTTAAGCGTCACAGTGACCGGTTGCAGACAACGCTGACAGGTCATGCTCGCTTCGCACTGAAGCTCCCCAGACACTACTCGTGGGCTATATGGCTCTCTGGATCCCCGCACTGTCACCTGCCCACCAGGTAACAAGATCGCCATCTCTGCGAACCTCTTGTAATGTTGAGGTTCTAAAGGACCAGATATCTCCTCTGTCGCATCAATGAAGCGGTTAGCATTCACATGCTCGGGCAAG
>CACJLQ010000004.1 GCA_902594275.1 uncultured Litorivicinus sp.
CATGAGCCAATGAGGTGCACCGACGTCCCTCAAAAAGGTGAGGACCGGCCCACTAAAATCGAGCACTCCGGTATAGGTGTAAGCGAGGATGTAAGCGGGATAGGCCATCGGAAGTAACAACAGCCAAGACAGAATTCCCCGTCCCTTAAACCGATAAAAAGAAATGATCCATGCGGTAGGAACACCAAGCATCACGACGCCGATGGCGACTAATACAGATAGCATCAAAGAATTTAGAGCGTATCTACCGAGTAATGTGTCAAAGAGGTGTGACCACGCATCGGATGCCCCAGTGATAACAAAACTGATAACCACTAAGATAGGCAAAGCCACACAAAGTGCGGCAATGACTGTGGTAAACATCAATTTGTTGGGCAGATTAAATGGCCAACGAACCGGTTGGTGACTTGAAGTTATTGCCAACCAGCGCGATCCATTAATTTGACAGCCTGTTTATTATTGACTCCCAAGATACTCAAATTCAAGGCATCTGATTTGAATTTGCCTAATGATGCAATCGTGGACGAAGGGGCGACGGTCTCCACGACCGGGTACTCATGATTAATCTCCGCATAATATGCTTGCGCTTCTTCTGACACCATGAATTCCAACAGTTGAATGGCTTCGTCACGATTTTTAGCATGTTTGGTTACCCCGATCGCAGACACGTTGATATGCGAACCTCGACCATCTTGGTTTGGCCAGAACACCCCCAATTTGGACACCACCTCGCGATCTTTTGATTTCTTTGACTCAATCAGCCGGCCAAAATAATAAGTATTCGCAATGGCCAGGTCACATTGACCCGCAGCGGCAGCACGAAGCTGATCAGTATCACCGCCAGTTGGCTTGCGTGCCAAATTAGACACCAAGCCTTCAGCCCATTTTTGGGTAGCCTCTGCACCGTTCGCTTCAATCATTGAAGCCACAAGCGACTGATTATAAATGTTGTTCGATGATCGAATACAAACTCGATTTTTCCATTGAGAATTGGTTAGAGCCTCATAGGTGGAGAGCACGGACGGATTCACACGGTCCTTTACATAAAAAATCGGACGTGCACGAACCGTCAAACCAAACCACTGGTTATCCGGATCCCGAAGATTTACAGGAATTTTCTCCGCAAGAACAGCGTTTTCGACCGGTGAGAGAACCCCTGCCATTTTTGCGCGATGGAAATTCCCTGCGTCAACAGTAACCAAGACATCAGCAGGTGTTGCAGCGCCCTCTGCCTGAATTCGGGACAACAATGCATTTGCTTTACCAGTGATCAAGTTGACTTCGATTTTAGTTTGTTCGGTAAAGCGATCGAGAAGTGGAACGATAAGCGCATCTTTTCGTGAGGAGTACACATTCACCTCTCCCGCCGTCGTGGGACCTGCGAGGATTAGAGCGATCAAGGTTAGTACGATTTGATGGGTACGCATTCATTTCTCCGCAAATTTAATGAGAGAAAGGTTAATTCACCAAAAGATTAAATGCAACACATTCGCATTTAGATTTGTGGTTTTAATCCACTTCGGACCAGCCAATTCCAACCAATTGGTTTGCCTTGAATAACAATGCACGAAGTTCTTCGACACCATCCACCTGGGCTCGAAAATACAGCACATCATAAACCTCACCACCTTTGACGTAATGGTCCGCCAAAGTGGTTCCGCGATCAACATTGGTAGCGGGCCCGAGAATCTCGAGCACCTCATCTTTCGTTTGCCCTACCTCAACGCTTGCAAGTTGATCAGCATTCAACTCAATCACAATATCATTCGCTGTTACAGGCTCTGAAACAACCGCCGTTTCCTCCGAAGGTAAGGCATCCATCGTTGGTTCAGCTATCGCAGAGTCTTCATCTGACGTCCGAAATTTCATATCGAATGTCCACGATTCCGGAATCATCGAACAGGCTGTCAGACTGAAAGATGCTAAGAGGATAATGAGTAATCGCATGTTAAACCCTTTCTTTTTCGATACCGCTATTGAACATCAACCAAGCGCTGTTGTCGCCCTTAACGATCAAACCTCATATATCGGCTGCCCATTAATCCACACCGATTCGAGAGTTTGGCCCCGAAACGTCACAAAATCAGACAGATTCCCACGAGCAATCGCCCCCTGGTTAGCCAAGCCGAGCCAGGACGCAGATCGTGTACTTGTCATTGCTGCGATTTCTGGCCATTCCAATCCAAATTGACGCAAGGTATTCACAGTGACTTCCGCCGTGGCCGCACTTCCTGCCAGTGTTCCATCGCTCAAACGCACAACATCATCTTTTTTGAATACCCGATGCGTTCCCAACTGATATTCACCATCAGGCATGCCGGCAGCCGAGGTGGAATCAGTCACAGAATACAACTGCGAGATTTGCTGCCTTGCTAACTGGAAACACGGTTCTGTGACATGAACATCATCACAAATGATTTCCGAATACTGAGCCGCTAACAGCGCAGCTTGCGAGACTCCAGGACAACGATGATGAACGCCGGTCATTGCATTAAAGAGGTGTGTTACCCCAGCCCCTCGTTCAAACAACTCACGAGCACGATGATAGTCACATCCCGAATGCCCAATCTGCAATCTCACGGCAAATTCGTCGGCAAGCACAGGAAGAACGCCATCTGGATCTTGTTCTGGCGCATAGGTCATGACACGCACAACGCCAGACTCGAACCAGGATCGAACCTTCGATGGGTCAACATGACGTGTCAGTGCGGGTTGCGCACCAAGCTTCCCCTCACTCAAATACGGTCCCTCGAGATGAACACCGAGGCAACGCGCTTCAGAATGATCGCGGTTGTCCATCACCACTTTTGTCGCCTCGATGACTTGATCAATCGATGCATCATCGGCTGTCACAGTCGTCGCCAAAAATGCAGTCAGACCGTATCGGGCATGAGTGCGAGCAAGCTGGCGGATACCGGCCATTCCGTCCATGACGTCTCCGCCACCTCCACCATGAATATGACAGTCAATAATTCCTGGTAGAACAATTCGATCATCCACCTGCACCGACTCGGATATGGACTGAATGGTCGAACTAAATTCAATCGATCCTCTGAGTACTCCACCCGGAGTGACAAGATGACCAGATAACTCAGACATACGACTCCCAATAGTCAATCGTCAATTGCGGTCGATGTTGCTCGATATAGGCAAGACCATCAAGTGCATCGCCCTGCGACTCGACTACGTGATAACCCAACGATTGGATTCGGGGCGAATAAACAGCAGATAAACCGCCAACGAGGGCAATGGGAAGATGTTTTGGAAAATCTTCTATCAAATCAATCAACGCCATCAGTCCCTCTGAAACAATATCGGCGCTCAAAGAAACTTGACCCTCAGCTTCCACGATCGCTTTGGCCAATGAGGCAAATTGTCGGGGCTGGGCGGCGTTCGCAAATTCCATCCACTGAACCACAGATTGACCAATACCCAGTCGATCAATCAAAACCTGATGCGATTGATTAATCAGGCCTCGATCAGCGAGGCGAACCAGTTCCTGTAGAAAGCGCAACCCAATCCAAGCGCCGCCACCCTGGTCGGCTAGCATAAAACCAAAGCCACCCCGTCTTAAATGCTGCCGAGATTCGTCCAACCACGCAAAGGCAACACCCGTCCCGACGGTCAGACAACCGCCCGGCATTCCACAGTGCGCACCAAATAACCCAGAGTCGCGATCTGAAACCAACAATGTTTCACAGGGAGAATTGGATAAAAATACTGATCGCTGTTCGGCGTACTCTGATCCAGCCAGACCAGCAACACATCTCACCGGCATCGGTACGCCAGCCAGAGTGATTGCCTGCATGATCTGCTCCCAGCAAACATCAGCCCCGAGACCGAGATTCGAGGGGCCGGTCACAACCTCTGATATGACGGTCTGATCTGCTTGATTGAGAAACCGAACCCGAGTCTTGGTGCCGCCTCCATCAATCAATGCAATCAGCTTCATACCAAGTGTCCGTATCCTTGCCGTAGTTCCGGAAGCGCTCGTGTCACCACCGCAGGCGGCGCGATTCCATTAAACTGCGTTGCACTCGCTAAGCTATATGCTCCCATCTCATGAAAGACAATCACATCGTTCATATTCAGTATCGGAAATTCAGGGTAGCGACCAAGTTCATCAATCGAATCACAGGTCGGTCCTGCAAACACGCAAGGAGATAACTCATCACTCGAGGTAAAGACTGACATGCGATACTGCATTCCGTCGAACAATCGACCAGACTGTGCTCCATAGACACCATCATCGAGGTAGAACCACCAACCGTCACGACGCTTCGCACGGCCAACAACCCTACAAACCAAGGCCATCGATGGTGCGGAAATTACCCGACCTGGCTCCGCTAGGATTTCAAGATGCTCAGGGACTCGCTTGAGAACCTCACGAATCGGATGACAAAATGCATCGAGATTGACTGACTCACCGGTGTAATGCGCTGGGAAACCGCCGCCGATGTCAATTCGAAGAATTTCGGGCAGGCCCTCATCTCTAATCTGCTCACACAAATCCAAACACACACCAAGCGCATCTGCATGCGTATTTGCCGTCGCAGCCTGTGACCCCACATGAAAGCACAGGCCATCAACCCGAATTCCAGAATCGTTGGCCACATCTAAAATACTCAACGCATCCTGCTGCGGTGCTCCAAACTTGCGACTCAAATCAATCGGGGCATCAGGGGCAATAAATGACAATCGTAACATCACCCGAATCGAGTGCCGATATGGGATCAATTTCCATAACTCATCCACATTATCCACGACAAAGGTGTTGACACCGGCAGCAACCGCTTTTTCGATCTCGGTGTCTGTTTTGATCGGATGGGTATGAATCATCCGCGATGCGTGAATCCCCTCGTGCTCGAGCATCTTGATCTCAGCTGCACTCGCCACGTCGAAACACCCACCCTCATTGGCCACGGTTTGTAACAAGCCCGGGTAAGGATTCGATTTCACTGCATAATATAGGGTGACCCTCGGAAGAGCGCTCGACAATTCATTCCATTGCCGACGACAGATTTCGGGGTCAAATACCAAGGAGGGTGTTGTCTCAATCAAACCGAGCCAAGTCGATGCAGATTCACGCGGAAAGACGTTGATCAATACAAAATCCTCAAATCGGTTCAGGGACGCGGCAGCATAGAGAAATTAAACGAAATTTCAAGGAAATTAAGCAATATCTGCCATATGACCGCTTGCTTCCAGCCATTGCTTCCGATCTGATGCTCGCTTCTTACCCAGCAACCGATCCATCACTTCATCTGTCCCAGCTGATGCGTCCGAGTCGTCAAGGACCAGCTGCACCAATCGTCTTGTATCAGGATCCATGGTTGTCACACGCAACTGGCTTGGATTCATTTCGCCCAATCCCTTGAAGCGAGTCACACTCATTTTTCCATTCCGCTTCTCTGCACTCAGGCGATCCAAAACACCTTGCTTCTCAGCATCGTCGAGTGCGTAGAACACCTCTTTACCCACATCAATCCGGTAGAGCGGAGGCATCGCAACAAATACATGTCCCTGCTCAACAAGCGGCCTGAAATGCTTCACAAACAGCGCACATAAAAGTGTCGCAATATGCAGTCCATCACTATCGGCATCAGCCAAAATACATACCTTACCGTACCGAAGACCAGTGAGATCTGAAGAGCTCGGGTCGACACCAAGCGCGACCGCGATGTCATGGACTTCCTGCGAAGCCAAAATCTCATCTGACTCGACTTCCCAGGTATTCAAGATCTTGCCACGAAGCGGCATCACTGCTTGGAATTCACGATCACGTGCTTGCTTCGCCGAACCGCCAGCAGAATCACCCTCCACTAGGAACAATTCACCAGCAAGTGCATCACCACCGGCACAGTCTGCAAGCTTGCCTGGTAGCGCTGGTCCTTGAGTAACTTTTTTACGCGCGACCTGTTTCCGAGATTTCAGGCGACGCTGCGCTGCTGCGATGGCGATCTCTGCCAATTGGTCACCAATCGCAGTATTGGAATTCAGATACAAACTGAGGGCATCCCGAACAACACCGCTGACAAACACTGCACACTCACGCGAGCTTAATCGCTCTTTGGTCTGCCCGGAAAATTGCGGATCCTCAAGTTTGACGCTCAGCACATAAGCACATCGTTCCCATAAATCGTCAGGGGATAGTTTCAGCCCACGTGGAATCAGATTTCGAAACTCACAGAACTCGCGTAGCGCGTCCATCAAACCTGTTCTCAAGCCGTTCACGTGGGTGCCACCTTGAGCAGTCGGAATCAGATTGACGTATGACTCTGTGACTAACTCACCACCCTCTGGCAACCAAGTCAATGCCCATTCCACAGCTTCATGCTCTGCAGAAAATGTACCGATGTAGGGTGTCTCTGGCACTGCAAATGACTCACCGACCTCCGACTGCAGATAGTCGGTCAGGCCATTCTCGAAACACCAACTTTCCGACTCGCTAGTTTTTTCGTCATTCAGACAAATTGTCAGACCTGAACACAAAACGGCTTTTGCACGTAACAAATGGCGCAAACGCACCACAGAAATATGCGCCGAATCGAAATATTGTGGGTCGGGTTTGAAACGCACGGTCGTACCCACGTCTTTCTTCAAACATGAACCGACTTCACTCAAGTCACGAACCTTGTCACCGTTTGCGAAGCCGATATCATATCGCTTTCCGTCGCGACGGACTTCAACATCCACTACTGTCGATAGTGCATTTACCACGCTCACGCCTACACCATGTAAGCCGCCTGAGAATTGGTAATTCTTATTGGAGAACTTACCTCCGGCATGAAGCTTTGTGAGAATCAGCTCAACGCCCGGAATGCCTTCTTCAGGGTGTAGGTCGACAGGCATGCCTCGCCCGTTATCAGTCACAGAGACAGACCCATCAGACGAGAGCACAACATCAATACGATTTGCGTGACCAGCAAGTGCTTCATCTACCGAGTTATCGATGACCTCTTGTGCCAAATGATTAGGACGAGTTGTGTCTGTGTACATGCCTGGGCGGCGTTTAACGGGATCTAGTCCCGAAAGGACCTCAATATCCTGTGCCTGATAACTCATTCGTGTGGATTCCGTATGCTGATAGATCGGCGAGGCCATGATGTAAACAATAAGAGAGCCATTCGCTTAAAAACTGATCCAATTGCTCTCGCTCGTTCGGTTGGACCATGGATGGATTTGGATAGGGGTATGCGCCTTGAATAAAGTCCGATGAGCTTTCGTCTGTCACTTCAGCCAACTGCATATCGTGATAAAGCCGGACTGTGAATGCGGGCAAAGGAACCCAGGTGCATCCCCCGCGCAACACACTGCACTGACTTTCACACAATCCCGTGTAGGGCCCAAGATCGGTAAAACGCATCCTCACAAGACAGTCTTGGCCACCGAAAGGTAAAACAAACTGGAGGTTGACGTCGGGACCAAAACGACGCGCAAGGCGCAATAGCAAACTGTAATTCAATCCACAGCTTGCATGATGCTTTCTTAAATTCGGTACGTGGCGAGCCTTCTGAGGCAAGTCACTCTCCTCCCAGTAAATGCGAATGGTTCGTTTGGAGCCACTGTAATCCGATGATTGCAGCTCCGTTGTTTACCTTTCCAGTCTGCAACGCTTCTAGGGCTGACGCAACGGAAATCACATGGACTTTGAGATCTTCGTACTCCCTAGCTTGACCTCGATAACGAGAAATTCCAGAGACATCGCAGGACGCTAAAAATAAATGAATCAACTCATTAGAGCCACCAGGACTCGGATAATAAGTAAACAAGAGTTGGGGGTCGTCGAGCAGTGTAAGCCCGGTCTCTTCGAGCACTTCCCGATGACAAGTTTGCAACGGAGATTCGTTGTCATCGCAAATTCCCGCCACCCACTCAAGCATCCAAGGACTGTCTTGTAAATCTGACATGGCTGCGCCAATCCGAAACTGCTCCACCATCACAAGCTCTTTGCGCGCTAGATCACACAAAATCACAACAATAGCGGGCGTTCGAATAAATAGCTCTCGATGCATCGGTCCAATCAACTCAGCTTGGTACCCGCGATGCGTTAGGGTCAGTTGATCGAGTTGAAAAAAGCCATCAGCTAAACAAGTAGTCGTCTGAAGGTCCCAATCATTCGCTCCAAATTGCGGCTTCGGCCACTCACCCATTATTCCCCCAGAGCGCCCAAAAATGGTTCACAGGTCCATGTCCTTCACCCACATTCAATTGATCAGCAGCGGCGATCGCGCCGCTGATGTAATCCTTCGCTTTGGCGACGGCGACATCGACCGGATGCCCTTGGCCCAAATACGATGCTAGGGCGCTCGACAGGGTGCAGCCAGTTCCATGCGTGTTCGTTGTTTCAACTCTCGCGGTATCAAACCACTGGGCCTGACCTTCAGAGATCAACAAATCGGGGGACTCTTCTGTTAACAGATGCCCTCCTTTTAACAGCACAGCTTCTGGCCCCAGTGCAAGGAGCATCTGTGCTTGATGCTGCATAGAATCACGATTGACTGCCTCAGATGTATCGAGAAGGTCAGCAGCCTCAGGCAAATTCGGAGTGATTACAGTTGCTTTTGGAATCAGAACATCACGTAAAGCCGAGATCGCATCTGCATGCAATAACCGATCGCCACTCTTCGCGACCATCACTGGATCAACAACCACAGGGGATGACAGGGTTTCTAGAAATTCAGCAACTGCCTCAGTCACCTCGGGAGTTCCAAGCATGCCCACTTTCACCGCATCGATCCGAATATCGTGCGCAACTGTTCGCATTTGCTGCTTCAAAAAATCGACAGCAACTGGGTAGATCGCGTCAACACCAACGGTGTTCTGCGCTGTGAGCGCCGTAATCACGCTAAGGCCATATGCGCCGGTTGCCGAAATGGTTTTCAGGTCAGCCTGAATCCCGGCTCCACCACCTGAGTCCGAACCAGCAATAGTTAGAATATTTACGTACATTTTCCACCCTAAGTTTCGAAACAGTGTAGCCGGTTTCGGGGCAAATCCGGGTATACTTCGCCTATGAAAAAATTTCTGACCACTCTCATTATCAGTGCAAGCCTATTCTTGGGAGCTTGCGGGCAAACTGGGCCGCTATTTCTGCCCGATCAACCCGATAAGACAGTTGACGGCCGCTAGTTATGGATCATTTTCAGTACCGTGATGGCGCTTTGTTTGCCGAAGATATTCCTATTTCAGACATTGTCTCTAAATTTGGCACACCCTGTTTCATTTATTCAAAAGCGACCCTAGTCAGACATTTCCGTGCCTATGCAGATTCACTAGCAGACATCCCGCATTTAATTTGTTATGGCATGAAAGCGAATTCCAACCTTGCGGTGCTGCAAACGCTGGCAAAAGAGGGAGCAGGTTTCGACATCGTCTCCATCGGAGAGCTCGAACGTGTCATTAAGGCCGGCGGTGATCCCGCCAAAGTTGTGTTCTCAGGTGTTGGAAAGCAAGACTTTGAGCTGCGACGCGCTCTCGAAGTTGGAATCCACTGCTTTAACGTCGAGTCACTTGCGGAACTCGAACATCTGAACGCGATCGCAATTGAAATGGGAAAAGTCGCGCCTGTCTCACTACGCATCAACCCTGATGTCGACCCAAAGACTCACCCCTATATTTCAACAGGATTAAAGGCAAATAAATTCGGTATCGCACACAAGGATGCGATCGCAGCTTATCGTCGCTCCAGTGAATTACTCGGATTGAGTCCTGTTGGAATCGATTGTCACATCGGTAGCCAGCTCACCGACGTGTCACCGCTCATTGAGTCACTGGATAAATTATTGAGCCTCATTGACCAACTCGCCGATATCGGAATTCAGTTGAAACACATCGATCTCGGTGGCGGGCTCGGCGTAACTTACGACCAAGAAACACCACCGCACCCGTCTGAATATTTGGCGTTGGTCAAAGAGCGACTGGCCGGTCGTAATCTCACCTTGGTCCTTGAACCTGGACGTTCGATTGCAGCCAATGCGGGAATATTCGTCACCAAAACAATCTTGACAAAAACAAATCAGGATCAGCATTTTGCGATTGTCGATGGTGCAATGAACGACCTCATTAGGCCAAGTCTTTATGGTGCTTGGCAAAATATCGTTCCGGTTGATACCACCGAAAAACCGGGACAAATTGAGGCCAGTTTTGACATCGTTGGGCCTGTTTGTGAGTCGGGAGACTTTCTCGGCAAAGCCCGCACGCTGAGGATCCAAGAAGGTGATTTGCTCGCTGTTCGGTCTGCCGGCGCATATGGCTTTGTCATGGGATCTAATTACAACACTCGCGGGAGAGCGCCAGAGATTTTGGTCGATATAGACCAAGTTCATCTCATTCGTGAGCGAGAGACGATCGATAGTCTCTGGGCACTTGAACATACGGTGGACGACTAATGCGCGTTCACTTCACAAAAATGCACGGTCTGAGCAATGACTTCGTCGTCATTGATGCAGTCAGTCAGCACGTCAGCTTACGATCGAGCCAGATTCAAAAGTTAGCTGATCGCAATACAGGCATCGGCTTTGATCAGCTGCTATTGATCGAGCCACCATCGAGGCCTGACGCGGATTTTGACTATCGCATCTTTAATTCAGACGGCGGCGAAGTCGAGCATTGTGGTAATGGTGCGCGCTGCTTCGCTAAATTCGTGACGGATCGAGAATTGACAACCAAACCTGTCATCACTGTGAATACCTCGCGCGGCTTAATCGAGCTAACACTCACAGAGACAGGCCTTGTCCGTGTCAACATGGGGCAACCAGCACTTGATCCAACAACACTTCCTTACCAAGGGCCTCCCGAACCCGATCAGATACACACAGTAGTGCTTGAGACATCCAATGGAGCGCGGTCCTTTGGTCTGATTAGCATAGGTAATCCTCACGCCGTGACCGTGGTCGATTCTGTCGATGCAACTGCTGTATCTGATATTGGCCAAGCGATTCAAAATACGCCGCAATTTCCAGATTCAGTAAATGTTGGATTCATGGAAATCATATCCCCCAAGGAAATCCGACTACGCGTTTTTGAGCGAGGCGTTGGCGAGACACTGGCCTGCGGAACGGGTGCCTGTGCTGCGATGGCTTATGGCCGCCTACTTGGACAACTCGATCACGATGTGATTGTTGCAACTCGAGGCGGAAACCTGCAGATTGAGTGGCAAGGAGAGGGGTACGATTTGATGATGACCGGTCCTGCAGAATCTGTTTTTGAAGGAGAGTTTCGCCTGTGACAATCACAGCTGATCAGATCGCTGAATACCTACAGGATCATTTAGATTTCTTTGAACAGCATCCTGAGCTCGTTCGAGAACTCAAACTCCCCACAGCCTCCGGCGATGCAACCTCTTTGGTTGAATTCCAATTACGGAAATTGCGTGATCATATCCGCCAACTCGAAAAAGAAAATGATCACATGATCGAGACTGCGCGAATTAACAGCGTGTTATTTGAAAAAACTCGGTCGCTTGTTTTATCGCTACTCGATGCGCGAGACCTGGCTGATCTGGAAATCGCGCTTGATGAAAAGCTCGCTAACGGATTCGATATCCCAGTAGTGCAGCTTCTCTTATCGGACCAATTCAATATCGTTGACGGACTGTCTCTGATTCAGGCTATTGAAGCAGAATCACTCGAAGAGGGCGGCAAACTTGCACAAACCGTGTCTGATAAAGCACCGTCAATCGGACGCCTAACAAGAGATCGTCGGACAGCATTATTTGGCAAGGATGCTGATACGATCGAAAGTTCTGCGACACTGGCACTGGTTCGAGGTCACACCTACGGTTTACTCGCTCTCGGCCATCCAGATCCTGCCCATTTCCAATCCAATCAAGACACGCTCTTCCTCGATCATATCGGCGAAGCACTTGCGTTGATACTTCCTCGGCTTCTGGGTAAGGCGAAATAGTTCATGACGTTTCACGCATTCGTCACGCGATATCTTGATAACATGCGTCAGACGCAGCGACGGAGCAATAAAACCATAGAGGCCTATGCACGCGATCTCCAGCAGGCAATTGGTTTTTTTGGAGAGGACGCCAAGATCCAGTCACTGGATACATTGTCTGTCATTGGCTGGGTCCGATCATTGAACGCACAACGCATCGCTGGGCGCTCAATCGGTCGCAAACTCTCTGCGCTGCGCGGAGTCTTCCAAGAAGCGATCAATCAACGGTTGATCAAAGTCAATCCTGCAGTCGATGTAAGACCACCAAAAACAGGAAAACATCTACCCAATACATTGAGCCCAGACGCAATGCAACGCTTACTGGACTTCCCAATTGATCCAAACGATATCGAAGCCATTCGAGACCAAGCAATTTATGAATTATTGTATTCGTCCGGGCTTCGACTTGCGGAAGTTTTGGGTCTGACCATCAAGGATGTACATGGAAATCTGGAAGAAATCAGGGTTTCCGGCAAAGGCAATAAGGAGCGGATTGTCCCGGTCGGCTTTAAGGCGAGAGAGGCGCTATTACAATGGCTAAAACAACGAGCCGAGTGGGATTATGGTCACACTGATCAGGCGTTTATCACAAAAAAAGGAGTCGGTGTATTGCCACGAACTATTCAGCGGCGTCTCAACCTTCGCGCGCAAGCCGCTGGACTTGACCAACGTGTGCATCCCCATGCCCTACGACATTCGGCTGCAACACATCTTCTCGAGTCCTCAGGGGATCTTCGTGCCATTCAGGAATTTCTGGGGCATCAAAGCCTTTCCACAACACAGATCTACACTCACCTCGATTTTCAGCATCTCGCAGAGGTCTACGACAGAGCGCATCCGAGGGCAAAGACAAAATCATGAAGTCAATTCGCGCACTGACCTTTGATCTCGATAACACCCTTTGGGAAACCGATTTAACAATTTTAAAAGCAGAGGATGCAATGGCAGCTCACTTGCGTCATCTGTCGCCGCCCGCCTGGATGGCTGAATTTGGTCTCGATACGTTTCGTGCAGTGAGACAGAAAATTGTTGAGGAACAGCCTACGATTGCGCATAACCTGACGGTGGTTCGCCGTAAAACGTTGGTTCGTTGGTTTGAAAATCAGGGCGCGACACTATCGATTGCTGAAGAGTTGGCAAGTGAGGGGTTTCGCATATTCTATGAAGAACGACAAAAGGTCGAACCGTATCCAGACACAGTCGAAACACTTGAGATATTGGCAAAAACATATCCCCTTGCTGCGATTACCAATGGCAATGCGGATCTGATGGCAATGCCTTTGGGACAATATTTTCAGTTCTCATTGCAGTCTCAGCACTTCCCGAAGCCAAAACCCGACCCAGTGATGTTCGAAGAAGCGCTCAAGCGGCTCGCGATTCAGCCCAATCAGTGTCTTCATATCGGCGATGATATTGAACACGATGTGATGGGTGCGAATCGGTTAGGGATACGAACCGTCTGGTTCAACACCCGCGCTCAAGTCCCAGAAGACGATGTTCCTGCGGATCACACCATCACAAACTTAAAGCAACTGCTTACTATACTTAGATCACCCGATTAATTGGGGCGCCCTCGATAAAGGCTTCAAGGTTCGCCTGCATTATATCGACGATCCGTTGTCGTGACTCACGACTAGCCCATGCCGAATGTGGCGTGATGACTAGGTTTGGATGCAGGCAGTTTAGAAGACGAGAATCCCTGGCCGGCGGCTCTGTGGTTACAACATCAAGAGCGGCACCTGCCAAATGGCCTGATTCAAGCGCATCGCAAAGTGCATCTTCATCAACCAAACCACCACGCGCTGTGTTAATCAAAAATGAGCCCGGTTTCATTTTCTGAAACGCATCGCGATTCATCATTTTTTGAGTCTGTGCGTTCAACAAACCATGCAGACTAACGAAATCTGATTGCTCGAGGAGGGTATCAAAATCGACTCGCTGGCTCCCATCCTGATAGTCAACGCTGTCACGGCCCATCACAAGTACGCGCATACCAAAGGCCTCGGCGAGTTTGCCAACGGCTTGACCCAATTCGCCATAGCCAACCAAACCAAGTATGCGACCCGCGAGATCAATAATTGGATAATCCATCAAACAGAACATTGGACTCTCTGACCATCTTCCCGCTTTGACATCATTCCGATATCGTTCGGCTTGAGTTGCCAACATCAACATCAACATCAACGTATGCTGGCTCACTGACGGTGTGCCATAAGCAGTGACATTGCAAACAACAACACCATGATCAGCAGCAGCCTGCTTATCAACATTGTCCGTACCCGTGGCCGACACTAAAATCAGCTTCAGATCGGACGCCGCTTCAAAGTGAGCGCGCTCAAATTTCACTTTATTTAAGATGACTACTTCAAACCCCTGAATTCGCTCAGTGACGCACTCAGGAGACGTCGCATCGTGAGTCACAAACTCCGAAGTCGCACCCGAAAATTTTTCAAAGTCCAACTCGTCAGGCTTCATCGATTGGTAGTCAAGGAATACAGCGCGCACTTTTTTTCACTTATGCCTCAAGGAATCGAAGAGTGTACGCAAATTCACAAATAAAAAAAGGGCGGCAAAGCCGCCCCAACAATGTCCCAAAGGAGGAAATTTAAGAACGCATTGTGAATTCAGGATAGGCTTCCATTCCCATCTCGGAAACATCTACTCCGTTAATTTCTTCTTCTTCTGTTACACGAATGCCCATGATCGCTTTCAAGATAAACCAAACGACTAATGAAGCAATAAACGTAAAAGCAAAGATGCTAACGATACCCATGATCTGAGCGCCCATCGTTGCGTCAGCATTCGACAACAAGACCGCAAACAGACCCCAAATCCCTGCTACACCATGAACTGAAATAGCTCCGACAGGATCGTCTATCTTCAATCTATCAAGAGAAAGGATTGAAAAAACGACGATCACTCCACCAACAACACCGATTATTGTCGCTAGCAACGCGGTTGGCGCGAGTGGCTCCGCAGTAATAGACACAAGGCCGGCAAGTGCGCCGTTAAGAGCCATCGACAAATCAGCCTTTCCAAATAAGATTTTAGTTACAACAGCAGCAGCAATAGCTCCACCAGCAGCAGCCATATTGGTGTTTAAAAATACCTGAGCAACAGCATTTGCTTCATCAACATTGGAAACCATCAATTCTGATCCACCATTGAAACCAAACCACCCGAGCCACAAAATAAACGTCCCGAGGGTTGCCAACGGCATATTACAGCCAGGGATCGCATTAATTTCGCCATCGGGACCATATTTTCCTTTACGTGCTCCCAAGACAATAACACCTGCCAATGCCGCGGCTGCACCACACATGTGGACGATGCCTGATCCGGCAAAATCGCTGAATCCAGCCTCTGACAAGAAGCCACCGCCCCAGCTCCACGAGCCTTGGATTGGGTAGATGAAACCTGTGAACACTACTGCAAATGCTAGAAACGCAAACAGCTTCATTCTCTCCGCGATTGCGCCAGAAATGATCGACATACCCGTCGCAACAAATACGACCTGGAAGTAGAAGTCAGACCGGGCTGAATAGTAGGGGGCGTCATCCCCACCAGTAACAACTGCATCGGCTGTGTTTTCGTCACCGATCAGGAATCCAAAGTCTGGTATGACCCCAGTCCAAGAATCATTGATGTACATGAGATTGTAGCCGATTACCAAATACATAACCGACGCTATTGAATATAAAAGAATATTTTTCGTTAAAATAGTGGTCGTGTTCTTTGCCCTGACCATGCCGGCTTCGAGCATAGCGAAACCTGCGGCCATCCACATCACGAATGCACCCATTAAAAGAAAATAAAATGTATCGAGGGCGTAGGCCAACTGGGCCAGATCGCCGCTCACAGTAGCTAAATCGTTCACTATAACTCTCCTGCGAAGTGTGTCTTTGATCGAATTGTGTTGTTGTTGCGCTTACAACGCTTCGTTTCCTGATTCACCGGTACGAATTCTGACCGCCTGCCCGAGGTCGACCACAAAAATCTTACCGTCTCCAATCTTGCCTGTATTTGCTGCTTTCGAAATCGCATCAATCACCTGATCAACCTGATCATCTGTGGTAGCGACTTCGATTTTCACCTTTGGCAAGAAATCAACGACGTATTCCGCACCCCGATACAACTCGGTGTGCCCCTTTTGACGACCGAAGCCTTTCACTTCAGTGACAGTGATGCCTTGCATGCCAATATCTGACAGTGCCTCTCTAACATCATCTAACTTGAACGGTTTAACAACCGCCGTTACCAATTTCATGTATAGCTCCTTACTAACAAGACCCGGACCGGAGGAATAACCTCTCTGCGGGATCACTGCAGACACCGTGCCAATCAATCACTTCGCAGGAGATTGCGGGTTCTGACGGGTTTTTTCCGTTCAGAAAGCACCGAAATTGCGCACACCATGAACTGTAACGGCTTTCACGGCACTAAAATAGTGCGAACTGTATGAGATGAAATTTTTTCTGATCACCCGCATTATAAAGTGGTGAACCGGAAGGAGATAGGTCATGCTCAATAGAGATGCGTTTAATGACATCGCCACAAAAATTTCTGAAGCGTTGCCAGAACCTGCTCGAAAAATGCAGGCTCAATTTAAGCAGCAAGTCGAAGATTTAATCACGCAAGGATTGAAAGATCTCAATGTTGTGACGAGAGAAGACTACGACAAACAGACTGAAAAGCTGTCAAAAGCCGAAGCAAAATTAGCAGAACTCGAAACACGGCTCGCTGCACTCGAGAAATAAGATCTTTGAGCATGCTATGAGGCACTGCATTTTACTGTATATAATTACAGTATGTTTGCAGAGCTTTGTTGTACATCTAATTTCACTTTCTTAACAGGCGCATCACATCCTGAAGAATATGTAATGCGCGCTCATACTCTCGGTTACTCAGGGATTGGCGTTACCGATGAAGCCTCCGTGTCTGGAGCTGTTCGTGCACATCTCGCCTCACAAACACTGAATATCCCCATAGTGCATGGATCGCGGTTCCGAATCGATGAACAACTTGAGCTGACGTTTCTTGCACCGAACAGAAAGGCTTGGGGGGAACTCGGACAACTGATCTCACTTGCACGGCGACGATCATCAAAAGGTACGTATCAGTTAACGCGACGTGACTTAATTGGGTATACAGACACACTATTATGTCTGTGGCACCCACATCCTCAGGCATTGGACTGGACCTCTCAAATCGAAAGCTTGTCTTATGCCTTTAGAGGACGATTTTGGATTGCAGCCCACTTACCCGAATCTGGGCATCAAGCCGATCTAGCTGAACGTATCGATCTCACAGCATTTGAGTGGAACTTACCTGTTGTGGCAACACAGCGACCTCTGATGCATATCCGTCAGCGTTTAAAACTACAACACACGCTAACAGCGATCCAGCTTGGTGCCCCAATTATTGAAATCGCAGATCAATTAGAACGATCAAGTGAACGTACTTTAATGGATCAACACGGACTCAAGCAGCGATATCCAAGTGGCTGGCTTCACGAATCACTCAATATTCTGGACCGATTCGACTTTTCGTTAAGTAATTTACGTTACGAATACCCGCAAGAGATTTGCCCACCGCAATACGATAGTGAACAAAAATTCTTGCGAGATCTGGTATTCGAAGGCGCAAAGCGACGCTGGCAGCAAAGAATACCCGACAACGTCACCCACCTGATCGAAAAAGAACTCACACTCATCGAAGAGATGAACTACGCCTGCTATTTCCTGACTGTGCACGATATCGTGGCTTATGCTCGCTCTCAAAACATCCTGTGTCAGGGTAGAGGCTCCGCTGCAAATTCCGTGGTCTGCTATTGCCTTTTTATTACAGAAGTTGATCCAAGTCGCGTATCAGTATTATTTGAACGCTTTGTATCTAAAGAGCGTAATGAGCCACCCGATATTGATGTTGATTTTGAGCATCATCGGCGAGATGAAGTCATTCAATATATTTACCGGAAATATTCCAAAGAACGAGCGGCACTTGCCGCCGCCGTCATCACCTACAAAAAACGGTCAGCCATCCGGGATGTCGGTAAAGCCTTGAATCTACCAATTGATTTAATTGAAGCGCTCTCGGGCAGTCTCGCGTGGTGGGATAAAAAAGAGGCAATGATTGAACGCTTTGCTGAGCTCGGAATCGATCCACAAGGTCCTCAAATTCAATTGCTAACCGAATTAGTGACGGAAATCTTGGGCTTCCCAAGGCATCTCACACAGCATGTCGGCGGATTCGTGATATCACGCGGCCCACTCTCTGAATTATGTCCTATAGAAAATACAGCCATGCAAGACAGGACCTGCTTGCAATGGGATAAAGATGATATTGATGCACTGGGGCTTCTCAAAGTCGATGTTCTCGCACTCGGTATGCTGACCGCAATTCGTGGAAGCTTAGAGCTTGCACTCCAATATCAGACAACCTATCAACCCCGTAGCGGACGATATCAGCATCCTCCTCGTTCAATTGCTGAGATCCCTCCAGAAGATTCATTGGTCTATGACATGCTATGCCAAGGAGATGCGATTGGTGTTTTCCAAGTTGAGTCCAGAGCTCAACTGGCCATGCTTCCTCGACTGAAACCACGGACCTATTACGATCTTGTAGTTGAAGTGGCCATTGTCAGACCTGGACCAATTCAAGGCGATATGGTGCACCCATATCTCAGGCGACGCGATGGTGTTGATCCCAAAGAAGAACAACCGAAAGAAATCAGCCAAGTTCTGGATCGAACCCTTGGTGTACCGATTTTCCAGGAACAAGTGATTCAATTGGTCATGGTGGCTGCCGGCTTTAGTGCTGGAGAAGCAGACGCACTGAGACGAGCGATGGCGACTTGGAAAGCAGGCAATGGCTTATCTCATTTTCATGAAAAAATTGTCAACGGAATGCTGAAACGAGGACATTCTCGCGAGTTTGCTGAGCGACTCTGTCATCAAATCGAAGGATTTGGAAAGTACGGTTTCCCTGAGTCACATGCTGCAAGCTTTGCATTGCTTGTGTATTTATCAGCTTGGATCAAATGCCATCTCCCAGCAGCATTCTACTGTGGCTTATTAAATGCCCAACCCATGGGATTTTATACGCCATCGCAACTACTACAGGATGCCAAACGTCACGGTATCGACATCCGACCGATTGATGTGGATGCATCTGACTGGTTATCAACACTTGAGGATGCGGAAGGGTCTCCATGTGTCAGACTAGGTTTGCATCTCATTAAAGGACTGCGATTTGAAGCAGCGAACGCACTCATCAGAGCACGCCGCCGTCCTTTTCAGAACCTCAACGACTTTCGAAGCCGTACAGGACTCTCAACAAGGGACTTAGAAGTTCTGGCCAGCGCACATGCGTTCCGCTCACTGACTGATAATCGTTTTGATAGTTTTTGGCAGCTTGGAGATCAAGAATCGCAATTACCATTATTTCAAGGCGCAATTCAGGCAGTTGAAGACTTTAGGCCGCGCATTCCTGCACTTGGTGAAACCTTAGTAGCCGATTATCAAACCACCGGATTATCGCTTGAAGCACATCCGATGAATTTGTTGCGAAATAAATCAGCGTTTCGTACCTGTCGACGGTCATCGGAGCTCGATCGATTGCCAAGACATCCCGATCTTCGAATTTGGGTAGCAGGTATTGTTGCAACACGCCAACGACCAGGTTCGGCCTCTGGTGTGGTTTTCATCACCTTAGAAGATGAAGATGGACAAATTAATTGCCTTGTCTGGCCTTCTCTCGTGGAAACATTCAGACATCAGATCTTGGCTAGCCGTTTATTAAAAGTGAGGGGAAAAGTCCAAGAATCTCACGGGGTCATTCATATCATCGCTGATACCCTGGAAGATGCCAGCGAATGGCTTGGAAATCTCACACCAAGCTCTCGTGATTTTCACTGAACCAGGTACCGGTTGATCCGCGTAATTGCTGACTCGGACAGATCTCCGATCGCTTGGTCGAATTGCAATTGTCGAATGACATGAGTGTGTCGCGCCTTTGCGAAATCACGTTCTGCAGCAAATAAATCCTTTTTCGCATTCAACACCTCAACGATATCGCCTGATCCAACCGCATAGGCGGCCTCAGTCGCTTCAACACGACTCGCTGCAGAAACAATCGCCAGCTGTCGAGCTTCCACAGTGCGCGCACTCGCCCCGAGATTACGAAACGCCTTCTGCATACTCGCGCGAACTTCACGGCGTACTTTCGCTAAGTTCGCTTCTGCTCTGATGACATTTACTTTTGCCACATCAACCTTCGCAGCAGCAACACCGTTGGTATAGATCGGTGCAGACAATGTCACACTTAAAACATTACTTCGCGCACTGGCATTCGTCGCTGCTGTTTTACTGCCTGACGTATCAGATATGGAAAAAGTTGACGATAAAGCGAGTTTCGGATTGGTTTCAGAACGCGCTTCATCAAGGTTTGCTAGCGCACTCTGGTAACTCTCTCGTTCAGCGATTACGTCAGGGTGTTGATTGACTGACATCTCAAGTTGATCATCCAATGATCGATGAAGATCTACTGCGAAGCCCGCTCCCAAATCCAAAAGATCAGGAATTGAGGTATCAACTAATTGCTCGAGATCTGATCTCGCAGTATCCAGCGCAACTTCTGCACTAATTAAACCCACCTGAGATAAATCCAGCTGTGCTCGCGCCTGATCCACATCAACCCGCGTCCCGATGCCGACAACTAAACGTTCAGACGCTTGCTCCAACTGGCGCTCAAATGCCTCAACTTCCGCTCGGGCTGCAAGCAAATCTTGTTCCGCCGACAACACAGCAAAATATCGATCCGTCACCGAAATGATATGCGTCTGCCGGTACGCGGCTAACGACGCGTCTGCCTCGCGAACCACCGCGTCCTGACTTTCAATTTTGGCATCCAGGCCCCGATCATATAACGGCATACTTAGAGTCAGTGACATGGTACCTGTTCGATACACGTCGTCACTCTTAAAATTCTGAGTTCCCTTTCCAGACACTGACGCACTCGCACTCAAACCACGACCACGACGAACCTGTTGCCCCAATGCCTTTGACGCGTCACGGGTTGCAATCTGGGCCCGCAACGCCGGATCATTGGCAACCGCTAAATTGTAAATATCGGATAAATTTTTAGACTCCGCCATGGCGCTACCCGCCAGGACGAAACCTAACGCAATACTAAAGATGCGCATGATGTCGACCTCAATGTGAGCCGGAATGAATCTCGCGGCTAATTCGTTGTATTGCTTCAATCATGGTGGCAGGACGCTGAGGATCAACGTGCTGGTTAATACCGTGGCCCAAATTAAATACATGGCCCAGGTTCGGACCGAAGCTTTTCAGAAGTCTTTCCACCTCAGATGTAATCAATGCATCAGATCCGAACAAAACAGACGGATCAAGATTACCCTGCAGCGCTACCTGTGATCCGACTCGCTCCCGGCAACGACCAAGATCAACTGTCCAATCAAGCCCCAACGCATCGCAACCTGTCGCTGCCATTTGCTCGAGCCATGCGCCGCCACCTTTGGTAAACAGGATCACTGGAACTTGTCGTCCCTCAGATTCACGGACCAAACCGGCGACAATTTTTTCCAAGTAAGCAAGAGAAAACTCACGATAGGCAGGTTCCGTCAAAATTCCACCCCACGTATCAAAAATCTGTACCGCTTGTGCGCCAGCGGCGATCTGCGCGTTCAAATAATCCGTCACAGCGGTCGCAAGCTTTTCGAGTAATACGTGAAGCGCATCTGGATCTGAATACATCAATCCTTTGGCATAACGGTATTCTTTTGATCCTCCACCCTCGATCATATAGGTCGCCAAAGTCCAAGGGCTTCCAGAGAATCCAATCAATGGCACACGACCGTTAAGTTCGCGACGAATCGTTGTCACCGCATTCATCACATAATCCAATGCATCTGCCATCGACGGAACCGGAAGCGCATCGATGTCTGCACGTGTTCTCACAGGACGCTCAAAACGCGGACCTTCGCCAGCCTCAAAATAGAGACCACAATCCATCGCATCAGGAATCGTCAAAATGTCAGAAAACAGAATCGCTGCATCAAGCGGATAACGCTCAAGCGGCTGCATCGTTACTTCACAGGCGAGCTCTGCATTTTTACAGAGGCTCATGAAGTCACCCGCAACTTTTCGGGTCGCCCGATACTCTGGCAGATAGCGCCCCGCCTGACGCATCATCCAAACGGGTGTTTGATCGACAGGTTGGCGGAGCAATGCTTTTAAAATACGATCGTTTCTTAATGCCGATGTCATACCAGTGATAAGGCCTGATCGAGGTCAGCCAAAATGTCATCGATATGCTCGATACCAACGCATAAGCGAATCATTTCAGGCTTCACTCCCACCGATAGTTGTTCCTCATCCGATAACTGTCGATGCGTGGTCGATGCCGGATGACAGGCTAATGAACGCGCATCACCGATATTGACCAGACGCTTGAACAGAGCAAGTGCATCGTAGAATTTCACGCCCGCATCAAAACCACCTGTCACACCAAACGTCAGAAGTGCCGAAGGCGTACCTCCAAGCTGACTCTGGGCTAGGGCGTAATGAGGGTGATCGGGCAAACCTGCATAACTGACCCACTCAACCTTTGAATGTGCTTGCAAGAACTCAGCAACTTTCTGCGCGTTCTCGCAGTGTCGCTCCATCCGAAGATTCAGGGTTTCAATGCCTTGTAAAAGAAGAAAAGCGTTCATCGGAGCAAGTGCCGCACCAGTGTTACGAAGCGGTACAGTACGTGCCCGTGCAATAAATGCGGCAGGGCCAAATGCATCTGAATACACAACGTCGTGATACGCAGGCTCAGGTGCAGTCATCCCGGGGAACTTATCTCCCTGTGCAGTCCAATCGAAGTTACCGCCATCAACGATGATTCCACCTAGTGAGTTGCCATGGCCTCCCATAAACTTTGTCAGCGCGTGCACAACAATATTGGCTCCCAATTCAATTGGCTTGCAAAGCGCTGGAGTGGCGACCGTATTGTCAACGACCAAAGGCAGCCCATTGCGAGACGCCATCGCAGCCATTGCATGAATATCGACGATGTTACCGGCTGGATTACCAATGGTTTCGCAATAAATCGCGCGCGTATTTTCATCGACCAATTTTTCCAAGTCTTCAGCACGGTCAGTTTCAGCGAAACGCACTTCAACGCCCTGGCTCGGCAACATGTGCGCGAATAGCGTATAGGTCCCGCCGTACAGTTGTGGTGTCGTCACAATGTTGTGACCCTGACTGGCAAGTGTCTGCAATGCATAAGTAATTGCTGCCATTCCAGATGAAACGGCAAGCGCGGCAATGCCGCCTTCAAGAGCTGTGACGCGTTGTTCAAGCACATCACACGTTGGGTTCATGATGCGGGTATAGATATTTCCCGGGACTTCAAGGTTAAATAGCGCCGCCCCATGCGCAGCATCATCAAACTCAAACGCCACATTTTGGCAAATCGGTGGGACGACCGCCTTGGTTGTTGGGTCGGTTTGATACCCCGCATGGATCGATAGTGTTTCGTCGCGCATTCTCGTTGCCCTCTTATCGTGTATTTCTAAAAACGCTCTGTTTAATCAAGATTCTGTCAGGAATCCAATATCTTTATCGAATATCTAAATAATCGAGGATTGATTGTGCCGCATTGCGTCCCTCTGCAATCGCTGTCACCACCAGATCTGAACCACGCACCATATCGCCACCCGCAAATACCTTTGGGTTGGTCGTCTGATAGGGAA
This sequence comes from uncultured Litorivicinus sp., assembly GCA_902594275.1. Classification (GTDB taxonomy): domain Bacteria; phylum Pseudomonadota; class Gammaproteobacteria; order Pseudomonadales; family Litorivicinaceae; genus HIMB30. The sequence goes on from CACJLQ010000004.1 coordinate 23,711, forward strand.
GTTCCTGATCATCGCTCGCCAAAACAAGCCCCGAATCCGCAGTATGAATATCCAAATCGGTAAACCAATCTGCCGGACTTGGACGAAACCCAAAAGCAATGAGGACACAGTCTGCAGGAATCACTTCTTCAGATCCTGAAACAACTTCCGGACTCCGGCGACCGTTTGCATCCGGCTCACCGAGTTGCGTTGTCACAAACTTTACACCAGTGACACCTGTCGCATCGCCAACAACTTCAACCGGTTGACGGTTAAACATGAATTTCACGCCTTCTTCTCGTGCGTTCGCAACCTCGCGACGTGACCCAGGCATATTGGCTTCATCGCGGCGATAGACACAGGTCACAGACTTCGCTCCCTGGCGAATCGATGTCCGATTGCAATCCATTGCCGTATCACCACCACCGAGGACGATCACGCGCTTACCTTGCATATTGATGAACTCACTAGGATCTTTTTCAAATCCAAGACAGCGGTTCACATTAGAAATCAAAAAAGGTAATGCTTTGAAGACTCCAGAGAGAGTTTCCCCAGGGAATCCACCCGCCATGTTAGTGTAAGTCCCCATTCCCAGAAAGATTGCGTCAAAAGTCTCCATCAATTTGCCAACAGAAATGTCCTGACCAACTTCGGTGTTCAAACGGAATTCAATACCCATACTTTCGAAGATCTCACGACGACGATTCATGACTGATTTCTCGAGCTTGAATTCAGGAATCCCAAAAGTTAACAGACCACCAATCTCAGGATGACGATCAAATACCACGGGCTTTACGCCACCACGCGCCAAAATATCTGCTGCTGCAAGGCCGGCCGGACCAGCACCGATGATTGCAACACGCCGATCAGTCCATTCAACATTCGACATATCAGGGCGCCAGCCTAGAGCGAACGCGGTATCCGTAATATATTTTTCGACCGATCCGATCGTGACCGCACCAAAACCATCATTCAAGGTGCATGCGCCTTCACACAGGCGATCTTGCGGGCAAACCCGTCCGCAAACTTCTGGTAAAGAATTGGTCTTATGGCACAGCTCGACAGCAGCCATAATGTTCCCCTGGCTAATCAGCTCAAGCCAGTTGGGGATATGATTGTGTACTGGGCACTTCCACGAGCAATAGGGATTCCCACAAGCAAGGCATCGATGTGCCTGCGATCCAGCATCCTTATTCGAAAACGGATGATAGATCTCAGTAAACTCGTCTTTCCGCTGATCAAGATCCTTTTTAGCAGGATCCACTCTTGTGACATCTAAAAACTGAAAGTCATTGTTTTTCTGCGTTGACATCGTCATCAATCCTCTAATTTGCTACTGCGCACCTGACCTCGATGACGCCAATAAGTGACCTAAACTTGCAGCCTTCGGCTTCACAAGCCAAAACTGACTGACGAACGACTCGAAATCAGAAAGGATGGTTTGCCCCCACTGACTACCGGTCGCGTCCGTATAGTCATGGATCTGTGACCGCAGGTGTGCGCGATATTGCTCCATCTGCTCGGTACTGATACGCGTAATTTCGACCAGCTCATGGTTGTAACGATCAACAAAGGTCCGTGATTCATCGAGTACATAGGCGAATCCTCCGGTCATACCGGCGCCAAAGTTACGGCCAGTATTCCCGAGCACGATCACTAAACCACCAGTCATGTACTCACAACAGTGATCACCCACGCCCTCGACAATTGCTGTTGCACCTGAATTACGCACAGCGAAGCGTTCACCCGCTCGACCTGCCGCATACAACGTTCCACCAGTTGCACCGTATAAACAAGTATTACCAATAATCGATGTGTCTTGAGTCACGAATTGTGAGCCTGCTGGTGGTGCGATCACAAGTTGACCGCCAGCCATGCCTTTACCAACGTAATCATTTGCATCACCGCGCAAATGTATTTCCAGGCCAGGTGCGTTAAATACTCCAAAGCTCTGGCCAGCCGTCCCAGATAAATTCAAGCGTATCGGGTTGGCCATTCCTTCTCGACCATGAGCCAACGAAATTTCACCAGACAGGGTCGCACCGACAGAACGATCTTGGTTTGTAATTTTGAACTCAAACTCACCACCTGTTCCAGAAGCAACTGCGTTAGCTGTTATCTCAACGATAGCCCGGTTCAATGGCGCCTCATCATAGGGTGGGTTCTTCTCAACCGCACACAGTTGTGGTTTACCCTCGTGTTCTGGTCCCTGGTAAAGAACGGGTGAGAAATCCAGTTTTGCCTGGCGCTGCGACCGACCCCCAACCTGCCTTAACAGGTCAGTTCGACCAACGAGTTCGGCCAAAGTCTTCACACCGAGTTCGGCCATCACTTCCCGCGTCTCTTCAGCCACAAAGGTGAAGAAATGCTTGATCATCTCAACCGTTCCACGGAAGTGTTGCTCCCGCAGCAGTTCATTTTGTGTGGCCACACCGGTTGCGCAGTTATTCAAATGACAGATGCGCAAATACTTGCACCCCATCGCAACCATGGGTGCTGTACCAAAGCCAAAGCTTTCAGCGCCTAAAATTGCGGCTTTGACGACGTCTACGCCCGTTTTTAGCCCGCCATCAGTCTGCAAACGGACTTTGTCACGTAAATCATTCGCGCGCAGTGCCTGATGCGCTTCCGAGAGACCAAGCTCCCAGGGAGAGCCTGCATACTTGATCGATGTCAGGGGGCTTGCTGCAGTACCGCCGTCATAGCCCGAAATCGTAATTAAATCTGCGTAGGCCTTAGCGACACCGGCTGCAATTGTTCCAACACCCGGTTCACTCACAAGCTTGACCGAAACCAACGCTTTGGGATTGACCTGTTTCAGGTCAAAGATCAGTTGCGCCAAATCTTCGATTGAATAAATGTCGTGATGCGGGGGGGGTGATATCAATGTCACGCCCGGTACTGAATGGCGAAGTCTCGCGATCAACGCATTCACCTTACCACCAGGTAACTGCCCACCTTCTCCAGGCTTTGCACCTTGGGCGACCTTAATTTGCAGGACCTCGGCATTCACCAGATAATGCGGGGTCACACCAAATCTACCTGATGCGATTTGCTTGATCTTCGAGACACGGCTGGTGCCAAAACGCTCGGGATCCTCTCCGCCTTCGCCAGAATTCGAACGCGCTCCCAATTCATTCATAGCTTGAGCCAACGCCTCATGTGCCTCTGGGCTCAGAGCCCCTAACGACATACCGGCGGAGTCGAACCGCTTCAGAATCGATTCGACAGGCTCCACCTCATCAACAGTGATTGCTCGACCGGCATCTTTTTCGAATTTCAACAAATCTCGCAATGTCGCGACTGGACGCTCATTCACCAGCTTCGCGTACTTTTGGTAAGTCGAGTACGATCCCGTCTGTACCGCTTGTTGTAATGTTTGAATCACATCCGGGTTGTACGCGTGATACTCACCGCCATGCATATACTTCAAGAAACCGCCTTGAGGAACGGGCTTACGTGTTGACCAAGCCAGAGACTGGCGAATCTTTTGGTCATTTTCGAAATCAGAGAAATCTGCACCAGCGATTCGGCTTTGGACGCCCTTGAAGCATAGATCGACAATGTCATTCGACAACCCGACAGCCTCGAACAACTGCGCGCCACGGTAACTGGCAATAGTCGAGATACCCATCTTCGATAAGATCTTCAACAATCCCTTATCGATACCTTTACGGTAATTCCGATGCAACTCGAGCGTATCGCCAACGATTTCATCTGCCTCAACCAAGTCGTTGATCACGCGGTAGGACAGATATGGATAGACCGCGGTCGCACCAAATCCAAGAAGCACTGCGAAATGATGGGAATCGCGTGCCTCAGCAGTATCAACGATGATATTCGCAGAACAACGCAACCCTTCCTCAATCAGCCGGTGGTGTACTGCGCCTGTTGCCATAGTTGCAGACACAATCCACTGATCCTCTGTCACATGGCGATCTGAAAGAATCAGTAGGGTCTTTCCTGCGCGAACCGCATCTACAGCTTGCTGACACACGGACTCAACCGCAGCCTTCAACCCAAGTGTTGGCTCGAATGCTAATTCAATCTGGATCTGACCATATTTTGAGTGATCAACGCCTTTGAGGCGATCCATCTTAGGTGCCGACAATATTGGAGAATGCAAAATGACACGTTCGGCGTGGTCGGCAGTCTCTTCAAACGGATTCAACTCCATACCCAAGCATGTTTCCAAGCTCATCACTATCGATTCACGTAACGGGTCAATCGGTGGGTTGGTCACTTGAGCAAATTGCTGCCTAAAATAATCGGCGACGTGGCGCTGTTCGGTCGAGAGCACCGCTATCGGTGTGTCATCACCCATCGAACCCACAGCTTCTTGGCCAGTCTCAGCCAACGGTTTAATGACTTGGTGACGCTCTTCGCTCGTCAAACCAAAGAGTTTCAAGTAGGGTGGCAAGCCGCGTTCTGATAATTTCTTGAGATCAGAAAACGGATCCTTCATCTCGGTTTCGAAGCGAATCGTTTGCTCTCGTAACCACTGTTTATATGGGTGACGACGCTTCAGGTGATGATCAATGTCATCGGCAGCTAACATTTCGCCTGTTTCTGTATCGATCGCCAAAATTTCACCCGGTCCAACGCGGCCCTTTGCAACCACATCTTCTGGCTCGTAATCCCAAGTTCCGATTTCAGAGGCAAGTGTTAGATAACCATTATTCGTCTTGACCCAGCGCGCTGGCCGGAGCCCGTTACGATCGAGCAAACAACACGCATAACGACCGTCTGTTAGAACAATTCCGGCGGGACCATCCCATGGCTCCATATGCATGGAGTTGTATTCATAAAAAGCACGCAAGTCTGCGTCCATGTCGTCCACGTTCTGCCACGCAGGTGGAACAAGCATTCGGATCGCACGGAATAAATCCATGCCTCCAGCGACCATGACCTCGAGCATGTTATCCAGACTCGATGAATCCGAGCCGGTCGAGTTGACTAATGGAAGAATCTGATCAATGTCCGGCAAGCGATCTGACTTGAACAGATGGCCACGCGCATTGGCCCAATTTCTGTTCCCTGCAATCGTATTAATCTCGCCATTGTGCGCAAGTAGTCTAAATGGTTGTGCAAGCGGCCAGCGAGGCAGAGTGTTGGTCGAGAACCGCTGGTGGAACACGCAGATTGCCGTAGCCATAAGTGCATCGTTCAAATCCGGATAGAAGTTCGGAAGATCGATGGGCATCATCAATCCCTTATAAGAGACGACGCGGCGTGATAGCGAACACAAGTAGTTCTCTGGGTTCGACGCGATCGATCGCTCAATCAGTCGAGAGGCCATGAACAATTCGTTATCAAATTGTTCCTTACTCTGCCCTTGAGGCTCAACGAATACCTGCTTGAAAACAGGCATGTTTCCGCGAGCAATGGGGCCCAAATTCGTTGGGTCAACCGGTACATCACGCCATCCAAGGACAACCAATTTCCTGGAATTTAGCGAATCCTCGATCGCCTTTCTTGCTTGTGCTTCGGTGTCTGAATCATTCGACAGAAAGAGCATTCCCACCGCGAACAAATCACCTAACTCAACACCAATTGCATCTTTGGCAGCGCGACGCATGAAAACATCAGGCATCTGTAACAACAGGCCACAACCGTCACCAGTCTTGCCGTCAGCAGCAATCCCGCCACGATGCGTCATGCGCGTCAACGCCTCAATCGACGTCATGAGCAGATCGTGACTTGCTTCGCCTTCACAATGCGCAATCAGGCCGAAACCACAGTTGTCTCGAAATTCGCCAGGCGTATAAAGACCTTTAGCCATAATTTTTTCCTACCATTCACGACCAAACGGTCGCAACCCCAAGTGATAAGGGACGATGCACGTCCCGCCGAAATCACACAACAAACCTAGCGAACCTGTCTAAAAGCTCGAGCTGTACGTCCGTGTCAATTGGGCTCAACCGACTGAATCCCTGAAGAAAAAGGCCGCGTAGTATATGTCTCCAGCGGCTGTGGAGCAAATTTAAAATACGCGTCGAAAGGTTACTGCTTATTCGGCGCTAAGGGAATCATCGTTGGTTTCGACGGGATCCCATCGTCATTATTCATTTGCACAAAAATAAAGATTGCGACACAGACAGCGATTACAATACCCAACCCGATCGCCATACTTGAAGTCACCGAGTGTGATATCGAGGCTTGTTGATGACGCACTGCCTCCACATCACTATCCGTGATTCGGTCATCACCAGAGGCCGCCCTTAGCAACTGTTTCGGATGCATTGCGAATTGCTGTAACAACTGAGGTGCCCTTGCTGCGATTTCGAGACCCGGATGAAGCGCAGTACAGGCCTCCTCAAGATCATGTTGATCCCAACGTGGTAACAACACCGTACTGGATAGTGTCGGTTTCGGCTTTAGTGCCTGAAGCTGAGACACCAGACCATCCTCCCCAACCAATAAAACTGACCAGCGGCGACCATGAGCACCGGCGCTGAGTTCCTGAAATAATCGAATCACGTCATCAGGCAGGCGATGGGCATCATCTACGATAATCTCGGGGATGCCCTGCTTGGTCCCCGCCTGATGCTTATTTTGCAGGCGAGCCAGCATTTCCAGATCCGTTCCTTCGGGACGCAAACCGGCTAAACCGATCAATCGAAGGATCGCATCGGTGCGATCTGATAATAATTCACCGTCGAGCAGAAGTGGATTGACAGTGCTCGCCAAAACAAGCGCCTCAATGATAGTACTTTTACCCTGACCAGGCGCGCCAATCATCACAACCAACCGTCTCGCCCAACGAACAGCCGAGCGAATTCGTTCGATACAGGCCTGTTGCGATCGGACTAGCTGCAGCACGCGTTGAGCACATCATTGAGTAAATCAGACGGCACCTGCTCCTCAACATAGGCATTGCCCAAAGACTTCATCAACACAAAGCGAAGGCGTCCATTGATATTTTTCTTATCAACAGCCATGTATGTCAGGAAGTCATCAACGGTCATACCTTTTGGCGGCCGTACTGGAAGGTTTGCACGCTCACACATAGCGACGATACGAGTAACATCTGACTCTGCAAGCATCCCCATGGCTCGTGATAGACGGGCAGCCAACACCATACCTGCACCAACTGCTTCGCCATGAAGCCAACCACCGTATCCAAGATGCGCTTCGATTGCGTGGCCGAATGTGTGACCCAAATTCAGTAGTGCACGAACATCACCTTCCCGCTCATCGCGAGCAACAATATCTGCTTTCATCTGACATGATCGCTCAATTGCGATCGACACAGTCTCCGTATCTTTCACCATCAATAACTGAATATTCGCCTCGATCCAGGCCAAAAAATCTTGATCACCCAATAAGCCATACTTAATGACCTCGGCCATGCCAGCGGACATCTCTTTCTGCGGAAGTGTATCTAAAACATGCGTATCGATGAGAACAGCGACCGGTTGATGAAATGCACCGATCATATTTTTCCCGAACCGATGATTGACTCCAGTTTTTCCGCCAACAGACGAATCAACCTGCGAAAGAAGCGTAGTAGGAATTTGAACAAAGTCGATTCCACGCTGATAGGTTGCAGCAGCAAAACCAACCATATCTCCGATAACACCGCCCCCTAACGCGACCATCGTGGCATTTCTCGAAAATCGCTTCGTCAGTGCTTCTGAAAAAATGAAATCGAGGGTATCGATCTGTTTATGTTGTTCACCATCTTGCAAAACCACCGTCGCCACATCGAAGCCCTGCAGGGTCGAAAGAACGCGATCAAGATACAGCGGGCCAATGCTGTCATTGGTCACCACGAGAACCTGACGACCTCGAATGACACCAGCCAGGTGATCTGAATCAAGCAGACCTTCTCCAATATAAATTGGATACGCACGATCGCCCAAATCAACGTTAAGCGTTCTCATCAATCTGCCTCTCTATTTGCTCCATAATTTGGCGCACGACAACCGATGGATTGGTCCGTCGCGTTTGCACCTGTATGCCCGAATACCCGCGATACAGAGGCTCGCGCTCCGTCGCCATGGCCCTTAACTTCGCTTTTGGATCGGCTACCTGCAATAGCGGGCGATTTTTATCATTTTTTAGACGATCAAACTGTGTTTTCAAATCAGCTTGCAACCAAATGACATACGACTGATGGCGTTTTAATAACTCTTGATTTTCACCACGTAAAACAACCCCAGCGCCAGTTGATACAACAAGAGCACCCTTGTCGACAAACTCTGCAAAGATACGTGCCTCACGATTACGAAAACCTACTTCACCTTCGACATCGAAGATCCATGGAATATCGGCTCCACAGCGCGCCTCAATCTCTTCATCCAAGTCGAGGAATGGTACGTTCAATTTGGTCGCAAGCAACCGACCGACAGTGGTTTTGCCGGCACCAGTTGGACCAATTAATATCAGTGGAAACGAAATGTCTACCATGAAACCTCAGTTAAAGAACGCGGGGCGTGATGAATATTAGCAGTTCTGATTTGAAGGCTCGACGCTGACTTGATTGAAATGCGCGACCGATCAAAGGAATCGAAAATAAACCAGGAATGTCAACACGAATGTTTTCTTCTTTTGATTCGTCGATCCCGCCGAGAACCAAGGTCTCGTCGGGTGTGACAGTCACTCGCGTATTGAGTTCTAGTGTCCCAATCACTGGACCTTGCTGGGTCGACTTGATCGATGACGATCTTTTTTTGCAGGCAGAATTTCTCGCCGAATTCAGTAGTCAGACACAATAATCTGTCGCGGTTCGGTCCAGTCTGGATGCTCGTCGAGGCGACAACGTTTGCAATCTCCATCACTTATCCAATAAAGCGAATCAAAACTTAGATAAATTCGCCGAGATTGTGGGTCGATTTGCGTGGGATCCTCCGAGCTCGGAGAGCCAAACACAAAATTAAAGTTTGTCAAATCGATATTGGACTTTGATTTTAGGTACACTTTGCCCCGATATTTGGAATGGAATGACCGTGACCGGACCTGTACGTTTTTTAATCAGCCTCGCACTCACTTCAGCGCTCCTCGGGGCAGGTGGACTAATTGGTGGCTACCTCTATCTGAAGCCCGGGCTTCCCGACGTCGAGTCACTGCGGACAGTGCAGTTACAAACACCACTTCAGATCTTTACCTCCGACGGACAATTGATCGCGCAATTTGGTGAAAAACGACGTGATCCAGTCAGTATTAACGAAGTTCCACTTGACCTTGTTCGCGCCTTTCTGGCCGCCGAAGATGACAACTTCAGAGACCATGTGGGTATCGATCTGCTTGGGCTTGCGCGTGCTGCGTGGCAACTCGTTTCAAGTGGGCAGATTCAGTCTGGCGGTTCAACCATCACGATGCAGGTGGCGAAAAACTACTTTCTGAGTCACGAGCGAACATTTGCACGTAAATTTCGAGAAATCTTACTCGCGCTTGAAATCGAGAAAACGCTTAGCAAGGATGAAATTCTTGAGCTGTACTTCAATGTCATTTTTCTTGGACATCGCGCCTACGGCGTCAATGCCGCGTCGCAGATTTACTACGGAAAGAACTTGGATGAGTTGACGCTGGCGCAGGTGGCGATGGTTGCCGGGCTTCCAAAAGCGCCCTCGAAGTATAATCCAATTGCAAATCCCGAACGCGCCAAAGAGCGTCGTGATTGGATTCTCGGTCGGATGCTGAAATTAGGTTTCATCGAACCATACGACTTCGAACAAGCGATTGAACAACCGGTCACAGCATCACTTCATGGTGTTCAACTCGATCTCACTGCCCCATATGTTGCTGAAGAAGCGCGCCGAATTGCATTAGAGATTTTCGATGATCGAGCCTATACCGATGGCTTGCGCGTCTTTACCACCATCAATGGTGAGCAACAAAAATATGCACAAAACGCGGTCATCCGAGGACTGATGGAGTACGACCGCAGACACGGTTGGCGAGGCGTTGAGCAATCGCTGGTCGGCACCGGATTATTCGACTGGAAACGACAGCTCGAGGACATCGATACCATCGGACCGCTTCATCCAGCGGTTGTTGTCGCCGTGACCGACAAAACCATCCGCGCAGTTACCAAAAATAATCAATCAATCATGATCGAACAGAAAGGATTTGAATGGGCCCGAGAATATCGTAGCGTCAACAGCATCGGTCCTCGTGTCAAAGATGCCAGAAAATTAGTGGCACCAGGTGATTTGATCCGCGTACTTCAGGACGATATGCGCTGGTGGCTGGCGCAAAAACCTGAAGTCGAGTCGGGATTTGTCGCTCTAGATCCAAATACTGGGGCCATTCGGGCGATGATTGGCGGCTTCAATTATTTCGAATCCAAATTCAACCGGGCAACGCAAGGCGGTCGTTTGGTTGGATCTGGAATCAAACCGTTAATTTATACCGCGGCACTCGAGTCTGGAATGACTCCAGCGACACAGATCAACGATGCACCCGTGGTGTTTGATCAAACGGAAGGTGCAACTGACTGGCGCCCACAAAATTCGGGAGGAACGTTTCTGGGGCCTACTCGACTACGAACGGCGCTTTACAAATCGAGAAATCTGGTCTCAGTACGGCTTGTCCGCGAGCTTGGAGTCAGTCGTATCATCGATATCGCCGATCGCTTTGGCTTAAATACCGCGAAATTACCAAGAGATCTTTCAATTTCGCTTGGAACAGCCTCATTGACACCTCTCGAAATGGCTGAGACCTATGCCATTTTTGCAAATGGTGGCTATCGAGTACAAAACTACTTAATCGATCGCATAGAATCAGCCGACGGCGCGATTCTCTACCAAACTCGCCCAGTGAGTGTATGCCGAAATTCATGTGAGGGACGTTCCGTATCAGTAGATTTGGAATTCGATAATCGGCTACGACCAACACAATCTGACTTCTTCGAACTCGACTACAGTGACCGTATCGCGCCTCGTGTTCTTGATGAGCGCATTCATTTTCTCATCAATGACATGTTGAAAGATGTGGTCCAACAAGGAACAGCAAAAAAAGCGAAGGCACTTGGCCGACAAGATCTCGCCGGTAAAACGGGGACAACAAACGATCAAGTCGATGCCTGGTTTAATGGCTATCAAAAAAACTTAGTCGCTTCAGTCTGGGTTGGATTCGATCAACCAAAAACACTCGGGCGCTCAGAATATGGCGGACGAGCGGCACTACCGATCTGGATCGAATTCATGAAGCGCGCGCTCAAATACACGCCAAAGGATGCGCCACCATTACCGACAGGCGTTGTTGCGACGCGCATCGATCCAGAAACTGGTGCCAAGGCACGAGCGTCACAGACCAACGCCATGCGTGAGTTCTTTCTCTTGGAAAATCCGCCAAAGGACCCGGCGCCGGAGGCAGTCATCCCCTCAACAGATGGCCAAGCAATACAAACACCCCAACAATTATTTTAAAACACGCGAACGCGATTACTCAGATCTTTGAGCCTCAACGTCCACGGCCAATCCGATCGCAATGATTTAGGGGATCGCGAGACCCAACCACGAACCTCGTAGCGAGTCCCCGTTCTCACGCTAGAATCAACCTCTGGAAATACGACGCGCAATTTACCGTCTAGAATCACAGTCGTTTGATCAAGTATCTGGGTCACCACACCAACACGGTGTTGAAAGCCACCACTTGATAAGGTTTTCACCGCTTGAGGTAGCCGACCCAAAGACCAAATACCGATGCCCGACATCCTCGCACTCCATTCGGTCGATAACAGACACGGAACTAAGTGATTTTCCGGAGGGACAGAAACGGTGAGCGCTAGGCCTTCGGCAACAAGGATCTCCCCAAGAAAGGCCTCGCCCATCCATAGATTTCCCAACAGACGACCATGCCGATCTTTTGGCGCGGGCCATGGAGTAACTTGGATTGACTGCGGAAGCACCTCGACTGCACGCCGTTTCGCCTTGAGTGCGTAATCACGCTTCCAGCCAGAATCTTTTAATTCGAATGTATTAAAACCCGTCAAACGGACGCGAGAGCCATCATCGAGTTTAACGGTATCACCATCAATGACTCGATCGATTGTCAGTGGCGGAGAAAGGGTCTGCGGTGTAGGGCAGGGCGTCGCAAAAGCAACCCCCGAAAGCGCAAAAGCCGCAACGGTGACGGCTCTTGTCAATACTCTATTTCGAAATTGCTCGACCACCGAAGCGCTTATTGAATCGATCGATACGTCCACCGGTATCAACGACTTTCTGTTTGCCGGTGTAGAAAGGGTGGCATTCCTGACAGACGTCGATTGAAAAATCTTCGCCTTTTGTTGAACGCGTCTCATAGGTTGTTCCACACGAGCATGTAACCTTTACGTCCGAATATGCTGGATGAATATCCGCTCTCATTTTTCTATCCTCTGTATAATCGACGCCGCTTCCCCAACCACGTTACGCGTCAAGCACCGCATCAAAGTTTGGGCGGCGGATTCTATCAAACACTAGGGTGTTCACGGAAGCCTATGTCACGCTTTTTTATCAAAGTTTTTGTTCCGGGGCCGTTTTTCGAACCCCTTACCTACTCGACAGATACTCCGGTCAGCCCTGGTATGCGCGTGACAGTGCCACTCGGATCACGCGAAGTCATCGGCCTCTGTGCCGGCAAAGCGAATGGATCTGAAGCAACCGACACCATTAAATCAGTGATTTCAGTGGTTGATGACGAGCCGATCATCAGCACAGAACATCAAGCGCTGGTGGATTTCGCATCGGACTATTATCTAACACCGCCAGGTGATTTATTACTTTCAAGCCTTCCGACGACTCTTCGTAAAGGTAAGCCAATCCCAAAACCGAAAACTGAAACCGGACACAACAACTCACCGGCCTATCAGCTCACAAAGGATCAACATCATGCGATCGAAGCCGTGGATCAAACAGCCAATCAATTCCAATGTTTTTTACTCCAAGGAGTCACTGGTAGTGGGAAAACGCAGGTTTTTTCGGAACTGATAGATCGAACGATCAAGCGAGGCCAGCAGATCCTGTTGTTGGTTCCCGAAATTGGACTCACGGGCCAGATGGTGAGCAGGATTCAAGATCAGCTCGATGGTAAGCTTTGTGTGTTTCATTCAGGCATCGCTGATGGTGCGAGAACAAAAGCTTTTATTGCATCCGCTCGGGGTGTTGCCGATATCTTGATCGGCACACGCTCTGCATTATTCACGCCCATGCCAAATCTAGGGCTTATCTTGGTCGATGAAGAACATGATGGCGCCTACAAAAATCAAGAAGGATGTCGCTATTCAGCTCGGGATCTGGCCATCGTTCGTGCAAAACAAATGGCGATTCCGATCATACTCTCGTCAGCAACACCGTCCCTTGAGACATGGCAACAGGCGGAGCTTGGAAAATACAGACGATTACGATTATCGGCTCGACCAGGACAGCAGCCCCAGCCCACGATTCGTTTAATCGATGCAAGGTACGACAGACCAAAAGATGGGCTGAGTGAGGCAGCTCGACGAGCGATTCGCCACACTTTAGATCATGACCAACAAGCACTCGTTTTCCGCAATCGACGAGGCTACTCCCCAATTCTCATTTGTACAGACTGTGGATGGATCCCCGGCTGTAAGCATTGCGATGCAAAACCAACGCTCCACCGCCAGCCAGACTCTTTGTGGTGTCATCATTGTGATCATCGCCAGCGACCGGTGTCGATCTGCCCCGAATGCTCCGGACACAGTTTATTAGCTGTTGGCCATGGAACCGAGCGCCTAGAAGAAACGTTGGCTAAGAGCTTCCCTGATGTTCCGATTATTCGTGTGGATCGCGACACGACTGCACGACGACGTGCATTTGAACAGCTCATCCAACCAGTCATTGACGGCCAACCGTGTATCCTAGTCGGCACACAAATGCTCGCCAAAGGACACGATTTTCAAAAGCTCTCCACCGTTGTGGTAACTGATGCCGATCAAGGGCTATCGGGTGCTGACTTCAGATCAGTGGAACATTTTGCGCAACTCCTCACTCAAGTCGCAGGCCGCGCAGGGCGACATGATACGACCGGCCAGGTGTTGATCCAAACACACCGTCCTGACTCCGCGTGGTTCGACAAGATACTAAGGCAAGGGTACGACCATCTCGCAAAAGCGGTACTTCTCGAGCGGCAACAATTCAACTGGCCGCCAGAGTCACATCTCGCACTCATCACAGCACGAGCCATATCGTCGACACTGGTGTTCGAAGCGCTTGAAGGCGTCGCGAATCAAATTCGCACATTAAATAGCCCAGTTCGTGTGCTTGGACCCGCGCCTGCTCCAATAGAACGTCGAAACCGGCAATATCACGGCCAGCTTTTGATTCTCGGAAAACGATCTCTGATTCAATGGGTATTAAAAGAAACTGGTCCATGGGCTTATAAAAGACGAGGAAAGGTCACGTTTCAGTTAGATGTGGATCCCTGGGACCTTTGGTAATGCTACACTCGCGCGCTTAAATGGGGAGACACTATGAAGGACGCTGTCGCTGGGCTATTTGAAAAAGCGCTCGATCAACTCATCACTCAAGGCATCATTGATGCGGCCGATCGTAAAGCTGTTCAGATTGAAAATACCCGTAATCCTGCTCATGGAGATCTTGCAACCAATGTGGCCATGATGCATGCAAAAGCGGCCAAAATTGCGCCTCGTACCCTTGCAGAGTTAGTCCTTGAACAACTGCCTCAATCAGAAAGTGTCCAGTCAACAGACATTGCCGGACCAGGGTTTATTAATATTTGGCTGGCAAAAGGAGCGGCATTTGAGCCAGTAATACGCTGCCTGACAGAACACCATCAATTTGGATTTCGCCAAGCAACCAAGGAGCGTGTGCAAGTTGAATTTGTCTCAGCCAACCCGACCGGACCCTTGCATGTGGGGCACGGCCGTGGTGCTGCCTATGGAGCGACACTGGTGAACCTGCTCAAGGCTGGCGGGCATCAGGTTGAGGCTGAATACTATGTTAATGATGCGGGCCGCCAGATGAACATCCTGGCCGTCAGCGTATTCATTCGGTATCTCGAACGCACTGGTGAGTCGGTGGTTTTTCCATCAGCTGGTTATCAAGGCGATTACATTTCTAGCCTTGGTGCGACCTTGTTTCAAAATGCTGGAAACTCACTTCAAGTATCTTACGACGCACTGCTCGCTGGGGTACCCGACGATTCTGAAAAGACCAGGGACGCACACATCGACGGATTAATTCAGAATGCCAAGGAAGCGCTTGGTGACGATTGGCTCAAGCCTCTTAATCTTGCCCTCACCGCAATTCTTGATGACATTAAAGATGACTTATCTGAATTCGGCGCAGACTTTGATAAGTGGTTTAGCGAGAAATCTCTTGTTAGATCTGGCGAAATTGACGAGGCCATCGCAACACTGGAAGAGCGCGGTCATCTCTACGAACAAAGCGGTGCAATTTGGTTCAGATCAACAGACTTTGGCGACGATAAAGATCGGGTTGTGCGGCGTGATAATGGTGAAACCACGTATTTTGCAAGTGACATCGCTTATATCGCCAACAAGTTCTCCCGTGGATTTGATCGGATTATTTACGTTTGGGGTGCTGACCATCATGGTTATATCGTGCGAATTAAAGCGGCTGCTCAAGCGCTCGGATTTGATCCAGAGCGCCTAACGATTCGGCTAGTCCAATTTGCAATCCTCTATAAAGATGGCGAGCGACTACAAATGTCGACCCGTTCAGGTTCGTTTGTAACGTTGAGAGAGTTACGAGACGATGTTGGTCGCGATGCATGCCGTTATTTCTACGTCATGCGTAAGGCAGATCAACACTTGGATTTTGACCTGTCGCTCGCAACAAGCCAGTCAAAAGATAATCCGGTCTACTACATCCAATATGCACATGCGCGAATCTGCCGGGTATTTGAGGGCTTAGAGGGACAACCGTTTGACGAGCAGCGCGGTCTCGATCACCTCACATCTCTAGTCACCCAGGAAGAGCTGGACTTAGCAACCGCAATCGGACGATTCCCGGAAGTCGTCGGTAAGGCAGCTGATTCGCTAGAAGCGCACTTGATTTGCTATTACCTGCAAGACCTTGCAGCTGATTTTCACCGCTGGTACAACGGAACACGGTTACTCGTCGATGACATGGATGTTCGTGATGCACGCCTGGCGCTGGCTAAAGCGGTTCAAACAGTCATTCTTAACGGTCTTGATCTACTCGGTGTAAGCTCTCCACGGTCCATGTGATGCGAGATTATTCGACTCAAGCAGCCCGACACAGACGCCCTGAAAAGAAGGGGCCAAGCGCTGTTGTTGGCATCACTTTGAGTATCGTATTACTCGGCGCTGTCGCAACCGGGCTTATTTGGCTCAATCAGAATGCTTCGACACCGCATTCCGCAGAATCTCAGCAACCAGAAGCACAGGTTACAGAGCCTCAGTCTGAACGAGCTATCACACCAACCGACCCAAAACAAACAACAACCGTTCAGCAAGAGATACCGGAGGCACCGGAGAACTTTTACACTTTTTATGAGTTGTTGATTACAGGGGAAGTCCCCATTGATGTTGAAGCGGGACAATCTCGTGATGAAGCCGTCGCTGAAACGCTAAAAAGCACAATTATTCAGGTTGCTTCATTTAGGACAGCAGAAGCAGCAGATGATACTCGCGTCGCCTTATTGTTTTTAGATTTAAAAGCGAGAGTCAATCCGCCGAGTGCAACAAATGGTGGATGGTATCGAGTCGTACTTGGTCCATTTAAAACGGTCCGCGACATGCGTGCTGCGGCCGATGTACTGACAAAAAATGGATACAGCGCACTGGTTCGAAGGGAGTAAATATGGAGCAATTCCACGGAACAACGATCGTCTCGGTCCGTCGTGGTGATCAGGTCTGCATCGGCGGCGATGGCCAGGTGACACTGGGTAACACTGTCATGAAAGGAAATGCCCGAAAAGTCAGACGTCTCTACCAAAATAAGGTGTTGGCTGGATTCGCGGGCGGAACAGCTGACGCCTTCACCTTATTCGAACGGTTTGATGCGAAACTTGAAAAGCATCAAGGGAATCTCACCCGAGCTGCGGTCGAGCTCGCAAAAGATTGGCGGCAAGATCGGATGCTAAGACGACTCGAAGCTATCCTCGTGGTCGCTGATAAAGAAACTTCGCTGATCATTACAGGCAACGGTGATGTGATGGAGCCTGAAGACGGCATTATCGCAGTTGGCTCTGGCGGTCCTTTTGCTCAGGCCGCTGCGCTTGCGCTTTTACGTAATACTGAATTCTCTGCACGAACAGTCGTCGAAGAAGCGCTCAAAGCTGCGGGCGAGATCTGCATCTATACCAATACTAATTTCACCATTGATGAGCTAACCACGAATCATGACTGATCTCTCTCCAAAAGATATTGTTGCTCGACTTGATCGACACATTATCGGACAAGCGGACGCCAAACGGGCAGTTGCCATTGCATTGAGGAACCGCTGGCGTCGAATGCAACTCCCGGATGATCTTGCCAAGGAAGTCACGCCAAAAAATATCCTCATGATCGGTCCAACCGGTGTCGGAAAAACTGAGATTGCTCGCCGACTTGCGCATTTAGCTGAAGCTCCTTTCATCAAAATTGAGGCAACAAAATTCACTGAAATCGGGTATGTGGGCCGTGATGTTGAGTCCATTATCCGAGACTTAGTTGGTGTCGCAATCAAAGATGAACGTGAACGTCGAATGCTCGCCGTCCGTCATCAAGCAGAAGATCGAGCAGAAGATCGAATTCTGGATATTTTGTTGCCGCCACCACGGGGTGATCAACCCATCCAATCAGATACCAGCGGCGCACGACAAGTGTTTCGGAAAAAGCTTCGGGAAGGTGACCTCGACGACAAAGAAGTCGAAATTGATATCAAAACCGGCGGCGTCGGTGTGGACATCATGACGCCCCCTGGTATGGAGGAGATGGCAAGCCAACTACAAGATATGTTCTCTAAGTTTGGGCAAGACAAAAAGAAGAAGCATAAATTACCGATTGGCGACGCATATAAGATTCTGGTCGATGAAGAAGCCGCTCGTTTAATCTCCGACGACGATGTCAAACTGACGGCAATCAATTATGTCGAGAGTCGTGGCATCGTTTTTTTGGATGAAATCGATAAGGTTTGTCGCCGTGAGAATGCGCAAGGTGGAGATGTTAGCCGAGAGGGAGTTCAGCGTGATCTGTTGCCATTGATCGAGGGAACCACGGTGCAAACCAAATTCGGTTCTGTTAAAACAGACCACATCCTATTCATTGCCTCTGGCGCATTTCACCTATCAAAACCGTCAGATCTGGTTCCAGAATTACAAGGTCGTTTGCCGATACGAGTTGAACTTGATGCCCTCAAGCCTTCCGATTTTGCTCGAATTCTTACAGAGCCTGATCACTCATTAGTTACCCAATATCAGGCGCTCTTGAAAACTGATGGCATCACCATTGAATTTGCCGAAAGCGGCATTGGGGCGCTCGCTGAAATTGCTGCCGTCGTTAACGAAAAAACCGAGAACATTGGTGCACGCCGGCTGCATACGCTCGTCGAAAGAGTATTGGAAGACTTACTGTTTCAAACTGGCCAAAGCGGTCCCGAAACAGTCACAATTGATCAAAGCTATGTTGAATCTCGCTTGTCTGAACTCAGCCAAGATGAAGATTTGTCGCAATACATTCTCTGAGGCCAAATGAAAGAGACAACGCATTTCGGATTCAAGGAAGTCCCTGTCGAAGAAAAAACCTATCGAGTAAGGGAAGTCTTCAATAGCGTTGCTCATCGCTACGATCTGATGAACGATTTGATGTCAGTTGGCCTTCATCGTTTATGGAAGCGGGTTGCGATCGAAACCATCGCCATCCGTCCAGGAATGCAAATACTTGATTTAGCCTCGGGCACCGGTGATCTGGCTCGCGCGATGCTGCGTCGGGTGGGCTCAGATGGCCATGTCGTTCTGGGTGACATTAACGATCAAATGCTCCGAGTTGGCCGCGATCGCTGTATTGATCATGGTGAATTAAAAGGGCTCAGTTGGTGTCAATGTGACGCGGAAACACTGCCTTATCTGTCAGATTCATTTGACCGTGTCACGATTGGTTTTGGCCTCCGAAACGTGACCAACAAAGAAGCCGCACTTGAAGAAATATATCGAGTACTTAAGCCAAGCGGTAAAGCTCTCATACTTGAGTTCTCAAAGCCCGTTTCAGCGTCCCTGTCACAACTCTATGATGTGTATAGCTTTTCTGTGCTTCCAGCAATGGGACAGTTGGTAGCACAGGATAAAGAGTCCTATCAATACCTCGCTGAATCGATCCGCAAGCATCCTGATCAGGACACCCTCGCAGACATGCTAAGTTCAGCGGGATTCAAATCTGTCGTGTATCAAAATCTAACGGGTGGAATTGTGGCGATCCATACGGGAGTGAAGACATGATTCCGCGCTTGATGCTGGCCGGATTAGTTGCCGCATCAGAACAGGCGATCAGCGCCGGTATGCGCGTAGCTGATATTCAGCCCGAACAGCTTGCGCCAATGGTCGGCAAAGTGTTGAAACTTCGCGTCACTGATCTCGACTTGGATGCTTGGATCATCTGTGGTGAAGAGCGGTGGTGGCTAACAACTGAGTCGCAAGACGTTGCCGATGTTGAACTCTCTGGTACGTTAGGAAGTCTCGTTGAAACAGCACGGTCACTCACTCAACCCAATACGCCTCTCATATTTGAGGACCTCGATATCCGTGGTAGCGTTGGCGTTCTACAAACCATGCAGAAAACATTTCAGGCAATGGATTTGGATTGGGAGGATGCGGTCACAAAAGCGCTTGGCCCCATACCCGCCGGCATGCTCATCCAAACTCTGCGTACTGCTCGGTCACAGTGGACAACAAGCCGGGACTCGATGAGACGCCAGACTCGAGAATTCTTGCGGTCAGAACAAAAAGCACTCGTGACCGATGACAGATTTTCTGAAACAGAAGCGCGTATCACATCACTGAATCGCCAAATCGATCGCGTAAAGGCACGGATTAAAAGGCTCGAGGCCGACAATGAGTAGTTCATTACGTCTTCTTAAAATCGTCCGTGTTCTATTTTCTGAGCGGATCGATGAGTTACTCCCCCAGCCTAAACGGAAACTATTGAAAGCCATCGCGTGGTGCATCCCCACAGTTCAAAAAAAACGAAGTCGTGGTGAACGTTTGCGCGATGCATTACAAACACTCGGTCCTGTATTTGTAAAATTCGGACAAATGTTATCGACCAGGCGTGATCTGTTACCTCCGGATATCGCCGGACCGTTGGCCGAACTTCAAGATCGAGTCAAACCGTTTTCAGGTGAAGTCGCCAAATCCATTATAGAATCGGAATTAGGTCGGTCGGTTGATGAGGTCTTCAGTGAGTTTTCATCCGATGTCATGGCGTCTGCCTCAGTTGCGCAGGTCCATGCCGCTCGCCTCAAGACCGGCGAACAGGTGATTGTAAAAGTGATTCGACCTGGAATCGAGAAAGTCATTGAAGAAGATCTCAACCTGATGATGACGATTGCCAAGTTTGTTGAGAAAAACTTTGTTGATGGAAAGCGGCTAAAGCTCGTACAGGTTGTATCTGACTATCGCATGACCATCTTGGATGAGTTGGATTTAATGCGTGAAGCGGCGAATGCTGCATTAATCCGTCGTAATTTCGCGAATTCACCGATCTGTTATGTCCCCGAAATCTACTGGGACTATACACGCCGAAATGTGATGGTCGAAGAGCGGATTTACGGTATACCAATTTCTCGCGTGGACATTTTTAATGAGAAAAAGGTCAACATGGAGAAGCTGGCCGAGAGCGGAGTTGAAATCTTCTTTACTCAAGTATTTGATCACAGCTTCTTTCACGCAGACATGCATCCGGGAAATGTATTTGTTGATATTTCAGATCCGGAAAACCCAGTATATAAAGCGATCGACTTCGGCATCGTCGGCACTCTTGATCCTGAATCGCAAGCCTATCTCGCACAAAATTTAATTGCTTTCTTTGATCGAGACTACCGCGCTGTTGCCGAATTACACGTAGAATCAGGCTGGGTACCTAAAAATACCAACATCGGTGAATTCGAAAGTGCGATCCGCACAGTTTGTGAACCGATCTTTCAAAAGCCGCTCGGTGAAATCAGTTTTGGCGTCCTCCTCATCCAGTTATTCGAAGTCGCACGGCGTTTTCAAATGGAAGTACAGCCACAATTGGTCTTGCTTCAAAAAACATTGCTCAACATCGAAGGGCTTGGTCGAGAGCTGTATCCAGAACTAGACCTTTGGAATGCCGGAAAGCCATTTCTTGATCGTTGGGTCAAAGAGCGTCTTGGTCCGAAAGGTATTGTTGATTACACCAAGCGCAACATCTCCCGTTGGGCAGTTCAGTTCCCAGCATTAACCAATACGTTACTTTCCGCCCCTGAACGGCTAGAACGGCTAGAACTGATTCAACTTGAGCAAGCAAATGCACTAAATCTTCTTGGCCAAGAGATGAAAAAGCGGAGACTTACGGGATACATGAGTACAGTTCTTGGCGGAAGTGGTTTAATTGTCGCTGCAGCTGCACTGATTGCGGAACATGATTGGCTTACAGGGCATTGGCCGTTTGCTATTGCCGTGCTATCACTTGTGCTTTTGGTGAGACGCTGATGATCGAGATCAAGGATGAGAATACAAGACGGCAATTACTCGATGCCGTAAACTTCAACGCTGATGGGCTTGTGTGTGCTGTTGCTCAAGACCACGAATCAAAAGAGGTCTTGATGGTCGCATGGATGGACCGAGAAGCACTCAATGAGACGCTACACCGGGGTCAAGTCGTCTACTATTCACGCTCGCGTGGGAAGCTGTGGCGCAAGGGTGAATCTTCTGGTCAAACACAGCAATTAGTCGACATTCGGATCGATTGTGATAAAGATACCGTGCTTTTAGGTGTCCTACAGACTGGCGTCGCCTGTCATACTGGGCGTCGATCTTGTTTTTCGTGGTCACCCGAAAGTGATGGTGAATGGGGGGCTGTTGAACAAGTGGAAGTTGATCCAAAGACTTTATATGGAGGCAACACATGACGGTAATCGAGGTTCTGGAAGACATTCTTGCTGAGCGGCGCTTTGGTGATCCAGAAAAATCATACGTGTCAAAGTTGCATCATAAAGGTCTCGACCACATCTTAAAGAAAGTCGGGGAAGAGGCAACTGAGGTTGTGATGGCCGCCAAAGATGCGGCGCGATCGGAAAATAACGAGGATGTGATCCACGAAGTCGCTGATCTATGGTTCCACACATTGGTGTTACTTTCTCACCTAGAAGAGCCGCCGAGTGCGGTATTGGTGGAACTTGAACGACGTTTAGGTGTCAGTGGGCTGGTCGAAAAAGCAAATCGGGAGAATTAAGATGACTGATTGCTTATTTTGTAAAATTCGAGACGGTGAAATACCCGCCGATATCATTTACAGAGATGATGACTGCTTAGCATTTCGGGATATTAATCCAAAAGCCCCGGTGCATTTTTTGGTTGTTCCGCGTCGACATATTGAAAATTTATTTGATACGACACCCTCTGATGAAGGCTTGTTAGGACGAATTCAGCTAAAGATTCCCCAGATTGCAAAGGAACAAGAGCTGGATTCGGGATTCAGAACGGTGTTGAATACGGGACCCGGAGGCCATCAAGAGGTGTATCACATGCACTATCATGTTCTCGGGGGCGGCCAGTTTACCGGCTTTAATTAACAACACATACAACAATAGGAGTCCGTTATGGGAGTTGGTGGTATCAGCATTTGGCAGTTACTTATTATCTTGGCCATCGTGATCATGATCTTTGGTACCAAAAAATTGAAATCACTCGGCACTGATCTTGGGAGTGCAGTGAAGGGTTTCCGCGCATCAGTAACCGACAAGTCGGAAGATAAGGAAGCCGAACGCGCAGCGGACACAACAGCCGAAAGTACTGTCCAACAAAACGAATCAGCTGAAACACAACAGACCGAACAAAAAGAGAAAGTCTAAGTGTTCGATATTGGTGCGACAGAGCTGTTGCTTGTCGCAGTCATTGGTCTCGTTGTTGTTGGTCCAGAGCGTTTACCTCGACTAGCCCGCACACTTGGGTTGTGGGTAAAACGACTTCGTGGACAAGTTCAATCTATTCAGAAGGATATTAATCGCGAGTTAGAGCTCGAGGATTTGAAGCGCCAGTTGGAGGAGCGCGGCGGCGGACTAAAAATGGAAGATATTGCTGGGGAGGACCCCCTAGGCCTCAGCCAGACGAATACTACGCAAGCAGAGAAGAATGAGCGATCCAAGTCTGACTGATCAGCCCCTGATCGCCCACCTCATTGAATTACGAGACCGACTAATTCGGATCTTGATCGTAATTCTCTTCTTCTTTTTAGGTTTTATCGCATTTGCAAACGATCTTTACGCATATCTCGCAGATCCGTTGCAATCACTGCTACCAGAGGGCGCTTCGATGATTGCAACGCAGGTTGCATCACCGTTTCTCGCACCATTTAAACTTGCGTTGTACCTGAGTGTCTATTGTGGAGCCCCAATGATCCTTTACCAGTTGTGGGGATTCATTGCGCCAGGTCTTTATGATAACGAAAAGAAAATAGCTGGACCGCTGCTCATTTCCAGCATCTTTTTGTTTTATGCCGGAATGGCGTTCGCGTATTTCGTAGTGTTTCCGCTGGTATTCGGGTTCTTCACCACAATCGGACCAACCGGCGTCACGGTGATGACTGACATCGACGCCTATCTGTCCTTCGTACTGAAGTTGTTCCTTGCATTTGGACTTGCCTTTGAAATCCCTGTTGCAACCATGTTGCTCATTAGAGCAGGAATCGCCTCACCCGAATCGCTGAAAAGCAAACGTCCCTATGTGTTTATTGGTTGCTTTGTTGTTGGTATGTTAGTCACACCCCCAGATGTGATCAGCCAGACATTGCTTGCAGTACCCATGTGGCTACTGTTCGAGGTGGGTTTAATTGGTTCACGCTTCCTCGGGGCGCCGAAGTCTAAGACAGACGAGGATGTCGACGATGATCCAGTTGAACCAAGTGATTCACAGGCCGTGGCCGCAGTCGCGAATGAAGAACCCGAGGATAAGCCAAAGGATGGTGAAATTGATGAGTTCGATCTTTATTCACCAGTGGAAACCGACGAAACTGATTCGCCAATTATTGAAGAGCTTGATAAGCCAGAGCCCCTGGATGGAGACGACTCAGATGTTGGACCTCCAAAATCGCCTTCGGCCTAGTCACCCGTGACCGTACAATGCAGCCATATCCCGGGTTGCCTGACACAGTCCTTCAGCCATTTCAGGGCCGAACGCGCAGTGCCCTGCGCGATCAAGAATTTGAAGTTTCAGGTTCGGGTAAAGCGCCTTCAGATCGTGAGCGTTACTCACTGGACAGACGTGATCATTGGCGCCGTGCAGTAAGCACATCGGGGTCGAGTCGAGTTCATCGTGTTTCGCTTTGAAAACTGACTCAGACAAAAAACAACGATGACTGAGATAATGATGCTCGACTTGAGCGGTGGTGAGCTCGCGACGAAGAGATCTTTGGCTTGTTTGATTGGCTTGTGGGTTGCAAGTTGATAACCGATGTTCCCATAAATTCCAGGCGCGCGCTGCTTGCAGCTGGGTGAACTCGTCGTCAGCATGGAGCAGTTGTTGATAGGCTTGGAACACCGTTTTAAGCGTTGTATCCCGAGTACCGATTGGCGCAGTAAAATCCGCCCAGGCCGCAGGGTAAAGCGTTGCCGCTCCACCACCATATAACCAATTGAGGTTATCAGGGGTATTCAGAAAAACCCCACGCAGAATCAAGCCAAGACAGTGTTGAGGACGTTCCATGGCGTACAACAGCGCGAGTGTTGCGCCCCAAGATCCACCGAATAATACGTATTGACCAATAGCGAAATGGTCAGTAATCAAATCGAGATCCAACAATAAATGATCGGTGGTGTTTGCTGAGAACAAGTCGATGGACTCAGAACGCCCACATCCTCGTTGATCGAAACACAACACATTGAACACATCGGGACAAAAAAAACGTGGCATCAATGGTGATGTTCCAGATCCCGGACCACCGTGCAAACAAATGACGGGAAGACCGTTAGGATTACCAAAACAACCGACCCACAGGCGATGTCTCCCGTCAGACGTGGTCAACATCTCTTCACAATACGGTTTGAGATCAGGATATAGGCTGTGCATACGCCCCCTTTAGGGGCGGCATGCACTCCTAGCTTGCCGCCTTTGAGCGTCCCGCACGCTTGCGGTCCGACTCTTTGAGTAATTTTTTACGAAGTCGAATATGGTTCGGTGTGACTTCAACTAGTTCATCATCATCAATGAATTCTAGCGCAGACTCAAGCGTCATCCGAATTGGCGGTGTGAGGATGAGGTTCTCATCCGATCCTGCCGCTCGAATGTTTGTGAGTTGCTTCCCTTTGATCGGATTGACTGGGAGGTCGTTGGCGCGCGCGTGAATGCCAAGCAGCATCCCTTCATAAACATGAACCCCGGGGCCAATCATGAGGCGACCGCGGTCCTGAAGGTTGTACAGTGAGTACGTCGTGGTTGCACCATCGGTCATCGACACCAATACACCATTACTTCGATTTCCTAAATCGCCTGGCTTGATGGGTCCGTAATGATCAAACACGTGACTCATGATGCCAGTCCCTGAAGTCATCGTGAGAAACTGAGATCGGAAGCCGATCAATCCACGAGCAGCAATAATGTACTCAAGACGCAAACGACCCTGACCATCTGGCGTCATATTCTTCATACCGCCCTTGCGTAAGCCCATCGCTTCCATCACTGCGCCTTGATGCTGTTCCTCGATATCGATGGCGAGGTATTCATAGGGTTCTTCTTTAATTCCATTCACTTCACGAACAATCACCTCGGGTCGAGAGACGCCGAGTTCAAATCCCTCGCGTCGCATAGATTCGATCAAGACAGACAAGTGGAGCTCACCACGACCAGAAACCACAAATCTATCTGGCGAATCGCCCTGTTCAACCCGGAGCGCAACGTTGTGAATCAATTCGCGATCCAGACGATCCTTAATGTTCCTTGAGGTGACGTATTTGCCGTCCTTTCCGGCAAATGGGCTGTCATTGACCTGAAAAGTCATGCTTACCGTCGGCTCGTCAACAGTCAGTGGCGGTAACCCTTCCGGTGATTCAACCGAGCAAATCGTGTCAGAGATCGACAGCGGATCCAAACCAGTGATGCAGACAATGTCACCCGCTGTGGCGGATTGTTGCTCAATCCGCTCAAGGCCTAAATATCCGAGGATCTGAAGGACCTTGCCGTTGCGAGTAACACCATCGCGGTCAATCACCGTCACAGGTTGATTACGTTTCAACTGACCACGACCGATCCGACCGACACCAATAACGCCCTGAAACGAGTTGTAATCCAGCGCAGAAATCTGGAGCTGAAGTGGTCCATCGAGATCGACCTCGGGGGCCGGACAATGGTCCACAATGGCCTGAAAAATCGGCTCCATGCTTTCAATCGTTTGGTCTGGCTCTAGACCCGACAGCCCATTAATCGCCGAACAATACACCACAGGGAAATCAAGTTGATCATCCGTAGCACCGAGCTGGTCAAATAAATCAAATACTTTGTCGATTGCACCGTGCGGATCGGCGCCAACCTTATCCACTTTGTTGACGATAACAATTGGCTTAAGCCCTTGGTTGAATGCTTTTTGCGTAACGAACCGCGTCTGCGGCATGGGGCCCTCGGCTGCATCAACAACCAACAGCACCGCATCGACCATCGACAATACGCGTTCAACCTCACCACCAAAATCAGCGTGACCGGGCGTATCAACGACATTAATCCGGAAGTCATTCCAATTGAGACCGGTATTTTTCGCAAGGATTGTGATCCCACGCTCTTTTTCCTGGTCATTGGAATCCATGACGCGTTCATTTTGGATCTCTTTTCTGTCGAGTGTGCCAGACGCGGCAAGTAGCTTGTCGACGAGTGTAGTTTTCCCATGGTCAACGTGCGCAATAATCGCCACGTTACGTATCCATTCAATCATAAAGTCCTCCGGGCGCGCGGGAGTATAACGGACACTCGATGACAGCTGTGTGTTTTTTTTACTCGACTAGCCTGCACTATTATTGTGCGATATGATACTCAATCTGCACTATTATAGTGCGTTTTCAGAGAAATCTGCACCACAATAGCACCTGTATTCGTTTAAAAACCAAGCGTTTATCAAAACGGCATAGCGATTGCTAAGTGCTCGAGAGTGCTCAATCCG
The DNA here is from genome assembly GCA_902594275.1 of uncultured Litorivicinus sp. GTDB lineage: Bacteria > Pseudomonadota > Gammaproteobacteria > Pseudomonadales > Litorivicinaceae > HIMB30. The sequence continues at coordinate 50,946 of CACJLQ010000004.1, forward strand.
AATGAGTAGAGATAGTAAGTTCGATATACGGAGTCAAAAATGTCCGAAAATACCTTGAAATTAATTGCAGACAATGAAGCGCGTTGGATAGATCTTCGTTTCACCGACCCGCGTGGTAAAGAGCAACACGTGACTTTCCCAGCGTCGAAAGTTAGTAGCGAGTTCTTTGCCGAAGGTGCCATGTTCGACGGGTCCTCTATCGCTGGCTGGAAAGGAATTAATGAGTCAGACATGATCTTGATGCCCGATGACGCGACGGCAGTCGTTGACCCGTTTACGGAAGAGGTGACTGTAAATCTGAGATGCAACATTGTTGAGCCAAGTACGATGCAGGGATACGAGCGTGACCCTCGTTCAGTGGCTCTTCGCGCTGAAGAGTATTTGAAGTCAACCGGAATCGGCGATACTTCGTTCTTCGGACCAGAACCTGAATTTTTTGTATTCGATAATGTTCAGTGGAAGGCCGATATGTCCGGGGCGATGTATAAAATTGATGCCGAAGAGGCGGCCTGGGCGAGTAGCGCTGAGTTTGAAGGCGGGAATATGGCGCATCGACCAGGTGTTAAAGGTGGTTATTTCCCTGTTCCACCAATCGACTCTGCAATGGATTTGAGAACTGCGATGTGCGAAACCTTGGGAGCAATGGGGCTCGAGGTAGAGGTTCACCACCATGAGGTTGCGACCGCTTGCCAGAACGAGATTGGGGTGAAGTTCAACACGCTCGTTAAAAAAGCCGATGAAGTTCAAGTGCTCAAGTACGTGGTGCATAACGTTGCGAACGCCTACGGTAAAACGGCAACATTTATGCCGAAGCCATTGGTTGGCGACAATGGGTCGGGCATGCACTGCCATCAATCCATCTGGAAAGACGGCGAGAATTTATTTGCGGGCAATGGTTACGCCGGCCTATCTGATGAAGCTCTTTACTACATCGGCGGCATCATCAAACATGCACGAGCCATAAATGCTTTTGCAAACGCATCGACAAACTCATACAAACGGCTAGTCCCTGGCTTTGAAGCGCCGGTGATGCTTGCATACTCGGCTCGAAATCGGTCTGCATCAATCCGTATTCCTTACGTTTCAAGTGCAAAAGGTCGTCGCATCGAAGTCCGCTTCCCAGATCCAACAGCGAACCCATACCTGGCGTTCTCTGCGATGTTAATGGCTGGCCTTGATGGGATACAGAATAAGATTCACCCAGGTGAAGCCGCAAGCAAAGATCTGTACGACCTCCCAGAAGAAGAAGCTCTCGCGATTCCAACGGTAGCCTCGAGCTTAGAGCAAGCGCTAGACGCACTTGACGCAGATAGGGCATTTCTGACGGCCGGCGGTGTTTTCACCGATGACATGATCGATGGATATACCGAGCTTAAGCGTGAAGAAGTTGAACGACTGAACATGACTACTCATCCGGTCGAATTCGGCATGTATTACAGCGTTTAAAGGCAAGGACGGAGACGCTAGTCTCCGTCTCTACAACACCATGTATCTGGCACTTCTCAACTCTTTGAACAACGGAATAATGGTATTAGACGCTAGCGGAAAAATCTGTTGGGCGAACGAGTCAGCTTGCCGAATCGTCTCGACAAATTGGAAATATTTGAAGAACCGCAAGTTGTCAGATTTTATGGCCTCCGCACAAGCTAGTGAGGTCAATGACTCTCTGGCTGATTGCGTCAAATTGGGGCACAACTTTACTTATCGGGAATTGCAACTTGTTGCGGGACGATCTATGTCAACGACAGACGCCTCCTTTAGCAAGTTAGAATATAGCTTCGATATCAATGGAGCGATATTAGTTGAACTAGCTGAAGTAGATCACATTCTAAAGATAGCTCGTGAAGCAAGGTATTCAAAAGACGAGCAAAGCTCAAAACAATTATTACGGGGTCTAGCGCATGAGATTAAAAATCCGCTGGGCGGTATTAAGGGAGCTGCCCAGTTACTCTCGAAAGAAGCTGATGCATCGATCTACCAAGACTACCTTGAAGTGATAATCACCGAGACAGATCGGCTTACTAGTTTAGTCGACAACTTGGTGGGTCCAAGCATTAAGCAAGTTAACGATTCGATTAACATTCACAGACTATTGGAACAGTGCAGGTCTCTGCTCAGCGCTCAAGCTGGTGGTAAAATAGATTTCCAAAGAGATTATGATCCGTCGCTACCAGAGACCACAGGAAGCGCTCAGCAACTCTATCAAGCCATTTTAAACATCACGAAAAATGCCTTAGAAGCCGTCACCGAATCGGATATCTTATTGCCGTGGGTCCGATTCAGCACGCGCGCTATTCGCCGTGCACTTCCTGGTTCGAAAGGTGCGCACACAATGTTGCGAGTACGGATAGAGGACAACGGGCCGGGCATTCCAGAAGATCTAAAAGAAAGAATTTTCTTTCCCATGGTCTCCGGTCGAGCCCAAGGCTCTGGACTCGGGTTATCCATCACACAAACCATCATCTCGCGGCATCGCGGTTGGATTGAGGTGGAATCTGAACCCGGACATACCGCAATAGATGTGATGTTGCCATTAGGAGATATGCCATGAGTTCACCTACTGTGTGGGTGGTTGACGATGACCGCTCTATACGCTGGGTGCTTGAAAAAGCACTTCAGAATGCTGGTTATAAACATTCGCTTTTTGACTCGGCGAAAGCTGCACGAAAAGCGCTTGAGGTCAACACTCCAACCGTCGTAATGACGGATATCCGTATGCCTGGAGAAGATGGCTTCTCGCTTCTCGAGCACCTTCACACTATCTCTCCCAAGCTTCCAGTAATCGTAATGACAGCTCACTCGGATTTAGATAGTGCGGTCGCCTCCTACAGCCGCGGGGCCTTCGAGTACCTTCCCAAGCCTTTCGATGTCGATGATGCCATTTTATTGGTTCAACGGGCGCTTGAGCGTCATCAAGAGCCAACCCCAACCACTGAGACTGATTCCAATGAAGCTCACCCACTCATGCTGGGTGAGGCACCAGCCATGCAGGATGTGTTCAGAGCGATCGGACGACTCGCTCAAGCTGAAATCACTGTATTGATCAATGGAGAATCAGGGACGGGTAAAGAATTGGTGGCCAAAGCTGTTCACGCAAATTCACCGCGAAAAGGCGGTCCATTTATTGCGTTGAACATGGCAGCTATCCCAAAGGACTTGGTCGAATCCGAGCTATTCGGTCACGAAAAGGGATCATTTACTGGCGCAACCGGTGCTCGCACCGGTCGCTTTGAACAAGCAAACGGTGGAACACTCTTCCTCGATGAAATCGGAGATATGCCATTCGACACGCAAACACGGTTATTGCGCGTCCTTGCAGATAATGAGTTCTATCGTGTCGGAGGCACATCACCAGTGAAGGTGGACGTAAGGATCATTGCTGCGACTCACCAAAATTTGGACGAACGCGTCAGAGAAGGCCTATTTCGTGAAGATTTATTCCACAGGCTGAACGTAATCCGTATCCAATTACCTGCGCTCAGAAACCGCAGAGAGGATATTCCAGCTCTCGCTGAACACTTCTTAGCACTCGCTGCGCGGGAGATTAATGCAGAAGCCAAACATCTCGGCGAAGATGCAAAACGCGCACTCGCAGAATTTAGTTGGCCCGGCAATGTGCGCCAGCTCGAAAATATGTGTCGCTGGCTATCGGTGATGGCACCAAATCCACAAATCCAAGCGCAAGATCTTCCCCCTGAGGTGACATCATCGGCAGAAACAACGCATCGTTCGGCGTTAACGTGGACAGGGCTTCTTCGCGAACGGGCCGCAAGCTTGATTAAATCTCATGAAGGTGAGGTGATCGGTAAGTTAACTGAAGAGTTTGAGAGGACCCTGATCGAGGTTGCGCTCACAGATACTGCCGGCCGCAAAAAAGAAGCCGCAGAAAAATTAGGCTGGGGTCGAAACACCCTCACCCGCAAACTCAAAGAGCTTGGGTTTGCGGAGGCGGATATCGCCGAGGATTAATTTGTTGTTTGTTGCTTGCGCTGCTCCAAGAGCGCATCAAAGTTGATGGGTGCAAGCATCGGCGCCGGGAACGTCGCTTTCACGGCTAGTGAATCAATCGTCTCGCGCGCATACGGGAACAAGATATTCGGGCACATTGAACCCAATACATGTTCGACTGTCGCCTCATCAAACCCTTGCAACACAAAAACCCCGGCTTGTTGGATCTCAATCAAAAATGCGACTTCGTCCTCAGTCTTCACGGTCACACCGAGCTTCAGGATGACCTCATACAATGTGTCACTTAATTTTTCATTGGTGACATCCACCTCAAGTCCGAGCTTGGGATTCCACTGTTTTTCGAAGATTTGAGGAGCTTTTGGCGATTCAAGCGATAAATCTTTTGTGTAAACTCGGGCAATCGAAAAATTCTGTGCAACTTCTTCAGACATGAATACCTGCTTCCTTTAACCATATACTAAGTTGTCCCGAATGAAACGCGTCCTGCGTATCATCACAACCACCGACATGGTGATCGCCGATAAATACCTGAGGCACGGTACGTCGGTTAGTGATTTCCATCATTTTCTGACGCTTTTCCGGGTGTTTATCAACACGAATCTCTTCATAAGGGACTTTCATGTCATCGAAAATCCGTTTTGCCATGATGCAAAATGGGCAGATTCCAGTGGTATACATTACCACCTTGCTCATGACGACTTTCCTTTTTTAATAGGCAGTGACGCAGCTGTCCATTCAGACATACCACCGGTTAGCCGAACAACGTTTTCGAATCCTCGTTTTTTTAACGTTTTCGCTATTGATCCTGCTGAGGTTCCCATTTTACAAACAACGACCACCGGGTGCGCCTTATGACGGTCAATCTCGGACACTTTTTTATCGAATACGCTCGCTGGGAGATTGTACGCCCCAGCAATATGCCCCTGGGTAAACTCCTTTTTTTCACGAATATCAAGAATCAACGCGTTCTCGCGATTAATCATCCGAATCGCTTCCGTCGTATTCACTGACTTACCCGCTTTTTTTGTTTCCGTGTAGTAAAGTGTTCCAGCCGCAGAGGCCCACAATACGATGAGCACCCAGTTTTCCTGAGCAAATCCGATAAATTCCTGCATAAATGACGAGAGACCGTGATCCAGATTAAGACGTCGAGTATAATGATGTCGCTGGCGAAGTCACGGGTCCCTCGTCAGATCTATGCCTAGATCCGTAATATTCGATCAATTCTGGACCATTAAATGCGACCTAAACCCGTTGTACTGTTAATTTTAGATGGCTTTGGGATCCGCGAAGTTGCGGATGACAATGCGATCTATCATGCGAACACACCAACATTTGATCGGTTGGCTAAAAATGCCCCCTATGCGCATTTGGAAACATCGGGTGAAGCAGTGGGTTTGCCAAAAGGTCAAATGGGTAACTCTGAAGTTGGCCACATGAACCTCGGGACTGGCCGCATTGTTTATCAAGATTTCACACGAATCAGTAGAGCAATCGATGAAGGCGACTTCGAAACCAACGAAGTCCTTGTCAGTGCGTGTCGTCAAGCCAAGGCTCAAGAAGGCACGCTTCATATTCTCGGATTACTAAGTCCAGGCGGTGTTCATAGCCACGAAGATCATATTGAAGCAATGATCGGCTTAGCAGATTCATTAGGCGTTCCGATGACACGTCTGCATGCCTTTTTAGATGGTCGGGATATGCCTCCACAATCAGCGGAACATTCGCTGGTTCGATTCCAACGGCTAGAAACGGTCCACACCAATTACAAACTCTCAAGCCTATGCGGCCGCTACTACGCAATGGACCGTGACAATAATTGGGATCGCATCCAGAGCGCATTCAATCTGATCACCAAAAGTCAGGCTGAGTTTTCAGCAGGAACGGCAATCGAAGGCTTGCAGCAAGCCTACCAACGCGGCGAGACAGATGAATTTCTGAAGGCGACACGCCTCGGTGAATCTTGGGAAATGCGGCCTGAGGATGTTGTCATTGTGATCAATTTCAGAGCCGATCGAGCAAGACAAATTACCAAAGCGCTTACGGCGCAGTCACTTCCTGAGCTCAGTCGACCAAGCTGGATTCAAGAAGTCTCTGTTTCGACACTGACACAGTACGCAGACGATCTCGGCGTACGCGTCGCCTTCCCCCCAGCACCGCTGACTAACACGCTTGGTGACGTTGTCTCAGATGCCGGGTTATCGCAGCTACGAATCGCAGAAACAGAGAAATTTGCGCACGTCACCTTTTTCTTTAGCGGCGGCCGAGAGGCCCTCGTGAGTGGCGAGCACCGCGAACTCATACCTTCCCCAAAAGTTGCAACTTATGATTTGCAGCCCGAAATGAGTGCTCCTGAAGTGACGGACTATCTTGTCGATACCATCTCATCGCAAACATTTGATTTGATCGTGTGCAACTACGCAAATGGTGACATGGTCGGCCATACCGGGAATTTCGATGCGGCCGTCAAAGCAATTGAAGCGCTTGATCAGTCGGTTGAGCGCGTACTGCAAGCATGTAATTCAGTTGGAGGTGCTTGCCTGATTACTGCCGATCATGGCAATGCGGAGCAGATGATCGACCCAAATAATGGACAACCGTTCACAGCACACACGACTGGACCGGTACCGATTTGGTTAGGAGCAAATCCTGTGAACGCATCAGGCCTCTCAGTAGGAGCCCTACGCGACGTCGCTCCAACGCTGCTCGCACTTCTTGGCTTAGATCAACCCGCAGAAATGACCGGTCGGTCGCTTCTGAAATTCTAATGCTTCGGATCCTCTGGTTATTGATCGCTCTATGGAGCACTCAGAACCAGGCGAACGAGATTCGTAACGCAGAAACTCAACGTCAGGAGGCTGAGCAACAACTCAAAACGCTAAAGCAAGATGTTAAGCTTGATACAAAAAAACTGAAAGTCATCGAGTCTGAGCTCAATCGTTTGAACGTAGAATCAAAAAAACTCACCCGCGAAATTACCTCCTCGGAACAATTACTTCGCGAGTTAACCGAAACGCAGAAAACGACTGAAGAGCATATCAACGGGATTACCAAAGAACTCAAAGATTTGATTGAACAATATCGGGCAGAATTGGTTGCTTACTACGTTACTGGATCAACCTTGCGATCAAATGCAATGACTGCCAATGAACTGGCCGACTACCTTCCATTTCTTCTCGATGCACGACAAAACAATGCACGAGCGATTGAGCAAAAAGCCAACCATCTCCGCTCCCTGCTTGCAGACCAAGAGCAACAGACGCAAGTTACACAAAAAACATTACTTGACCTGACCGATACACGGGATGCGTTATCACAAAAAACCCGGGATCAACGACAACTACTGGCGAGTGTTAGTCGCACACTGAAAACGAAACAACAGCGTGAAGATGCATTAAAATCAGATCTTCAATCCCTTGATCGCCGCATTAAGTCGCTACAACTTCAATCAGGTAGCGCAGGGCTTCAATCTCTCAAAGGAAAAATGCGATGGCCCGTTGACGGCCGTGTGCTCAGACGGTTTGGGCAAAACCGGCAAGATGGTTTTGGCGATTGGCAGGGGCTTGTGATCAGCACGACGGATAATAGCGAAGTGAAGGCTGTGCAAGCAGGTAAGGTGGCTTATGCCGGATATCTCCTTGGCTATGGCCTGGTCGTGGTCATTGCCCACAACGATGGTCACGCGACAATTTATGGCCATAACCAAAGCTTAACTGTTGAAACTGGCCAAACCGTTTTAGCGAGGCAAGTGATTGCGATTGCTGGAAATACAGGTAGTCTGAATATCACCGCATTATATTTTGGAGTGACTCGAAATGGAAAGCCAGTCAACCCAAGCTCATGGTTAAATTGAGAACATGATGAAAAACATTCGAAACATTCTGAGCTTTCTGGTTGTCATCCCTGTAGCCGCTCAGGCTGTAGAGCAGTCATCTGACGTCGAGTCATTAGATGCGTTACGCGCCTTCATTGAAGTCTATGAGCATATTAAAGGCGAATATGTCGAAGAAATTGACGACCAAACATTACTCAATGATGCCATTAATGGCATGGTGACTAAGCTTGACCCACATTCGGGTTACCTCAAACCACGCGATGTTTCGAGTCTTCGCGACTCAACATCTGGTTCATTTGGCGGAATCGGCATCGAAATGGATGTGATCGATGGTCTCGTCAAAGTCATTGCACCGATTGATGACTCTCCCGCCTCACGTGCAGGAATTCTTGCAAAAGACATCATTACTCACGTTGACGAAGAACCTGTACGAGACATTAGCCTTCAAGAAGCCATTGAAATCCTACGCGGGCCCCTCGGATCAGCAGTCACTCTTAGCATTCTCAGGGAAGTCGAGGGCCAACCGCAGGAAGTGACTGTATCGCTAGAGCGCGCAGTCATACGCGTTACGAGTGTGCAGCACGAAATGTTACCTCATGGTATCGGCTACCTTCGAATCTCACAGTTTCAAAATCGGACCGGTCCAGATCTAATAAAAGCGATTAGCAATTTCCAATCACAGGGCGAATTCAATGGGTTAATCCTTGATTTAAGAAACAATCCTGGCGGAGTTTTATCAGCCGCAATCGAAGTTACCGACGCGTTCATCAATGAGGGATTGATCGTTAGCACGAAAGGCCGTGACGAGTTCTTAGATTCGAAATATAAGGCAACGAACGAGACGGTCTTAGCCGATCAACCAATTGTTGTTTTAATCAACGGCGGCTCAGCATCCGCAGCCGAAATCGTTGCTGGCGCATTACAGGATCACGAGCGTGCTGTGCTGATCGGAACTCCATCGTTCGGGAAAGGTTCTGTCCAAACAATTCTAGCGCTCGAAAACAAATACGCGCTCAAACTCACCACGGCACTTTATTACACGCCAAACGGGCGTTCGATTCAGGCCACGGGCATTCAACCAACAATTCAAGTGTCCGAGGGAGAAGCATTAATCGAGACCGATATCCGGATTCGTGAAGCAGATTTACCTAAGCATTTGGAGAATTCCAGTGAGCAATCTGGAAGCAGTAACAAAATCGTCGATCGACTGACTGAAGACAATCAATTGCTTCATGCTTACAACCTACTACGCGGTTCGCAGTTGTTGATTCGTTAGAGGCGAACTTCAATCCCCGCGGCCGCCATTACCTCTTTTGCTTCACCAATCGTGTGATGCGCAAAATGAAAGATACTCGCCGCAAGAACCGCTTCAGCATGACCTTGAACGACACCATCGACCAAGTGATTGAGATGACCAACGCCACCAGATGCAACCACTGGAACAGTCACGGCATCTGCTACTGACCGCGTTAAACCCAAATCAAATCCATCGCGTGTCCCATCTCGATCCATCGAGGTCAAGAGGATTTCTCCCGCACCGTAAGAGACCATTCGTACGGCCCACTCGACAGCGTCGAGTCCTGTTGGCTTACGGCCACCATGAGTAAAAATTTCCCAACGGGCTTGCTCAACTTGCTTTGCGTCAATTGCAACCACGATGCACTGTGACCCAAACTTTTCGGCTGCTTTTTTGACCAATTCAGGCTCAAAAACAGCCGCCGTATTAATCGAAACTTTATCGGCTCCAGCCAACAATAAATCACGAATGTTATCTAGATACCTGACGCCACCACCGACGGTTAGAGGAATAAACACCTCACTCGCCATACGAGACACCGTCTCTAATGTCGTTGCTCGATTTTCATGACTAGCCGTGATATCCAAAAACGTAATCTCATCGGCACCTTCTTGATTGTATCGGCGGCTGACTTCAACAGGATCACCCGCATCACGGATATCCTCAAATTGAACACCTTTGACAACCCGACCCTGATCAACATCTAGACAAGGAATGATACGCTTGGCAAGGCCCAATTAGTTGGACTCCGTTAACGCAATTGCTTCAGCCAAGTCCAACGTGCCTTCATAGATTGCACGGCCCGTAATTGCGCCGACGACACCATCAGATTCAACTGCCAATAAAGCTGTTACATCACCCAAACCTTTTAGCCCACCCGATGCAATGATCGGACATCCTGTCTCTCTTGCGAGCGATGCAGTTGCATCAATATTGACCCCGGATAGCATGCCATCGCGCCCAATGTCGGTATAAACAACAGAAGATGCGCCAACGTCGGCAAACCGTTTGACAACCTCAGTCGCTGATACGGTACTTGCCTTTGCCCAACCTTCAGTTGCAACCCAGCCGTCTTTGGCGTCAACGCCAACAATGATATGACCCGGAAATCGCTGACACGCCTCAGTCACGAACTCGGGCTCTTTGACGGCCTGAGTTCCGATAATCACCCAAAACAAACCGAGATCAAGATAGGCTTCGATAGTGGCAAGATCGCGGACTCCTCCACCAAGCTGAACTTGTAATTGTGGAAACGTTGCAAGAATGCCTGCAACCGCCTGTTTATTCTCAGGCTTTCCTGCGAACGCGCCATCGAGATCGACCACATGCAAACGTCCAGCACCTGCTTCAACCCAGCGCGACGCTGTCGCTACTGGATCATCTGAATAGACCGTCGCGTCGTCCATACGACCCTGACGTAAACGCACACAGGTTCCGTTTTTCAAATCAATCGCAGGAATAATCAGCATGCCCCGTCCCAAGTCAAAAAGTTTCGATAAAGATGAATGCCAGCGTCATGCGATTTTTCAGGATGAAATTGCACCCCAAAGACATTGGGCTTAGAGAGTGCCGCCGCAAACGGCGCACCGTACTCGCAGGTCCCAACTACGCACTCTGCTGTGGCGTCGGCATACCGGTAGCTGTGGACGAAATAAAAACGTGTCCGATCAGCTATCCCATTCCACATTGGATGTTGACGTTGTTCGACCTCGTTCCAGCCCATATGCGGGACTTTCAACGCGTCTCCTTTCAGATTTTTCATCGATTTAGAGAATTGCGTAATCTGCCCAGAAAACACGCCTAACGCATCAACACCTGCGCTCTCCTCTCCAGACTCGGTCAGGATTTGCATACCAACACACACACCCATCAGTGGTTTTTCCTGAATGACTCCGAGCACGACTAAATCGAGCCCTCGTTCTTTCAGGCCTTGCATGCAGTCACCCATCGCACCCACACCGGGCAACACGACACGATCGGCAGACCGAATTTCTTCTGCGTCAGCAGTGACGAGCACACGACACTGTCCCGCATACTCAACCGCTTTGGCAACACTGTGCAAATTCCCAGACCCGTAATCAATGACGGCGACGGTTTGCGTCATTTACAGCGACCCTTTCGTTGAGGGAATCATTCCTCCCATCCGAGGATCTGGGCTCAATGCCATTCGCAGAGCACGGCCAAAGGCTTTAAAAACTGTTTCAATTTGATGGTGAGAATTATCACCTTTGAAATTATCGATGTGCAAAGTCACCTGCGCGTGATTCACAAATCCCTGGAAGAACTCGCGGAATAAGTCAACATCGAAACCCCCAACAGCTGAGCGAGTGAAAGGGACATCGTAGAATAAGCCAGGTCGACCAGAAAAATCGATCACAACTCGGCTGAGTGCCTCATCGAGCGGTACATAGGCATGTCCGTAACGCGTCATTCCTTTTTTATCACCAACGGCTTCAGCAAAGGCCTGCCCAAGCGTTATTCCAACATCTTCCACAGTGTGGTGGTCATCTATCGCTAAATCCCCAGTCGCATGAATCGACAGATCAACTAATCCGTGGCGTGAGACCTGATCGAGCATATGCTCGAAAAACGGAATGCCTGTTTTAAAGTCGCCGACACCGGTTCCATCAAGATTTAGCCTGATTTGAATCTGTGTTTCTAATGTATTTCTTTCCACTGAGGCAATACGATCTGCCATGGCCTGTTCCTTAAGCCGTTATAAACACCGTAGTATAACGGGACTGGGTCTAACTGACGACAGAGGGTATCATGCGAATTTTTAAAGCTCTTCTCATACTGGTGACGTTTTCCATTGTTGTTGTTGCGGCTTCAGTGGCTTACATCACACAGGTTCTCGACCCAAATGACCTGAAGCCAACGCTAATCGAAACTGCAGAAAAGCAACAAATTAACCTACGATTAGATGGCAATATTGCTTGGACTTTTTGGCCATGGTTTGGACTTACAGTCGAAAATGTTCAGGCGAATTCTGTAAATTGGACCTTTGACGCAGATCAACTTGAGGGTTCTCTTTCAATTTTATCGATTTTGTCTGACACCATCGTCATCGACGAACTGACCGCAATGTCTCCAAGAGTCAGATTTGATCTGAGCAAATCCTCAAACGCTGATTCAGCTACAAAAGAGTCCTCAGAAAGCGCAAATAGGGCTGTATTGATCCGGCAATTAGCAATTCAAAGTGGTGCGATTGAGGGTTTGTATCCTGGGTTGACGCTCAATCGATTGAATTTATCGATCGATTCTCTCAGCCCCGCGACCGCGAGCCGTCTTGAACTCGAGACCTATGTTGAATGGGATGAGAAACAAGCACCTTTGAAGATCGGCGCACAAATTGTTCCAACCGCCACCTTCGATGGTCTGACCATTCGAGACCTCGAGTTGCAATCACGCGATTTAACACTTGGCTACACCGGTTACCTCAGTGCATCTAAATCAGGGCAATTTAGTGGGGAGGGCCAACTGTATGTCGATGAGCTATCCCTGCGAAAATGGCTGAGAACGGGTAATTTTGACGTTCCTAAGACGAATGAATTGGATCGGTTTAACCGCTTCCAATTAAACACCGGGCTCAAAGTGTCTAACGATCTCGTCAGTCTCCGACCATTTGCTTTGACACTGGATGAGACATCAATTGATGGACGCGTTGACTTGCAATTGAATCCACTCAATATTGATCTGGAGCTGTTGGCGGATACGCTCAATTTAGATCACTATGTGACGACTGAGGCAGATGCAGACTCGGAACAATCAAATCTGCCACCTGTTTTACTCGGCACCTACAAGATTGATGTTGGCTCGTTGATCGTCAATCAACACGAATTGACTGACGTCGGTGTAGATCTTGGAATCGGTGCAGACGAAATTACACTCGGGCGGCTGGATGCCAACTTATTTGGCGGCGAGCTTCGCGCTGCTGGCACCCATCTAATCGCCCCACAAATCACAAATTTGACTGGTACGGTCAACGGAATTCAGCTGTCACAGTTTCAATTCGCAAAGCCCCTGGACACCCTATCCGGATCATTACAGACGACCTTTGACTTGAGAGCAGCAGGGCGAACCCAGGATGAAATGATGACATCTGTGTCTGGGCCTGTACGCGTAAAGATAGCAAACGCGTTTTTGGGACCATTGAATGTTTCAGATGTCATTTGTCAAACCATCGCGTCAGAGCGAAATTTGAGCACCAACACCGCTGATACGCTTACGCTGAAAGCTGATTTTAAAGAAGGGATTGCCGTAATTGAGTCAATAAAAGCAACTGTTGCGAATATTGCCATCCAAGGAAAAGGAAGAGTCAGTCTCATTTCTACTGCATCAAATATCCAAGGATCGATCGAGATACCCAGTGATGGTGTGATCGGTTCATGCACTGCGCCAAAGGTACTTAACGGTGTATCACTCCCTCTTTCTTGTCGAGGTCAATTGCGGAATGAATCGCTCAAGTGCTCCTTAGATGAGAAGGCACTGAATCAAGTGATCGCCAAAGCAGCTGAGAAAGAGTTGAGAAAACAAGCTGATGAAAAATTAAAAGCGGCGGAGCAACAATTGAAATCGTCTGTTGAAGAGGCGATCAAGAAAAAGCTCGATAGCGAAGGCTCTAATTTATTGAAAAATCTTTTGAATCGATGATCGAAAGTTTTTCAGAGCGCCTCGCTGTTTGGCAAAACCAATACGGCCGCCATGAGCTACCGTGGCAGCGGCAGGGAGCTTATGCAACCTGGGTTTCAGAAATCATGCTGCAACAGACCCAAGTTCAGGTGGTTGTACCGTACTTTCAAAAATTCATGAAAGAATTTCCAACTATCAGTGATCTTGCAAACGCGTCGCTAGATTCAGTGCTCGCTCACTGGGCTGGCCTTGGATATTACTCAAGAGCTCGGAATTTACATAAAGCGGCCAAAATTATTGTCGGTGACCACCATGGTGAGATCCCAAAAGATCTCGATTTATTGATTCAGCTCCCTGGGATCGGGCGGTCAACAGCAGGAGCCATCCTGTCGTTAGGCTTCGGATTACGTGGTGTCATACAAGATGGTAATGTTCGACGCGTGTTATCTCGCTTGTTCTGTATTCATGGCGATCTATCGAAAGCCACTGCCCAGAAAACATTGTGGGAGCTTGCGGATCAACTGACGCCAAAGTCTGGGCCTAATGCGTGCATCCACACCCAAGCCATGATGGATCTTGGATCTATCATTTGTCGGCGGAGCAAGCCTGCATGCCAGCGTTGTCCATTCGCTGATGACTGCCAAGCGAATCAACGTGGAGAAGTATCGCTCTTTCCGAAACCAAAACGTATAAAACAACGACCTGATGAAACTTGGGTCGTCCTGCAACTCGAAAATGAGCGAGACGAAACTCTATTTCTACAAAGGCCACTCGAAGGCATTTGGGGAGGGCTCTATGCACCTCACATTGGTTCATCACTCTCTAAAATTGGCGAACACTTAAAGACCGTCGATGTACTTGAAGCTGAATATCAGGGTGAACTAATACATGCTTTCAGCCACTTTAAAGTACACCTAGAACATTACAAGTTAAAAGTTCACTCACAAGACATGGCAGGGATCGGTATGTGGCGCCCAATTGATCGCTTCCAAAAAGGAGTTCCAGCCCCCATCAACACACTACTTAATGGTTGAGGAGTTGATATGACGAGAATAGTTTTCTGCCGAAAATACCAACAGGAATTACCTGGCTTGCCTGTGCCTCCTCTTCCTGGCGCAGTTGGACTCAGTATTTTTGAAAACATCTCAGAAAAAGCATGGAAAGAGTGGCAAAACAATCAAACGATGCTTATCAACGAACATCGGCTCAGCTTGATAGACCCGGATGCTCGGAAATTTCTGACGCAAGAAATGCATCGTTTTTTTGATAACCAAGAATATGCAAAACCTGAGGGATATGTCCCACCTTCAAGTTGACAGCGTTACAGTATTTCTGTTCAATACGCGACCTACTCGCAAAGGCCAGATAGCTCAGTTGGTAGAGCAGAGGATTGAAAATCCTCGTGTCGGCGGTTCGATTCCGTCTCTGGCCACCATTTAAATCAAATACTTAGCTTCAGCCTAAAATCTCTGGTACTTTTTCAAGCAACCAATAGGCAACCAAAAATACCGAGATGAATTCTTTCTAAAGTCACGTTATCATTGACGGGAGAGATTAATAGGCAGGTGTATATTTATTAGCAACAGGATTGAAAATCCTCGTGTCGGGAGTTCGATTCCCTCTCTGGCCACTATACTCAGCACCTCTCTATACATAACTCATTGATATTCCTGCACTTACTGTGTCCAGTAGTTTTTTAGGTACAACAAATGAGTGCACAAATTGATGCCCCAAATACACCTATCTCAAACGTGGTATGTATTACTTTGTGATACGCATTCCTAGCGATTTACAGACCTTCTATCGCACAGATCGTCTCATCTTGACTCTGTGTACAAAGTCCCTCACAGAGCCTCTCGTGTATCAGTAAGACCGTCCTCACGATTGGATGATCAAGCTGGTAATGCTTCGTCGATTATCTAAATAAATTACGATGAAGACTTTCTTCGCCGATCTACTTCAGAATCTTGGTACTATACTGAAAATAGCGCCATAAAACGTGCAGCGGGCAGCAGTAGTTAAATTGTCCAGTTGGAGGTTCAACATAACTACCGAAATGCCCGGTAAACGATTTTAAGAAAACTAATCAGCCTTGAATTCGTTATGACACGATTTACAGGATCTCAGCATACCCTTGAACGCAGTTGCTGTTGCTTCAAAAGATTCACTAATAGAGGCTTTGACGAGTTTCTCAGTGCTTTCCTGATATGATTCAACTGTAAGGAGAAATCCCTCCCAATCGCTCCAGATGTTGTCTTTCGATTCAGATGGTTTTCCGTTGCTTCCTCAGGAAAGAAATTCGACATTTCCGATGCCCATTGTTGAAGATCTCTGGCCTCTTGTTGAATCACACTCCAATCTCCCGTTTTCAGCGACTTCTTTAACTGCTTAACGCTCTCTTTGCTAGCTTTGAAACGATCCATCCGGTCTTTCACAACCCCCGTGGCGCCTTCATGCGCTTGTGCACCTTGGATACCCAATAGCACTACAGATACCAAGGTCATTCGGATAATTGATACAAATCGGTTCATCATTGTCCAAACACCTCCGTATGCTTTTTCTGGATTTCCTCTGGCCATTTAGATTTGATGTATGCAAGTGCGTTCCAAATCTCTTCGTCATTTAACTTGCCGTCGTAAGCGGGCATGATCGACTTGTAATCGGAGCCAGCAAACTTTTGAGGGCCATACTTCGTGAATTCAAAGAGCATTAGATCAGGGTGATGCCATGTATGACCTGTTTCATCGTGAGGGGGTGCTGGCAAATATCCATCACTGTTACGTTTTTGCCAGTTAAACTGGCCTTCAAGATTTTTTCCATGGCAAGCAGCACAGTTTTGTTCATAAACAGCTTGCCCAGCCGTTACTCTTGTTTTGTCGGTATATGGTATCTGTTCAGCAGTTACTTTCTGAGCTAGCAGGAACAAAGTGCCCACGCTACAAGCGCAAACGAATCGTAATGTTTTCATTTAATTCTCCAGTAAAATAGATGTAGCAGGCGTAGATTTACGAAATTGCAGGCACTACTCAGGAGGAGGAAGATTTAGGTCGAAGAAGACTCGTGCAGGCTCAAAAATCTGCACCACTTTACAAGATGTTGGAGGCGAATCAATTGCCGGAACTCTATGTGTCAGAATCACCGATCCCAAACAGTCATTACATACGCCTAGCTTTATAATTGAGTCCGACGAGCAGTCTTGAGAGCATTTTTGCGGCAACTCTGAACGCATTTGAAGGTCGTCACCCACGAGTTCAGTACCGTGCCATTTTTCGTGCCACGTCATCATTGCATTTACTGAAGACCCAAACGTCAAAAGGCCAATCAGTGAACACTTGATCAAGAGTGTAAAAACCGCAGAACCACTTTCTCTCATACTCAGCAGAGTGGTGGCATAACCTTGAAAAATCAAGAAACTCTTAAATCATCACCGGATTACTTCCCAAAAGCACCCTTTTACAAACCTGGGCAGATGCTACTGATCACCCGAAAGTGATCTGCCCCTCCCGGGCGGGTTGCCTAGGTGTAGTAGACAATTCAGTAAACAAAAGAGTGTGGTTGTAGATGAAGTGATGATGTGCAAGTCTTTGATGCTAGGAAGACATCAGTGGTTATTGGAGTCTCAGGCAAGCATCTACCCACTCTCTGGCCACCACATTTACACAGTCCATACCGGACACATGGGTAATATGTTATTTCGAGCACATAGGTAACACTTTCGGTAAAAAAGGGTTATCTGCCGAAGCGATCCGGACGTTATCCCCAGCGATC
>CACJLQ010000005.1 GCA_902594275.1 uncultured Litorivicinus sp.
AACTCACAATCGCTTTGACCTTTCTCGGAATCGCACTTCTGATTTATTTTGGATATCAACTGGTCAACGCGGGTGACATGCCCTTTCCTGAAAAACTCACGACTCAAGGTGGCTTTATCGCTGGATTTTCGATTGCGATCGTAAACCCGAAGGTCTTAGTGTTCTTCTTGGCTGTCTTCGGGCCCTTTGTCGATCCTCAACATACTCTTTCCATACAGCTCGCCATAGGCGCGTTGGCCGGCGGTATTGATGCTACGGTCTATATTGGTGTCGCGCTTGCAAGTACAGCACTTAAACAACAACTGGAAGGCGGACGGATCCAGCTCCTCAATCGCCTGATCGGTGCCCTACTAATTGCCTCTGGTGTTTGGATTTTCAATCAAGAGATTTCAAATTTTCTCTAAATAGTCGATACTTCTGTCGGCGGGGACGATATGGATTCGACGCCGGTTACAAAACCAAATGTGCATGCCGAGTAGTTCTACAGTGCTCGTAAACCCAACTGTGGACTCGTTAGCTATAACTGCCAACGACGAAAACTACGCTCTAGCAGCTTAAGCTAGACCCTGGGTGGAGATCGTCTCTGGTCTTCATCAACAGGGTTCGAAACAGAGACTCGCTTCAATGCTGTGTTCGGGGTTGAGAAGCTAAACTTTAAACTGGACTCGGAAAGGCAATCCCTGTGCGTTGGGAGACCCGGACTTAAATTGAAAAACGCGACTAAGCATGTAGAGCGTTTGGCAGCGGACTGACGGACGCGGGTTCAAATCCCGCCGTCTCCACCACACGATAAAAAGGCGCCCAGCTGGCGCCTTTTTATTTCAGACAACCAAATAAACAAGGGGTAGCGCTTCATGAACAACATCAGAACCTTTACAGAGAGACTGCGGACAACCCCCGAAATTATAAAGTTCGCTGAGGTAATTGCCCTGATCGATAAACACTATAGTCACACCCCAACGGCGTTCGTCAATGGTACAGCAACTAACCAAGCGTCAGAAAACCAAGGTTCGGCCAAAGTGTTTTCTTTTGCGAGACTTCATGACCTCAATCAAACCGAGACCTTGCACTGCTTCGCTGAACATTTTCGTGCGGTACGCGACAATCCAACAGGCAATGATCACCAGAATATTCGGCAGTTCATAGCTAACGGTTGGCAAGGCGTCCAACTTCCAGATACCTGCCTAACCGCAAAAAACTAAGCGCGATGGACCGTTTAAGACACACTGAATCAACGATATTTAGAAGCCAAGTCTCGAGATGAAATTAAAATGAAAATCGGTTCCATTTTTTGAAAGAGACACCCAGTGTGTGCTATCTTTTCGCCGCGATAATTCCCCACAGTAATTTTTCGGAGAAATACTATGACAGATCGCACCGCGTGCGGCGGCCTTCAAGTGGCAACTGAGCTCTATCGTTTCGTGAATGAAGAAGCGATCCCAGGAACTGGCATTGACCAAACCAAGTTTTGGGCAGGTGTTGACGCATTGATTCACGAGCTCGCTCCAATCAACCGGGAATTGGTCGCACAACGTGATGTCATCCAAGCGAAAATCGACGGATATCACAAAGCTCGGCAAGGTCAGCCGCATGATCCTGCAGACTACAAAGCTTTTTTGCAGGACATCGGATACTTATTACCAGAACCTCAAAATGTAACCGTCTCGACAGATGGCGTTGATGATGAGGTCGCAACCACTGCGGGGCCCCAACTGGTTGTCCCTGTAATAAATGCTCGCTATGCACTGAACGCCGCGAATGCGCGTTGGGGTAGCCTGTATGATGCGCTCTATGGCACCGACGTCATCTCAAACAATGGGGATGCGAGTCCGGGGCTCGAGTACAACCCAATTCGAGGCGAAAAAGTCATCGCATTTGCCAAGACATTTCTCGATGAAAACTTCGGTCTTGAGAAGGGCACACATGCGACTGCGACATCATATAAAATCATTGATGGCTCATTAAAAATCCACACCCCGAGCGGTCTTGTTGGCTTAAAAAATCCAGAAAAAATGGTGGGTTATCAGGGCGAGGCAGCGTCACCGACAGCCATCGTTTTAAAAAATCACGGACTCCATGTGGAACTTCAATTTGATAAGACAAAGCCTGTGGGCAGCTCAGACCCGGCAGGAATTGCAGATATCTTAATGGAGTCCGCGCTGACGACAATTATGGATTGCGAGGATTCAGTTGCAGCCGTTGATGCGGAGGACAAAGTTGTTGTTTACCGGAATTGGCTCGGTCTCATGAAAGGTGATCTCACTGAGTCCGTTTTCAAAAATAATAAAAATCTGGTACGCCGGCTCCACCCTGATCGGAAATATATTAGCGTTAATGGATCCGAACTCGCGCTCCCTGGACGGGCATTAATGTTTGTCCGTAATGTCGGCCATCTCATGACCAATGAGGCTATTTTAGATAGCGACGGTAACGAGGTCCCAGAGGGTATTCTCGATGGAATTTTTACCACGCTCATCGCAATTCACGATCTAAAGCGCACCGAAGACAAAAACTCAAGAGCCGGATCGGTCTATATCGTCAAACCGAAGATGCACGGACCCGATGAAGTCAGCTTTGCAAATCGTCTTTTCGGGGCCGTCGAAGACTCACTTAATTTGCCGCGCCATACAGTCAAAATGGGTATCATGGATGAAGAGCGTCGCACAACTGTCAACCTGAAAGCATGCATCAACGCTGCATCAGAAAGAGTGGTCTTTATCAATACTGGATTTCTCGATCGAACCGGTGACGAGATGCACACGTCGATGCATGCAGGGCCGATGATTCGCAAAGTCCACATGAAAAAAGCGACGTGGATCAACGCGTACGAGAACTGGAATGTGGATATCGGTCTCGAATGCGGACTCCAAGGTAAAGCACAAATCGGTAAGGGCATGTGGGCGATGCCTGATTTGATGGCGGCCATGGTTGAACAAAAAGTGGCGCATCCACAGTCAGGGGCTAACACTGCTTGGGTTCCTTCACCTACTGCTGCCACGTTACATGCCCTGCATTATCATCAAGTCGATGTCTTTGCAGTTCAAGATGCATTGAAAGGACAACGGCGTAATACAGTGGACGAAATCCTGGAAATACCACTACGAGAAAATCCGAATTGGTCTCCGGAAGTAATTCAGGCCGAACTCGACAACAATGCTCAAGGGATTTTTGGATATGTCGTCCGTTGGATTGACCAAGGCGTCGGTTGCTCAAAAGTTCCGGACATCAATAATGTTGGATTGATGGAAGATCGTGCAACGCTTCGTATCAGCTCACAGGCGATCGCAAACTGGTTAACTCATGGCATTACAAATGAAGCCCAAGTTCGCGAAACATTTGAGCGTATGGCTAAAGTTGTGGACGGGCAAAACGCGGGAGACCCTGCGTATCGTCCAATGGCCCCGAACTACGATCAGTCGATTGCATTCCAGGCGGCACTTGATCTTGTTCTCAAAGGGGTCGAGCAGCCAAACGGTTATACAGAACCCGTTTTGCATCGCCGCCGCCTCGAGCTGAAACAAAGCATCTAACAAGGCTTGACTCTCTCTCCGGGAGGCGCATATTTACCCCCAATCATATGCCTGACCGGAGGGGACTTATGTTGAGAACAATCATCATGACACTAGTATGTTTGGTGCCGCTGTCTGCACATACAGCCGACGGCCCTGAACCAGTCCAACAAACAACGACCTTCGACACTTTTGAGTTGCCCGACTGGTTCAAGGTCAGTTTCCTCGATCTATCTGAAGATGTGGCTGAGGCGGTTGAATCAAATAGGCATTTGGTTGTGTTTTTCTGGCAAGACTTCTGTGGATATTGCAAAAACACCATCGAAAAAAACCTGACACAGCAATCTATCCGCGGTGTGTTTGACACCCATTTTGATGTCGTGGCGCTTAACATCTGGGGTTCAAAAGAGGTTTATGGTTTAGATGGGACCGTAACGACAGAAAAAGAAATCGCTCGGTCACTCGATGTGCAGTTCACTCCAACCATCATCTTCTTTAACGCAGACGGCGAACCCGTGTTACGTCTCAATGGGTACGTCTCACCAGCAGATATGCAGGTGGCTCTCAATTACGTACAAACCAAGACCTATGAGTCACAAACTATTTTCGAGTATCTGGCCGCCAACCAGCCAAAGGCGGTGAATACCTCTCTCAATACGCAACCTTTCATTCAAGACGTGGCGAAACTAAACATTAAAGGGCAACCTAAGGCTATTCTGTTCGAACAAACCAGTTGCCCTGATTGTGATACGTTTCACCGTTGTGTTTTATCACTCGAGTCCGTGCGCGACCGATTCAAACCATTCCAAGCGATTCAACTCGACATGTGGTCTAGTACTCCTGTCACCACACCATCTGGGGAAAAAAAAAGTGCACGTGATTACGCGCGCGACATGAAAATCATGTATGCACCAAGCCTCGTGCTTTTTGACTCAAATGGTTCTGAAATTATTCGCGTCGAGTCGCAACTCAGAAGTTTCCACACAGAAGCCGTGCTTGAATATATTGCCGATGGTGTTTATCAACGTGAACCAAACTTCCAACGCTACATCGAAGAGCGTGGGGACATCATCCGTGCCAAAGGTGAGCAAGGCAAAACCAAGAGCACTCGTGATATCTGTCCTGAACTTTACGAGTAACATACCCACCCTACCGCGTGTATAATTGGATGATGCGGCAGGGGCGCACAAGCTGAGAAGTACCCTTTGAACCTGATCCGGTTAGTACCGGTGTAGGGAGCCAAGACCAACAAACTCTCCTTTTGTTGACCTTCTGCGCGCAACTTAATGATCAGGAGTCAACACCATGAAAATCAAATATCTACTCAATGCACTTGGCCTCATCCTGTGGATTGCAGCGAGCTCTGTCACCAAAGCGTATACGCAGGAAGTAAAAGTTCTGCTCGACTGGTTTATCAATCCAGATCACGCACCATTGATCGTGGCAGAGCAGGAAGGTCTTTTTGAACAATCGGGACTCAAAGTCATGCTTGTTGAGCCAGCAGATCCATCACTGCCACCGAAGCTTGCGGCAGCAAAAAAAGCGGATTTAGCGATCAGCTACCAGCCATCGCTTATGGTCGATCTCAATAACGCGTTGCCATTGATGCGCGTCGGGACTATCGTCAATAGCCCATTGAATTCGCTCGTCGTTCTAGCAGAGTCTGATATTCAATCGGTCAAGGATTTAAAAGGGAAGACTGTGGGTTTTTCTGTTGGGGGCTTTGAAGATGCAGTCCTTGGTGCAATGCTCGAAACGCATGGACTGTCATTAAACGACGTCCAACTTGTAAACGTGAACTTTGCGTTGTCACCATCACTCTATGCAGGACAAGTTGACGCAGTCATCGGTGCCTTCAGGAATTTTGAATTGAATCAGATGGATATCGATGGCCGCCCTGGTCGCGCGTTTTATCCAGAAGAACACGGTGTTCCAGCCTATGAAGAACTCATTTTTGTTGCGCACCCGGATTATGCTGGCACGCCAAAAATTGAACGCTTTCTAGATGTCATGGATCAGGCGACACAATTAATCCTCGACTCACCTGATGCGATGTATCGATCATTCGTCAGCTATCGCCCGGATGATCTTGATAACGAACTGAACCGACGCGCATGGCGCGACACGTTGCCGAAGTTCGCTCAGAAAACACGTCAGACAGATGTCGATCAATGGGAACGATTTGGTGAATTCATGACCGAGCGCGGACTGATTCAGAACTCGCCAGCAACAGAGAGTTATCTCTTTATGCAAAGAGCTCAATGAACGAAGTCTTTCACGTACTCGCCCCAGTATTCGCCCTGGGGCTGATCGGCTACTCCGCAACACGATTTAAATTTTTTTTAAGTTCCCATCGTGACGGATTATCCAAGTACGTATTCGATTTCGCGGTACCAATACTCTTATTTTCAGCGGCCGTTGAACTCGAGCCACCCATAGAATCTGCAACACATCTTTTCACCAGTTACTACATTCCACTGTTAGCTGTGTTTGTACTAGGCTTACTAGCCGGCTGGATACTTTTAAAGCGCCCAGTCGTCGAAGCAATGGTTATCGGACTCGGTTCATGTTTCTCGAACACCGTCTTACTCGGTATCCCAATCATCCCTCGTGCCTTGGGTGAAGAGGCACTTTTTCCCCTTTTTCTATTAATTTCCGTGCATGGAATTACGATATTCACCGCCGTCACTATAGCGATTGAGATCGCGCGAGGTCATGATGCAGGCCTAGCTAATTTACCAAAACAAGTGCTTTCGGGGCTCATCGGGAATCCACTGATCGTGGGATTAGGCCTCGGATTTCTTTGGAAGCTCACCAACATAGGAATCCATCCAATTGTGGCCGACATGTTTCATCTGGTCGCAACCAGTGTGACGCCAGCAGCTCTTTTTGTACTCGGGAGCTCGCTGGCAAGTTATTCGCTTTCAGGCTCTATGGGCCCGGCTCTTCTGGTCACTATTCTGAAAAATACAGTACATCCACTAACCGTCTTTCTTCTGGGCTCATGGTTTGGTCTTGAAATGCTGTGGTTGTCTGTTGCGACGATGTTAGCTGCCATGCCAACTGGCATGAATATGTACCTGTTCGCTAGTCGCTATCAGGTGTCACCACCAACAGCGACAACCAGCATATTTATCTCAACAGTGTCATCGACAATCACAATTTCGATCGTGATTACGCTTTTGAAAAGTATTTAAGGCTCAATCAAAATCGCCCTGAAGTCGTTCACATTGGTCCCTGTCGGCCCAGGAATTACCGACTGACCGATCGACTGAAAAAACGTGTGCGCATCCTGGCGCTTGAACGCCTCACGATGATCGAGATTCGCTTCTCCCACCTTATTGAGCGTCTGATCATCAATCAACGCGCCTGAGATTTCTGCGGCACCGTCGACGCCATCAGTATCACAAACGATTGCTGAAATTCCTCGGGCACCATCCAGTGCATCAAGTAACGCCAACGCAAAATGCGCATTTGGCCCACCGATTCCCGTGCCAGTTACTTTGACCGTGGTCTCGCCACCGGAAAGTAAACACAGAGGCTTTGTCAGCGTACGATGGCGACGTTGCCAAAGAGCGGTCTCCGCCATTGCGCGAGCGACTATCTCAGAGTCCCCTTCAATCGAATCACCTAAAATCCAGCACTCCACTCCCTGCGCTTCAAGAAACTCTTGAGCCGCTTTGAGTGACTGTGAGGGAGCTGCAACGATCGTCGTCGATACGCGGTCAAAACATGCTGCATCAGGTGCCGGAGTGGCGTTCTTTGGATCTGACAACCAGGGTAATAATTCATCAAGCACATCGATTTTGTGCCGTGTTAACACATCGATTGCGTCAGCTTGATTGGTATGCGCCGGAACCGTTGGCCCAGATGCAATAAATTCAACACGATCTCCTGGCACATCCGAAACCAGGAAGTTGACAATCCTGCCTCGGCAGGCTTCAACTAAACGCCCACCTTTCACAAGCGAGAGTTGTTTACGCACCGTATTCAACTCAGAAATGGTTGCTCCTGATGTAAGTAATGCACGATGCGTCTGCATTTTGAGTTCTGGATCCATGGTCGGGAGCGGCGCAGACATTAGTGCTGAGCCTCCACCAGAGATCAAACATATCATCCTATCATTCGGTTCGAGCGATTGTGCAAGCGCCATCGCTTCTTGAGCGGCTAATAAGCTTCCGGCGTCGGGAACAGGATGCGATGCTTCGATCACCTTTAAGCTCATCGAGACCTGATGACCCTTCGGTAGGATGCACAACCCCTCAATATCGCCAAGGCACTCTTGGGCGACCCGTGCATGCTGAGACGCTGCCTTACCAGCAACAAGAAACACGGTCTTACCATCAATCGGAGGCAACGCATTGAGGTGTGGAATTAGGCAACTTGCCTGAGCCGCTTGGACTGCTTTGTCAAAAGCCGAGAGGAGAAGTTCTTGGGGATTCAAAGGGTCTCGTCCAGCGCAGACTCGACTGTCACCGGAATCCTCTCACGAGAGACGCCAATGGCGAGTACTCCGAATACCATCGCACCAACATACAGTGACGGTGACTGCAGGCTTAATTGAACCGCTGGTATAGCAACGGCAAAGACTGCGGTCAGGACAATCACTGCACCAGCAATCCAATCTTTCGACATTCCGACCAAGAGTGATTTAAAGACATAGAGCCCAGCAACCATTCCAGATGCAAAAGCACCGAGAGTGAAGGCTGTCTTTGACGGATAACAATAGTGAAGGCTCAAACACGCGAACACCAGCGTGAGGCACGCGATCGCGTAGGTGGATGATCGCATTCCTTAGAATGCCAACGCGAGGATCGTCATCGCCATCGCGATTAACATCAACGCAAAACCAGTATCACCGTGAGTTAGTTCTTTCAGCAATTTCATAGATTCCTCCTGAGAGGCGTCTTTATATCAAATTTTTCAATAAAAATTCAGTGGGCGTGGCTGTTTTTCGACGTACCACGTAGCTGGTCGTTGACTCGTAATGCTTAGCGATAAGTATCCAGTTCTACAATAAAAAAGGCCCGTATTACCGAGCCTTTTACCATCAGGATTTATTCTCAATAAGCTGCCCTGTCTCAATCGAGATTGATCGTGGCTTCAAAGCCTCTGGCAACTCACGATATAGCTCAACGTGCAGCAATCCGTGCTCCAAACGTGCGCCTTTGACATAGACGTGATCTGCTAACTGAAATTTACGTTCGAAGCTGCGTGTAGCAATGCCACGATGTAAGAACTTCCGCTCTTCTTCGGATTCAGCTTTCTCACCGGATACGGTCAGTTCGTTTTGCTTTGACTCGATCGACAATTCATGGTCGATGAAACCTGCAACAGCCATCGTGATTTGATATTCATCTTCCCCTGTCACTTCAATGTTGTAGGGTGGGTAGCCCGCGCTCTCGAGACGATTTGCGTTCTCAAGCATGCCGGCGAGCCGATCAAAGCCGATTGCTGTGCGATATAAAGGTGAAAGGTCTACAGTCATGTGATCCTCCTAAAGCGATCAAATTGTATGCTCTTCTTTACGACAGAGCAGTTAGTCCACGAGGCCCATTGTGGCGCCTCATCTTTTATATGTGTTCGTTGGAGAATTTTTCAAGAGCTCGGATTTAACCGAATCTCTCGTTTTTTACCGGTGAGAAAATAAAGGAGTGGGACGACAAAGAGCGTTAACACTGAACTGAACCCGAGACCCCAAACAATCGCAGTCGCCACCGGCCCCCAGATCAATGAAGAACCACCAAGACCAGCTGCTAACGAGAACAAACCAGCAATCGTTGTCATGACTGTGATCACGATTGGAACAACTCGACGTCGGCCCGCGTACACCGTTGCGTGCTTTAAACTCATTCCAGCCATTAATCGATCATTTGCGGCACTAATCAATACGATTGCAGAATTCACAGCAACACCGGAAAGAGCAACCACGCCATAGAGCGTGTACAAAGACAGTGGATTGCCGGTGACAAACAGTCCAAGGACAACTCCTGTAAACGCCATCGGAACCGTCACCAGAATGAGTAGAGGCTGGCCATAACTCTTGAATTGAGTTCCAAGAATCAAATACATCACACCCAGACCAAATAAGAAAAGAATACCGATCGAATCGAGACTTTCCTGGATGTCATCGAGCTCTCCAGAATAGTCGAGATTAACGTTCGGATAAGCGGCCTGTCGCTGAGCCCAAACAGCCATCACTGCTTGATTCGCTGTCACGGTATCTGTGATTTCAGAATCAATATCTGCTTCGACCGTAATGGTGCGCCTGAAGTTATAGTGACGGATCGTTCCGAGCGCAGCAGATCGGTCGACCTTGACTAGTTCACTGAGCGAAATCATATCTCCAGTCGTAGTCGGCAGTTGTACACCCAAAAGCCCTGTCGGCGACGACAATTGACCATCTGAAGCAACCACCCGAATATCAACAGTTTCGCCCTGATCTTGAACTGACTCGACCACCTCCCCGTCGACAAGAATTCGAATATTTCGAGCAATATCGGCTGGTATGAGACCTGAACGTGCGACTTGATCAGGATCTAAGGTCAATTGCAAAGCAAATCGTCCATCCTGCGCATCGTCAGTAATATCTTTAATACCAGTTGTGTTCTTTAAAACATCTCGGATTTCATCAGCCGCGGCACGTAGTTCTGAAAACTCCGACCCACGGACTTTTATTGAAATGGGTTTGGCAGCAGGAGGCCCACCTGCTAGCTCAAGGAAAGTAACCCTCGATGGGCCAGGGACGGCACTGACTGCATCACGCATATCGTCCACGATATCTGACACTTCGCGACCTTCAGCCTGCAAGCCGACCAACACCTGACCACGGTGACTACCTCTCAAAGGCTCAGTTTCAGTGAATTGCTGCCCCGCATATGCAACGATGCCTCTCGCTTCGCCGTCGATCAGCTTGGCTGCAACGACCCGTTCAATCGCCAGTGTTAAATCAAGGGTTCGCTCAAGCTTTGTTCCAGGTTCTGTTTCAACATTGACGTAAAATACGCGAATCGGATCGGAAGCAAAAAAATCAGCGCGTATCTGACCACTCGCTAATAAGCCCACAGCCCCGATGAGAGCGGAGATCGATATCAGAAGCGTCACAATCGGTCGTCGTAACGCTCGAATCAACAGACGCGTATAGACCCGACGGATACCGCGATTCAGGCGCGTTCTGAAGCGATGCATTCTCCCACGATGATTCAGTCGCATTCCTGCACCAAGTACATGACCTGGGAGCATCCAAAATGCTTCGACTAGACTTATGATTAAGGCAATCGAGACAACCAAGGGGATTACCATCATAAATTTCCCCAAGATACCCGGAAGAAGCATCAACGGCATGAAGGCTGCGACAGTAGTCAAGACTGCCGCAGTCACGGGTGCAGCGGTCTCAGTCAAAGCGTCTACAATTGCATCGATTCCAGTCAGACCACGCTCGATTCGATAATAGATTGCCTCGACGACTACAACAGCATCATCGACAAGCATCCCAAGCGCTATCACAACGCCCAACAACACCGTGACATTCAGTGTTTGATCCATTCCCTGAAGAATCCAGAATGTTCCCGCCAGGATGAAGGGAATACCGATCGCAGTGAGTGTTGCAATCTTGAATCCCAAAAATATCCAAGCCACACCCAAGACCAACATCAACCCGATCAAGGCGTTGTTCTGCATTATGCGGAGCGCTTTACGCGTCGGAATCGTCTGATCATCAATCAATACAAGCCGCGTGCCAGTCACTGCTTCCAGCTCATTGCGCGTCTGAATGTACTCTTTCACCTCATCGACCAGCTCGAGGGTATTTGCACCCTCAGCTTTCATAACCGCCAGCAAGACAGATGGTTTGCCATCATAGCGAACCAGCTCTGACCGCTCTGCTTGCGTTCGGGTTACTCGAGCAACATCACCAATCCGAACACTACCGTCGCGACCTAAAATCGGAAATTGGTTCAGATCAAATGCATCGGTCGATTTTCCTTTGAGGCGCACCAACCAACTTGAGCCAGCGACATCGAGCTCACCTGCGGCTAAATCTTGAAAGTAGGTTTGTACTGTCGCAGCGATATCTGCGGGAGATAATCCGAGTGCTGCAATTCGTGTGGCGTCAAACTCGATGCGTATCTCGGGATCAGCCATACCCTGCGTATCAATTCGATCAATCCGCTCTCTTCGTTCCAACTCTTTCTCAATGAGAACCGCTTGCTCTCGGAGGCTGTCATCATCACCCGACCCAACCAAAGCAATTGTTGTAGCTGGGAATGCGTTAGATGATGTGATTTCGACGAAAATTGGATCAGCCGCCTCGCTGGGAAATTTCCCTTCTGCAGTGTTAACCTCGCGGCGCAAGTCACCAAGACGACGTTCGAATACGCTGGTTGGAATATCTTCGAACCGAACTAGAATCGATGCCAATCCTTCTCTTGAGTAGCTTGAGACAAAATCGAGATCGTCAACGCGTTGGATCGCTTCCTCGATGGGGTCTGTGATTCGACTCTCAATATCTAATGCCGATGAGCCAGGCCAAACAACTGTAATCACGATCCAATTGAAGTTAATTGTCGGATCCTGCTGCCTTGGAAGAGACCAATAAGCTAGGATTCCCATTACCAAAACGAGAATAAAGGTAAGGTTTGTAAGAACTTTATTACTGATCAATAATCGTGCAAATCCGATCATTTGCTGATCACCAGTGCATCGCCATCACGCGCCCTGAAACGTCCTTTTTTGATCAGAAGCACAGTCGGCTCAAGATCGGAGACATCCACCGGCTGTCCGAGGGTGGCCGATGATCTCTCGATGAATTGTGCTTGATTATCAACTGCTGCCATCACACCGTATCTTTGATCACGCTCCACTAAATAATCAGCGGGTAGAACTGTCGACTCAGAGCGCATCGACAGCACACCAGGAGAACCTGGAGCAACTGGGATTTCTGGCTCAAATCGTAATAGGCGCGTCCCTGTTCCCGTATCTACTGCATCGCTTTCAACGATGAGGCGAACATCTATTATTTCTCGACCAGATTCAAACACTACATCTTGTGCTTTGTTGATTGTGTAATCAAAAGGCACTCGCGCATGGATATCGACGGCAACAGACACAATTTCGAGAATCGGAGCTCCGATCGACATCCGAGTACCAACGGAGGCAAGTTGTTTGATCACGATTGAGTCAAAAGGTGCTTTAACTTCGCATTTGGATACCTGAAGCTCCGCTTCTTCTAATTCGACCCGTCTGGCATCGACTCCAATGCGTGCCTGTTGAAGCTCGGTTTCCCGAGTATCTTTTAATTCCTCACTGGCAATATTTGTCTTTGCTAATTTCGCGATCCGTGCTGACTGTCGCTCACTGAATTTTAACTGTACTTCAGCTCGTCTCAGCTCTTGAATCGCTAGATCATGACGTAAGCGAGTATCGCGGCAATCCATTCGAATGAGTGTCTTTCCACGAGGGACTCGATCACCTAGACGGGCATTAATAGCAGTAATTTCGGCGGATATTCCCGATGACAGGAGACTCGTTTCCAGAGGCTCCGCACTAGCTGGAAACTCAGTGGTCATCCGTTTTTGAAGCTCAGATACCGGTGCAACGGTAACAAACAAATCAGCAGCGACAGCGTTGTTCAGGAAGCATAGCGCAACGACTGCGAGCAATTTGGGCTGTTTCATCGACGCGTCTCGGTACCGGTGTTGCCACATACTATGGGGAACGACGGACTCGATTCCAACTCGCTCCATCGAATCGATAATCGAGGCGATCATGTAAACGCGACGATCGACCCTGCCAGAACTCAATACGCGTCGCTCGGACAGCATACCCGCCCCAATGCTGCGGTCGTGGTACAGCATCTGGATACTCAGTCTCTAAATCACTCAATTTCGCTGTCAATACATCATGAGATTCGATGATTTGCGATTGTTGGCTTGCCCAAGCACCCAGTCGGGATCCTTTGGGACGCTCTCGAAAATAGGCGTCATTTTCGTCGTCTGTCAGCTTTTCAACTGAACCTTCGACTCGCACCTGACGTTCAAGTTGGTCCCACCAGAACACCAACGCCGCTGAGGGTGACGCTAAAAGTTGTTCACCCTTATGACTCAAATAATTCGTGTAGAACTTAAAATCGCGCCCTTCATGTCCTTTCAGTAGCACAATACGTGCGTGCGGATTTCCCATGTCATCAACCGTGGCCAAAGTCATTGCGTTCGGCTCGAGCTGCGTTGTCTTTTTGGCGTCACTCAACCACGCTTCGAACAATACAATTGGGTCCTCTCCAGCGTCGTCTTCAAGTAACTGACCCACCTGATAATCTCTGCGCAGTTCTTTTAAATCACGACTCATCAAATAACTCCAACACCTGACTGATACGTTCAACACGACACACTTCAATACCGCTCACTGGCTGCTTGGGCGCATTCGCCGAGGGCACGATAGCTCTCTGAAATCCGTGTTTTGCCGCCTCACGAATTCGCTCCTGACCGCATGCAACTGGCCGGACTTCCCCGGATAATCCGACTTCGCCAAAAATGACCCAATCCTTGGGGATTGTTTCGCCACGAAAACTCGACACACAGGCTAACAGTAATCCGAGGTCAGCTCCCGTTTCTGTGACCTTGACACCACCTACCGCGTTGACAAATACATCTTGATCGCCCAATTGGACATGGCCATGACGATGCAAAATGGCCAGCAACATTGCAAGGCGCTGCCCGTCAAGCCCGACAGCGACCCGCCTCGGAGAACCACCCAAACTATCGTCAACGAGCGCCTGGACTTCGACCAATAGAGGCCGAGTACCCTCCCACGTACAAATCACCGAAGAACCTGGGGCCACATTTTCTGGTCGACTTAAAAAGATTGCCGATGGATTTTTCACCTCGCGTAGACCGGTTTCAGTCATTGCAAAAACACCCAGCTCACCCACTGAGCCGAAGCGGTTTTTGTGAGCACGTAGTGTCCTAAATCGCCCACCACTGTCTCCCTCGAGCAGAAGCGACGCATCAATGATGTGCTCGAGTACTTTCGGACCAGCCAATGCGCCTTCTTTGGTAACGTGACCAACCAAGAGAACGATGACTCCCGTTGCTTTAGCAAGACGCGTCAACTGCGCCGCAGACTCTCGAACTTGACCGACACTACCGGGTGCACCAGAGAGCGATTCAACTTGCATGACTTGGACCGAATCAACGACGACTAGAGCCGGTTTGACCTGTTCGACCATTGCGGCAATGGCTTCCACTTGAGTTTCAGATACGCATTCAAGATGCTCTCCACTCAACCCCAAACGTTGTGCACGCAATGCAATCTGTTCTAACGATTCTTCCCCAGTGACATAGAGACATGGCTTTTGCGCTGACAGTAGCGTCGTGACTTGCAGCAATAGCGTACTTTTTCCGGCGCCGGGAGCTCCACCCAGTAAAATTACAGACCCTGGAACAAAACCTCCCCCAAGGACTCTGTCAAACTCAGAGTACCCCGAGCCAAGTCGAGAAAGCTGCTCTGGCTTAATGGCAGATAATTTTGAACGCTCAGGAATGACTCCTGCATACCCACCGGAACGACCCTTGGCGAGCTCAGGCACCTGAACTGATTCAACGAGCGTATTCCATGCCTGACATCCAGGGCACTGGCCAACCCATTGCGATGAGGTTGCTCCGCATTCTTGGCATTGGTAAATAGATTTAACTTTGGCCACACTAGTCTCCTGCCCGGTACAGGATAGACCAGATTTCAGCCCACAGCGCGTTCTGAGCGACTTGGTGTCAAATGTTTAAACTTGCGCTGGGTTCGAACAGCCTGCTGGACACTCTCACCGAGTACCTCACGTACAATTTGGCAGACCAACCGATTGGTAAAGCGCGCCATTGTTGCACTCGAAGAATCCAACACCAGATCAATCGTTCGGTGGCACGCTCGTGCTAATGGAGAGTCTGTTGGTGCGATCGCGATTAAACGAGCACTCCGTTCATCGGCAAGCGTTGCTGACTGCACCATTGGCGCAGTCTCTCCGTTCGTACAGAGAAATAAGAAAAGATCATCTGGTGAAGCCGTATTTGCCGTTAATTCTTGGATCACCGCATCAGTATGAACAACAACGGCAATAGGGGCTCCGATAAAGAGCTCCTGAGCGCCTCGAGCCAACCCTGATGTCGGACCCAACCCGTAAATCAGTAGTCGTCTGCAATCCAGGATTTCGCCAACAACTCCAAGGAGATCTTGCTCGGGTAATCGTGTTCGCGCACGGTTCATGCGAGACATGGCAGTCTCAAACATTTTATCAGCCAATTGTAGACTGGAATCGTTATCGTCGAGACCACGAACCTGAAAGCTCGCCGGATTCGCCAATGTCTGAGCCAACCTCAACTTAAAGTCAGGAAACCCGCGACAACCGAGTGAGCGGCAGAAACGATTCACGGTGGGTTCGGATACCCCCGCTGCCACAGCCAGACGAGCGATACTCAGATGTACGGAATGCTCGGGATCAGCGAGAATAGTCTCAGCAACAGCCCGCTCGGATTTACTAAGATTCGAAAGCGATGCGCGAACTTGATCAATCATTGTGTCGCTCCCTTGTAATTCTTCACATATTATTGAGCGCACTAATTGCCGAACTCCATTCGACTGATCAGGAGCGTAAACAATGTTCAATCGTAGGACAATCCTATTCGGGATTTTCATGTATCTAAGTGCCCTAACCGCCCATGCAAACGGCTTAACAGATCTGAAAGATCAACCATTTGAAATTAAGGGTCCGGCGGTGGTGAACTTCTGGGCCACGTGGTGTGCACCCTGTATTAAGGAGCTACCTGATCTCGAAATACTTGGTCAAAAATTAGGCTCTGAGGCGACTGTGTATCTGGTTAATTTTGGAGAAACCACCGAAACGATTGACACTTTCAAAGCGAAAAAACCTGAGCTGTTTGGGGAGCACACTGTACTTCTGAAAGATGCCAAGATGTCCGGGCTCAAAGCCTATGGACTTCGAGGCGTTCCAACAACTGTTCTCATTAACGCTTCGGGTGAAACAGTCGAGAGTATCCAAGGAATGAAAGATTGGGGCGACGAGGAAATCGTCACCGAAATTAGAGCGAAGATCTTGCCGTAATGGCTCGCTCTATCTCATCAAAACTTGGGAATTGTGACAACACAATTGGCTCCATGCCCGGGTGATTGACGACGTAAAGTGGGACACCGACACGATCAAATGTATTTAAATATTCAGTGATTAACGGATCATAACGCGTCCAATCACCGGTCATTCGAATGATTCCATTGTCATTAAATAATTGATCAACCGCTTCAGTATTCAACAATCGTTTTTCGGTGACTTTACAGGTAATACACCAGTCAGCTGTCATGTTAATAAAAACAGATTGCCCAGCATTGAGACGTGCCTGCAACGCGGCTGATGCATAGGGTTCAGCTTCAACCTCGAGCGTTGTTTGCTCTGAGGAAGCAGGTGTCACCTGTGAGATACCCGGGATCGCTATCAAAGACGTGATCACGATCAAAATACCAAGTATGTTCGAGATCTTACCCTCTCCTTTGGTCAACCAAATACCAAACATGAACAGCAGTAATCCGCTGAGGATCAATACGAGAACGTCAGAAGACGTCTGACGAACCAGAACCCACAATAACCAAATCGCAGTCGCCAAAATTGGGAAAGCCAAAAATTGCTTCAACCGAATCATCCAATGACCTGGACGTGGTAGTCGATTCGCTAATTGTGGACGAATCGCAAATGCGAGCATTGGGAGAGCAAGGCCAAGACCCAACGTCGAAAATACGATAAGGGTAATCCACCATGGTTGTGTCAATGTGTAGCCCATCGCTACACCCATGAACGGGGCGGTACAGGGAGTTGCAACAACAACAGCCAATACCCCAGTGAAGAACTCGGCGCGACCGAGATGGCCTTCTGTCAGATGTTGCCCGACACCTGACAGTGCCATACCAAACTCAACCCATCCGTAGAGCCACAGACCCAAAATGACAAAGACATAAACTAAGAGACCAACAAACCAAGGTGTTTGCAATTGAAAGCCCCAGCCGATTTGTGCTCCGCCGGCTTTCAAGCCAACCATAATCCAAGCAAGCACCAACATTGTGGCCAAAATACCTGCGGTATAGAGCCAAGCTCCTTGTTGAACATCAGGCCGTTCTTTTGTCGCTTTACCTGCAATTGATAATGCTTTGATCGAAAGCACCGGGAAAACACATGGCATTAAATTCAGAATCAAGCCACCAGCCAACGCCATGATCAACACAACACCCAATGATAAATTCTGCTTGTCGATCACGGGGACGGCGAGCAATCGATCCAATGGCAATCGAATCCCACCTGATTCAACACCAATGACCCAGTGACCCGCAGCGTAATCCGGTGGATTCAATGAGCGGTCGAAAGTCACCAAAACACCATCCTCAAGTGGTTGAACTCGCTCTATGAGCCCAAGAACCTCACCAGAACCTTCGGGCATCACGTCCTGAATGGCGACTTCAGTCAATCCAGAGATCCAAACTGATTGGGGACCAGCAAAGTTGATGCTGGCTGGGAAATCGGTGGGTACGGCAGCACGCGCTGCGTCAATTTGTTGTACAAACTTAGAGCGATGTACGTTCAACTGGGACGAAACGACGGGTAACGAAATACTGACCTCTTGACTCTCAGGAATACAAATATCACGACACACCAACCAGCGCGCTTCTCCGCTGAGAGACCATTGATCTGACGCTGTTAAAGGGACTGTAATCCGAAATGGGTGAAGTACTGCGTCGGTATATCCATAGGTCAACAGACTCACATCATCACCAAAAGGCTTTGTTTTTGCGACAGGGAATTGAAGCTCAGGCTCATACGATTGTTTGCCATCACTCAATTCAATCGATGGCGGAAGACCAGTAGAACCGGCATTCTTCCAATAGGTATTCCAACCCTCTGTAATTTCGAGCGATAGTCCGAACCAGAGGGTATCTCCGGGGATAACCGACTCAACCGGCGTGACCAACCGCGCTTTGACCTGATTGGCCTGAGTGAATCCAGATAGTACGATAAATGAGGAAAGAACGCAGACTTTTAAAATCCATTTCATGTAGCGAGATTAGCGGATTGACTTTGGTAAAAAACTGTATTTTTATACAGTAATGAAAACAAATCTTTTACGTCCATTATTTGACGCCGGAAAGCTATGGCAAGGGAATACAGAAACCACTATCGAAGTCACTGATGCTGGATTTCCAGAGCTCAATGCTCAGCTCTGTAGCCAAGGCTGGCCTGCACATATGCTCATTGAATTTCTCACGGATGATTGTTTCTCGGCTCCAATTCAATGTGCTTTAGCAACATGGCGATCACATCAAGATGCGCGCTGGATTGCTTTCGTCAATCCGCCTTTAACACCGTGCACTGAACGGCTAATGCAAGAAGGAATCGACACCGAAAAAGTCGACATCATTCATGTCGCTAACGACCAGCTTGCTTGGTGCTTAGAGCAAATCACACTGACAGAATCCACACGCAGTGTGATTGCGTGGGAAACTGAAACACTGACCTCAACACAACTTCGGCGACTACAACTCGCCTGCCAACGAGGATACACACAACTATTTCTCGTCCGACAGCCCGCACACCGACATCAAGCCTCACCTGCTCCTGTCCGCGCAAGGATTGATCCATCAGTTGCTGGTTTTGAAATCACAGTATTTAAGCAACCAGGAACAAATGCCAGAACGCCTGTTGTCATTCCCTCTGAGCTCTCTTGGATTCGCAAGCCAAATCCAGCTCAGCGCGTCACTTGTGTAAAACATGACTCATCAGGGCTTCACTAATGATGATCTATGCATATCTTAAATTTCCAAATCTACTTTTGGACGCGCAAGGAGTCTCTCATCACAACGAATGTATCGCCATCCATCAACAAGGCCAAATCATGCAATGCTCTGAACTTGCATTAGCAGCGGGTGTTATTCCTGGTATGACACTGAGTATGGCGATGACTCTCTGCCCAAAGTTACTCACCAAAGCGTATCAAGCAGACACAGAACGTCGTTTATTGCATCGATTAGCTCTTTGGGCATATCAGTACTCACACCAAGTCGCGATCTGGAATAAGGGTCTCTGTATTGAGGTTTCAAAAAGCAAATCTCTATTCGGTGACCTGACAGAGCTGACACAAACTCTGAAGAATGCAGCTGCATCGCAAAGTTTCCAAATTCAACTTGCCTTTGGGTATACCCCTGAGATGGCAGCTCTCTTCGTACAAGAGGGATTACGACCGAAAGAAAATGCATTTCACAAAACACTGAGTCGTATTGCGATTGATGCTGCGACGATTCCACGTGAACAAATCAAACGACTTAAAAATATGGGCTTTCGAACAATTGGCGATTACTTCAGTGCACCATCTCGAGCTCGGCAAGCACGTATTCACCAAGACACATTCTTGTATTTCGATGCAATTGCCGGTCGACACCAAACACCACTGTCATGGTTTTCGCCACCACCTGTCTTTGATCAATCCATTGAATTTTTACGCGGGCTTGAATCAATCGACATGCTGAAATTTCCGATCAGTCGTTTGACTCAAGATGCAGCTCATTGGTTAAGACAACGTCTATGTGCGACCAGCCGACTACGATGGGAAATCACTCTTGAAAACCGCAACAGCCATTATTTAAAAGTCTCACTCAACCATCCTGTGAATTCAGTCGCAGGAATTGCAGACCCTTCTTGGTTACAACTTGAGAAATTCTTTCCCGAATCACCAATGACAAGTATTCGTCTAATCATTCAGCAAGTGCATCAAGCAAGCCCGCAAAAACGTGATCTATTTATTCAAATTCATGATACAGATCGATCGCAGTTGCTCGATCGGCTCACTGCTCGTCTTGGTAAAGAGTGCATCAAGACACCCCGTCGACTTCCAGATCCACGACCTGAGTACGCCAATCAGCTCGATAATAACAATAACAATACGTACCCTCTTCCCAACCTACCCCCTCGACCAATCTGGTTACTCGATCCACCTGAGTCACTTGGGTCGTCACCAGAAAAAGCAGGACATACATTACTTCAAGGCCCAGAACGCATTGAGTCTGGCTGGTGGGATTTCGAACCTGCTTGTCGACGCTATTGGGTTTGCCTATTCCAGCACACGCGAATCAGTTGGATCTTTCAGGATCAGTACTCAAAAAGTTGGTGGCTTGCAGGTTGGTTCACTTAAGTCTGATCACAACCTGCTAAACTATTGGTCTGGTTTTTAAGGATCATTGCGTGGATCTCAATCGATTCAATCCGCGACAGCGCGAAGCGATTACTCATGTTGGCTCACCACTTCTCGTACTTGCAGGCGCAGGTAGCGGAAAGACTAGCGTCATCACGCATAAGATCGCATGGCTCATCCAAGAAGCGGGAATACCGGCGAGACACATCACAGCTGTCACTTTCACAAATAAAGCATCACGCGAGATGCGTGAACGTATCAGTCATATTGCGCCCAGAAATCAAATTCGTGGGCTCACAGTCTCAACATTCCATACATTTGGACTAAATTTGCTCAGACGAGAGATTGGACACGCTGGACTTAAATCTGGTTTTTCAATCCTCGACGCTGAGGATGCTAAATCTATTCTTGCTGATTTACTGAAACGTGAGTCGATCGAAGATCGCGATCTTGTTTCCTCTGTTCAGCATACGATTTCTCATTGGAAAAATGATGGGCTATCACCTGAGAAAACACGCACCCAGGCGGGTGACTCACAGTCTGTCTTAGCTGCCAATGCATATATTGAATACGACCGGTATTTAAAGGCATGCAATGCTGTCGACTTCGATGATTTGATTTTAAGACCACTCGAACTTTTCCGCGCTAAGCCAGATCTTCTGGCCAAATGGCAATCTAAGATCCGTTACTTTTTAGTCGACGAATATCAGGACACTAATGGTATCCAATACGAACTGGTCAAGCTCCTGACCCAAACGTCTGGCGCACTCACTATTGTCGGCGACGACGATCAGTCAATTTATGCATGGCGTGGAGCCCGTCCTGAAAACCTCAACGAACTGAGCGTTGACTTTCCAAAACTTAAAGTGATTAAGCTCGAACAAAATTATCGCTCGACTCGGGTCATTCTAGAGACGGCGAACACCCTTATTGCAAACAACCCGCACATTTTTGAAAAAACGCTCTGGAGCGATAAGGGGTTTGGTGATCGTATCGAAATCCTTCCGACAAAGACGGACGAAGATGAAGCCCAAAGAATTGCTTCGATGATTTTGCAGCGTCATCTGAATCAAAAAAAACAATTTTCTGACTTCGCGGTGCTCTATCGAGGTAATCATCAAGCGCGCATCCTCGAATTTAAATTACAGCACTTTAAGATCCCCTATAAATTAAGTGGCGGGACGAGCTTTTTCGCACGTTCAGAAATTCGGGATCTGATGTCGTATCTCCGCATTCTCATCAATCCAGACGATGACAACGCGCTATTACGAATCGTTAACGTGCCACGACGTCGGATCGGTCCAACAACACTTGAGGTCCTTGGCCGATACGCCCATGAACGACGGCAGCCGTTGTATTCGTGTATCCCTGAAGTGGGGCTCACGTCTCTGTTAGACCCAGAGACTGCGAGACGTCTCACGCAATTCCGTACGCTAATTGAAACAGCTCGACGCAATCTCTTAGTCGGTCAAGGAATGCAGGCAATCGACGAGCTCTTGGAAAGTATCAATTATCGGGGTTGGTTGTCTGATCAAAGTTCTTCAGAGCCAACGGCCGAGCGCCGTTGGGGAAATGTTGTACAACTTCTCGAAGCACTGAGGAAAAATCTCAAAGGCGATCCCGATGAGATGGATGATAAGGATGAA
Source organism: uncultured Litorivicinus sp. (assembly GCA_902594275.1). Taxonomy (GTDB): domain Bacteria; phylum Pseudomonadota; class Gammaproteobacteria; order Pseudomonadales; family Litorivicinaceae; genus HIMB30. Next base: position 22,384 of record CACJLQ010000005.1, read on the forward strand.
GTCGATTCAGACGATACCGCCATTGAAGTCGCCATTCGAAAGCTCGTACTTCACGATATTCTCGAACGTGAAGAGGAAGAAGATGCCAGTGATCGAGTACAGCTCGCGACTCTCCACGCTGCAAAAGGCTTAGAATTCCCCGAAGTATTCCTTATGGGCGTCGAGGAGGACCTTCTCCCACATAAAAACTCGATCGAAGCTGACACCATCGAAGAAGAACGACGCCTGATGTATGTTGGTGTCACTCGGGCGAAGCAAGTCCTGACCGTGACCTATGCAAAGCGGAGGAAACAGTTTGGTGAGTTCATTGAGACAACACCGAGCCGATTTTTGGATGAGTTGCCTGACGAACATATTCATTGGCATGGTAAAGACGAAGCAGACCCTGAAGTAGAAAGACAAAAAGGTCATGACACGCTAAGCGCGCTACATGCGATGTTGAAAGGCGAATCTGTATGAATCTTTATCGGCCCATTGTGGTGGGACTGAGTGGTCAGACGCTTTCTGCCTCGGAAGGCTCGTGGCTCCATGAGTTACGTCCCTATGGCGTTATCCTATTTTCGAGAAATATTGAAAATCAAACACAGTTAAAAGCACTGTGCGCATCGATTCGCGAGGTCTTGGGTAACGACGTCGTGATTGTCGTTGACCAAGAAGGCGGCCGAGTTCAACGTCTCAAGAATCCAAACTGGCCAGTTCTTCCCGCCGCGCTCGATATTGGAAAATACTGGCGTAGACATCAGTTTGCCGGACTCGAAGCTGCCAATAGTCTTGGTCAAGTCATTGGCTCTCAACTTGCTGAAGTCGGTATCACGCATGCTGCAGCACCTGTCCTCGATTTACACATCAAAGGTGCCGATCCTGTGATCGGTGAACGCTCATTCGGAACCACGTCAGCCGAAGTGATCCCGCTAGCAACAGCCTTTATTGATGGGTTAAGTCGATGCGGTGTCAGCGCGATCGTGAAGCATATTCCTGGCATGGGCCGTGTTCAATCAGATAGCCACGACGAATTACCGGTGATTTCGACGTCCATCAAAGAACTCTCCCAGTCTGACTGGATCCCTTTTCAAGTCATATCAGGGACCCGCTGGGCGATGACTGCTCATGTCGTGATTCCTGAGTGGGACGCTTTACCGATCACAACATCCACGAAAGCCATGCAATATATCCGCGAGACTTTTGGTGATTGGTTGATCATCTCAGACTGTTTGACGATGGGTGCAATCGCCGGAACGATCACCGAGCGAGTGCAAAACGCACTCGATGCAGGCGTCGATCTTGCACTATTTTCAAATGGCTCAGACGAAGAACGCAGACTTGCCGTCGAAGCTTCCGGAGAACCACGGGTTAGCCGTGATGACCTCAACTCATTGGCTCCATTGTCAAAAGCCCATGTTCAGCGGCTATTGACGAAGCTGAGTAAGGTGACTCGGAATCAAGATGCAATCGATCCAACTTGGGATCGATCAACGTGAGAGGCTCACAGGCCGTCAAGCATATATGCAACAGCGTCCGCGATTTCTTGATCTGAGCAATCAGGGCACAATCCGCGGGCCGGCATCGCCTTGTATCCATCGATCGCATGTTTGACGAGTGTCTCCATACCCTGATCCATGCGTGCCGCCCAAGCGCCCGCATCTCCAGTCTTTGGAGCGCCCGCAGCGCCGCTCGTATGACAAGCAGCACAAGCGCTGGTGTAGACCTGATCACCAGTTCGCGCGGCAGCTGCTACTGGAGCCTTACCCAAATTGTCGGAGCATGGATCGCCCATGACACAAACAGATGCTGGATGCTTCAAGCGCTCGAGAATGACGTCTGCTTTTTCGTTTGCAGCAAATGCAGACAGTGCGATTAGAGAAGTGATCGCGGTAAGTACCGTTTTCATTTATAGCCTCATGCCAGTTGGTTTCCTCAAGGCCGGTGATTATAAAGTGTTGGGATTGAGAGTGCCAAGAGTATTTTAAAGAGCTACCGTCTGCTGTGGACTCCTCGAATTACGTGTGTACTCCCACCCTATACGCCCCTAGCTCAGCTGGATAGAGCGTTGCCCTCCGGAGGCAAAGGTCAGAACCTTCGCGACCCTCGCCAGCCAAGCTTTCAAGCCTTTTATAAGCCTCCAGAATCATTATTTGACACGCTGATGACACAGTGGAGTCAATGCAATGGCTTCAATTTGCCCTACCCGGTGGTTTTTTAATAGGCACAGGGCTAAAAAAATTTATACAAAATATCGCACCAAAGTGTATCGACAAGAAGCCTATTTCCCAATCTTGGTGCGTTTACCTTACACGTCTTAGAATAAGACAAACCATCGGTATCCAGAAATATTCCTGTCTTTTTAATTATTAAATTAGATTCCACTGCTTGTGACGCTGACGGCATATTAATTGCTGCAGAGCAACATACGGACGTAAACACATGGATAATCTTTTTTGGAGAAATACTATGATTAATGACGCTTTAATTTCGCCTTCCGATCTGAAAATATTGATGGAATCGGAACCGGTGGTGGTTATAGATACTCGCTCTCCGGAGGCATTTGCAGAGGGACACATCCCGAATGCGATAAATATTCACGATATATTTACATTTCTTGCGACTTCGTCAGAGCAGGGGATAGAAGAGCTACGCGAAAAGTTTGCTGGAATTTTTGGGGCTGCAGGATTGTCTGGAATGGAACATGCGGTCATGTATGAAGAAAGCATGAACACCGGCTTCGGACAATCATGTCGAGGATACTTTTTATTGAAGTACCTCGGATATCCAAAAGCCTCGGTGCTACATGGTGGATATCAGGCGTGGCTGGAAGTGGGACTGGAATCGAGTACTGATGTCTTTGTCCCAGATATAAAAATCTTCCCCGTGGATGAGGCGGCTAAGAGTCTGATGCTGAGTAAAGACGACATGTGTGCAGCGCTCGATGATGACGATATTGTTAAACTAGACGTTCGGGACGTCGACGAGTGGGTGGGTACGAGTTCATCGCCTTACGGAGTCGATTTCTGTCCACGAAAAGGGCGTTTACCTAATGCGGTGTGGATAGAGTGGTACCGTATGATGAAGCCAGGTTCCTCAGGCCCGTTATTTAAGTCCAAAGCCGAAATCCAAGCAGAATGTGCTTCGGTGGGTATTAACAGTGAATCGACAGTATACTTGTATTGCTTTAAGGGTGCTCGTGCTTCGAATACCTTTGTGGCACTCAAGGAAGCAGGCGTTAAAGATGTGCGGATGTATTTCGGTTCATGGAATGAGTGGTCTAGGGATCCCGACTTGCCAATTGATGATACCGTTCTCAGCTGGAAAGCTGCATAGGAGTCTGAGATGAATCTACTCGCACAAGGTTTGCACGCGATCACTGCCACGCTCTGGATCGGCGGGATTTTCTTTGCCTTCATGGCCTTACGGCCAGCGGCACAAGAGGTACTGCAACCGCGAGAACTTCTGCAACTTTGGCGGGTAGCTTATAGAAAATTTTTCCGGCTAGTATGGCTGCTCATCACTATTTTGATAGCTACGGGCTATTATCAGCTCTTTTTCCGGTTCGGCGGGTTTGCGAATTCGCAGCCATACTTGCACCTTATGCATACCCTAGGGCTGATAATGGTGGCCGCATTTTGCTATCTCTACTTCAGTCTCTATGGCAAGCTCTGTCGCTTGATAGATACCGAAGAAATATCTGCAGCCTCTGATACTTTAAAGAAAATGAGACCAGTGATGGCTACTAATCTGTTTCTAGGGATAGTGATAACGGCGGTAGGCGTTTGCGGTCCCTATGTCTAAAGAATAAGAATGATGTGTATTACGGGATACAGTGAACTGGTCGAGGTTCTCAGACCTGCACCGCCTCATGCATACCACATCTCTCAATAGCTGTTCTGGGTAATGGGAAAGCTTAAGGAGCTATAGCAGTTTATGCAGTAGCTCGCATTGTAAGAAGGTTTACGGCTGTGTAGCACTAGCATCTACCAATACCTATTTTCCTATATCGTATACCCTTTTTTCCAACGCCTCAGAGGCCTTAACGCTTCACAATTGTTCGCCCCAAAGACACATCACCAACACTAAAGAAAACAACCCGAATGTGTTGATGAAGTAGTGGAAGATTTTAGATTCGTAATAGTCCATCGCCGATACCTCCCAAACATTAACGGTTAGTCTGCCTACAAATAATGAAAATGGATTGGAGATACTTTGAAGTTATTATGAAATGTTACACAAAAGGACGGCTTCTGTAGCCCCCAAAAGACTTTAAACCCGCGTCACAAATCTAGACTATGTAACTTAGTTTCAGGTGCCAAAACCCCCGCCCCAAATGATGTTTGTATACATTTAGGCTACCTCAATGTCTCAAGAAATTTAGTGATTCGTTCGGCCGTCCCACTGTCGCCTACGCTGAGTCCAGCACGGGTCTGATCATGGATGATATCGAGTTTGGTGCCTGTCCAAATCTCCAGATCAATCTTTTGAAACTGGTTTGGGTTAACAAAATTACCCAGTGGAATAAACACGAGTTCAGGAAGCACCTGTGGTCTGACAGTTAATCTCACGTGACATGTTGGGCAAAACCGTGTCTTCATAAGCTCGCCACTTCCACCCTGGTAGTCATAATCGACTTCAGGACCAGAGCAAACGAATTCGTCTTCTTTGTAACATGCTCCCAGAGAGTATGAACCATTAAGCTTTCTGCAAGATTCACAATTACATTGATAAAGGAACATCGGATCGTGATTTGTTTCAAAATTCCATGACCCACAATGGCAACCGCCTGAATGTCGCATACGTCAACTACTCCTGGATCGGCTTCTAGAAACCTTACCCTACACTCAATTATTTTCAAAATCATCCAGAAAAGTGCTGACGTTTAGGTTTTTATTGCTGCATATCACAGGCTCTTAAAGGCCCCAAATCTTTACTATTCCAAGGTCACAGATTCATGAACGATTGGCATTATGAATCTGATATTAAATGGTATAGATCAGAACCTGCACTTACTTTTGCATTGAGATCTCGTAAGCAGTTCTGGGTAATGGGAAAGATTAAGGAGCTATAGCAGTCTATGCAGTAGCTCCTGCTGCAAGAATCTAAAGGGCTGTATAGCCCTGGCATTTGCGGATACCTGTCTTCCTACTTCTTATACACGTTTTTCAATCAGAAATAATTGCCGATTTCTAGTCCGGAGCCACCGAACTGGTAGTGATCATCATTGGTTCGTTCTTGAGCTTCGTCTTGGTATTCAAGAGCTACGCATATGGAGGATAAAAAGCATTGTCCCAAGTTTAAATTGGCTTCAAAACATTCATCAATCCAGTACCAATCATCGGAAGAGTTATACAATTTACGATCAGGTTCAATGAAATGTCGGTTACTTGCAGACAGCCACGTACCGTATGGCAAACCTATTTTATAAAACACCTGCACTAACTCGTCGTCTTCATCAGAAATCGAGACACCCAAACCTACCTCAGTTCCAATGCCATCGAACACATTCAACCGCCCCAAGACTGGTGAAGCGGATATCAAAGAATCTCTATCCGCTGCTTGGGATACTCTATTATTGAATGTTCCTGTCCAGCGTTCGCCTTCTATTTCAATGAGGACTGAGCCATTTTTAATAAATCCAAGATCGATATACCCATGAAAACGATGGAAAGTATGCTTATAGTCATCCATCGGCAAATCTCCAACAGATGACGCATCGTAGAATGTTCATCAGCCCACTTTTTTGGGCAGGAAATCGCAAATCCATTACTTTCTGTTCAGGGAGTTTCTTCTGCGGAAGCACCCTGCAAAGCCAACAAAGCACCAAAGACAATCAAGCAGTTTGCAGAGGTAGAACTTTTTCAACAGTCATAAGCCATCTTTCAACTGTAATAAGAACTCCCGTCTCGTTTTTTGAAAACGGCTACGATTGCATTGTCATTATTAACTAACTGGAAGTTTACCAATCCGTAACCACGCCCTCCCATTTGACTGCTTGATTCACGCCATTCGGTAAAGTCGAAACTGTTGCCGTCAACGCATTCAAATATGAGCGTTTCGTAGGAGTATGTTGCATACTTATCATCGGTACTCATCTTTTTTCCGAATCAAATTTATGAAGCATCGGTGTTTAGGTAAACAAGACCGCTGAGGCTTGAACGATTTTTAGATAAGGTTATTAGCTTTAGCAGAAACCATAGCAAAATATAGCACCGCAAGAAGTGAAGTTCTTAACAGACCCATAATGGCATCCTCTGCTTTTTATTGTCGTCTCTGTTTGTATAGACCTAATACGCTTTTAAGTCATCTAATATTTAGCTATTTGCTCGATGTCTTAGCCTTGAGATTCTGCTCTTCCTCGTTGATCTCTTTCGCCAAATCCCACATCCCTGATCGTCTAGATTCATACAGGGCAACATGCTTACTGAGCTTGTGTTCCTCAGGAGTGACTTCACCGCCTGTAAAGCCACGTTCTTTGATGAGGTGATCGAGTTGTTCACGTTTGTGCGCGTAAAGTTGGCGGTTCTTTTCGAGCCACACCGTTTCCTTTTCAGCAACGTCACGCAGTTGTTGAATCAGAGATTGTTTAGCCTTGATGTTCTCATTCGTCATATGAACAGTCTGCCAAGACCTCTTCCCAAAATCATTCTTTTACGAACCGAAGCGGAACCAATAGCGACCATAAAAAAACGTAAGATACATGCCTATATCGACATGGATGAAAGATTTGTGTTCAACTATGGCAAAAGCCATGTCAATTAGATTTCAACGATGCAAAATTAGACTTCAACCAGTTGGTAACGAATGGTTATATCCTGGTTGTTGAAGAGCGCTTAACCTTTTGAAATTCTGAACAAAGATTTTTAGTATTATAAAAATTTTGTTATGCATCAATTAGATACGACCAAAAAACAGTGGACTTAATTTTCTCAATCGATGAAACTACAAATGTTAACGGAGCCGGAGACGGAACGTTGGCGAAAGACTTTGGTTCAGTCATGCGACGATTCTTAGCTCTTTGGTTAAAAGGTGAAACAGGCCTGCGAAAGCAGACTCAAGGTTACCTTGGCAACAGATGTCTGTTGCGGCTAAAGGCACGAAAATCAGATTGAACCGAAGCCGGAAAAGGGCTGGGTTAAACCAGTCCTTTTTTTTGCGCTGTAAAGGATGAGATGTATTTTGTAACGGTTAAGAAAGGATATGAGATATGACAAACAAATTGTTACTACTGCCGGTACTCGCACTCAAACTTAAGACTGCCCTGGCAATTAAGACTGGATTAAGTTTGTTTGGTTTGGGATTAGGAATCGGGTGTTTACTTGGTTCTTCGCCAAATAAAGGTGAATCAGAAGTTGGCGCAAAAACTAACAGTGACGAATCGCCAGCGAAAAAACCTCGTACTCGTCGTAAAACCGTCCAATAGTTTAGTTGTGACTGACGAACATCTAGAGCTTTTCCGTGAGTAACTAAAAATATTGAAGCAGTTATGGCTTCTGTTATGGGCTTTGCTAACAACATTGATAGCCCCTAGTGCTATCACACTGGTACTTACTGCGTTTCCGGGATACCTGATTTGGTCGTGGTTTTGAGGACTACTTAAACTTAGGTTCACTTCTTCACAAAGTCACTCTTTTGCAAATGTGGGCTAATACTACTAACACTTTAATGACTGTTTAGGGGCCCCGGTGCTTGATCGGTGGGTGGCGTGGTTTCACACATCAATGACACAGTAAAGCTAAGAAAGCTTAGCCAAGTCTTTTAAATCTTGTTGGTGAGATTAACGAAGCGTGTAACCTTCTGCTTCTTGTAAAGCGCCCATAACTCAGCGGGATAGAGCGTTGTCCTAGAGAACTCTTACCCGTCTGATTTTCAAATTTTTTGTGCAATGGAATTGATGACCTTCATTAAACACTAGAAATAATGATCAATAACAATACCAACCAACCAACAGAGTATCCGATAAGAAGCTTTTTTCTTGCCGATTTAGCATTCTTAGCAAAACTATTCTCATTCATTTCTGTTCCCTTGAAGACGTTACCTAACTTCCGATCGACCTTATGTTTTCAGGTGCTTGCTGTTGTCAATCCATATCGGCCTAGAATTAAATGATGATGACGCCTTTAAATATGATCATTCTGCGTATGACTCCCTTACAAAGTCATCATCAGCATTAGTCTGGATTTCTAAACACTTGCTACCGTCACAACTCCATTCGGTCAACATTTTCTTCTCCAATTCAAAAACGATACGACCATCCTATGCAATACGAGTTGGCGGCATCGCACCAAAAAGCTCGGCCAGATTACATATTCGAAGCTTACTGTTATCAGAAAGAGGATTTTTTACCAAATTAATTTAAACTACGTAGAGCTATTTCCTCAGTCCAACGGTGAGCTTTATGGATAACAGTCATATTAGAAAATATTTTTTTTCTATCCTTGGGGTATTGATCCTAGTTGTCACAATAGTTTGCATCATAAGAGTTGCAAATATTTACCTCGATCCATCTGCAAATCATCCTTCTTTGCATATGCCAAAGTCCCTAGGAGGGCAACAATGACAAACGATCCTAAGGTCGATGTCCTTCTGGTAATATGTATTGGATTGACTGTAGTGTGGTTATTTGTCAACACCTTATTTGGACCTTTTCTCTAAAGCCTACAACTATGAACAAAGGCCGATTCTGTTAATCGTGGAATTTGATCAAAACACAATCTCCCAACTATCTAAACGCTTCAGAAACATTACTTAAACTGATTTCTTTTGGACTCAGAATTGACAGCCGCAATAACTCTTTTGTAGATGTGGCCAAGGTAGCTGCTACACAGACTTTGAAGAACTACACACCCCAAGGGCCCGATTGATGGGTTGCCTACCTTGACATATCAATGACACAGTAAAGCTAAGAAAGGTTAGCCGAGTCTGTTAAACTATGAATGGTGAACTTGATGAAACGTATAAACTTCGGTTCCTTGTAAAGCGCCCGTAGCTCAGCTGGATAGAGCGTTGCCCTCCGGAGGCAAAGGTCAGAGGTTCGAATCCTCTCGGGCGCGCCATTAAAGCCCCATAAAATCAAAGCCTCCAGCGGTTCAAAGAATTCGAACAGTCAAAATAGTAGTCAAAAAGCTATGCTCAAAAATTCACAAACCTATGTCGCTCCGTTTCAGTTCTTAATAGTGTTTTCAAAACGCGTGCGGGAATGAGTTTCTTAAGAGCAAATTGACCTTAGAGATGATGACCTGATCGTTTTATACAGACTCTCGTATACTGCAAATAGCATCTATCATGTCCGGATGAGAATTGCTGGGAGTAACGGCTATGAGCGGCCCTCTAGCAAGCACTCGGAGCCCCGAGACGCTGAATACTCCGCTTCCAATCTCTATGAAAAAAGCTTTACTTTCATATCCGTAATGGCGGATCTCTCAATGCCCAAATTCGCCAAAGCATTTGTTGCACGGAAGAAAGCTTGCGCCAAGGAAAATACACCGCCCAAAAAAAGAAGTTGGGGAAACACCGATCATCGAGTGGAGATGTACGCGCTCGAGTTCATCTTCAAGCACTGGGTAGTCTAGGTACCTCTAGCTTTTGAAATCACGAAGTTCAAGATCAGCTGGGTGATTTTCAGAAACATTTTCCATAACCGTTTTTTACAGAAAATTTCCGCCTCCGCCTTATTTACTTATCGATTTCGACCTTGAATATAAACAGTGTTGATCCCTCATCTTCTTTTGCAAATTCAAAGTTGAAACGATCACATTTTCTAGCCATCTGAATAAATCCTAATCCCGCTCCTTTGCTACCCTCGGGCGGACCAGATTTAAGCCTTTCGGTATATGCAACTTTTAACTCATCCCCACTCATCGCCTTTAGCTGAATTAAATTCCGCTCAAGCTTCGGAATAATCCCCGGACGAATTGGATTCACCGCTTCAATAACGAAACCGGTCTGAGAAGCACTAATAGCAACTGTTCCAATACCCATGGATTCGTTTTCGTCATCGGCGGCTATTGACTCAGCCGAATACCGGATGATGTTCTGCGCCTGTTCAATAAAAACAGCAAATATTTTTGTTGCCAGCGAGCGCTTATCACTGGCTTCAAACACCCTATTCTTAACGGCATCTGAAATTGCGCTCAACGCAGTTTCAGAAAGAGGACCTGAAAAACAGAAAAAAGTATTCCTCTCGATGAGCAGTCTATGGAAATCTTGTGTATGCATCATCTTCAACGTCCCCTTTCCAGATCATTGCACAAAAGGCGAACCGTCAAAGCTCGTCTCTAGGTTCGAGCACGTAGCTTGCATGTTCGAATGCGTCCTCAAAGTCGGCGCCAGCCTCCTCCATAGAATCATCGTCTGCCTCATAACGCCATCTAACCGCAATGTCACAACCACCACCTGCCGCATCATCGAGCATATTAAATAGATCAAAAAGAAACATTGCTGACGAACTATTAAAATAAAGTAGCTCAAAAATCACTTCAAAGACCTCGGTTTTATCGAGAACATCTCGGACATTTCCAATTATTGGCTCGCTGAATTCAGCGATATTTTCTGGATAACATTCACCTCTCACGACTAATCTGTTTTCAGAGAGTTCGACGCTTGGGGTTCGTTTAGTTCTTTCGAGGGTAAAAATCACTTCCAATCTCCAAATAAATAAAACCGTCTAAAATGACCTTATCGTGCCTCAATGTTTTTTCCAATCTCTTCTAACGCTATCTGGAGAGATTTCTGAATTGCCCGCAATTCACCTAATGAGAGAACTGAGACTGGTATCGTTAATTGATTCTGTCCAATATTTAGAGGTAACGAGGAACCATTATCCTCATCTACGACGGCTTCAAACGTACGAACATCGTCAGCAAATCCCTTGGCTTGGATTTGATCTCGCTCAACACAAGTCACCGTATCCTTTACCTGCGCAAACGTATCAAAAGACATTAGTATCTGCCCAGGCTTAGCAGCTGACTCTAATCTAGCTGCCAAATTGACACCATTCCCAATCACGGTGTAATCCATTCGATTCTCTGATCCAAAATTTCCAACCGTACAGTAACCAGTGTGGATACCCATCCTGATTTGAAGCGGTCGTTCTAATCCAAAATCCTGCCAGGTGTTACTAATTTGTTTGAGACGAGTGGCCATTGCTCTGGCCATCTGGACACACCGAATAGCATCCTCTTTGACACCCAGACTCTCTGGATCTCCAAAAAAAATGACGATTGCATCCCCGACGTACTTATCGATTGTCGCCCCATACTCCAGAGCGATATTGGTCATCTCGGTCAAGTAAAAATTAAGCATTGTGGTTAGCTCTTCCGACTCCATCGAGTCTGAAGTCTTTGTAAAATCCACAATATCTGAGAAAAAAACTGTCAATTTTTTTCGGCTACTGGACAGTGATACGTGTTGACCACCTTCAAAAATTTGGCTGTATATTTGAGGTGACAGGTACTTAGCGAGTTGCTTTGACAATTCCTGAACTTCTTGACTTTTTTCCGCCGCCTCTGCCGCCGCTTGCTCTAACTTCTTTTCGGTTCGATCAGCGTGTTTGACAAGCCTCGCCAGTGTTTTTTTTAGTCTTTGAAATTCACGAAAAACTTTCTCGATTTCCAAACGAGTCGGCTCATTTGGTATATCGGCTATGAGCTTTTGAATTACATCAGGGTCTAAATCGTCCATAAAGCCTCTGTATAACGCATCCTCATCATAACCCAAACGCCCTAGAAAACGGCTGGTAATTCCCTCTTCACTTAGTAAGAATTTCGAGCAACATCTCAATTCACGAACAATCGATCGTCAGCGGAGATCAAAATTTTATCTAATCTTGGATCTGAGTCGGTTTTTTTAATCACTACCCATTTAGGCGTTACTAGTTTACCGAATCGACAATTAATTCTAAAAACACGATAAATATCCTTTTTCTTTTAGAGCAGCGAGGCCTCTGTAAATGTACCAATCAGTGGACACTATCTACACAGTCACAACAACACCGTTGATGCCGGCTTTGTAGTTTTTTCCTAACCGCCCGCATGATGATCAATAGAGTGCGAGGGGAATATTCTGTATGGGCTTGGGACACTCTGTCTCGGGGATATAAACCCATTTAGCTAACTACTATCAGCGATATATTGTCACCTTTCTCCCTTCACTACTTTTCACCACGTCTCTTAAGCCAAGAACACACGGTTGGCACCAACATAAAACCTTCTTTCTTATATGACACATCATAAGGACACTTGCCTCTGATGCCGATGTATTTCCCGGTACCCCCTGTAAGGACCAAATAACCGGCTCCTCCGCTATTTTCCTCTTTGATGGTTCCATCGTTACGTCGAATGATCCCATGCCATTGATCTTGGTCTTCATCGATATATCTTATCCGTCCCTTCAGGGTGACGTTAGTACCAATTTTTTGAACGAATACCACGGCTTCTGCGGCAAAAGGAGCGCTCACCGGGAATAGGGGATGATCTGATTTAGTTACGTTCATCCCTCCCCGATGGTAGCCACCGATCACCTCCAATCGATGCGTAGTACCGCCTGGCAGCTCTTTAATAGGACCATCCAGACGAATGAATGAATGCCAACTGGGCAGATTGAAATGAAACTCACCCTTCTCTAGATCAGACGGGTAGGCTATGCCTCCTGGCAAAAGCATCAAAGCAACCAGTTTTATCGTAATCCGGACGTAGGCACTAACTGGTGACACTAGCGCTATCACTTTGAGTTACCAACAAGAAGGTTAGGTCATCTCTCCTCGCCCAACCCTTCCCGTAATCCGAAACTAGTTTTTCCAATCCATCGATCAATTCTCCAGGGCTACGTTTTTTATGCTGTTCGATCCATTGCAATAGCCGACGCTTACCTAACAACCTTCCTTTTTCGCCACCTGGGATATCGGTTAAACCGTCCGAAAACATTAGAATTTGGTTATCCTTGAAGTCAACAAATTGAGTTTCAGCGCCAATATTCCCAATGATTTTGTTCATTATCTTCATGCCCTCAACAAACCTACTTTTCTCCTGCTTATTTACCAAGAGAATACTTGCATTAATCCCCGCGAATTCGCAGACATTTGAACCGCCGTAGAAAACGCAAATAGATCCATCGAATCCTTCTTGTGCCTTGGTTTCGCCTACCTGCGCCAAAGTAGCAAGCATTCTTAACTGCATTTCTTGCAACAACTCTCCAGCGTTTGCCTCTCTATGGTCTGAGATAGTCGAGTGAAAAGCAGTATGAGCTAGAACAGACAGAAACGAACCCTGTACGCCGTGCCCAGTGCAATCGATAACAGCTACTATCGTTCTATCTGGCTCTTCCTGGACTAGATAAATATCACCTCCAACAACGTCTAACGGGAGCCATTTAGCCTGTATTTCGACGTCTCGAGATGTTGGATCCGGTAACAAGGCTGTCTGGATTCGGGCTGCGGCGTTTATCGAACTCAATAGATCCTTTTCGGCCTCAAATCTCAATTCAAAAAGACGCTTAACGATAATAATAACCAATGACAAAGCAATAGCAGCCACCACCAGAACTGCGACCATGGATACTAATATTGAATTTCGAGAAGCTTTAGCTAGCGATGCATTCAGTTCTGAAGTATCAGTCGAAATCTTGATCAATCCCAGCTTTGGCTCATTCGAATTATCATCCAGTATCACGCTAAATGAATTTGGAACTTGAAGGTCGAATGTTGAAATGTCTCGTTCCGCTGCATTTCCAAAATCAATGTCCCGTAGGCGTAATAGTACGTTTCCGGTTTTCGAAAGGAATGCCACTTCGGCGCCCAAGCGTCTATCAACATTAACCAAAGCTGGCAGCCCTTCGACATGAACCAGCAAATATGACTGAATGGGAGCGCCAACAGGAACACCTACGGTCATATAAGGAACTTCATTTTCGAGCCAAACGAAGGTCATGGGATCATATTCAGACCCTAAGTCTCTGTTATATAAATTGCTGATAATTTCGATAGGTGGGTTCAATATCTGATCATTCCCCCATTCCGAAACAGTGAAACCAAGACCCTCGGTAAACACTAAACTAGTTCCACGTAATGTGTATTTGTCGTCAATATTTTTCAAACGAACTTTTTCTAACGTCTCCAGTAAAAGGATTGAGCCTTCAAAACTCAGCAATTCAACAAGGTCAGAATCCCCATCCTTTATGGCTTTTCGAATTTGAGTACTGACATCGAGTAGTTCGTTTGACGCAGATTCATCACTCGCAAACTCAGTGATTAGCTCTTCGTATGCCGACCATAAGTCGACCACAGTCGTAGTTAGAGGGGCGTCTATCTGATCTCGTTGCAAGTCCAGAGAGAACTGCTTGAAGCTTTCTGCATTGTTTAACGTAACCAATCCGGATACACCAACCAACAAAATCGCAGCGACAGCGAACGCTATACTGAGGGTCGTTATTGGCCTCTCGACAGAAAATAAAGTTGCAAATGCCGCTCTCATCGGCTGCCTCGTGATAGTGAATCAGCGACCTATGATCCGCAAGACCCAACAGCCTCAACCCGCTTCGGATCCTCGGGAAAAAACGTTTCTCTGTATGAGCATTTGGTCTTAAAGGTTTCGTATCTCCCAGTACCCCCGAGGATCTCCATTTCTCCTAATCCACCGTCTGTTAGGTTACCCCTTGTTCTACGAATCACGGTGTAGAATTCGTCGCCGCCAGAGTCTTTAACCTCACAACGACCGATAGAATCGACACCCTCCGGTTTCTCTTCTATGAAAAACACACAGCGCTTGTTTAGAACTGAACCCTCCTCGAGGATCTCACTGGTTGACTGAGTCACTTTATAGACTCCGTCAATTTGGCCCCCGGTCACGGTAACTTCATTCATAGCGAAGGATATGAATGAATTTTTTGCATCCCAGACGAATGTGTGCGGCCCTGCCATCAATCCACCCGAAAAAGTTAGTAGCAAACTAACCGGACAAAAAAACTTAAGTATTTTCATGGGTTTTCCTCACTTATCTCGTGTGTCTTATATTGTTCTGAGCAGAAGCAACCTTATACCCTACGAATGATACCTGGGCATTATTACTTGGCTATGTATCTACACTTAAGAGGCAAGCCTCCTGTGTTAAACCAACATCAACCAAACAGGACCTTTGCCAACCTTCGTCTCGTCAACTTGTCTCTGCCATGCAACTAACCCTAACTTTTCTTAACCCACCTACACCGAAAGAAAAGATCCCCGTAACCCGGTTGTGGGAATTTCAAATCGTACGGACATTTCCCTTTAATACCAACGTACTTGCCCGTTCCGCCTGTAATAACCACCATACCAGCGCCACCTTTTTCTGAAGTGCCGTCATTCCGTCTTATGATCATAAACATTTCATCGTTATCCTCGTCGACAATCGTCCCCGCGCCTTTGAGGTTGATGTCTTTACCGGTACGTACGATATAGATCAATCCATCAACCTTAAACGGAGTGAAATCAGGAAAAAGTTGATCGCTCGAGTTAAATACGAACCAAGATCCTAGGTTGTAACCCCCTGTGATTTCTGTCTTATTTTTTTCTCCGTCGACGTTGGACACTACTGGCCCAGACAACCTAATCCAGTGTGGCCACATCGGCCCAGTGGCCTCGAATTCTCCTCTAGTAACAGAGGAAGACTGAGCCGTGTTACTGATCGAAGAAACTGCCATCCCGATGATAAAAATAAAATTTTTCATGTCCCTGCAAATACCAATCATTCGTTTCGATCTCTAGTTTGTTTCACATTCCGCTCGCATCACAGCAAAATTTTGAGGCTGTAAGGTCCAGCTATAATCGCAGTTTCCAGTGAGCCCTGTGAATTGCCCAGTAACACCCTCAAATGCAAAAGACCCTTCGAAGTAAGCATCTTCGTCTGAGACTCCGTCGCCAAGAGGCTTAAAGTTGATGGAGATGATGTGTGTCTCCTCATAAATCAACCTTGACCCACCAGACTCCAGAAATTCGGGGAACTTGTAATACTTTTCCGCGATCTGCTTTATTTTTTTTGGACTTTCAGCACTCCCAGATATGTTGAATTGGCCTGCAAACGTCAGTTGACTCGGAAGCCTGTCCACCTCTGACTCACTGACAATCGCAGATCCCATATGGAACCCACCAATCGTCAAAGGATGATCTTTAGGATGAATCACTGATACCAACCGAAAACTTTCAGCCGTTGCCATGGGGCTGAGCACCATACCAATACTTATGGCGCACCAAATCAACATGCCCTTAAATCGATTAAAACCCATGAACATGACTCCAAATGTTGCATTAAGGTCAATTGGAACGCGATCAAAAATACCGGCCGAACGATTTTTCAACTTACGTCAAATTGACGTGCTATGTATTTCCCAACATTGAATCGGTAGACACAGCGATTCTGGCCCTTAAGCTCGTTTTAGTTAGCTGACTTTAAGATCACATACCTTGACTATAGACTAACCACAGACGTTCAACAAAATCAACAAACAAACCAGCGGATCCTTTAGGGCTTTAAAAACCAATTACACCTTACTGGGACCACCACATATTGTTGGGAACTGTCCACACAGCATTCAAAACAGTGCATCCTACTAGAGCGTCAGCCATAATTAATTTCTTGTTCTAAGAATAAAAAAACAACACATGCGCTCACTGATTTAGCTTCCGAACGCATGTTCATATATCGTACTTGTTCCTCTTCAGAGGATTGGCGTATTCGACGAATCGGGCGATCCGAAAAGTTACGAGCGCGAGTCTATTGAACGACCGCTGGGGATCGAGGCAAGCATTTCAGGCTACAATTTTTGCATCTTCGGGCCCGGAGAAGTTACGTAAGACTCAATCATGTCAGCATAATCTTTACTCGGTTGATAACACTTCAATGAATCTCGGATGCATAGGTGATCGCATAATGGATGTACCGCGTCCAAATAAAGCTGTCGATTTCAGGACAGCTTAGGCCTTTCCCCACAGGATCCTTGGACCAATAAACCATATCCTTGTGGAGTGTTTCAGTTGATAGCATCTGAGTACTCCCCAAGGGTCTGCTATCCTCCAGATCAAAATCTCCAGCTACATCACGTGCAGGAGACTGTCCACGATTAAAATGGTTGCACCCACTGCAACCATTATGAAAATGGCATTTCGGACTTTTTTCGGGAAATCAGCACCCACTGATGCAGGTCGCTCCTCAGTTGCGACAGCATTCGATTTCCGTTCAACTGGCTCGTGTGATTGTGATTCAAACCGAGACCATGCCTCAATCAAAGTCTCGACTGCTTGCCTTTCGTGAAAATTAACAGTGTTCCCATCGATCGATAGTTCTATAGAACCGTCTGGCTGCTCTTTGAGCGAGTGCTAGCTGTTCGAATCAGCCCATGCAATTTCTTTAATCTGCATCCGTAATTTCCAAAATATGTGATCGATTTAAATCTTTCGATGATTCAACACCAAGACCAAAGCAGCTGATTTTCAGCTCACTCATAAATTGTTGCAGAGTCGCAAGCACTGCCTCAGTCGATTCGGTTGCCGGACGCAACAACTTACCCGCGACACCCACAGCGCTTGCCCCGAGGCACATCGACTTCGCTACATCCAAACCATTCCGGATACCCCCAGATGCCCAGCAAGTGGTTTGCGGAAGCGCGCTCTTAATCATGCTCAAACTCTCGATCGTAGTGTATCCCCAGCCGTCGAATACGCTCTCCGAAGACAAGGTTTCATGAATTTCGGGATTCAACGCGATTTCAATATCGGCAAATCGTGTACCACCCATCCCAGCGACATCAAGGACGTCAACTCCGCTTGCTACCAGTGCTTTCGCCGATCGAACGTCAAGCCCAAATCCCACCTCTTTCACTACCACGGGAACGGGTGACCAGGCGCATACCTGAGCAATATCATCGATAATATTTCTCCAGTCTGTGTCACCACTCGACTGAAAGACTTCCTGCATCGGATTCAAGTGAAGAATGAGAGCATCCGCTTCAATCGAGTCAAGAATCCGACCTAAATCTTGTATGGTGTCGAGTTGAGGCAAATTAACGGCACCAAAATTCGCGAATAAAGGGCGTTCACCGATGGCATTGCGTACCGACCAGGTCAGGCCTGAAACATTCCCCTCTTGGATACTGATCCGCTGAGATCCAACACCCATCGCGATTCCCAACTCATTGCATGCCTCAGCAAGATGTCGATTGATGCGTTCAGATTCTGAAGGCCCTCCAGTCATCGAGCTTACAAAGAACGGTGCTGCTGCCGGCTTACCAAAAAAGTCGGTCTTTAGATGGATCGCTTTCAAACTGACATTTGGTAACGCACGATGTTTGAGCCGAATGCGGTCGAAACAACTCCGTAAGGACTGTTGTTCCAATGCCACTTCGATATGTCCACGCTTTCGCTCGAGATTATTCATGACGCTGCCTCGCGGCCCATTCGAGTAAACACATATGCGGTACCGTCAAAGCGGCCAATCCAATAAAAATCACTTGGTATAGAACGATATCAATTGATTCATAATATTTTTCGATGTGGGCGCCCGACACCGCAGCCACACCCAAGGTCACAATCGTCAACAACAACATCACGATATACGCAATAAAGCGTGTTTCTTTCTTCATCGTTGTGAATTCAGCAATCAAATGGCGTGGACTGTGGAACCCGCAAAAATATATAACAAAATACCATAAGGGCTCCAACGCAAAAGCGACCAAGGCTAACGCGGAAAGCTCAGCCAACCGGAGTATTGAGAGCTTTTTACGATCGGCAAGTAACATGAATCCACCGATCAAACCGAGGGCTTGCAGTAGAACTGTTGGTATTGGAGCCGAATTTTCAAAAATAAGGAATCCAAAGATTTGTTCGACTTGTTCGGGGAATGTCCAGGCCGGCAAGCCAAGCACGAAGGCACCGTAGCCAAAACCACCGAACGAAACCTTGTACTTCCAATCGCGACCAAAATGAAGGCTCGAGATCAATAAAAATAAAACAAGAGCCAGACTGGGTAGCAGTAACCAAAAGCCAATCACAAGACCAACGATAGTGCTATAAATCGTGAGAAACCAAACGCTCGAAGGAAGGTCACGGATTAATCCATATCTCGTCGCGACCATGGGATCGAGTGCCCCATGGGGTAACCCGACCAACGAGACCAGACAAGATGCTAACACTAAGCTCAGATCCATCGATATCTCCCCAATAAAGCGCAAGTAAATGGCTTAGCAGGAGCTGCTCGCAACATATGAATCAAATCGACAGGAGAGCGCATCATCATGAACGCCGCAAAACGGTCCGGGCGCATCTGATTTGCGATCTGCATCAGGAGTTGAGGAATAATATCTGGCCGATGTTCAATAAGGTTCAAGAACAGGCGATCAGCCCAGGTGGTGACCGCCGATCCTTTAAACGGTTGAGTAACATTATCGGTCACCAACTGGTTGGCCATCTGCTGACAAGCGTAGCGAATGGTTCGATAACCGTAGCCAGTTGCATCGCGAGTCATGCCACCTCGGGCGCCAATGGGAATCCCTAAATGATTCGCTTCCTGTTTGAACCCCATCGGAATGTGTGCAGCCTCAGTTCGGACCACCCGATATGGCTGGTCAGGAAATCGTTGCTGTAAATAGCTGATGTTCAAACGATCCAAGGCTGAAAAATCAGCGGGTTTCGAGGTGAACTCAGTATGCTCCACCAATAATTGATTGGCGCCCAACGGAAGTAAATAAACAAACTGAAGCCCCGAGTCAGTTGCTCGCATGCAGTCCATCAACCCAACTTCCAGAATTCCGTGTGGCTGTTCAAAAACAACCTCAGTCCCTGCAAAACTCTGCGTTAATTGAAACGCATCAACCGAGCATGGACGACTATCAAAGCAGTGAGTTGCCTTTGGGCTCGCGTGAATCAACTCATCCACAAGGTCAATTTGAGGATGCGCATCGATTGCATTCAGCGCAGTTTCTAGAACATGTTTTCCCGACCGGGTCCCATATTCAAAGCGAGACCCGTGATGAGACACATGATCATCACCGCTACTGAGCGTCCAGCGACTACTCGAATACTCCGGTCTAAGGAATGCACGCTCACTGCCGGTATACCAAAAACTGAAGGTTTTTGCTGCTAAGGAGCCCGGCTTCGGCTCAGAAATCAGCACCTGGCCGGGTAATTTTTTAAATTGAGCAAGCGAACCGGCGAGAGATAAACCGCTTAGACCACCGCCGATGATATGAACCCAGCGATCCATCGCATCAAGCCCAGTGGACCCCAGGGCGATTATTCAACCCTCGATGCAACTCGGCGTCGTGAAACCCCTGATATTGATGCGCCTTCCTCGAAAAAAGGAAGGTGACAACGCATCGCAAAGCAATCAAGCATTTTTGCGTTTTAGTAGTAAAGGCGCGGCCAACCCAGATATCAAAGCGACGATCAGCGATCACCAAACCGATCTCACGGTAGGTCAGTGCGGCCACGTAAATCGCCAATCGCGCTTGCGTCGGAAGGAAACAGAGACCAGAAATACCAGACTCATAACGAATCTCTGCTTCACTGAGTAGATATCCAACCACGTGTTTGACGCTTTCTGTAGTCTGTGCATCGGGCGACACAATCTTTTCTGCGGTAATTGATTCAAAAAGATCACCGGGTAAATAGACCCGACCGTTCAGAGCGTCTTCATAAACATCACGGCAAATGTTGGTTAACTGCATAGCAACACCCAAATCGACCGCATGATGTCGAGCAACTGGATCTTTCACACCAAATAGATCGCACATCAAAAGACCAACCGTACCTGCGACCTGATAACAATATCGTAGGAGTTCTGCTTCACTATGGATCGCAACTTTTTCAGTATCAAGCAGAACGCCGTCGGTCAATTCAATCAAAGCATCAAGGCTAATCGATGGCTGAATCGCGAGTGCTTTGGCGACAATAGGGTGCGCGTTATCTCGATCGATTAGCGCTCGTCGTAAAATCAATAATTGCGTACGTGCCTGACTCGTATCGCTCGCTGTATCTGCCAGATCGTCAATTTCACGACAAATCCCATACAATTCTGCTGCTGATTGCATTTGAGCCGTAGACAGAAAATGGCTCGCAAAATGAAAAGTGGTTCCGTATTTTTTTAATTGTTGTTTGTTCATACGATTCCCTAGACTAAAGCGCGCTTCACAATCGTTTCTTTCACCAGTTGTTCGACAACTTTTGCCGACGAAATGACCCCTGGCATCCCGGCACCGGGGTGTGTGCCCGCTCCTGTGAGATAGAGATTTTCGAACCCTTCGGCCTTGTTATGAAATCGAAACCATGCTGATTGTGTAAACAAAGGTGCTATTGAAAATCCGGCGCCCTGATATGACAAATAATCTTCCGCGAAATGATCCGGAGTCATCGAGAAGGGAGCCTGTATATGTGCTTTCAAATCAGGCAGGATCGTTCGATCCAGCGCATCAATGATACGGGATCGGAGCTTCGGTTCCTCGACGGCCCAATCAATGCAGCCACCCTGATGCGGTACGGGGGCAAGAACATAGAAACTATCGTGACCGTTTGGAGCAAACGACGGATCAGTCGCTGTTGGACGATGCAAATACAACGAGAAATCTTCAGCGAGTACTTGACGATGAAAAATATCATCGAGTAGATCTTTATAACGTTGTCCCATCCAAATTGTATGGTGGGCCACATCGCTGTATTGTTTGTTCGCACCAAAAAATAAGACGTACAAACCCATTGAGAGTTTGCTGTAGTCTCTCTTGAGACGTGTCGTAAACGGAATTTTGTTCTCCGGTAGTAACTCCCGGTACAGATACATCGGATCACCGTTAAAAACCACGTAGTCTGCAGTGATGACTTCGCCTGACTCGAGCTTCACACCAGACACTTTATGTTGTGACGTCAATAATTCAGCCACCGTTGTTCCAGTTTGGAAGGTGATCCCTTGCCGAAGCATTAACTGCTTCAACTGCTCGACAAGTGCGCCGGTACCGCCCATCGCAAAAAAGATCCCGAATGCACGTTCGAGATAATGGATTAACCCATAGATACTCGTCGTGTCAAATGGCGACCCACCGACCAACAACGGCTGGATTGAAAATGCTTGTCGTAATTTTTCGTGCGACAGATGTTTGCAAACCATGTCCCACACTGACCGATCACTGCGAAGCCTTGCTAAATGCGGGATCTGCTTCGCCATGGTTTTAATTTCATGAAATGGCTGATGGGCTAATTGAGAAAAACCAATATCAAACATTGCTTTCGAATGCTGAACCAATGACTCGTAACCAGCCTGATCCTTAGGCTCAATCCGACCAATCTCAGCTAATGTATTCTCAAGCGTACCGCCATAATCAAAGTGATCGCCGTCCGGGAAGACAAATCGATACCAAGGTGTTAACTCTCGAAACTCGATGTGATCCTCTCGGCGTTCACCGAAAAGCTCAAACAATTCATCAAATAAGAATGGGGCGGTAATAACGGTTGGTCCAGCATCATGACGATACCCACCGACTTCAAACACCTGAGCTCTGCCACCGATCGATTCTTGGCGCTCAACGACATGAACATCTAATCCAAGAGCGCGAAGGCGCAAGGCAGTTGCGATACCGCCAAAACCTGAGCCAACGACCAGCGCACTCTTTGTCACGCAGCAACCTGGAAGGTGGGATATTTCTGATGGAGTGCTTGAATCAAAACTTCAAAGGCTTCGATACAAAACGGAGGCAACGTTCGCACCCGCTGTCTCGCATGTTCAAGATGCCAGTCAAAACGCTCTCTCAGAGCAACTTCGGGGTCTGAACCATCTATAATATTATCAGCAAGAACCCAATAACCGTTTAATCTCTGATTAAAATCTTCCACCTGATCGGAGAGATCATCGGCCAGCTGATAAGCAACACCAATCGACGATGCACCCGCGAGTACTTGCAACACATCCTCGTCAGATCCATCGGCAAGTGCAAGAACCATCGCGATTGGTAGGCCCAATAACGGACCGCTTTTCTGTCGTACGATCTGCTCGTAATCGTCAAAAGAGATTCGTAACTCTGGAGTCCATTGACAATCGATGGTTTGACCGGCAGCCATCACACTGATACCACGCGATAGCATCGTTACCAGCCGAGGTAAGTTATGGATATGATGCACCGGTAACCGCGCTAGCTCTTCAAATGCAGCACCGATCAGGTCATCGCCGAGGCAAATTGCAGACGACTTTCCGGCGACGGTCCACACGGCCGCTTGTCCACGTCGAGTCGAATCCTCGTCCTGAACGTCATCATGGATTAGTGAGGCTTGATGCAATAACTCAACGGAGGTCGCGATCGATAATCGTGCAGTTTTTTCTAGCGACTGTGAGTGGCCAGCTGCAAGTGCGAGTAATGCGCGGGTCCTAGAACCACCGGAACCCAGGTGATCAATAAACAGCTGGTTGAGACTGATTTCGTCTTTAACGGGCTTCGACCCATATTTCCGAAGATTATGTTCAAGCTCAATAAGATCATTCTCTAACAGGCCAAAGTCAAACGCTTCCATGATGATACCTCGCGTCAATCCATCCTTAGTTTTTTTTATCTCATTCCGTTTTCAATACGCACTATTCATCGAGGGAACGCATTGAAAACGGGGTCTCTGAAGAGACCCCGATTGTCCCGCTTTTAAGCTGAAGCAGGATTTAAGTTTTTGTTATCTGACGTTGCGGCGTACCAAACTAACAAGCAGAACGCCAACTTGTTGACAATGTCAGCGAGGTTATAAACCACGTTCAACGTTTGACTTGCTGCTGCCGTAGTTGCACCAGACGCGTCAACCATCACGAAGTAACCAAGGACGTAACCGAGAGGATAGATAGCCCAGCCGATAGTGACCACTAAGCGCATATTTCCAAATGCACTCTGAACTGCCGCTGAGGCTTGTCCCGCCTGTTTTCCTGCATCGCCAGCAAAAATTTCATACAGAATGTAGAACCATCCCAGCATCCCTATGACAAATCCGACGGTAGCATCGATATAACCAGCTTCGCCCATGAAACCCGCAACCAACATGATCATTGTGCCGATCAATAGTCTCCAGAACATTCCAGCTGATGCCAAACCGATGGCAGCAAGTATCAGATAGAACTCAATCATCTGAAGTGGAACGGTCAACAACCAATCAATATAGCGGTAGACGGTTGGCGTTTCGCCCGTAGCGACCCACACATCGCGCATATAAAAATAGTGCACGGCTGCAATGAAGCAAACCAGTGCTCCAACAACCAGAGATGTTTTCCATTTCCCCTCTACGTTTTGAACTTCCCATAAAAAGAAGATCGTAGCGGAAAGCATAGCCATGGAAATTAACCAGAACGATATTCCTACGAAATCGTCTGACGCGAGGTTGGCCGTGGCAAACGCTGATGATGGCAGCGCTGTCAGCAGACCTACAGGGACTAATCCCTTTAGAAGTTTTGTAAATGTCATGTCTTGCCTCCTCAGGCACTGGAACAAATGTTATATCTTTTGTTTATCCCCTCCTTGTGACAGGCCTAAACGCAAAAACGGAGCCAGCTCCGTCCTTGTTATTCAGGCGAGCCGTACTCCGTAACGACATCGCAAAGTGAAGCATAAAATTGAATTAATGACAAATATTTGACAGAGAATAGATAAAAATTGGACGCGCTGATTGGTGACTGGATGCTACACCCTCTATTTATCACCAGTAACAAAACACCATACTGACGCAAGCTAAGGGTGATCGATTCTCGTAAATACCAAACAATTCAATTATTTAAGGTATACTAACGCTTGTCAGATAGACCCACACACCGAGCATGTTCCCCGTTTTTTTACGGGAACCGCATTCCACTGCGACTCGCGCGCGTCGTAGAGGAGCATGCGTCCCGACAGTCGACTTTCTCCAAAAACGAGGAAGTTTATGATCTCTGTTGCTTGCATGCTTCCGATTGTTCCAGTTAACGGGGCCAAAACCCCGGAGGTACTACACTGGTCAACAGTACTAGGGGTGTCTTCAGGTACCAAACACGCATAGCAAGGCTCTGCATGATCACGTAAATCAAAAACAGCAAGCTGACCGATGTAGTTAATTGCAGTACCGCTCACCAGCGGTCTTCGAGATTGGAAACATGCGCGGTTGATTGCGTGCCTAGTTTCAAAGTTATCCGATGCATCAACAACCGCATCGACGGATGTGACCAATTGATCGAGCGCCTCACGCTCCAACCGCTCCACCACCGGGTTAATTCGACAGCCTCCATTGATTGCCTCAAGCTCAATTTTCGCCGACAACGCCTTGTTCATTCCGAGACGCGTATCACGATGTAAAATTTGCCGTTGCAAGTTCGATTCATCTACATCATCGAAATCGCAGACTGTTAGTTGTCCGATTCCGGCCGATGCGAGGTAGCTTGCGACCGGAGATCCGAGACCACCCATACCGATGATGAGTACGTGAGAATTCAGTAAACGCTCTTGGCCATCCGTATCAAACTCGTCCAGAACGATGTGTCGACTGTATCGCAGCAGTTGCTGATCATTCATCTAGCCGCCGCCACGTTTCATCGACCAGTCGATACGCTTCAGGCATTTGGCCCGCTCATCATCACTACCAGACTGAAAAGCCCAAGTGACTCGCAAAGATGGAAGACGCATTAGTGCAATCACATAATCTGGCAGTATTTCAATCTGAATATGGATGGAGACCGCCCCATCCCGCACGGTGATCTCATGACCATCAGCTACAATACCCCCGGGCACCGCCTGTTTAAGTCCGCTAATATACTCTTTAGGCGTCGCTGAGACCGTCCTCACAAGCACATCAAGATTGTCCGAGCCGTACATGGTCAGCCTCCAGCAACAGGGGGCCAGATGGCTAAAACCTCACCTGGACTCAAAATTCGAAGCGACCGATCCTCCGGCTCAATGTACACTCCATCGATAACCACCAAATGAACCAGACGCTCAGGAAGCTCGTATCTCTCGATAATTCGAGCGATACTGTCGGCTTTTCCAACTTCGATCTCGGCTTCATTTTTTACTGCACCCGCAGGGAGAAATTCCGACAGACTTGCATACAATTTTAATGTCGCAGTTGCGCTACCCATTCAAAACCATAGGCTGCTGCGCGCATGCGAGATATGCATCCATAACCCGCAAAGGCTCTTCCATCAAAATGTCTTTCCATTCACCAAGATTGACCTCTCCCTGAATTAACCCACGCAAAACGCCGACGTGTTGAGTCAACCCAACCGAGGTTGCTCCGACCAATACATCATCTTTAAACTGGAGGCTAATATATCGACTAAGTTTCGGCTCAGACAATTCAACTCCCTCACCACCATCAACGCCCTCCCATTGCCCAAAGGAGCTTGAGATCAGTCCAAGTGTATCCAGCACGTTAATCGCAAGAACGCCCGCATGCTCCGCAGATTTACCGGCCATGTTCAATGCAGCAATTCGTGCTTGATCTGCCGCATTTGGCTGAATCGCAGAAACCATCGGTGAATTACTAAACAAATCCGGCGCTTCAGCGACATCGCCTGCCGCGTAAATATCAGCAACCGATGAACGCATATTGCGGTCGGTCAAAATACCGTTTGCTACTTGCACACCAGAGCCAGTCAGAAAACCAATATTTGGCTTAACCCCGGCTGACATGACAACGAGATCACAGCCAATTTTTTCACCGGTCGACAAAGTGACCGTCATCTGATCCTCCGCAACCGAGTCAGATGATGTCCCGCCAAACAAATTCTTAAGTGAATCCAGCAATGATGCGCTGGTTTGCCCGGGAGCAGCAATCGTTTCGACCTTAGCCGATGTCACGACTCGAACACCCTTATCCTCAACCCAGTCTTTGATGATGCCACCGGCTTTGTGCGTCATCATCCGGGGAACCATTCGGTCACCTAGCTCAACCACGGTCAAATCAACACCGTTCTTTGCGAATGCCTCTAAAATAATACAGCCAATGAAACCAGCTCCAACTTGCACGACCTTCTTACCCTGTTTCGCCAGATCAGCAATTGCTCGCGCATCTTCCAACGTCCAGCACGTGTGCACGTGCGGGAGATCAATACCCGGAATCGGTGGACGAATCGGATACGAGCCGGTAGCGATTAATAACTTATCATATTTCTCAGATGAACCATCGTCTAAAGCCACCGTCTTCGCATCCGAATCGATCCCTGTTGCCTTGGCAATTTTGTTTGTGATTTTTAATTTCTTAAAATGTGTTTTTGCTTTACGAAGGTAGGTTCCCGCCTCATCGATATTTCCCTCTAACAAGTAAGGAATTGCCATACGTGAGTAAGGCGGCTCATCTTCCGAACCAACCATCGTGATCTTACCTTTAGGGTCCGCTTTACGGAGCGTTTCCGCGGCAATGACTCCCGCTGGTCCATTACCCAGAATTAGATACTTCATTGTTTGCCTCAAATTGATGCTTTTTATCTAAGGTAAAAAGCCCTCCAACCAAACGGTCTGGAGGGCTTTCGATTGCTCAACTTACATGGACGATAATCCCATCAAATCCATGAAGCTGTCGGTTTACAGCCCGAGGCTCTTAAGCTTCTCAGCGGATGGCACACCATCTTTATCCCAACCACGGAGTTCGTAGTACTCGGGAAGCATTTCAGGAACCCCTGCAACCAAGCCTTTCGCAGGACCTTCGGTCGCTGCCTCAGTGGTCAACCGTGTCGGTAACTGGTCATCTTCCTTGGTCAATCCGGCTTCAAGGTTGAAGAGCTTCTCCATATTCCAGATCCGCTCTCCAACTTCTTGAAGTTTTTCCTCAGACCAGTCGCCTTCACAGGCAGCGTCAATCTGCGCCTGAATATCCCCAAGACCCCAGGCGAAGCTGGTAAAAACGCAAAGACCAGACGAATCGAATGCCGCCGTCGCGTCCTGGAACGCCATCACAAGACCTGGTTTCCCTTCAGTCGCAAGCGGATCGGTTTTCACTGGAATACCCAGCGTTTCTGATGCGACAGTATAAGACCGTAAATGACAAGCGCCACGGTTTGATGTTGCGTAGGTCAAACCCATCCCCTGGATGCCACGAGGGTCGTACGCTGGGAACTCTTGCCCTTTCACGCTCATTGAGAGCTCAGGCTGACCATACTTTTCACAGAGGCGCTTTGAGCCAAGCCCTATCTCGACGCCGAAGCCCTCACCGTTGGCTGTCATATCGACTAACTCACAAAGAGCTTCCGCCGAACCGAATGGCGCTTTCAGACCGATCGTCTCCTCGTCTATGGTTCCGTTTTCGTACATCTCCATCACGGCGCCGACTGTGGCTCCGAACGAAATTGGATCAAAGCCTTGCTCGTTGCATACCATTTGCGCATATTGCAGCGCTTCAAGATCCTTTACGCCGTTCGCAGCGCCGAGTGCCCAAGCCGCTTCATACTCGAGACCTCCAGAGGCACCATGGTACTGCGGCTTCTGCTGAACGGAAAAATGATCTTTGTCGATCTTAGAAACACGCCCACATGCAATGGTACATCCGAAGCATGCCTGGTTCGCTATCAATTGTGCTTTACCGTCACTCTCGCGAGGAGTCGCCATGGCCTCCGCAGATATATCATTGGCACTCTCGAACTTGACATCTTTGAAATTCCGCGTCGGAAGAGCACCCATCTCGTTGATCACGTTCATCAGAACTTGGGTACCGTAGGTCGGAAGACCTTCGCCTGTCACGGCATTCTCAGCAAGGATTTGCTTTTTCTCAGCGGTCACTTTCTGGAACTCCGCTGGATTGACAACATTACTAATCCCCTTAGTTCCACGAATCGCAACTGCCTTGAGGTTCTTTGATCCCATGACTGCGCCAACACCAGAACGACCAGCAGCACGATGTAAGTCGTTTACGACGCAAGAAAATAAAACCTGATTTTCACCAGCCTTACCAATTGAAGAAATGCGGATTTGTGGGTCCTGATTTTCCTTTTTGATTTGCTCTTCAGTATGCCATGTCGAGGTACCCCAAAGGTGGGATGCATCACGTAGCTCGGCCTTATCATTTTCAATCATCAGATAAACAGGCTTCGGTGATTTCCCTTCAAAGATCACCATGTCCCAACCAGCAAACTTCATCTCAGCACCGACGTAGCCACCCGAATTCGAGCATGCAATTGCTCCGGTCAGGGGGCCTTTGGTCACAACGGTGTAACGACCGCCCGTTGAAGCGATTGTACCGGTCATCGGACCTGTCGCCATAATGAGTTTGTTATCAGCTGATAACGGATCGACTTTTGGATCAATTTCTTCTACCAAATACTTTGTAGCCAGGCCTCGTGATCCGAGGTAATCCATGGCCCACTCCATATTCAAATCTTCAGCGGTGCAGGTCCCTTTCGTAAGGTTTACCCGCAGGATTTTTCGCGTCCACGCCATTATTTATTTCTCCTTACAAACTTGCGTCATTGGCTTTTGCAGCCCACTTACGCATCTTATCTAAACCAGTCCAGCTTGCGTCCACGTAAGTGATCGCGTCGGTTGGACACGCCTTTACACACGCTGGATCCCCACCGCACAAATCGCATTTCGCGACCTTGCCGGTGTCGACAACATAGTTGATCGTGCCAAACGGACAAGAGATCGTACACACTTTACAACCTACACATGTCTCATCTTGCACTACCTTTGCCCCAGTGGTCGCGTCGAGTTTGATTGAGTCAACCGGGCAGGCCTGCATGCACCAAGCCTCGTCGCACTGCGTGCAGGTATAAGGTACCTTGCGGCCCTCTTCCTCAAAACTGAAGACTTTTATACGCGATTGCGATGGGTTAAACACCCCCGTCTGCTCAAACGAACAAGCCATTTCACATTGAAGACACCCGGTACACTTTTCCGGATCAATGTACAGAGACTTCTGCATAACGTACCTCTTTATTCTAATAATTAAATGTTTCGTGATTCCTAGATCTGTGGCTATGAATTTCTCTTCACAAGCCACGAGTAAATTCCCTCAGGTCCCACACTACCCTTTCAAAATAACAGTGTCCAATCATCTTTAAAGATATCGGGTATCACGTTTAAAGATCTTCGGTATAACAGCCATTTCGAACAAATCTAAAATCTGAGCGGTCAATTCAGAGATTATCCTCAACTCACCGAATCTCAGTTTTGAATCCATTCGATATTGGCTTACCTTGGCGAGAATAATTATCATTGATGAATTACTAATTTGCTTGGCTCAATCGAACAGGATCATCCAACAAGAAAAATGAGATTTTCAATCAAAAAGCTGAGCCATACGTATGCAGGCAAAGTTCAAGCTCTGAGTGACCTCTCACTTGACTTACAGTCTAATTCAGTGACGGCATTACTTGGCCCAAACGGCGCTGGAAAAAGTACACTGTTCAAAATCCTCGCAGGACTGATTCATCCAACCTCAGGTCAAATTGAAATCAACGGCAAACTTTGGGATCGCCAAGATTCGAATCCCCTTGCTCATATTGGGTTTGTCTTCCAAGATCCTACTGTTGATCCAATGCGGAGCGGGCAAGCGAATCTCGTCTATGCAGCGCGGCTTCAGGGATTAACTACACATCAGTTTGCCCCACGGATTGATGAGTTAGTTGACGCGTTTCAGATGAGTGAATTTATCAAACGACCCGTCGGGTCTCTGAGCGGGGGACAGCGACGACGCTTGGAAATCGCGAGAGCCCTGATCCACCGACCCGGCTGGTTGTTTCTGGATGAACCGTCCACAGGTCTTGATATAGATAATCGCCTCCGACTCTCTGAACACCTCCATCGATTGGCAAAATCAGAAAAATGCGGGGTGTTCTGGTGTACACACATACCCGACGAACTTTGGCCCGAAGATAATGTTGTCATCATGAAGAAGGGACAAAAAGTATTCGCAGGTTCATTCGGCTCGATCGATGAGTTGATGGGGCGCTACAACGAGCTGGTGAGCACGCCATGAAACGCAGTATCGCCTCTCCAGTGATAGCAATTTTTCATCGAGAATTCGATCGTTTCGTTAAGCAAAAAGCACGATGTGTCTCAGCAATCGTGCGCCCGCTTCTATGGCTTGTCGTTTTCGCGGCCGGCTTCCGAAGCGTGTTAGGGATCGCGATCCAGCCGCCTTATGAGACTTACATCACCTACGATCTTTACGTTACACCGGGCCTGATAGGTATGATTGCGCTGTTTAACGGTATGCAATCCTCGCTAAGCATGGTCTACGACCGCGAGACCGGCAGCATGAAGCTCTTGATGACTGCGCCAGTCAGTCGACGATTGCTTCTGGTCTACAAACTGCTCGCGACAGCGACGATCTCTTCACTCCAAGCTTATATCTTTATCGGAATCACCATATTGTACGGGGTTGAACTTCCATGGATTGGGCTGCTCAGCTGTCTTCCGACAATCTTTATCGCCTCCTACTTCATTGCTTTGGTCGGGCTGATCTTGGCCAGCCAAGTTAAGGAGCTTGAGAACTTCGCCGGGGTTATGAATTTCGTTATTTTCCCCGCATTCTTTCTCTCCAGCGCACTTTACCCGTTGTGGCAAATTCAAGAAACGAGCGAGATTGTTTATCAATTGGCCGTTCTAAATCCATTTACCTATATTGTGGAGTCGATCCGCTTCGGAATGCACGACACACCATTGACCGCAGCCACAGCCGGCTTAGTTGTCGCAAGCGTTAGTTTGTCGATCGTAGTCCACAAATTATTTACGTTCGGACAGACACGTTAAACGGACTATTATCAATAGCCGAAGATGAGTCACTGTTATCAACACCGAGATTGACCAAGTCGTAGAGTGCTAAATACGTACAAGAACGATGTAAGGAACGTAGTCGAACGAACCGACGAGCGACTTGAGAATTATTTCTCAGCTTGTTTGGCAATTCGACTCTGTTGCCAAGGCGTAGACCACACCTGACACGGCCGAGTATTGGTGCACATCCGGCTGGCTTTCAAGGATGTTTAAAACCACGCTGGTCAAATTCTGACTGTTCCATTCCGATGGCAGACAGACCGGCTCACCGTGGACGAGAAAAGCGAACGGCTGAGCATTGAGTCGCTCACGTGTTTGGTGTCGAGCACCCTCGACAACACCCATCACAAAAGCAATACACGGATCCATGTCTTGACGACACTCACTAAGAAACTGGCCAACTGTGATAAATCCCTGTGCGAAACCAACAGCAGAAAAACCACTCAGTAAGAGGCATACGAATAGGCTTCTCATCAAATCTCAGGAACCTTTACGGTTACCTCAAAAGAAGAATACCAGGCGGCTAAATCCTTGATCTGTGATTTACTAAGCCCCTGAGCCATAAGACTCATCCGGCGATCCTGACGCACTCCTTTTTTATAATCAACCAAGGCCTTTTCTATGTATAACGAACTGAGGCCTGCCAAGTTCGGTGTTTCAGGATCTCTCGATAAGCCATCTTTCCCATGGCAAGCCGAACACTGTGCGGAGAGCGCTTTCCCATTAGAGATATCGGCAGCGTAAGATAGGGAACTCAAACAAAGGACCAAACAAGGTACTACCAACTTATACATCATCTTTACTCCATGACATAAAAAACCCCGGCGATGCCGGGGTTTTCTTGGTGTGATTAACTACCTACGTATGAGATCTTATAGATCGCTCCGGCGTAGTCATCAGAAACGAGCATTGAGCCGTCTTTCATCATAGTGATCGACATTGGACGTCCGTCGTACTCTTTGTTTTCATTCAACCAACCTTCAGCGAATGGCTCCATCTTGGCCTTGCCATCTTTGTCGATAAACGTGACCATGACGCGGGCTCCGCAAGGCTCGGTCCGGTTCCAAGAACCGTGCTGCGCTGAGAAGATCGCGTTCTTGTACTTGGATGGGAACTGGTTCCCTGTGTAGAACGCCATACCCAAGTCAGCACAGTGAGCGGTTGTTTCGACCGCTGGATGAACGATACCAGCTGGCGGAATATCTTTATCATAGCCTTCGTCTTTGACTCGGGTTTTACCGCCACCAAACCATGGATGGCCGAAGTGCTGACCAGCTTTAGTCTGACGGTTCAGCTCGCCTGGTGGGATATCGTCACCCATACCGTCGACCTGGTTGTCAGTCCACCATAGCTCCCCTGTCACAGGATGGAAGTCCTGACCGACCGAGTTACGAACACCATATGTGTAGACCTCACGGTTCTTACCATCACGGTCCATACGGATGATGCCACCGATGCCTGTCTTCTTGTAAAGATCCATCTTGGCGCGTGGCGCAACGTTATATGGCTGGCCTAGTGAGATATAAAGCTTGTTGTCAGGTCCGATATCCACAACCCGCGCAGTGTGGTTGTAGCTCTCTTCACCCTCTGGGATCAACTCACCCTTTGGCACTACATCAACCGCAACAACGTCTGGTCCCTCGTAGAAAAACTCCGCAGCAGGGAAAACACGGACATGGTTACGCTCTGCAATGTATAAGAAACCATCTTTTGAGAATTGGACACCGTTTGGTACGTCGAACTCAAGAGAAGGAGCAAAGTCTTTGACTTCATCAGCGACGCCATTGCGATCGCGGTCCGATACCACCCAGACCTTATCCTTACGTGTGCCTACGAACAGAACTGTGCCCTGAGGCGCCATCGCCATGTCACGAGCGTCAGGAACAAGCGCATATAGCTCAATCTTAAAGCCCGCTGGCATCTTGACGTTTTCGAGAACTTTACGGATGTTATCGGCTTTAGGGCCATCTTGGGCTATAAAGGTATGGTCACCCATACCCTTGCCCGAGGTGCCGAAAATGCCCACATCGTTCTCTTTTGCCACTACTCCTGCAGCGAATGCCATGGCCGCCATCGAAGCTGCAATTTTTTTGAGTTTCATTATGAAAATCTCCTTATTTATTTATTATAATAAATATCGCTGTGGTCGCCCATTGGACTGGGTAACCTCATCGATCCGCGCCTTCAGTACGCAGACCTATTTGTTATCCCAACCAAACATCTGTTACCAAGACAATATTGATCTTGCTCACAAATGTTTAACGCATACCGCAAATTGGCGTTTCAGATACCTTAGCGACAATGTCAGTTTAAGATCCTTGAAAAATAGATGGGTAGTATCCCACTAATACTTAGCATCGGTGCTTAAGGTCTTCTTGATGATCCGAGTGAGTAATTTACCATATCGATCCGTGAGTAACGCAGACACAAACAGGACGGCAACTTGATCCAAAGGCAAAACAAAAATGATGGTATCGCACAAACTCTCGCATGCGTTTTCATTACCCTCATGAGCTTGGGCGCGAGCATTAATCTGGCCGCATTCGAAGCGATCATTACCAATGAACGATCCGGGGATGTCATTCATATTAGTGACGATGGATCAACCAACCACGTAACCAAACTCTGTAATCGCCCGCGTGGAATGACAAAAGGGATAGATAATTTTCAAGTCCTAATTGCGTGCTCCGATGACAACAAGGTAATTACATATAACACGAAAACTAGGGCCATCGAAGCCGAGATCACAAAAGTCACGGGCGCGATGAATCTTGCCTTCCACAAACCGACCGGACAGCTATTGGTCACGAATGAGGGCTCGTCCCGAGCATCAGTGTATGAACTAGAATCTGGTCGGTTAATTGCTGAGTTGCCAACTGGACTCGAGCCGGATGGTATAGCGATCACTGGTGACGGCAAGTTAATTTTCGTCGCATCTGAGAATGCCGGCCTCGTCCATGTCTTCGATGGTGCGACCTATCAACCACTCGATGTCATACGAACCAATCTGCGCCCACGCCGGATCGCATTGTCGAACAATGAGCTTTGGGTATCGTCGGAGATGGGTAGCCGTGTTGAGATATTTGACGCTAAAACCCGCATAAAAAAAGGTAAGGTGATTTTTGCTCCCAAAGGCTTCCGTCCAGAACAAATGACTCCAGTCGACATTTTGTTTAATCCTAAAAGCAATGAGGCATACGTAGCACTGGGCAGCGCTAATCACGTCGCGATTGTCGACACCAAGACACTAGAAATTACAAAATATATTCTAGTCGGCAGGCGCGCCTGGGGACTCGGCTTATCACCCGACGCGCAAACCCTTATCGTATTAAACGGCCTCTCTGACGACTTTACGATGATTGACCTAAATACCAAACGCCCCATCCTAACCAAACGAGCAGGATTGATTCCACACTCGATAGAGGTATTCAAGTGAGTGTATTTCGGTTCTTGCCTATATTGTTTATCAGCTTCATTGCCCACGCTTCAGCCGCCACCTTCCATGTGGTCATCGTCACCGCCTCTGGGGCAGAGTCTGGCACCCGAGGCCAGAGCTTTGCCGGCATCCAAACCCGCGTCGAGCGACCCGTCCGACGCGGAGTGGAGCTCGCATTATTCGAATCAACTACCAGTTTTGAGGCTTACGGAGTTGCTGCCGAATTAAAGATCATTGATTTGAATGATCAACAACCAATCGAGGCACAACTTGCGCAAATCCCGACAGATGCTCTGGTCATTCTTGATTTACCGAAATCCGAATTTACGCAAGTTGCTAAAACGCTCAACGCATTGGAACGCATTACGATAAATGTGAGACATCCAGACACAGATCTCCGCGACCAGATGTGTTTACCGTCGCTTTACCATACGATCCCATCCGAGCGAATGTACTTCGACGCGCTCGGCCAATTCCTCATTTTTCGAGGGTGGCGAAAAGTACTGGTTGTTCACGGACCGTCAAAGCGTGACAAAGAACGGACAGAAATCTTGAAGAAAAGTCTCAAAAAATTTGGCGCTGAGATCTCGGATACACGCCAGTACACGCTATCGCACCACCCAGATGATCGTGATAAAAATAAACCGGAGTTCCTAACAGGCGGAGCGTCCTACGACGTCGTTGCAGTTATCGATAGCGACAAAGATTTTGGCAGATACATCCAATATAGCACCAGACGTGCACGGCCGGTGGTTGGAGACGTTGGACTGACCCCTGTGGGCTGGCACCGGACCCTTGAGCGGTACGGTGCTCCACAATTGAACGAGCGATACCAAAAATTCGATCGAAGTAATCCTTTGACGTCCTATGAAGCAATGAGCGATGCGGAGTTTGCTGCCTGGAGCGCCATCAAATTAATCACTAACAGCCTCAGCGTTGCAGAAATGAACGGGGCAGTGCTACGCCCTCGGCAAATTTTAAAGCACCCTGACACACAGGTCGATCTCTACAAGGGAACACGTGGTTCGATCAGGGAGTGGAACCATCAGCTGAGGCAACCGATTCTGTTGGCGACAGGGGAGGCGGTAATCGCAGTGGCGCCCATGCCCAAGTTTCTGCATCCGAAACATTACGTGGATACCCTCGGTCTTGATAAACCTGAATCACCCTGCCAACTTAACTGAGTAATTGGTAGTAGAGTATTACTACCCATTGCTGGAACTCAGATGCTGTAATAAATCGTCAGTAGAATCGTCATAGCATCAAAGGTTGATACAGACGCCAAGCATTTGTTTAATGTCAGCAGGTGCTTGACATCTAACTTTGAGTCTTGCACGGTAAGAGTACTGACAGAGTCAGTTTAGATAATAACAATGCTACTGGAGGTAGGAATCATGTGGCAAAAACCAACAGCAATCGAAATGTCGTGCGGTTGTGAAATCAATATGTATGCTCCAGCAGAAGGCGATCGTCCTCTGTTCTGAGCTATGCTAAGAGGGGCTTTTGCCCCTCTGAGTTCCCACAGAAAAACAACAATAAGGGTCCCCCGTGGAATTAATCGTTCTTGGAGCTGCTGCTGGTGGCGGCCTTCCCCAGTGGAACTGCGCCGGCGGTCAAAGCATCCAAGTCTGGAATAAGACGAGATCACCTCAGTCGCAGGCAAGTGTCGCGATAGGGGGTGAACATGATGGGTATGTGGTAATCAACGCGTCGCCAGATCTTCGACAGCAGATTCTTCAAACGCCCCAACTACACCCAAAATCGGACCATCCAAACGGTGTTCGCAACACGCCAATCAAAGCGGTCATCGTGACCAATGCGGACGTTGATAACGTAGCTGGTCTACTGAATCTGCGAGAAAAGCAGCGATTTAGCATCTATGGTCCGACCAAGGTACTGGAAATATTGCAAGAGAACTCAATTTTTGCAGTCCTGGATCCTGAATTTGTTACGCAGCGCCCATTGGAAACTACTGAAACGATCAGCCCGATTCCAGGGGTCGAGATCGAGTTATTTACGGTGGCGGGAAAAGCACCTCTTTACTTAGAGGACTCTCTCGGAATTCAATCTGGAGACCTTGGGTTCACCAGCGGTATCGAAATCCGCACAGAGACCGGTAAGACGTTGGTGATTTCAAGTTGTGCACAAATCGATCAAAGATTGCGAGAACGAATCGAAACGGCAGACCACCTACTTTTCGACGGCACCGTTTTCGAAGATGACGAGATGCCGCAACTTGGGCTCGGGGAAAAAACCGGAAGACGCATGGGTCACCTACCGATATCCGGGACCGATGGGCCGATCGCCCAGCTCGCGCATTGCAGGCTAAAAACCAAGCGATTTTTCCATATTAACAACTCAAACCCTATTTGGGACGAACAATCCCTCGCTCATCGGACCATCCGGGATGCAGGCTGGGATATTTGTCATGACGGATTGGTATTTGAAATATGACGACGAAACTTTCTCGCGATGAATTTGAGGCTCAGCTGCGAGCAATCGGCGAAGCTCAATATCACAACAATCATCCCTATCATCATCGGATGCATCAAGGGCAATGCTCAATTGACGAAATAAGGGCTTGGGCTCTCAATCGGTTTTGTTATCAACGCATCATCCCTGTGAAAGATGCATTAATCATGGCCCGTCTCAGTGAGACTGAGGATCGGCGTGAGTGGCGAGAACGCATTGTTGATCATGACGGCGAGATTGATGATCACCCCGAGGGTGGCTTACGTCGCTGGCTGGCGCTGACAAGCCAACTGGGGTTTTCAAAAGAATACGTGATGTCGATGCAAGGTGCTCTTCCTGCGACCCAGTTTGCGTCCAATGCTTATCTGACGTTCGTCCAGGAACGCACTGTGCTCGAGGCTGTCGCGTCCTCACTAACCGAATTGTTTTCGCCCAACATAATTGCCGAGCGCGTTCAGGGAATGCTCCAGAATTACGATTTCATTACTGAAGAAAGTCTCACCTATTTTTCATATCGAAAGGCCCAAGCAAACCGAGACTCCAACTGGGCTCTCGATTTTATCAACCGGACCGCTGAGACTCGGGAGGATCAAAAACGTTGCCTCGATGCACTAA
Source organism: uncultured Litorivicinus sp. (assembly GCA_902594275.1). Taxonomy (GTDB): domain Bacteria; phylum Pseudomonadota; class Gammaproteobacteria; order Pseudomonadales; family Litorivicinaceae; genus HIMB30. The sequence goes on from CACJLQ010000005.1 coordinate 60,599, forward strand.
AATTCAAGTGCAGCATGCTATGGGCGATGCTCGATGCACTCGCATCAGCCTATCACCTAGGGGGGACTATCCCACCTGGTGCCTGGGATCCTCAGACAAAAATCGGACTGCTGGATAAAACCGCATGACGGTCGATCTGATCCCACCCTCTGTGACGCCCCAATTTGATCATGGCGTACGCCTAAAGCACGACAAAGTACGCGAGCGCTACGTAGTACTGGGCCCTGAGATCCTCATTGAATTAAACCAAACCGGCACTGCGATTATGAGTGAGATCGATGGCCAATCAACGATTACAGACATCATTTCTCGACTCGCGGCACGGTTTGAAGTGAACCCCAATGACATCACACAGGACGTAATAGAGTTTTGTACATCGATGGTGATGAGACAGGTTTTGCGGATATGAATCAGATGACAATTCCGGCGCCACAAGTATTACTGGCCGAAGTGACCCACCGATGTCCGCTGCAGTGCCCGTATTGCTCGAATCCAACTGAACTGATCAAGAAAGATAGAGAGATCTCGACCACAGATTGGGGTCGAGTATTCGCCGAAGCAGCCGACCTTGGGGTACTTCAGGTCAGCATTTCTGGTGGTGAGCCCGCAGCGCGCCGAGACTTGACTGAGCTCATTAGGGCAGCACGAGATGCAGATCTTTACGTTAATCTCATTACCTCTGGTATCGGGCTAACGCAAGGTCGTCTGGATGATCTGGTTGAGGCTGGCTGCGATCACATTCAACTGTCCTTGCAAGATGTCGATTCTGACGGCGCAAAACTCATCAGCAACATGGATAAGAGTCTCGAACGAAAGCTCGATTTTGCGCGCTGGGTACGCGAACGATCGGTGCCCCTGACTGTCAATGCGGTGATGCACCGGCTAAACCTTGACCGGCTTCCGGAGACCATTGAACTGGCGTTGGAACTGGGAGCGAGACGGCTTGAAGTAGCCAACGTGCAATACCACGGGTGGGCGGCGCTGAATAAAAAGGTCTTGATGCCAACACAGGAGCAATCGTCTCGAACAAATCAGATTGTGGCCGAAGCAAGAGAGTCGTTACATGGGCGGCTCCTGATTGATTATGTGCCGGTCGATCATTACGCCGAGTACCCAAAGGCCTGTATGAACGGATGGGGGCGCGTTGCGTTGATTGTGGCACCGAACGGATCTGTTCTCCCCTGCCACAACGCGACCACGCTTGAGCACCTCTCTTTCCCAAATGTAAGAGATCAATCATTGAGCACCATCTGGTATGAGTCTCCCGCATTTAATGCTTATCGCGGTGATTCCTGGATGCCTGAGATCTGCAGGTCCTGTGACCGAAAAGAGATTGACTTCGGAGGGTGCCGTTGTCAGGCACTTGCAATACTCGGTGATGCGTCGGCAGCTGATCCCGTCTGTTCGCGAGCTCATCCGCACTCACTGGTGATTGCAACGGACGAAACTCCTAAAGTTGGCGAAGTCGAAACGAGTAAGCAAATCACCTATCGGCCCAACAGTTGATGCCTCCCCAAAAAATCATCCGATTGGCTCGGACTGCGCGTCAATCGGCCGAGATCTTCGCACGTTTAATCAGGCCCGAGCTCATTTGATGGTGTGGACCTGAGTATCTCGGCAGGCCGACCAGCAAGTTGGTAGTACGACGGCTCGAGGTCCTTAAAATCGATCGGGTTATGTGTCACCACGAGAATAGGAATTGAGGATTCTCGAGTCGCAACCTGGATATTGGTAATCAGCCGTTCAATATTTTCAGGATCAAGCGATGCTGAAGGCTCATCGAGGAGCAATAAGCCTGGTTTCGCTAAAATTCCTCGAATGATCGAGATCCTTCGTTGCATACCGAGAGAGAGCTGGCCAGGGCGGAGATCACCGACCCGCGGCAAATCAAATAGGTCGAGCCAATGCTTTTGAAGACTTTCTTCGCGACAAACAACTCGGAGATTATCTGTCACCGAAAGCCAAGGCAATAGGGTTGGCTCCTGGAAAACTAAGCGCGGATTCAGGGACTGATTATGTCGGCAGATTCCTCTTAGTAAAGTTGTTTTCCCGACACCGGAGGGCCCACTGATTACCGATACCTCGGGATCCGCTGACAGCGCTCCAGAACGAATAATCAGTTGGTCACCAAACCAGCAATCAAGCCAACTGACCATCTTTCCGCCATCGCTGCACGTGCCGCTCCAAAGGCCTAACGGTAGTCCACTCAATGAGTTGCATCGCTATCATAAAACTCAACGCGTACGCCAATATCATATCGACTTCAAACAGTTGGAAATATAAATGAATCTGGAATCCGACGCCGGATGACCGACCAAGCAACTCAACGACCAGGATAATTTTCCAAGTAAGCGATAGCCCTGTTCTGAGGGCAGTAAACAAGAATGGTTCAAGTTGAGGGATCCAGATCAAACGAACCCTTTGGATCCAAGATAACCGATAGATGGTAGCGAACTCGTCATACCTGCCCTCAAACTGCCTCACACCATCACGAACATTGGTCGCTATCAGAGGCGCCTTGTTAACAACCACAGCCAAAACTGCCGCCAACTCGCTCATCCCTAAACCAAGGTAACAGACGACAATAATCACTAGCGCAGGCATGTTGAGAAATGTGTTGACCCACGGCCAAAACCAGCGATCAAGTCTATCTGATCGACCGAGGGCGGCCCCGATCGCCATACCTACGGTCCAAGCCACACCGAACGCCACGAGT
>CACJLQ010000006.1 GCA_902594275.1 uncultured Litorivicinus sp.
TATGATTGAAGGGAATAAGGGGTGCATCCACAACCCGGCTTCCATCAACGCACGGAATAAAGACCTTCATTGACTGGTTTCCCTTCAAAACTGAGTTGAATATCGACCCGACGATCAAGCGCGTAAAAGCGATTTTGACCGTCAGCTAGTGCCTCTTGCTCACCTCGCCCGTCTGTTTGGATCGTCATCGGCGAAGGACCAAATTCCCACAAAACCTGCTCAACAGATGCAGCGCGCGCTTCGCTCAGCTGTTGGTTGTACCGTTCTGATCCTCTCGGATCGGCATGACCGGTCAGCCTGACTGTCAACCCGTCAATCGAACGAGAGGCTTTTGCCACCGCTTGAAGTGCCTGCCGATATTGTCCAGCAGTCATTGCTGAGTTGGTATCAAAATGCACGGCAACCGATAAGTTAGAGAGCAGTTCGCGTAATGCAACGATTTCGGCTTGGGCCTTGGCCTGCTCGGCATTTATCAGAGCAAGCTGTGAACGTGCCTTTGAAATGTCTTGATTCAAATCTGCGAGTTCCTGATTTTTACGCACCAAAACACGCTCTTGCACGACATCATGGCCAATCAGAGCCCCCAGTGTTCCACCAACGACGACCCCCACGGGACCGGCGATCGCTGCGCCAACAGCTGCCCCGGAACCAAATCCAACATGCTCCGGCATCTTCGATTCAGTCGTCTCCGCATGCACAGCACTCACCACGCATACCAACGTTGTTGCAATCATCATTTTCTTCATTTGAGTTTCCTCCGTTTTCCATGACCGCATTACATGTAAAAAGCAAAACAACAGATGGGAGAAATTGGGGTGAGATTGTGGAGAAGGGATGAAGGTTGTATAGGCACAATCTTTGACGCAATTTAGTTTCAAGCACTTTGTTCAAGGAAAGGATTCAGCAGATGCGATATGGTTAAACGTTAATTGCCGCTCTGGCGCTGCCAATTATCGTGGTTGCTGGCAGTCATGAGAAGCCTGTAGGAATTACCTGGACTCTGATGGAACAAGAAGTCATGCATGACGGCGAGACTGTCATCATCAAACGGAATCAAAATGGCAATAATACAATTGCCTTTGACTACGCACTCACATCTCGCCTTTGTCCACCATTTTGCATTCAGCCGATGGATCTTGCGCCAGGCGTCGAGACACTCGCTGATCTATCTGCTCTTTCTCAAATTCTAGGCTTAATTCTTTAAGCGATCTCGCTGCCATACTCTAATTACCATGCACATGTTTGAGAGATTAAAGCCAATAAACCATCGCCAACCATGCAGAAATAGCTCGAAACATCGGCTCTAAGTTAACCCAAAATTAGATTTGTATCTCGCATGAACCACTGAGTTAGTTATTATCAGCTGGATACGGGAGAAAAACTCTCACGGGACTACCGATGTCGATAGAAGAAAAGAAAAAGCTAGAACAACAACTCTGGAACATCGCAGACACTCTGCGTGGAAAGATGGATGCGGATGAGTTTCGTGATTACATCTTAGGGTTCATCTTTTACAAATACCTGTCTGAAAAGATGGAAGACTACGCCAACGAAATTCTCGCAGAAGATGGCCTAACTTATTTCCAAATAACTGGCAAAGTGGATGAGGCCGACTACATTGAGGCCATTCGAGAAGAAGCGATCGAAAAACTCGGTTACTTTCTTCGTCCTGAAGAGCTGTTCGCTGAAGTCGCCAAGCGTGGGGCTAATAGCTTCATCCTAGAAGATCTAACATCCATCCTACGCAGCGTAGAGCAGACTACGATGGGGCATGAGTCTGAAGATGACTTTGTACATCTATTTGAAGACCTAGATCTCACTTCTACCAAGCTAGGTAAAACGGTTGATGTTCGTAATAAACTGATCGTGCAAGTGCTCAATCACCTAAACAACATCAACTTTGAGCTGAAGAACCACGATCAAGACGTGCTAGGCGATGCCTACGAATATCTAATCGGTCAGTTTGCCGCTGGTGCAGGCAAGAAAGCGGGTGAGTTCTACACGCCTCAACAGGTCTCTAAGATACTGGCAAAGCTCGTTACAGTCGGTAAGGACAAGTTGAAGTCAGTCTATGACCCTACCTGTGGCTCTGGCTCTCTGCTCCTGCGTGTAGCTAAAGAGGTGAACGAGGTCTCTAACTTCTATGGTCAGGAGCTTAACCGTACAACGTACAACCTAGCTCGTATGAACATGATCATGCACGATGTTCACTACCGTAAGTTCGACATCAAGCAAGACGATACCCTTGAGCATCCACAGCACTTGGACAAGCGGTTTGAAGCGATAGTCGCTAACCCGCCTTTCAGTGCGAAGTGGTCGGCTAACGACCTGTTCCTGAGTGATGATCGTTACAGTCAGTACGGTAAGCTCGCACCGTCCTCTAAGGCGGACTTTGCCTTCTTACAGCACATGATTCACCACTTAGATGAAAACGGCATCATGGCGATAGTATTGCCTCATGGGGTGCTATTCCGTGGTGCGGCTGAAGGTCATATCCGTAAGTACCTGATCGAAGATCGTAACTATATCGACGCTGTCATCGGATTGCCCGCCAATCTTTTCTTTGGGGTTGGTATACCTGTATGCGTACTAGTTATAAAAAAGTGCCGTGAAGATAGCGACAGAGTCTTGTTCATTGATGCATCTAACGACTTCATAAAAGCAGGCAACAAGAATGCGCTAACTGATGAGCATGTTCAGAAGATAGTGAATACCTACCAGAACCGTGAAGTCATAGAGAAGTACTCACACCTCGCCGCAATGGCTGAGATTGAAGAGAACGACTACAACCTCAACATTCCACGCTATGTTGATACCTTTGAAGAGGAAGAGCCAATTGATCTAGCGGCTGTCAGTGCAGAGCTACAAGCACTGGAAGGTGAAATGGCTACCACTGATGCCACGATAGCTAAGTTCTGTGATGAGCTTGGTATCGCTAAGCCATTTTAATGGAGGCTGTTATGAGTAATGTGCCGAAGTTGAGGTTTAGTGAGTTTAAAGAGGAATGGTTTGACACAAGTATTGGCGATGGCTGTTCGCTTAAGGCGGGAAAGTTTGTTAGGGCTATTGAGATAATAGAACAACCTTCTGATACCAGTTATCCATGTTATGGCGGCAACGGGCTAAGGGGATTTGTAAATAGCCACACACACGATGGAACATTTTCTTTGATCGGAAGGCAGGGGGCCTTGTGTGGAAACGTTCAGTTTGCGTCAGGAAAGTTTCACGCAACTGAACATGCCGTGGTCGTTAAACCTTCGGCTGATAATGATTCAAAGTGGTTGTTCTATCTTTTGGGCAAGCTAGATCTTAACAGGTACGCCACTGGTCAAGCCCAGCCGGGTCTCTCTGTAGATGTTTTAAATGCTGTTCCTTTTTCAGCTCCCGGTATAAAAGAACAACAAAAAATAGCTGACTTCATCACTGCCGTAGACACCAAAATAGAACAGCTCACCCGCAAAGAAAAACTGCTGAAGCAATACAAGAAAGGCGTGATGCAGAAGATATTCTCAAAAGAGATACGCTTCAAAGCCGATGATGGTAGTGAGTTTCCGGAGTGGAATTCCCTACCAATGGGTGAGCTAGGTAAGACTTTCAACGGACTTACAGGAAAGACGGGTGATGACTTTGGCAAGGGTCAACCTTACATCCAGTACAAACAGATATTTGATAATTCAAAGATTGACCTTGTTAACACGGGACTGGTGACGATAGTTACAGGAGAGCGACAGCAGAAAGCTAAGTATGGAGATGTGTTCTTCACCACGTCTTCAGAGACTCCCAGAGAAGTCGCTTATGCTTCAGTACTTCTAGATCAGGTAGACAACTTGTATCTAAATAGTTTTTGTTTCGGTTACAGAGCTAATTCGTTAAAGCAACTTCTACCTGAATTCTCTCGTTACTACTTCCGTAGTGAAAAGTTTCGCAGAGACGCTATTAAACTGGCCCAAGGAAGTACCCGTTACAATATATCCAAGACTGAGCTGATGAAGACAATTATTGATCTCCCTTGTATCGATGAGCAGAGGAAGGTAGCACTTTGTCTGACAGCTTTAGACGACAAAATAGAACTAGTCTTTGGCCAACTTGATAAGGCCAAAACCTTCAAAAAAGGTCTACTCCAGCAGATGTTCGTGTAGGAGTTAGCATGGGCAGACAGAGCGAAGCAGTCTTAGAAAACAACCTTATTAAACAGCTCATCAAGCAGGGCTATGAGGCCGTTGCTATATCTGATGAAGCCGCTCTGCTCGCCAACTTTCGTACTCAGTTAGAAAAGCACAATGAGGTCACGCTCAGCGATACTGAATTCAGCCGTGTACTAAACCATCTGAACAAGGGAAACGTCTTTGAGAAGGCCAAGATACTACGAGACAAGTTCGCTTTGCTCAAAGAAGATGGTGATACACAGTACATAGAGTTCTTAGACAGCGAGCATTGGTGCCAGAACCGCTTTCAAGTGACTCAGCAAGTCACTGTCGAAGGTAGGTATAAGAATCGATACGACGTAACTATTCTCGTCAACGGCCTTCCACTAGTCCAAATAGAACTCAAACGACGGGGACTAGAACTCAAAGAAGCCTTCAATCAGGTGAACCGTTACCACCGTCACTCCTATGGGTCTAACAACGCACTATTTAACTACGTCCAGATATTTGTCATATCGAATGGAGTAAATACCAAGTACTACTCCAATAACCGCAAACAGTCTTTCAAACAGACCTTCTTCTGGGCTAACCAGAACAATGAGAATATCACTAACCTTGAACAGTTTGCTGAAACATTTCTGGAGAGATCTCATATCTCCAAGATGATTTGCAAATACATTGTATTGGCAGAAACACTTAAGATCCTGATGGTACTTCGTCCATATCAGTACTACGCCGTCGAGGCGATAATTGACCGGATTAATACAAGCGAAAAAAATGGTTATATATGGCACACGACTGGATCAGGGAAAACACTGACTTCATTCAAAGCTGCTCAGATTCTCACTAAATTACCTGAAATAAAAAAAGTCGTGTTTGTCGTTGATCGCAAGGACTTGGATTACCAGACGACAAAAGAATTCAATAGCTTCAGCGATGGCTCAGTCGACGGTACCGATAACACCCGAGTTCTTGTTAATCAGTTTCTGGACAAACACGTCGATAAGAAAGGAGTAGCCAAAGACTCCAGCTTAATCATCACCACCATCCAAAAACTCAACAATGCAATCAATAAACGGAAGTACCTGACACAAATGGAGTCCGTCAAAGATGACAAAGTAGTCTTCATTTTTGACGAATGTCATCGTAGTCAGTTTGGTGAGACGCACAAAAATATAACGGGCTTCTTTAAGAATGCTCAGCTCGTCGGTTTCACTGGCACACCAATCTTCCCAACCAATGCAGTCGGAAATAAATTCGGAAAAAGAACAACGGCTGAGTTGTTCGACGAAATGCTTCACAAATATGTGATTACAGACGCCATCAATGACGAAAATGTTCTTAAGTTCTCAGTCGAGTATCTCGGTCGGTATAAGCAAAAAGATGGGGCATCAATCGAGGCTGATATCGAAGTCGAAAATATCGATGTCAAAGAGCTGCTCGATAGTGATCAAAGGATCCAGAAGGTTGTTGACTACGTATTAGCCAACCATGACAGGAAGACGCACTCAAAAGAATTTAACGGCATGATGTGCGTAGGTAGTATTGAAGCTTTATGTAAATACTATGAGGAATTCAAACGACGAGATCACCGCCTAAAAATAGCGACCATCTTTAGCTATAAAGCTAACGAAGACGATAAGGATGCGGATGGTATTTATAGTTTCGATGGGGATCACTTCGAGACTACTACCGAGCAACCGATCAATGAACATAGTAGAGATAAGTTAGAGAGCTACATTCAGGACTACAACAAACTCTTCGGATCAAACTTCACAACCAAAGACCCAAAGAGTTTCTACAACTACTACAACGATATCTCTAAAAAAGTGAAAAATAGGGAAGTCGATCTTTTGTTGGTTGTAAACATGTTCTTGACTGGATTTGATGCGCCAACTCTATCGACTCTTTACGTGGATAAAAATCTCAAGCATCACGGACTTATTCAGGCTTTCAGTCGAACAAACAGGATCGTTAACGAGAAGAAGAGTCACGGAAATATCGTTTGTTTTCGAAACCTAAAACAAGCCACTGATGATGCGATCGCCCTATTCTCAAACAAAGACGCCAAAGATGTCATCTTGATGAAGCCATATGCCAAGTATGTCGAGCAATTTAACGGTGATGCCTTAAGACTTCTCGGAATAACCCCAACCATCGAAAGTGTGAACTCACTGCCACATGAAGAGGCAAAATTAGAGTTTGTTCAAGCCTTCAGAGCTCTCATGCGAACTAAGAATATTCTAGACGGCTTTACCGAATTCAAATGGTCAGATCTGATGCTGAATGAGCAACTATTCGAAGACTACAAATCCAAATATCTTGATTTATACGAGTCGCTCAAACATCAGGGTGAAGGGGATGGGGCCAGTTCAATCCTGGAAGATGTCGACTTTGAACTAGAACTTCTGCACAAAGACGAGATTAACGTTGCATACATCCTTGCTCTGTTAGCTCGATTGGTAGAAACCCAACCCGAAACTCGACAATCTCAACAGCAGACTATCCTGAAGACTCTTAATGCATCACCGCAGCTTCGAAGCAAGAAAGAACTGATAGAGGAGTTCATCCTCGAGAATTTAAATGGGCTTGATTCAACAACAATCGAAGAAGCTTTCGAGGAATTCGTAGAGACCGAAAAGAAAAAATCGATGAAGGATCTCATCGACGCTGAGAATCTGATTGAAGTTGAGCTGAATCAGGTGATCGAAAACTATCTTTATGATGGCAGACGGCCACTCAAAGACGACATCGTTCGGACATTGAAAGATAAACCGAAATTGCTGGAGCGAAGAGAAGTCGTACCAAGAGTTTTAAACAAAATTACTGGGTTCGTAGAAACATTTTATGGATTCTAAACCTTGTTCACACGTTGCAGACTAAGTACCCAAATATCCGCTCAATACCTGTCACGCCCAAGTAATACAAACTTCTGAACTTTTGGATCTTCTGCAGCTCTAACAACATATGAGAGATGCACTTTTACTAGCAATTACTTTCTCCGTTACGATGACTCTCGGTCTTCATCTGAATACAGAAACAGAACCATCGCTGATCAAGCACAAGCTTTACAAGTGCTCTACATTAGAGGGGAATACAGTCGTAATTGAAGGAGAGCACAAACGTTATATCGGAGAATGCTCTTTTGGAGGGTACTTCGTACATGGCCCCACAGTTAAAATGTAGTACAGATCCCATCACTTTAAATGATTCACTTTAAGTGCCTTTAACAAGAATTTTTCTTTCTCTTTTTTTCTAAGAAAAATATTCTATAACTATGTTATATTATGTCCTTATTTAAGGACAATTAAGATACTATCTTTCATACGAGATTCACAACCATGATCACCCCAAAATACTTCGAGCATGAGGATCAGTGCATCAAATTCTTAGAGTGGAAAGCTTTAGAAAAATTCACTGGCCTACCCTCTTACAAACAATTTCCCGAGTACAGCCAACGGTGGGGGTTCTGGGCTGATCATTTCAACTTCAAAAAGAAACAGTGGCATCACTCCCTGTATGTCGAAACGATGAATGGGACCATTTCTACGTTAGAGGATTTCTACAAAAAATTAGAAGCGAGACTCAAAGGACGCAAACCCAAGGCTCTTGGTGCACAAGAGAGAAAGGAACAAAGCCAGAGGGAATATCAGAAAGAGAAATTGGGGGATGGATTCGTTGATAACTCTACCCTGATATCTGCAATTAAACTCAAAGCGAAAGAGCTATCTAATACTCGGACGCCTGACGAAGACTTTGTATCTGAAGCATCAGCACTGGCCTCAGAGCTCTCAGAAACGCCTCTGAGCGATGATCAAATAAAAGTCCTAAGTAGTTTAATGAGTAGCGAAATATCAAAGTACCAGGCCCTAGATATCGCCGAAGCAAAACTGATCGATTCAGATAACAAGAACGCCTGGTTTTTATGGGGAAAGATCAAGAGAAACTACCCCAAAGATTCGAAGTTCACATTATCTGCTCGTGAGGTGGCGGCTCATGTCCAGTGCTCAAAAGATTTGGCAAGAAAACTTACGAAAGAACTTTTAAAAGCAGGACTCATTCGCAAGCTTTCTCCTGCGAAACAATCAAAAACTGAACGCATAGCTGCGTTGTATATACGTTGCATCTAAAGTGGTTTACAAACTCACAGCCCGATCCGTGTAAGAGCCAGATATTAGTATCCAGGGGTGGCACCCTGGACCCCGCCCACCATACCGATATTACTTGCGACTTAAGTCGAATATGGTATTATTTTAGCTGTGAACTCCTTACACACAAAACAACGAGGAGTTTCGTCTATGACTACCATCCTTTCCGACTGATGGAACGGCCGACTCGGCCGAGAATATCAAGACGTTTACTTTGAACTCATGGGCAATGATTGGAGAGTTCACGAATGTAATTCCGGTCCATCTGGCATCGAGTTCTTCGGTAAAGAAGATAACGAGTGGTGGATTGATATCGCCCCAAGTGAACAATTCAAGTTCACAGAATACCTTCTCAAAAAAGTGATGAATGGGACTGATCGAGTCTCATTAGCAACCATGAAAGGTGAGCTTAAAAAAGAAGGCATTTTCTACGATGCAGGATGCTGGTAACCCCAGCATCTCCCCTAGCTACAAGGAGATAAACCAATGCTATTAGGCATTACCGGAGCCGTTGTGGGCGATCGTTTGATTGCGTCAAGGTACGGCAATGACGACACGCTCGAAGCGGATGAAGAATTTTACTACTTCACGCACGATACAGGTGGCGATCTTTGTGCGTGGAAATTTAAGAAGCCCCCTGCGGTAACCGAGCAACAAATGATCGACGCATTTAATTCCGAGAGAGCATTTTTGAACTGGATCAGCAATCAAGGCTCAGATATCGAAGTAACATACTGGTGGTAATCAATATCATGACAACGACTCTTGTAATGCCCACTCGATAATTAACCTGTCTACCTCCGCTTCCAACCACGAGCAATCTTTCCACTGCTCATCAGGAATAATCGGGGAGCCCGTTCCATATAATTGTTTGTATGCATCCAAGTACAGATGACGTGCCTGATCTAATTCACTAAGAAAGATCCATTGCGCCATGCTTACGCCCCCTTCGACTTGTCAGGCCAGCCTTTAGAGGCAAGGATGAAATCAGAACGATCCACCATCCTCCTGATCTGCATACTCAATGCGGCCGCTTCTTTGACGGAAAAGAATTGCGGGAGCCCAGCGCCACGCTGATACGTAAATACCCCCTTACACTCATTACTGCGTGTTAGCTCGTGATATACATCGTCGATATGCCACTTAATTGAATCAGTAATTGCCATGCTTTGTTTCCCTCGTGTACGTGTGCGTATACTTTAGGAATGCAGACTTTTGAGGTGAGCTGTCAACAGGGGGACACAAATGGAATACGAAGATGGAGCCGGAACCGCTGTTTTTTATTTGATAGTTTGGGCTCTAACCGTTTTCATCAGCGCCTCTACTTGGCATCTCTGGCGCTATCTAAACGATGGGGACAGTCACGCAATCATCAAAGCTAAAGCGATCTACATTAGTTTTTCAGCCTTCATCGGTGCGATGTTTGGGTTTTGGTTAACCATATTTTTTCTAATGGTGAGTAGCGTTCTGGATTCGATGATCGGCATTACCGAATTTGGCATATGGGAAGAGCTCGGCTCCGTTGGGATCATGGTGGTTTTTTTTGCATGCACTCAAGCGAGTGCAGGGATATACATGCTAAATGACGGGAACGCTTGGAAAAATTATTTGAGTGATTCAGAGAGGGAATTTGTCGATAACACAGACGATGACTAAATGATCGAGGCCTATGCTCAAAGATAATTATGTAGCCGAGACTGCATTGACCTATTTGTATCTAAGTCAGTATACTCGCCGCCTCTTAGCGATGGAGTTAATTCCTCCTAAGTATGCACAAGGTATGCATACGGTCGCTCAGCGCATGATCTGATTGCCTAAAATTATGATCAAAACCAATAGCTTGCGGGTATCGTATAAAGGCTATTACCCCAGCCTTCCAAGCTGGTGATGGGGGTTCGATTCCCCCTACCCGCTCCACTTCAGCCTTCACAGGCTTCACAATTCACCGATAAGTCTACACACACCTACTCAGGCTGTGATGGTGGTAGACAATGCAGTATACAAACACTAAGTATACTTATCGGAAAGACGGTGTGTTCTATTTCTCTAAACAAGTTCCTACTCATGTACGTTCTTATTACTCAAAGCAACGTGTAGTCCTGTGCCTTAGAACCAAGTCAGTTAGTCAGGGTCAACAAGCATCTAAAGCTATCTTAGCCAAACTAGCAGACTACTGGTTGAAGCTCCGCGTTAAGGACTTGGATGTTCCCGCATCACACCTGCTCAATGAGTCTCTATCTCTTACTGCAGGGATGCCGACTATTGAAGATGCGCTAAATCTGTATTTGGACATCAAAGGTGTTAGACGCAGTGAATTGTTTTTTAGAGCCGCAAAACGTAATGTCAGAGACTTAACCACTGCTCTTGGTGTTAGGAGCTTAGACAAATACTCAACCAATGACGCATCCAAGCTCAGGGAATGGTTAATCAAAGAGCAAAGGGTAGGAACATTCTCAGTCGGAAGAGTCTTTGCATCTATCAAGGCAATTACTAACTTTGCGATTAATGAACTAGATCGTTAGAAAAGGAATCCATTCTCCAGTGTCTACAACCCACCATCTGATGCTCGGAAGCTTCACGCCATCAGCATTAAGAACATCAGAAAGATAAAGGCAGAGTGTCATCAACAAAATGAAGAATTCCATCATATTATCGCCTTAATTAGTGACACTGGGATGCGTCTGGCAGAGGCCGTAGGACTCCATCAGGATGACTTAGTGTTAGACACTAATGTGCCTCATATAGAAGGGCGTGAACACGCTTCGCGATCTTTAAAGAAATCCACCAGCCAGAGAGCCATACCGCTTGTTGGGGCTTCTCTATTGGCGGCTTAGAGGATCAAAAATAATGGTTCTGAATATTGCTTCCCACACTATACAAACGGCATCAAATGCAATAGCAACTCTGCATCTGCTGCACTCAACAAATGGATCAAATAGGTGGCAGGATCAGGTAACGTCATCCACGGCTTTAGACACAGCTTTAGAGACAGACTCAGGGCGGTGTCAGCACCCATGGATATGATTGATCAGCTAGGTGGTTGAAGTCTGCAGAGCGTTGAGCAAGGGTATGGAGATGGATACGATTTGAAGCAGGTGGATAAGGTAATGGTGAGTTTTAGCTCTCAAATCGACTTAATGTCTCTGCGCTAAGAGATACTGAAATGTCTGACTGCCGCCGGAAGGAGTTTTGTGAACCCAAGTTGCAGCCTTTACTTCAACCCAGTTTGAGCTCTGATAGGCATTTAATGTGCTTAGTATCAACTCAGAATCGTAGCGCTTCACCGGAAGCCCAGAACACCGCTCTGGTCCATCTAAGTGGAATGTAGCTAACAAAATATGTCCACCCTGACTTACATATTGGTGCAGTGATTTGAGGTAATCATTCACTGAATCAGAATCAATACGAAAGTGAAAGACAGCTCTGTCGTGCCAGAGGTCTACTGAACGATCAGGTCGCCAGTTAAGTAAGTCACCGACAAACCAATCGATTTGAGAAGACTGTTCACCCAAATTCTTCTGCATTTCAAGAGACGCTGACTGAGACCATTCAACGTGGGTTAGATGTTTGTAGCCATTAGATAAGAGAGTAGGCAGGAGCATTGATCTACCTGCACCTATATCAACTATTGATGATGTTTTAGGGATAAGTTCTGAGATCCATCTCAAAGAGAGTGAGTTAGTGTTTTCAGACCACGACAAACCATCGTCAGTATTGTTAATATACCTTCCGTCCCAGAGGCTATTTGTATTACTTGGCAATTGGTTGTTTGTATTTTTCATAACCGAACATTTCCATCAGCTTCATCTGGTCAGTCTCTGTTTTAAGCCACTCGCTTGAAGTGTTGATTTGAGTCTCACTCATGAACATACACGAAACAGTTGCCGCATTACCCAAAGTCGGTATGGCGAGCCACACAACTGACATCAAGATTTTCATAATCACCTGCATTTTTCACCTAAATATTAAATAAAAACATTGAGATAAGATTATTATTACCTTGACTTTTAACCCTATTGTATTATTAATGAACGCAAAAACGCGAATCAATCGCCCGCTAACGTTGCACCACTTGGAAGCGATACTCTTTGTGGATATTAGCGCGTTGATGTTGATCTAGACGGCCCATTGATAACCCATAGACGCCCACACAGTTGGTTCCCGGATGAGGGTCGTATAACAAGCGACTCTGTACGTCAGCAAAAATAAAACTGACCAATAATGCACCAGGATCAAACCTCTCATAAATTTCAATAAACTGGCCAGATCCTGGCTCAAACTCGAACTCAAGTTCACATTTCATAAAATGCTCTGGTTCGCGCACCGTGATGGTGTTTTGACCCACAGTCAGAGGAAAATACCGCGCTCCACCCGCTCTAAAGAAAGCCACGGGCGATCCATTAATCAGCACTTCGGCATCCTGCTTTTCCCAGAGTTTGAAACCACTAGTTCTGAAGACGAGGAGGGAATGTTCACTACCGTGAGGCAGAATAGCGTTCACCGAGGTGATGCTGACCTGATTCTTGGAGTAGCCAGATTTGACGGGCTCAAAGGCACATCCTGTACCAAAAACGATAATAAGCAATGTTGCCAGCCGACTGACGTGGGCGATACGCATCAAAACGTGTTCCAAAAATCAACTTAAAACAGAGGTTTACATGAACTTCTTCAGAACTCAAATGTTTTTTTAGTAAAAGCTAGGCATTTCTAAACGATTTTTCATGTTGATCGAAACCAGATAACCACGAAGACCGAGTGAGCAGTCGCTGTCGCTCAAACTGAACCACTATCTGCGACTTTGACTAAGACGCTTTGGATCACTGTGCAGCGGTCGTATGACAGTCTGATTGCATTGAGGCATCCACCAACAAGGCCTGCTTTAGGCCCCCTGCACGCTTTAGATTTGGTGGGAATTTCGTCACAATCGGCGGTGGGCTCAAAGCGAGGACCTTTAAACCATTTCCCGAGGCGTAAGAACACTGTTATGCATCACTACGTACTACAAATAAAAGGGATGACCTGTGGAGTTTGCGCGGCCTCGGTCCAGCGGAAACTCGAGGCACATCCCGAGGTCGACAGCTGTGAAGTGAATTTTGCAACCGAATCAGCGCGGATCGAGAGTCACAAGATGCTTCACCCCAAGCAACTCATCGATTGGATCCGTCGCATTGGTTTCAGTGTACAAACCCAGCATCAGATGTTTAGAGGGTCCAGCGATCAATTCAATGACAACGATCTGATATATCTATTAGAAAGCGATCCCCATGTGATTGGTTTTCAGCTCAACCCACAGCTTCAACGTCTTGACTTCACCACCCTGCCTGACGTGAACATGAGTGCCTTGAATCAGGCGCTCAAGGAACGTGGTTTCATTGAAGTCACAACACAGGATCGTCCTGCGCCAACTGATGACCGAAATGATGATCGTGGTGTTTGGATATCCGCCTGCCTGGCTGCGCCGCTCGTCATACAAATGATCGCGATGTGGCTTGGTTGGAACTGGCATCTACCGGTTGGTCTCGAATGGGCACTTGCGACCCCCATTCAGCTCTATTTCGGACGTCGGTTTTATCAAGGGGCTCTGGCAGCGCTGAAACGCGGTGAGGCAAATATGGATACCTTGGTTGCGCTCGGAACTTCAGTGGCCTACAGCTACAGTCTGTATCAGTGGGCAACGCTCGGATCGGAGGCAACCGGTCATCTCTACTTCGAAGCATCAGCAGTCGTCATTACACTGGTTTTGCTTGGCAAGACGATCGAGAATCGAGCCAAACAAAGTGCGCGCTCCGCCGTATCTTCACTCTTCGCACTGCGGCCGAAAACAGCCACCTGCTTGCGACAGGGAAAGGAAGTTGAACTTGCTCTCGATGAAATCGTCGCCGGAGACGTAATGGTCGTCCGTGCAGGTGAGCGAATCGGTGCAGATGGTGTTGTGATCAAAGGTGAGGCGGATATCGACACCTCAGCAATGACTGGAGAATCACTCCCTGAATATCGGACAACGGGAGATTCCGTGATTTCAGGGACATTACTTATGAACGGAACCATCCGCGTAAGCGCTGAACGGGTTGGCGAGGCTTCGACCATCTCGCAGGTCGCCGAATTGGTCAAAAATGCGCAGATGGGAAAATCACCAATCCAAAGGTTAGTCGATCGCATTAGCCGGGTGTTTGTGCCCGCGGTTCTCTTCCTGTCAGTTGCCACCTTCATCGGCTGGGTGACCTTTGGAACAGAGGTTGACTACGCCGTCGGTGCCGCAATCAGTGTGTTAGTCATCGCCTGCCCCTGTGCACTTGGCCTCGCAACTCCAATGGCCCTGGTCGCGGGTACCGGACTGATCGCGACTAAGGGGATCCTGATCAAAGACATTGAGACACTTGAATCACTTCCCGAGGTCGAAGTCGTTGCGTTCGATAAAACGGGAACACTCACGCAAGGTGAACCTAAGGTGATCCATATCCAATCCGTCGATGCGAATAGTGAGGAATTCATCCAATCCCTCGTTCAGGTCGCACGTGAGTCGACTCATCCTCTGGCTCAATCGATTGTTCGAGATCTCGATCAATCATCGATTCCGGCCGTCATCGTAGAGGACGCCGTCACATCGCCAGGCAGAGGAATATCAGCGACGATCGAAGGCGTCACCTATCGCCTTGGTCAACTCGATTTTGTGACCGACGATGCAACCGATGTTTCAACAATGGGGCAATCGACCACCAGTTATTTGAGCCGGAACGGGCAGATACTCGGCCATGTTGAATTCTCAGACACAACCCGAGCCGAGGCGCAATCGGTCATCAATGCGCTCAAATCAGACAACAAACGCGTCATTGTCCTCACCGGCGATCAAGACCAGGTGGCCCAAGTGCTTGGTCGCGAACTTACAGTCGATCAGGTCCACTCCAGACTGACTCCAACCCAGAAGATTGAGGTCATTGAGTCTTATCAATCACACGGACAGCGAATCGCCATGGTTGGTGACGGAGTCAACGATGGGCCTTCACTGGCACGAGCAGATGTCGGGATCGCAATGGGGAGCGGGAGCGAGACTGCACTCAAGTCAGCGCCAGTGGTGCTCGTGCGCCCCGATCTACGACTGATTCCGGAGGCGATTCACTATGCACGAAAAACTCGTCACGTCATCCGGCAAAACTTAGGTTGGGCGTTTGGTTACAACGTTCTTTGCATTCCTCTAGCCATGTCCGGGCTTCTAACTCCATCCATTGCTGGTGCGGCGATGGCGCTTTCGTCGGTCAGTGTGGTACTCAATGCACTTCGATTGAAATATTCTGCCTAATCGCGCTTCCGACAGGTAATTGCAGCTGTCACGATGCCGGTGATCATCAGGATGCCACCGATTGGGGTGATCGCGCCCAAGAGAGGGATATCGAATAATACTAACAGGTATAACGAGCCTGAAAATACCACCAGGCCGGCGAATACGAATCGATAGACCCAATCCGAGATTTGAAACGACGTCCCGGCAATTGCAATCAGGAACAGACTCATCCACGCATGGTAGCGGACCGCAGTATCCCAAGTTTCAAGCCGCTCAGGTGTGACCAAGGCTTGCAGGCCATGGGCTCCAAACGCACCAAAAATAACGGCCATCGCCAATAGCCAGAATCCAGTCTTCATGTAAGCCATGCAAAGAACCCCCATATCATCCCACCGAGCGACACGATAATCAGGCCGACAATAATCAGCATGGTCTGCAACCAGTCTTTGATCATTGCTTCGATTAATTCACGCGTTGTTTGTGTGCCAAAGGCGATCCAACTGACCACCAGTGAAATCGGAAAGAATGCTAGAAACAGCATCGAAATAGCGGCAAATTCATAGAACTTCATCGCTAAAAAACGGTTTTGACGGGGGAGTTCTTTTGTCATGCCAATAGTCTGCCATGTCTTTGCGATGGCGTCTGTCACCACAAGTTGAATGATAAATCGACTTTAATAAGAGGGTAATCGATGGCGATTAATAAACCATGGCATCAAAAAATAACCTGCAACGAAGCCACCGAAATGTGCCTGCCATGCAATCTGGCCTCCCATGAAAACGTGCAGCAAGACGTGAATCACGATCAGGCTGATGATCACTGACGCGACGGAACGACCGGGACGTCCGAGTCGCTGCAGTTCAGCGCGCGATACACGTAACCAAAAGCCAATTAGACTAAAAACAACGCCAGATGCACCGACCATAGGAGCAGATGTTGATTCCAATAGTCCAAACATCACGCCACTACTGATCGCCCCAACTAACATGGTCAGGAGCGTTAAACTTAAGCCAAAATACACAGCCAGCGTTTTCCCCAAGGCAATAAAAATCGCCGTATTCATCAGTACATGAATCGTACCAGCATGCAAAAATGCATGGGTGATCAGCATGGCATAGGACTGACCAAGAAATAGCGCCTGATCCACAGTGCCCGGCGGAAACAGAAAGTCCCAAAAGGCACCATATGAAATCATCAAACTTCGCAGATCCAATACACCGAACCAGCCACGATCGGACAACTGTGCCATGCCCTCCAAAAAGAGCATCAATCCAGTGAGCCACCACAGGGTATTCGGTGTCTTTGGACCTCCAAAGACGGGAACTATCTGCATCAAATCTTTTCCATCAATCGTCCCTGAGCATACCTCGAGGGTGAGATCAGGTCGAGTGATCGCATGTGAGTATCAAATCTTGCTATCCTGCGCCCCTCATTTGTGATTATCGATAGGATTCTAGGCATTCCATGGCACAGTTCGTTTACACCATGAATAGGGTGAGCAAAGTTGTTCCCCCAAAACGCGAGATCTTAAAAGACATCTCCCTTTCTTTTTTTCCAGGCGCGAAAATTGGGGTCTTGGGCCTCAACGGCTCAGGGAAATCGACGCTATTGAAAATCATGGCTGGCGTCGATAGCGAAATTGACGGTGAAGCACGCCCACAACCGGGAATCAATGTCGGCTATCTCCCACAAGAACCGCAGTTGGATCCACAACAATCGGTGCGCGATGCAGTCGAGGAAGGCGCTGGCAAAATTAAACAGCTCCTCACACGATTTGATGAAATTTCCGCCGCCTTCGCTGAACCCATGTCTGACGATGAGATGAATGATCTCCTCATGGAGCAAGGTGAACTGCAAAACCAAATTGATGCGGTCAATGGATGGGAATTGGATCGCATCTTAGAACAGGCTGCCGATGCATTACGTCTGCCACCATGGGATGCAACCATTGAGCATCTTTCCGGCGGTGAGAAGCGTCGTGTCGCTCTGTGTCGGCTGTTATTAAAAGAACCTGACATGTTATTGCTCGACGAACCGACCAACCATTTGGACGCCGAGTCAGTGGCTTGGCTTGAACACTTTTTGGTCGATTTTAAAGGCACGGTGGTTGCCGTCACGCACGATCGCTACTTCCTCGATAATGCTGCAGGTTGGATTTTAGAACTTGACCGTGGCCGCGGCATCCCGTTTGAAGGGAACTATTCAACCTGGCTTGAAGCAAAAGAAAAGCGCCTCGAGCAAGAACAGAAGTCAGAAGAAGCACGTCAGAAGACAATCAAAAGTGAGCTTGAGTGGGTACGCCAAAATGCCAAAGGTCGCCAAGCCAAATCAAAGGCGCGCCTCAAGGCATTTGAGGAATTGCAGAGCCAAGACACACAAAAACGCAACGAAACCCAAGAAATCTACATCCCGCCAGGACCCCGACTCGGCGACAAAGTGATCGAATTCAGACAAGTCAACAAGGCGTTCGATGACAAAATGTTGATCGATGATTTGAGTTTCTCAGTTCCGGCGGGCGCCATTGTTGGAGTCATCGGTGGTAATGGTGCAGGTAAGTCAACCCTCTTTAAAATGATCACTGGCCAAGAATCGCCCAACTCGGGAACTGTTGAATTAGGTGACACCGTCGAACTTGCCTACGTCGACCAATCGCGTGATGCCTTGGATGGATCAAAAACCGTTTGGGCGGAAGTGTCCGATGAGCAAGACATGATTACAGTCGGTAACTATTCAATCCCCAGCCGTGCCTATTTAGGCCGGTTTAACTTCAAAGGCGGTGACCAGCAGAAATTTGTTAAAGATCTGTCAGGGGGTGAGCGAAACCGACTCCACCTTGCAAAAACCCTAAAGCAAGGCGGTAATGTGTTACTCCTTGACGAACCGACCAACGATCTTGATGTGGAAACACTGCGCGCGCTCGAAGAAGCGCTGCTCGCCTTCCCTGGTACAGTGCTTGTGATCTCTCACGATCGTTGGTTCTTGGATCGGATCGCAACACATATTTTGGCCTACGAAGGTGATTCACAAGCGATGTTCTTTGAAGGTAACTACACAGAATATGAAGAGGATCGCAAGAAACGTTTGGGTGGAGAAATCATCCCGACACGCGTGAAATATCGCCGACTTGCTGATTAATGGGTCGCACCTGGCCCTATATCGTGCTGCTACTCCCGCCTCTGTTTTGGGCGGGAAACTTTATTGTTGGTCGGGCATTCGCGTCAGACATCGGCGCGATCACCATGTCGTTTTACCGCTGGCTGTTCGCACTGTGTTTACTCCTACCCTTTGCCTTTCAACGAGTTCAATCAGAACTCCCACTGATCATCAAGCATCTGCCCATCTTGACGATACTCGCACTGCTATCGGTGGCGAGCTTCAATGTGCTTCTCTATCTCGGCTTACGAGATACAGAAGCCACTAATGCCCTTTTAATTAATTCATCCATCCCCGTATGGATTGTGCTCTTTGGGATTATTTTCTTTGGGGACACTCTGAGTACGCGACGTGGGGCTGGTATTCTCGTCTCATTGATTGGTGTCGCCTACCTGATTTTGAGTGGGCAAACCGGTCAGCTCACGGTCAACCCTGGTGACCTGTGGGTGATTTCATCCTCAATCGGCTGGGCATTTTACTCACTCACCCTTCGCAAAAAACCAAGCGAGCTTTCAGGTCTTGGCTTTCTCGCATACATCGTTTTTTTTGGAGTCTGCTTTAATGGATTGTTATTAACTATAAACCCATTTAATGAGCCGCCAATTGCTGTGACAATCGAGACTTTTTACGCGGTCGGCTATGTTGCAATATTTGCCTCACTCGGAGCCTATATCTGCTGGAACTACGGCGTCGGACAACTTGGGGCACAAGTGGCGGGCCAGTACATTCACTTGATGCCTTTTTATGGAGTCATCCTGGCCTCCATCTTTTTAAACGAATCCCTCACATCAAATCATTGGATTGCTGGCACACTCATCGCTGCCGGTCTTCTCCTTGCACTCAGGGAACCCAAATATGCAATGGCATCCAAATCCGATTGAACGTCGCGCATACGCGAGCCTCAAATGGTCCACATTTCCTGACGCTGAATTACCGCTGTGGGTCGCCGATATGGATTGTGCACCGCCGCCTTGTGTCAGCGATGCGATCAATCGTTCGCTAGAACACGGAATCTTTGGTTATGGTACAGAGCCCAAAGGCTTCAGGGAGGCCTGGGTCGATCACCTACACAAGACACATCAATGGACCATTGACCCTGACTGGCTTGTGCCTATTTCTGGCGTCGTTCCAGGGATGCGGTTCGCTCTCATGGCACACCCACATATTCAACAAATTCTGACTCCAACACCCGCGTATCCATATTTTAAGACTGTTCCTTCGATTGAAAAACGGATCGAACATCCTATGGCACTGACCCGCGTGGGCGAAACACTCGAACCGTTACTGACTGAGATTGCTGAAACGCTGGAGACACTGACTGAACCCTCGGCCATTCTCTGGTGCAATCCGCACAATCCAGGTGGCTCGGTCTATTCGAAACAATTCCTCAAAGCACTCATCGCAACAGCATCCAAACATGACACGCTCATCGTCAGTGATGAAATTTGGGCTGATCTGATCCTAAACGACAAGCCACACATCCCATTGGGTCTGGTTGCATCGAATGACCAGCCAACAATCACTTTGATGGCTGCCACCAAAACATTCAATGTGGCAGGCTTTGGTTGCGCTGTAGCAATTATTCCGGAGGCAAATACACGCGCTCGGTATCTCGAAACACAGATCGCGATGCCACACGTCGCTCCGCTAGCATACGCAGTCACGGAATCCTGCCTTCGAGATGGTTGGCAATGGCACTGTGAATTACTCACCGCGTTGCAGCACAACCGAAACACGGTGATCAATTGGGCCAAGAGTCACCCCGAACTTGAAGTAACCACAGGTGACGCAACCTTCCTCGCCTGGATCGAATCACACAATCAAATGGACTTATCAGAGCGCTTCCGTGCGCAAGGTGTCAGACTGTCGCCGGGACGCCCTTTCGGCTCAGATACCGCCGTTCGCTTGAATTTTGGTACCAATCCCGCCACCTTAAACGAAGCGCTTCACCGAATGGACGCGGCACTGCTGTCAAATCGCAAGGAACACTCATGATCGAAAAACGCCCATTGGGGAAAACTGGAATCGACGTCACATCCATTTGTCTTGGCACCATGACCTGGGGCGAACAAAATACCGAAACCGAAGCGCATGAACAGTTGAGTTATGCCTGTGATGAACGTGGAATTAACTTCATCGATACCGCAGAACTCTATCCCGTGCCACCGAAGGCAGACACCCAAGGACGGACAGAACAATACATCGGATCCTGGCTGAATCAGCGCGGTCATCGTGATGACCTTGTGATTGCCACTAAAGTCTGTGGTCCAGGTGAATGGGTCAACTATTTCAGAGGCGGTCCACGCCACACCAAAGATCATCTCGATGCAGCAATCGACGCATCACTGGCTCGGCTTCAAACTGACTATGTCGATTTATATCAACTCCACTGGCCCGATCGCCCAACAAATTTCTTCGGTCGACTTGGCTATACCCACGTGGACGGAGCCGATGAGACGCCAATTGATGAGATTCTGTCCGCACTTGAAGGCCTTGTCGTCAGTGGCAAAATTCGTGCGATTGGACTCTCGAATGAAACACCCTGGGGTGTCATGACATTTCTTGAAATCGCGCGCCGCGAGGGTCTTCCTGTAGTCGCATCGATTCAAAATCCTTATTCACTCTTGAATCGAACGTTCGAGATTGGTTTATCCGAAATCGCACACAGAGAGTCTGTGGGCTTATTGCCTTACTCCCCACTCGCCTTTGGGGTGCTGTCTGGAAAATATCTCGGTGGTAAGCGTCCTGAAGGTGCCCGCTTAACACTGTTTGCTCGCTTTAGCCGCTATTCAAATCCAGAAGCAACGCGGGCAACCGAAGCCTATGCGGCGCTCGCATCTGAGCACGGTTTATCGCTCACCGAAATGGCGCTCGCGTTTGTGACCTCGCGACCATTTGTAACCTCCAATATCATCGGTGCAACGACAGTCGCGCAATTAAAAGAAGACATTGATACACACGACCTGACACTGTCAGACGCGGTACTCGATGGCATCGAGGCAATCCACACTAGCCAACCGAATCCATCACCTTAAGGAATGACTATGACACCACGTCGCAGCGCACTATTCATGCCAGCGCACAATGAACGTGCCATTACCAAGGCACGAACGCTCGACTGTGACGTAGTGATTCTGGACCTCGAGGATGCGGTGGCTCCCGATACCAAACAGCGTGCTCGGAACACCGCCAAAGCCGCTGTTCTCGATCGCGGCTTCGACCCGCGCGAGATCGCTGTTCGCGTGAATGCAATCCGAACCAAATGGCACACCGATGACATAACTGCGTTCGCTGATGCCCCCTTGGATGCTCTTGTGGTTCCAAAAGCAGAATTACCGGCCGATATCACGCGACTCGGTGAACGCATGGATGCCTTAGGTTACAGCCCTGATGTCGAGCTCTGGCTCATGGCCGAGACGCCAACAGGCGTCTTCAATGCACGTGAACTCTGCCATGCACACGCACGTGTCGGCGCACTGCTCATGGGAACATCCGATCTATCTCAATGTTTACGGGTCCCTGCGACGATTGAACGCGAGGGATTAATGTATGCGCTCTCATACTGTATTCTTGCCGCGCGCGAAGCCAACATCGATGTGTTGGACGGTGTCTGTTTGGATCTCGCCAATCCAGAGATTTATCAGGTGCAGTGTGAGCAAGGACGTGAACTCGGCTTTGATGGAAAAACCTTGATTCATCCGTCACAAATTACGATCGCAAACGCGGTCTTTGCGCCATCTGATCATGACATCGAGCGAGCTAATGACATGATCACTGTATGGAATGAAGCACTGGCTCGGGGCGACGGGCTCTGTGTGTTTGACGGGAAGTTGGTTGAAAATCTACACGCAGACGAGGCCTCAAGAACAATCGCTCTTCACGAGGCGATCCAGGCACGCTTACTCTAAGGGGGTGACATCCACGGATACCTCAAGGGCATGTTGACTTCCTCCAGTCATTAACCCTCTCAGCGGCACAACATCATCATAATCCCGTCCCCAAGCAAGCGTTACGTGACGCTCAGACGGCAATAACCCGTTGGTTGGATCAAAGTCAATCCAACCGGTTCCGGGTACAAAGACACTGACCCATGCATGAGAGGCATCAGCACCCATGAGTTTTGGCTGACCTGGCGGCGGGTCAGTTTCTAAATAACCTGACACGTAACGGCAAGCCACTCCCTTCGATCGCAAGGTAGCGAGCATCAAATGTGCAAAGTCCTGACACACACCGCGCTTTTCGGATAAAACAAGACCAACAGGTGTCTCGAGATCACTAAAATTCTGATCGTAAACAAACTCATGGAAAATCATTTCATTTAGCGCATTAGTGGATTCTAGAAGGCCGCGACCGGCTGTAAAAAATCCAGATGTGAAGCGCTGAATCTCTGCATTCGCTGTGGGCACATAAACACTTGGTCGGCAATAGAGGCGGGTTTTGGCTGGAATTGCCGATTGATCGTCCCACGCGATATCCCGATCCAAATCAACACGTGTTGGTCGCACTTCAACCTCAGACTCAGCCAAAACGTTGAGCTCTGTATGCACTTCATCAACCGAAAACTGAGACACCCGGTTACCGAATAAATCTTGACGCTCGTGTACATCCTCAATGACAGGCAAGATGGTTAACCGCGCACTCAACACTTGCTGATTTAAAGTATCCCGAGGGAGCAACGTTGCATGGCTATGACACAGGCTCACGGGCTGACCGTATTGGTAACGATTTCGATGTCGCACACGATATCGCATCAACTCACCTTGACCAGTTGTTGCGGTACATCCGCATGACTGAAGTACGCAAGCGTAATCGCTTCGCTCAAACTCGAGAGCGTCTCAATTTGTTGATCCAAAAGGTCAAATAACAGCTTCTTCGGTGACCCCTGAATCGTCATCAGATCGTCTGTCTGTGCCATCTGGAGACCCGCATGAATCCGGAAAGCAAGCTGTTGAAGCTGCGTCTTACGACCCACCAACTGCTGCACAGGCAGTCCCTGAACAAGACTCTCGAGATGCGCGGCTAAGAAGCCAATCGCCCGAGGCGTCTCAACATCAAGCAACAATAGATCCAGAATCGCCGTCGGATGCAATCGGGTCCGATATCGACGTCTGTAGGTCATCACAGTATCTGTCACCTCGAGAACAAATTCCCAGTGATTGATATCTTGAGGTTTCAGCGTCTGGAAGGCATAGTTCAACAGCGTCAATGTCTTACTTGTCCGCTCCAAATGCCGGCCAATAGCCATAAATCGGTGGGCGAATGCGCGACTCATGGTGTCATTATTCAGACCGGAAAAGGTAGCCAACTGCATGAGGATCGAGTCCACTTGATCGAGCAAACGACCAGCATCGGCATGCTTCATCCAACCAATTCGCTCGATCATTTGCTCTAAATTGACCAGCGCACGCCACGCGTCATCACTCAAATAGTCGGGAGTCGCCCGAGCATTTCGCATGATGGCCGTAATCAACTCATCCAAACCACCCGGTGCTGTCCGCATGAACATCAGTTGATGGATTTCCGATGCAGCGTCGTCGAAATTGATGTGATCAGTCTTGAACTGCGCTCCCAAAAGCCAGAGCGCTGCTTGTTGCCGTTCGATCCGAACATCAATCGCGCCGGCCAACACTTCTCTGACCAAACGTGTCAGCCCATCGGCACGCTCCACATAACGACCGAGCCAAAACATGGCATCGGCAACCCGACTGGGCGTCATCGACTGGTCGACTGGTCCCAGTGTCGGCGCGTCCATTTCAGCGAATATGGAGAGTTGATTGTCGGGCTCCGTCCCCATAATCCACAGATCTTTATACCGCTCAGGTGTATTCGGGCGCAGCTGTGCCCAGGACGCATCATGGTTGCATGATGCGAGACCACCAGGCATGACATCGACTTTCTGATCCTGGGATTGCGCGGTGTACATGCGCAGTACTGCAAAGGATTCGGCTCGTGCAGTCCCCTCAGCAACCGGAACTTGTTCCAAGTCGATCGCCTGCCATGCAACCCAACTCGATGGATCAGCACCAATTCGGCCTTCGAGAGAGTTTCGCTCGGCATCCGGAAGATCTCGGACAACGAAGGATTCGCCTCCAGGAAATGCGGAAGCATGGCGAACCAAGACATTGGGCCAGAGTGATTCGAACTCCTCTCGCTCATCGGCATCGCCAAGCCAGAGCGCTGGGAGCGTTTTCAGTATCAAATCCTCACCAAGTAGCTTCTGACAAAGCCCCTCCAATCGACCCATCCACAGTGGCGAATCGATCACACCGGCACCGGGGACATTGCCCATGCGAACGCCACCTCGACGCACAGCGTCCATCAATCCCGGCGTTCCCTGACGACTCGAACCATTGAGCTCTAAAGGATCAATATTGTCGTCAACGACCCGGCGCAACACACCAGAGACTGGACGAAGGCCGCTCAACGTTTTCAACATCAGGCGGTTACCACGGACCGTTAGATCGTCTCCTTCAGCAAGTGTGAAACCCAAGTGGTTCGCTAAAAAAGCATGCTCGAAATAACTTTCAACGGACTGCCCTGGAGTCATCAAGATCGATAAATCCTGGTCACGGCTATCCGAGCGTAAAAACTGTCGCAACATCCGAAAGAAGCCAGATAACCGCTTCACTGACATCTGACGCAATAAATAACCCATCACACGCGACATAATCAGTCGCCGTTCCAGTACGTAACCAAGACCTGCTGGTGCCCGTGTGCTCTGCCCCAAGACCAACCATTGGCCACGGCTATCACGAACTAAATCGTGCGCCAAGAAGCTGACCCATGGCGTTTGAAGATTCAAGCCATGTGCTTCGATGAGATATTCGGGATTAGAGAACAATAAATCTGCCGGTACTGAGCCATCGGCCAGTAAATGACGCTCACCGTAGATATCATTCAATAATGCTTCAAAAAAACGCATCCGTTGCGAGAGACCACGAGCCAAATGTTCAAAGGTCGACTCATTCATCAAATACGGCACCACATCGAGCTGCCCTTGACGATCTTGATGATGCTTCGACGTGTGCGCCTGATAGGTCAATCCATTTTCTTTTAAACGGCGCTCAACCTCTTCGGCCCAGCGAGCCTGCTGGTTACCCTCGTCATAGTCGAGCACTGAAAATAGGGTTTCCCAGGCGGTATCGATGGATTGAGTGGCTGGATCAGACATGCAAACTGGTTTCTGACAAAAGATCTGAGTCTACCCTCTTGTCTCATGAACCGGTAGTCAAACTGCGGAGTGCATTGAGTCGCTCAGCGTACGCATGAACGTTAGCATTGCCTGAATTCTCGGAACCCGAGCCGTCGTTGGATGTGATACCAAGAAAAACTCACGACTGAAGCGAAGTTCTGGAAGCACAGATACAAGCCCTTCGTCATGATCCAGCAAGAATTCATGTAGGACACCGATGCCAAGTCCTGCGCGAACAGCTTCGACCTGACCAATCGGAGAATAAATGGAGAGATTTGATATCCATTCACTTGCTACCTGCCTCGCGATATTGAGCCGTTCGCTAAAGAGTAAATCTTCAACGTATCCGATCAATCGATGATTCAATAACTCGTCAATGGTCATTGGCATTCCGTGAGCGGCAACATAAGACTCGCTCGCATACAAACCTAAATTATAGGCACCCAAAAGTTCTGAATGTAATTGACCCTCATTTGGATGCCCCACCATCACGGCAATATCTGCTTCCCGACGAGACAGCGAGAACCCTGGCGTCTGCGGGACAATTTCGACATTGAGATCCGGATGCTCACGCAGCAACGTTACCAGATTTGGGGTCAATACTTTTAACGCAAAGCCCTCAGGCGCTGCGATTCGAACTGTTCCAGAGGCTGACTGACCACGGGGCTCGAAGATCGAACCAGCCGCTTCGATTTCTGCTTCAGCCCGTTCCAGATACTCAACTAAACGAGTGCCTTCGTTTGTCAATTGCATTCCCTTACTGTGCCTTGTCAGCAGGCTGGTCCCCACGCGATGTTGCAGCTGATTCAAATGACGAGACAGAGTCATGACCGACACCCCTAGGAGCTCGGCCGCTCGGCCTAGCCGCCCAGCTCGTGCCACAGCAAGAAAGTATCGTGCATCTTCCCAGTTCAGTTGTCTATGTTTCACTAACACAAGATACAACATATTTGTTGTATCAAAAACATAAAATTTTCTATTGAATCAACATTTTTGAAGATATCTAATCATTAAACATCAAGGCAAACAGGACGGTTCTGTGTTAGGCAATTTCATTGGCGGCAAACAAGTCGCATCAAACTCAGGGCGTACAGCGACTGTTTTTAACCCAGCAACAGGTGAAAAACGCTTCGACGTCGCCCTATCATCAGGTGATGAAACACGCACTGCAATTGCGAATGCACAAGATGCATTTGTCTCGTGGAGCAAAGTAACTCCTTTAAATCGCGCACGCATGATGTTTAAGTTTAAAGAGCTTGTTGAAAAGCACGCCAATGGACTTGCAGAGCTGATCACTTCAGAGCACGGAAAAGTATTTTCTGACGCCAAGGGTGAGTTGACACGTGGTCTCGAGGTAGTTGAATTTGCATGTGGTATCCCTCAACTTCTGAAGGGCGAGCATAGCCTTAACGTCGGACGTGACGTCGATAGCTACAGTCAAATGATGCCGATGGGCGTCTGTGCAGGGATCAGTCCGTTCAACTTTCCAGCCATGGTGCCAATGTGGATGTTCCCGGTAGCCATCGCATGTGGAAACACTTTCGTGATGAAGCCCTCTGAGAAAGATCCATCAACGCCACTACGTTTAGCCGAACTTCTGAAAGAAGCCGGTCTTCCAGACGGTGTATTCAACATCGTTAACGGCGATAAAGAATCTGTCGACGTAATCCTCACAGATGAACGTATCCAGGCAGTCAGCTTCGTTGGCTCAACACCAATCGCTGAGTATATCTACTCAACCGCGAGTGCGCATGGCAAACGTGTGCAAGCACTCGGTGGTGCAAAGAATCATATGGTGATCATGCCTGACGCGGATCCTAGTCAAGTCGTCAGTTCGCTGATGGGTGCTGCTTATGGTTCGGCAGGCGAACGCTGCATGGCGATCTCGGTCGCTGTTTGCGTCGGTGATGAGGTCGCTGACAAGCTGATCAATGACCTCAACACTGAGATCGCTGGAATGAAAGTCGGTGCAGGTATGAACTCAGACGAGCCTCATATGGGCCCACTGGTCACGCGTGAGCACGCAGACAAGGTACTCGGCTACATCAATCAGGGCATTTCTGAAGGCGCCACACTCATCGTGGATGGCAGGGATTTTGTTGTCACGGGTAACGAAAATGGTTATTTCGTCGGTCCAACACTGTTTGACCACGTCAAACCCGGTATGCGCATCTATGACGAAGAGATCTTTGGCCCCGTCTTGTCTGTAGTTCGCGTGACAAGCTACGAGGAAGCAGTGCAACTGATCAATGATCATGAATACGGTAACGGCACAGCCATCTTCACCCGCGATGGCGACACGGCGCGTCAGTTCACGGAAACCGTCCAAGTAGGCATGATTGGCGTCAATGTACCGATCCCTGTCCCGATGGCATTCCATAGCTTCGGTGGCTGGAAACGGAGTTTGTTTGGACCGCTGCACATGCACGGGCCAGACGGGGTTCGCTTCTACACACGGATGAAAACTATCACTGCACGCTGGCCAACTGGCCTTCGTGCAGGTGCTGATTTCTCAATGCCTACGATGAAGTAGATAAAAAAGCGGCCTCAAAGCCGCTTTTTCTGATCCTAATAGCCTAGCTTTGAAGCGTATATGAGCCTGTGAGTACGATACTCTTCTTTCCAGTGCTTAAGGGCGAATGCCAGCACGCATATTGAAGTTCAAATGCCTTAACACAGCCTCACTATTATTTTCGATGGAAATGAATTCAACATCGCCACCAACCCGTCCGTCTGATAAAGATTAAAATTGCCTACTTCATCTAAAAGCAGCGTTCCAAATCCTTTGTCCAAACTTCTAATCATAGCTACCGCGGTTGCTCTTAAGGCTGAGATAGGTAAATAACTTGCTTTGTTGAATACCTCGAGACAAGTCGACTTACCCGAACCCCTTAGCACTGAGGCGAGATAGAATCTTGGGGGAAAATAAAATTTTTGTGGGAACTAGTTGCTTGCCTCACAAGTCGCCAAAACCAGTCGACTCGCGTCATTAGTGCCTACCGTCTGCTCAAATACCATCACACAGTCCTTCAGAGTTTTGTGTCTATCTCACTGGCTCGCTGATCATTCTCCTGTTCAGTAGTCTCGCGCATCGAATCAACGACATGTTTATATGAAATCAAATGTGCTTCCAAAAATTCAAGATAGCGTTTTATAAATGTCGGTAGATATATGTAGGTCAAACTAAATCGAGCCGCATAGCTAAGTGGATCTCGGTCGCCCTCGAATCTTAAAATAATCAAGACTCCTTCGTTTGTTATCCAACTTTGTTGCAAAAGCTCTATCGACCAATCTCTAGCGATCGCATCGCCATATTTCTTATTTAAACCAGCAACAACTGGCTCGGTAAGCTCCGTTTTATCGGACTTCCCTGCATAACCATGAAGCATAACGTAAACGGGGAATTGATCTTTTTCACTACCAATAGCGTCTAAATAAAAAGTATCACCTGAGGGCAGCCAACTTCCTACCCGGGTTAGGAATTCATCTTCGTTATCCCGTGATGAACAGCGGATCATACTTTTATTAGATAGATCCCTTAGCTGAATCATTGCAGGAATTACTTTGACCCCTTCTGGATTCTCAAGATAATCTGGTATGTACCCATTAATGAAGAGCCGCAGCATGTTGCCGTATATACGTTGGGATTTATTATCTTGCAAATCCCACATTTCAATTCCCAATTCATCGCGTTTATGCGTGTCTAGAGCAGTGAAAGCATCATTGGTTGCTTCTTCGATAGACATCAAGAGATCGATGATATCGTCAAACTTTATGAAAAAATGACTGAGCTCGCCCTCCTGTATATGCGGAGTAAAGTCCCTGACTCCATACATTTCAATTGAACTTGTTTGACAAGTAGTATCGCTTTTTTCGGAAAAACTAAATCCAAAAGCTCTGCTAACCGGCTTATTTCCCTGTTCCGAGAGCACGTTTGAGCGATGCTGGAATAACAACTTTTCGCTTTGTAAATATTTAACTTGAGCATCAATTTTTTTTGTTGATAAACCGTCAGAATAAGGATTGTGATTTGAGAGTAGGTCCCTTACAGCGGTTGTCTCTGGGAACTTCGCTATAACCGCGTCAAGTTCAGCACGAATTTCTTGGATAGCGTTCAGCGCGAAGTCCACGTCATCTTCGTTCATCAAACCAGGCCTTGGTGATCCAAATTTCCAAAGACTGGCTGTTTCGTATTGGCCGCTCAGGGACAACAAGGCTTTGTTTGCCTCATCCTCAGTATTACTGCATGCAGTTATTACCGGAAAAAAAACAACAGAAAATATGAGGTTAATTACTCTCATACGCGTTTCCCTCACCAGAAAAAATTATTCCCGGTCAATGATAAACGAGTGTTAAATAAACAGTAATTTTTACTTGGGCAAATAGATTCCTTTTAGGGTATCAAGATGGAAGTGACTTTGAGTGAAAAGATATTGTCAAAGCTCTCAGCAGATTACGAGACTTACTAGAACCAAGCGATAATTTTAGGGATAATAGCTGTTCTGGGTAGTGGAAAAATTAAGAAGCTAAAGCAGTCTATGCAGTAGCTCGTATTGTAAGAACAATAAGGGCTTCTTCCCTTAGATGACAATTGGTCAAATGATCTCCAACTTAGCTTCGAGAATTGCTCAATATCCATTTCGTGGCTCCAAAAATGATCACACATAACTCTTGGGTGTAAATTACCAAGTGTAACTATTAGTTGCCGTAATCATTACCTCATTGTCGTTGTTTAACCCAAAGCTAATTACGGCGGCAGATTGGCGCTTGACATATTGCGACCCCTCGTAAATACCCACCATGTCAATCGTCACGTGACAACTATAATTGCCACGGTCGCCGCTTGATATCTCGATCGCCCGCAAGCTGCCGTTATCTGCGAGAAAGCTCCAAATGCGGTCCGAATATGGTCCTGCCAAACCAATTGCAAAACGCGTAATCCTTTCACTTTTCTTGGCTTCGCGACACAAAAATTCATAGTTTTGTTTCGAAACACATAACTCGGTGTCACTCTGCGTGCAACTGCCGTCATGGTACCACGTATAAGTAACTCCTCTCTTAAGCGTTTGTTCAGTTAGCGGTCTATTAGCTAACTCATACAGTCTCCTTCGTTCTTCCTCCTCACGTTTGCGTTGCTCCTCTTCTCGTTTCCTTTGTTAAGCGAGCTCTTTTTGCCTTTCCTTCTCTTTTTCAGCCGCTATTCGTTTACGCTCTTTCTCACGCTCAGCTTCAATTCTGTCATGTTCTGCTTTTGCCTTCGCATATCCAGGACAGCCACTGTCAGCCAATGGATTCCTTTCACAACGTTGCCTAAACGACTCGGCCGTCTCCTCGAGCGCTGTATCCCAACGTTTATCATTGAGGTGCGCCTTGAGCGCATCTCTCCAGGTCGCCTTAGCCCAACCCGTATCGGTTTCGACAATATAAAACGGAATACAGCGTGCAGATTGGGGGGAAATACAAGACACTTCTGCGCGTGGATTACCCCAGGGCTGTCCTGTCCATTGGCGTTCAGTTGAGATGAAAGTCTTACAGCTTTCGATAAAATACCCCAACATCTGACCACCGTTTGTCATTGCGCCATCTATCTCAAGTGCTGCTACGGCACGCATTAAGGGCATGATGTCGTCATACACTCTCGTGTTCTCGATAAGAAGATGATTTCCTTCGAGCATGCACTCCCTGATATCTCCGGATAGAGACGCCACATAATCCGCCCAAGGCTTATACTTCGCATCTATAGCTTCTTCCCGTTGTCTAGCCTCTTCTTCCTTGCGTACTCTTTCCCTCTCAGCTAGCACCTCTGCTCTATCTCGCACCTCAACCGCAAACGAACCACTAGCCGAACAGCCTCCTGTTGATTTGAGACCTCTAAACTTGGTTTTACCTTCCCATTGAATGACTTGTTTCCCAGCTAAACTGGGAGTAAATCTCAGTGACGCTACAAAACTGGGGGGATCCAACTGTACATCAATATTTGAACCATCTGCGAGTGTGACTCTAATATTGCACTTGGACTGTGACGTCTGGCGATCCAATTGAAACTGAATGACAGCCTCCTCACCCACCACATATTCCGCCCTGACTTCGTCCGTAAATAGACAAAAAACCATTAATGACAGGCAGTTAAGTCATCTATTCATCTGTGGTCTCTTTTTCTATTGTTAGGACTGTTTGTCTAGATCTAATACGCTTT
This sequence comes from uncultured Litorivicinus sp., assembly GCA_902594275.1. Lineage (GTDB taxonomy): Bacteria > Pseudomonadota > Gammaproteobacteria > Pseudomonadales > Litorivicinaceae > HIMB30. The sequence continues at coordinate 32,114 of CACJLQ010000006.1, forward strand.
TATTTCATCTAAAAATTGACCCTTTTGCAAATCGGGGCAGGTGCTATGAGTATTAAAAATTGATCAGCCCCCCCGGTAGGTTTTTAATACGCACAGGGCTGAAAACTATTGATACAAAATATTGCTACAAAAGAGCAGTGCTGCTGGATAATAAGATATTGAAATTAACAAGGGTTATGAAATTGGCGGAGAGAGGGGGATTCGAACCCCCGATACGGTTACCCGTATACTCGCTTTCCAGGCGAGCCCTTTCAACCACTCAGGCACCTCTCCGAAGGCGTCGCACTATACAGGCTGGAAGCGCCCTGTTCCAGAATCAAAGACGTGTCAAAAACCCTTCTGGATCAACCTCTGGCGGCGACGGTAAATCGGCAGCCGGCCGTCCAAGATAGATCATCGCAACCACTTGCTCATTTTCATTAAGCTCGAGCATCCGGGAGACCTCCCCAGAATAGGTCACATTCCCTGTGCGCCACATCGCACCAATACCTAGCATGTGCGCTGCGGTCACAATTAATTGTGCTGCACAACCGGCTGTCACCATTTGCTCACTTTCAGGGATTTTTTCGTTATCGTTGGGACAGAAAATCACCGAAAGAAGCGTTGGCGCACGCAACGCTTTATTTTTAGCCGCCTCAATTGCATCCTCCGAGACATCCACAAGGTCGCCATGCAAATAGTCACTCATGGCTTCACCCAATCGCTCTCTCGCTTCACCTTCAAGTAAAATGAAACGATAGGGTTTAAGACGTCCATGATCGCAAGCCCTGAGACCTGCCTTCAGGATAATTTCCAACTCTTCAGCGCTAACACCTGGTTCAACGACCCGCGGAACGGACACGCGGGACAGTAACGCGTCGATCGGCGACATACTCTGTCCTCTTTTATGATTTTTGCTAACGTTAGTGCCGAGCAAGCCTTGGTGGCAAGAATTTAATTGGCGCCATCGATCGAACTGGATTGATATCGAGTCCACCACGACGAACAAATCCTGCCCAAACAATAAGTTCCGTTGGTTCCAGGCACCTGAATAAATCTTGATAGATTCTTTCAATGCAGGCTTCATGGAAACCCGTGTGGTTTCTGTAAGACACCAAATACGCGAGTAACGATTCAGGAAACAGCTTCACAGGCGCTTGATATTTGACAACCACAGTTGCCCAATCTGGCTGGCTTGTTACCGGACAGTTCGATCGAAAAATGTGGCTATGAAACCGCTCCGCGCCTGGCTGGTTCGGATCGGTCTGTAACAGCAAAGGTTCTGGCGCGTAGACCGCCAGATCAACAGGCAAATCATCAATACAAACACCTTTCGGAGCCTCAACTTCGAACCGAGGATCATCCAATGAATACAGCGAAAATTCAGGACGAACTCCGAGGATTTGCTGAAGATCATCACAGATCCTAGTGATGAGCTGTGATTCACTATCGATCCGCTCGTTTGCAAAGCTATTGAGGTAGAGCTTCAACGATTTTGACTCGACTAAATTCGGACTATTTGCAGGAACCACCAACTGGCTAATCCGCATCACAGGCTTCCCGTGAGCATCAAGCCAAGAGACTTCCCAACAATTCCACAGGTCATGCCCCCGAAACAGTGATGCATCAATTCTTTCAACACCGCGAGCAAGCGTGCGAGGCACACCAACCAAGAGCGATGGATCATAATGATCCGGCTGCTGTGAACTTTGCCCAAGCGGCAATTGACTCTGAATTCCCTCGAGCCCTGTCTCATTCATTACGAACGCACCCCGGCACCGTTTGCGAGTAATCGAACAGCAATCACATAGGCTACGACAGTCATCGACAGAAGAATCCCGTAGGCCCACCCCAAAGAAATGTCCGACACCCCTAAGATCCCGTATCGGAAGGCATTTACGACATAGAGAATTGGATTCAGTTGCGCGACACCGGCCCAAAAATCCGGTAATAACTCGATACTGAAAAATACCCCACCTAGGTAAGTGAGTGGGGTCAGTACGAAGGTCGGCACAATACTGACGTCATCAAATCGTTTCGCGTAAACGCCGTTTATAAACCCAAGCAGCGAGAATAAGACCGCTGTTAGCAAGGTGATTGATACCACTGCAAAGATATTATGGATCGCCAGTTGGGTGAAAAACATCGACAAAATAGTCACGATCACCCCCACAAAGACAGCTCGTACCACGCCACCGGTGACGTAGCCCAATAGAATGGTCTGATTCGAAAGCGGAGAGACCAACATTTCTTCAATAAAACGACCGAATTTGGAGCCAAAAAACGAGCTCGAGACGTTCGCATACGAATTTGTGATCACACTCATCATAATCAGCCCGGGCACGATATAAGCCATATAATCGAACCCGCCCATCTCACCAATACGCCGCCCAATCAAACTCCCAAAAATAATGAAATACAAGGTCATCGTGATCGCGGGAGGAATCATCGTCTGCACCCAAATACGGGTAAAACGGCGTACTTCGGTTCGCACGATGGTCTGATAGGCCACCCAATTTGGGTTACCAAAGTCAGTCGCCTTCTCTTCGTAATTGGCCAAACTCATTGCGTGTCCCCTGAAGTCATAGTGACAAAGAGTTCTTCTAAGCGGTTGGTTTTGGTTCGCATGGAGACGACCGATACATCATGCGCTGATAACGACACAAACACCTCATTCAACGACTGACCCTTATCCACTTCAACTTCGAGCGTCATCGAATCAGCAAGCACACACTCATAACCCTCAATGGTCGGTACGGACGTAATCGGGGATGCTAAATCACAAACAAACGTGACAGTGTTTAGCGTCGACAACAAATCACGCGTTGACGATTTGGCTATAATTTCACCATGATTAATGATTGAGACATTGCGACACAATGCCTCAGCCTCTTCCAAATAATGTGTAGTCAGGATAATCGTTGTTCCTTGATTATTAATCTCTGTCAGGAAGTCCCACATGCCGCGTCGAAGCTCTATATCGACTCCTGCTGTTGGCTCATCAAGAATCAATAATTCAGGCTGATGAACCAATGCTCGAGCAATCAAGAGCCTCCGCTTCATACCACCAGACAACGCACGAGACGGATTATCGCGCTTATCCCATAAACCAAGCCGCTTCAGATAGTGCTCGATGCGGGGCGTCGCATCGGCTCGCGGGATACCGTGATAACCTGCCGTGTTGATGAGAATGTTCTGAGTTTTCTCAAACTGATTGAAATTAAACTCTTGTGGGACCACTCCAAGGTGACGCTTTGCCATCCCAAAATCTTGGTCGATGTCGTATCCCATGACTTTGACAGACCCAGATGATTTATTGACTAACGAACAGAGGATTCCAATGGTTGTGCTCTTACCTGCACCGTTTGGTCCCAAAAGAGCGAAAAAATCGCCCTTTTCAACCGTTAGATCGATACCTTTTAAAGCGTAAAAACCATTATCATAGGTTTTTTTGAGACCATTTATTTCTAGCGCATATGACACAGCAAACTCATCTGTTACGGATGGCAATTAGGCGTGCAAGGATACAGAGCATCGCGACGGGTTGCATCTCTAGCGGCATAATAGCCAGCAACATAAGTCTCCATTGTCCCAAAAGTGACAAGCTTGTGGTCGATAAGGATTGACGACCTGATAGGCGATCAGCATCCCCACGACAAGGATGACAATTAACGCCACGCGATGCATACACAACCTTAACTTCAAAAAGTTCGATATTGGTATACGCTCTCAAAGATCAAGTCGAACTCCATCACAACTCTCAACCCGCACCCAGGTCTGAACGAAGCCGTACTATTTATATCTTTGTTAAACCCAGAAAACCTCGCGACACGACACAAGAAGTCAACCTGATTCAGGCCAAGGGCTTGTAACGCAAGGAGGGGGGCAAAGTAGCCCCGTCAGTGACGAGGCTTTTGAATTTGGAGCGGGAAACGAGACTCGAACTCGCGACCCCAACCTTGGCAAGGTTGTGCTCTACCAACTGAGCTATTCCCGCAAGTGGCGTCCCGTAGGGGGTTCGAACCCCTGTTGCCGCCGTGAAAGGGCGGAGTCCTAGGCCACTAGACGAACGGGACAGACCAATTTGTTTCTAATCCTTGACCTAGATAGGATGTAACGAAACAGGCGCGCATTATGCCAGCCGAGACGGGAAAGGCAAGCCCTTGCCTTAAATTTTTACGAGCAAAAAGAGGAAGTATTCTCCTCGAAAATACGCGCCGCCGCCAAAATCACCACCCCATGACGGGCAGCAACACGCGCACGGTCTTTATCGTAGCCGCCACCGATGACGGTTGCACAAGGGAGACCAGCATTCCGTATCCTCGAAATCACCCCATAATCACGCCGATACAACCCATCCGTGGTGATCGAGAGCCGTCCCAACGCATCATCGATATGTACATCGCTTCCGGCATCATAAATCACAAAATCGGGATGCCAGCTCGTGATCACTGACTCAAGCGTCTCAAAGACTAGAGACAGATAGGCATCATCTGTCATCCCATCGGGACAATTCACATCCAAGTCACTCTCCACTTTTCGAACCGGAAAGTTATTTTCTGCGTGGATTGAACAAGTAAACGTTTGCGAATCATGCGCCAAAATAGAAGCAGTCCCATCACCCTGATGCACATCACAGTCAAAAATTAATACCCGCGAAGCGAGGCCTTGATTCACTAGATAACGGGCTGATACCGCTAGATCGTTATAGATACAAAATCCAGATCCACGATCGTAATGCGCATGATGCGTACCACCGGCTAGGTGACTTGCCAGACCATGCGTCTTCGCGAGCTCACAAGTCCGCATCGTGCCACCAAGCGCTAAGTTCGTGCGATCACGAAGCCCTTCACTCCATGGGAGACCGATCTCACGAATTGCCTTCGCATCAAGAGATCCCGACTGGAACCCAGAAACATAATCAGGATCATGCGTCTCCATGAGCACATCAGTCGGACAAGGGATTGGAGTGACCAGTTCCGTTGAAGGGACGTGATGGTCCACCCACTCTTTGAGCAAGCGAAATTTTGCCATCGGGAACCGGTGTGAATCAGGAAAAACGGGACTATACCCTGCATCCCAGACAATTGGCAGTCGCTTCACCGACCGATACCGACATACTCCCAGCCCTGCTCCCTCAGGCGCTTTGGATCATACTGGTTACGACCATCAAAGATGGCTTTATTCTTCATGACACGTTCCATGGCCTGAAAATCAGGCTGTCTGAAGAGGTTCCATTCCGTAGCCAGAATGAGCGCATTGGCATCTTTGATCGCATCATATTGGTGGGCACAGAGGATGAGTTTATCGTCGATCCAGGGTGCGTCAATTTCATGCGTGATGGCCTCCATTGCAACTGGGTCGTATGCTTTCACGATCGCGCCACGCTCAACCAACTCACGAATCATCACAGCACTCGATGCCTCGCGGACATCATCGGTCCCAGGCTTGAATGCGAGGCCCCACATGCCAAAGACCAAACCACTCAAATCATTGCCATAGGATTCAACAATCCGTTCAACCAATCGATGCTTTTGCATTTGGTTTCGATCTTCAACCGCCTGCATCAGGATCGGAGAAAATCCGACATCTTTCGCCATACCAAGAATGGCTTTTACATCTTTTGGAAAACACGAACCACCGTAGCCACAACCCGGGAAGATAAAACTAAATCCAATGCGTGGATCTGAACCGATGCCCTTCCGCACATTCTCAACATCTGCGCCCAAGCGCTCGCACAGGTTAGCCATCTCATTCATGAACGAAATTTTGGTCGCAAGCATGGCATTCGCCGCATATTTGGTCATTTCAGCGTCACGCACACCCATGAACATCAGCTTGTCACGGGTCCGACTAAACGGCTCATACAGTTCGTTCAATACATCACGCGCACGCTCTGACTTTGTGCCGACCACAACACGGTCCGGTCGCATGAAATCCTCGACTGCTGCACCTTCTTTGAGGAACTCAGGGTTACTAACCACATCAAATGGTATCTCTGCGCCACGTGAACGAAGGGCTTGAGTGACTTCTGCTTCCACTTTTTCAGCAGTTCCCACAGGAACCGTGGACTTATCAGCAATCACCAAATAATCGGTCAAATGCTCACCGAGGCCTCGCGCGACCTCGAGAACATAACGCAGGTCCGCAGAGCCATCTTCGTCAGGCGGTGTACCAACAGCAATCATGGCGATTCGCGCACCCTCGAGGGCCACTTTTAAATCATCGGTGAATTCAAGTGAACCGCGTTTAAAATTGCGCTCAACAATTTGTTCAAGACCAGGCTCGTAAATCGGTATCTCGCCACGATTGAGACGTGCGAGCTTGTCTTTATCGACATCCACGCAAACTACGTGGTTACCCATTTCAGCAAAACAGGCACCAGTCACCAAACCGACGTACCCGGTACCAATAACTGCTAACTTCATAAATGCTTAGAGTCCATTCTTGTAAAATTTTTTGTAACAATGATTGGTGGCATCAACAAATCCATCGATCGAACCACAGTCGAACCGACGACCTTTAAATCGATAGGCAAGAACACAACCTTCTTTAGCCTGTTTTTTCAGTGCATCTGTAATCTGCAACTCGCCGTTTTTGCCAGGCGCTGTCTCACGTAAAACATCGAAAATATCGGGCGTCAGAATGTAGCGGCCAATGATACCGAGGTTCGATGGAGCTTCCTCTTTCGATGGCTTTTCGATCATATCTGTAATGCGGTATACACCATCCTTTAATGGCTCTCCTGCGACCACACCGTATTGGTGGATATGGTCATCAGGTACTTCTTCAACCGCGACAATCGAGCAACGAAATTGACGAAACAGCTTCACCATCTGCATCAGAACGCCATCGGCATCGGCGATACATAAATCATCCGCCAAGACGACGGCGAATGGTTCATCACCGATTAACGTCTCGCCCGTCAGAATCGCGTGACCAAGACCTCTCATCTCTTTTTGACGGGTGTAGGAAAACTCACAAGCGTCAATCAGATCACGGGTCGGTTGAATCAGGTCTTCTTTACCCGTTCCCCTAATTTGATCTTCAAGCTCGTAGTTTTTATCGAAATGATCTTCAATCGTGCGCTTACCACGCCCGGTCACAAAACCAATCCGTGTTAGTCCTGCATCGACAGCTTCTTGTACCGCGTACTCGATTAAGGGTTTATTCACCACAGGTAACATTTCTTTGGGGGACGACTTGGTCGCAGGCAAGAATCGTGTGCCGTAACCAGCCACCGGGAATAGACATTTATGAATCATCAAGCGTCCTATGTCATGAACTTGTCATTTAAACGTCATAAAGGTACCAGATTCAATGTGACAATTTGGTATCTGTTTGCAAAACTATCGATCATGATAACGCATGAAACTTCTAAATCTTGCGGCCTAACTATGTGGGATGAACGTTATCGATCACCCAGATACATCCATGACAATCAACCTTGCCAATGGTTAATCATGAATCAGCATCAATTGACCAAATCTGCTCAAGCGCTCGCACTTGGCGATGGCGAAAAGAGAAATCGTGTGTTCCTGGTTGAACTTGTTTTTCAAGTGACTTCAGTCAACTTGTCAGCAGTCAGGTTGAGTAAGGCGCGTGACTTAGCTGCAAGGCGCAAGGTCTCGCTCTAGAAAGTGCAGCCAGACCTCGAGAACTACACGATAAATCTTAAAAGCCAAGACCTAATCGTTTCAATTTAGTGTCATTTGTTAGGAACGATCAGAAAACTGGTACATGAGCGGGCTGAGATCGCTCTTAAACCAGGCGCTTTTTTTAGAAGCATTCCATCAGGAACAATTGAGATACAAATCAGGGGGTCAAAAAACCATTAACCTTCGTTATACTGCGAGAGGGTTGGTTAATGAATTCAAATCGCATCAAATATTGGAAGCATTTGATGATTTAAGTTACCTGCATGAGGGTATTAGACACTTAGAGCTTGGTCATATCGAGCGGTTGGTCTTACAAAAAAACAAACCTTGGACGACGAGGGTAAGGAGCCTAAATGCCCATGATCAAAAGGCTGTATGCGTTTAGCAAGGCAAGAGCCATGCTCAACAAATTTCTTTTAGTGATATCAGTAAGATTAAAACGAGTATTGGCTGGGCGGATGTTGGGTAACCCAGCATCTATTGCTCTAGAGACTGTCTCGAATTGCAATCTCAATTGTCCTGGTTGCCCAGTTCCAACACAAGCGTTTAGCGAAACCCGAGTGAAAAAGTTTATGTCGCTAGATGAGCTTTTATTTATACATGATTTCGTTGGTAATTATTGCGATACGTACATATTAAGTCTCTGGGGTGAGTCACTAATTCACAAAGAATTTCCAAAAGTTTTAAATATTTTTTCAGATAAGTTCGTAATTATTTCAACAAACTTAAGTGTGCCAAAACGGCAGGTACAAGCTTTAATCGAATGGGTTAAAAAAGGTGGTCAATTAAAAGAGCTTATCGTGAGCATGGATGGGTGGGACAAGATGTCATATGAGACATACTATAGACACGGTGGTAAGTTCGATCTAGTCAGTTCTAACTTAAATTTGTTGGCCGAATCTCAGGTCAAAACGAAAGTATCTCTTCAATTCTTGGATGATGGTTCAATTTTGGATTTTAAAGAGAAAAGTCAGGAGTTTGCTGCACAGCTAGGGTTGCGATTTTCTTATACCAAGATGGATAGGAATTTTGACAGGAATAAACGAGATCTTTGGCCAGATAACAAATGTCATCATCCCTACGAAAGTCTAAAAATGAACAGTTCTCTAGACTTGCTAGTCTGTTGCGCGGATCCGTTTGGAGCTCTGAGGTACGCAAACCTCAAAGAATTCAGATCTTTTCGAGAATTATGGAACTGTAAACAACTACGAGAAAAGAGAATAAAATTAGCCACTAGTAAAAATCAATTCGATTTATGTACTGGGTGTGAGGGATATCAGCACCCTTTATTATGATAAGCTCAGTGCTGAAAATTAAGATATTAAATTATATCGATGAGTTAATTCCCTTTTATATTGAGTCGGAAAAAATTTTTTAATCGATCACATGCCTTCACTCTTATTATTAAAGATTAATATCAAAAAAAGAAATTTAAGCGTCGCGTTGAAATAAACGTGGATAGCCCAAGCCCGCACCAATATGAGTCTAAAGTCGTAAAGATCTATCAGATCGCGGAAGCTACGTTCCTCACAGTAAGGTATTTACCCGTAATGGCACGGCGTGAATCTCGATTTTTTTCGATTTAATAAAATTCCTCGTGTTGGCCTGAACGAATTTAAATCGCTAGTTACTTGAAAGATACCTTCAAAAAATTTTTAGGTGTAACGATATTGAATCCTACTCGAGGAATGGTTTATTGTTTAAGTTATCAGCGGACAGAAGTTCGGTCGTGTTAGACAACAGAGATAAAATGTGAAAATACTCGATGGTTTATATGTGAAATGCTAGTTAAAAAAGATTGGTCAAAAACTTACAATCCTGGACATGACCCTGCATCAGGCATTTCCAGGAGAGAATTTATTACTCTGACGGTACTGACGGCAGTAGTTGGTCTAACGGTTTTTTACAAAAATCGTCAACAAATTTTGAAGCAAAATTGGCTTTTAAAACAGGACGACATTGTTTGAGATTTAATCTAAACGATTTAGCTACCTCGACCCCGTCTATCCACTCAGATGTTTGTATTGTTGGTTCGGGTCCAGCAGGTCTTTCCGCTGCGAGAAAACTCGCTTCCTTAGGATTTAAAATATTTCTTGCAGAGGGAGGTGGTCATGGTCGTGAGGGCAATCTCAAAAGTTGCTATGAAGGCGAGTATATTGGTGATCCAAATTATTCAATGGCATGGCAGCGAAGACGATATTTTGGAGGCAGCTCAAACTGCTGGGGGGGATGGTGTAGACCCTTGGATTCAATAGACTTTAATCGGGAAGATATCGATGATCACTGCATTTGGCCGATTACGTCTCAACACTTGATTCCTTATTCGGCAGATGCAGCAAAGATTTTAGATGTCGACAATCAATTTGATTCTAGAGATATACCTGGCTCTAAATTTAAACAAATTCAATTTCAATTTTCACAGTTTGAAAAGCAAACCAATCCAAGACCTACTCGTTTGAGAGAGAAATATGGTCTCGAAATTGACAATTCAAAAAATATCACTTTTTGTGTAGATGCAAATTTAACCGATGGATCTTTCTATAAAGGCCAAACTGTAAAATATTTAACCTTTACTTCATCTATTGGTAAACGAATTAACGTAGCAGCAAAATATTTTGTTTTTGCAATGGGAGGAATAGAGAATCCCAGGTATCTTCTTTGGTTCCGCAAAAAATTTAAAGCCGAATTCTCTCGATTAAATTTACCTATAGGTCGATATTGGATGGATCACCCTCACTATAAAATTGGTGAAGTGGTTTATTTTAATAAATTGGAAACGCAAGTTTCGAGTATAGAAACCAAGTGGTATGGTCCAGATGGCCATGCTTATCTCTCTTTTAACTCAAATGCACTCCTTTCCTTAAGGAGTCTAAATGGTGGGTTCCGCTTAAAATCACGGAAAAACCATGCTCGTATTACAAAAAGAATTATCGAAGAGTTTGCGTGTGCAGCCCCTGCATTAGCCGCAAAAATTGCGGGAGGAGAAAATATTTGCGTTTATGAATGTCTTTTTGCATATGAACAATTTCCTGATAAGGAAAATAGAGTTGAATTAGATTTGGCCAATGTCGATCTCCTGGGTATTCCACGTGTACAAATATTTAATAAAAAGCGGGAGCAAGATTCATTAACACTAAAGCACACTACTCTTGCACTTAGTGATTGGCTCACCCAATCAGATATTGGTCGGATGAAACTTGAGTCATGGTTGGCAGCAGCAATGGTGGGGGAAAACCAGACCGTTTCATACCCTGTGCCGTTTTACGCTGGACATCACATGGGTGGAACAAGAATGAGTAATACTCCATCAACTGGGGTGGTTGACAAGGATTGTAGAGTACATGGATCCTCGAACCTCTTCATTACAGGAAGCTCTTGCTTCCCTACAGGCGGTCATTCTAATCCAACTTTCACTATTGTTCAGTTGGCACTAAGATTAGCGGACCATTTGGCTAATTGCCTGAAGTCAAATTGAGCCTAGTGTTATAAGTCAGCAGATTATCAAAATAGGAACGTTTTTCTGCTTCTAGATACGAATCAGATAAGGCCATTTCAAAATCATCCGTTTGTACCAAGCCATCTTTTTTCACCGCGTACACATGTGGATACAAATCGCCATACCTGGCAAAATACACTGAATAGTTGTCAATATTTTCTAATAAGAATAACCCAGCTCTAGCGCCTGATTGCTTTACTCTCGTATTGGAATCGACGTATTGATAGGTATCAGCCCAAGCGAAATTGGCTGTCAACAGTTTCTTATCGACCCCGCAAAAGGGTTTCTGATCAGGACACAAATATTCAGCGAATGTCCAGGCATGATGGAAAAATATTAAATCTGCATCCGCTGAGATAAGTAACTCTTGCGAAATACCATTGGACGCCACTTCAGCATTATTCAGACCAACAATATCTAATTTTTTCCCTGGAAACCAATATCCAAATCGACCTGCTTCTGAAATGGCAATAGTCGGATCTTCGGAGCTTGATATCGTCACCGCGAGGCGCTGAGGAAAATCACTCAAATAATCAACAGTGGTATTTTTAATTGCCACGCCTTGGAGGTTTTTGGCAAAAAAAAGTCCCTGCATGAGGATGCAAAACCAAACCCCTGAGAAGCAAACTTTATCTACGAAAATTTTTTCCGTTCGCCTCCGTTTAGAAAGTCGGCCCAGCTCAGTAAAAACAATCCATAGAAGTATGGCAGAGGCAGGGGCTTGAAATCTATGCGAGACGTTTTGAATCTGATCGATAAATAGAAGAATCACGATCCAGAAACCAACAGGCAGGCAACAGACTATAATCCGCTTCATATGATCACGACTAGCACAAAATACGGATATACAAGCACCTGCCAAAAATACATGATCTTTAAGCCAGTGTCGGTTATCCAAATAGCCTGGAACCAACGCATCCGAACTACTTTTAATCAACAATGGAAGAGGAAGAATTTCTCCAAAGTACCAATATCTCCACCAAAAATAAAAAATACCTAAGCACGAATATATTAAGGCATAATGTAGATAACTTCTCCAAAAACTTTTTGGAATGACAACGATGGATATTAGAGCATTAAAAACCCCTAGGAAAGCACCCTCCGGTCTGCAAAGTGCCAACAAAAATCCCCAAAAGAAAATGTTATGGATCCGCTGTTGTTTCTCATTAAAAATTTCCCTAATTTGAAGGAGAAATAAGCTACAAAAAAAAGGTGCTGAGAAACCGAAAATCCCCGCCAGAAAAATATGTGACGTGAGAGCAATAAAAAAGAGAATCGGAATGATAAAAAGCTTACTTTTTTCCCCAAAAGAGTCTAAATATATCCAGAATAGTACTACCCATCCTACTGTATTGATTAAGACTAGGCTTACCGCAGGATCAATCCCAGCTATCGTTAATAGTGATCCGAGGATAAACCAAAGAAAATCTGTAGCGCCTTCAGTTGGAGGCCCGCCTTGGTAATACGAAATAACACCAGTTTCAGAAAAATTGCGGATATATGTTAGAAGGATGTAAGCGTCCTCATGTAAATCCAAATAAAATAGGAGCGTGTAATTTATTAAAAAATAAACTACTCCAAATATGATACTAGCAAAAAAATTGGATTTGATGGACTGGGTAATATTCATTTTTTACTCATAATGATAATCGCTTAAAAACAAAATCTGGACAGACCTTGAGGAAAATTTGTACTAATCGCCAAAATGGTGTTAAACAGGTTGTTTTCTGTCCTTTATCGATAGCGATAAATATTTTATTTGCGGCCGATTCCGGATTTATTTTAAGTTTCGGGGATATATTATGACCTGCTATCATATTAGTATCTATGAATCCTGGCTTCACGGTAAGTACCTGGATTTTGGTATTTTGAAATCTATGGCGTAAGCCGTCTAAATATAATGTTAATCCGGCTTTTGAAGCCCCATATACATAATTGCTGGCCCTTCCTCGTTCGCCTGCTAAGGAACTTACTGCAACTATGGATCCAGAATTTCTGGCTTCAAACCGGTCTGCAATCAAACTTATTAAATTTACTGGGCCCTCGAAGTTTGTCCGTATAATCGACGTGGCTAGTTCAAAATCCCGCTCACTCTCTCCCCTACCACTCATTTTACCCACAGTTACGATAAAAATGTCTGGCTGAATAGGTAACGAATTTAGAAGCTCTTGGAACTTTTTTGAATCCAGTATATTTAGTTCATGGATAGAAACTTTAGAAAAGCCTCGTGAGTACAATTCATTTTTCAGCTTTTTCAAATTGTGTATATCGCGGGCACATAGTTGAAGTGTGAAATTCGCTTTGGCGAAACGGTATGCTAACGCTCTACCAAGCCCCCCAGTCGCGCCAACAATCAACACTATATTGTCCTTCATAATCCGAGTCGCACCGATTGAACGGACTGAAACGAACTTGACAAATTATTACTTTCTCTGAATTTTTGAAATTTCTGGGCCCTTTCATCAGCCTTCCAAAAAATATGCTTAGACATACGAACATCTTTGGCGAGATAAAATCGACCCTGGTTTTCCAAGACTATCTGATCTAAATGTTCTAAAAGACTGTAGACCTCAATATCGGCTGGGAAGTCAATAGCCAAACTGAACCCTTCCGTTGGAAATGCGAATTCAAAATCATCTGTCCCAAATTTTTTTAGTACACAAACAAACGAGTTAAAACCAGATTCATTGATCGCATCGAAAATCATTCTCAGGCCGACATATGATGTTTTGGCAGGAAAAACAAGTTGATATTGTAACAGTCCTCGTTTGCCATAAATACGATTCCAATCCGATACTGAGTCAAGAGGAAAGAAAAATTTATCTAATCGAATAATTTGCTTCTGACTACCAAACTTTCTCATGAAATAGTAAACTAGATTGAAAATTTTGATACTGAAAGAATTGATAATCTGCAAACGTAAGAAATTTGGTATCGACCAAGGGTTTCCTTTATTTCTTCGCAACGGATGAGGTGTTTTAAAAGGTAAATCATCAACAGCAGCATGGTCTGCTGTGAATAGTATTGCTTTGATGTCAATACCATCGTAATACTTAGGGTCTATCCACGCCACTGAATATTCAGCGCTTCGAGTATCATCAAAGCCATCTATTAGATCTTCAAGTCTATAGGTGAAATTAGAATGTCTCACCATCCAGCATGTTTCAATAGGTCTAAGCTCTATCTCAGCTCTTATTATTATTCCGGTTAGTCCCATTCCTCCGATTGTCCAATTAAACAACTCTGAATTTGAAGTTCTAGAGCAACGATAAACATCACCTTCTTTGGTTAACAGGTCTAGCCAGAGTATCGAATTCCCGAATGATCCAGAACTACAATGATTTTTACCGTGAACATTTGCGGCAATCATTCCACCTAAGCTAACGTACTTAGTTCCCGGCACTACATTAGGAAACCAGCCCTGTGGAATACAACATTCAAGTATTTGACTTAGTAGAGTTCCAGCTTCTGCAACGAGAGTTCCATTTCGGATATCAAACGTCAAAATTTTATTAATTTTTTTCATCGAAATAGTCGAATCAAGACCGACGGCACTATCCCCATAGGATCGTCCATTACCACGAGCGATTGTCGATTGCTCCGGCAAAACTCTGATCAACTCGGAAATTGTGTCCGGCGTAATTAGGCGCGTATAGGTATTACTGACTCGACCCCAACCACCAATTTTCTTTTGGACTTCAGTCGTCATTGTAAAGTACTAATTTCCCAATATGTCGACCATGTGTACGATCTCCTAATAATTACCTCAAAAACGCAGGACTCAGTTCACGACACCCCAAGTAGTACAAAACTAAGGCAGAGCATGGCGCAAAATAGACTGATGTTATCCGTTATTGCAAAACTTATCGGATCACCCTCTATCAGTCCTCGGTTTGCTAAGATAATTAAGCGAAAAATCCAGTACATCAAAACAAGACAAACGCCCCACAACATGTCAGTATTCCCATAGAGAATCGATGCCTCCGCTGAATTCAGGTAAAGAGCAAAGATAACTAGTGACACCATCCCAGCGGAACTGGCTAGATTATTCAAGAAATAAATATCAGACCCCTTATACGGACCGCTATAATTTGTCTTATTAACGTTTTTCATAATTTTTAAATCAGCAATTCGTTTAACGGTTGCTAAGGACAAGAACAGAACCAAACTAAAGCTCATCAACCACTGGGAAATTGGTATTTGAGTTGCCAAAGATCCACCCAAAATTCTTAGTGAATAGAAAGAGGTGAGATTAATTAAGTCCAAAATTATTAAATTTTTGAAAAGCACGGAGTAGCAGGTTGTTAACACCAAATAAAATAAAAGTGTTATGGTGAACTCTAGAGGAAGAAAAAGACTAGATATCACCGCCAGGACAGCTAAAGTAATAGTTACAAATATTGAAAGAAGTAAAGAAAAATCACCTGAAGCCAACGGCCTAGTGCATTTCCAACGATGTGCCCGATCATGCTCTAAGTCCACAATGTCGTTAATGATGTAAATAGATGCAGCACATAAGCAAAAACAGAAAAATGCTAATAATGTTTCCAAAACTCTTTCGGGATTAAGATTGTGGGCTGCTAGAAGCGGTACAAAAACTAGAATATTTTTAAGCATTTGATGCGGACGGATCAATTGAAAAAAATTGGTTAACGAGTTCAATGCACAATGAATATAAGTAACTGGTTTACCTAATTTAGAAACTTTATTTTTGAGGTTCATCCTATTTGTAACAATAATAATTTTTTTACTTATGTTCCAGACTGGAAGATCGGAAGGACTATTTCCGGCGTACATTATAATATTTGGACCATGAATCCTTACTAATTCATCGGCTTTAGCTTCACCTACAAGGTTTTCAACTTCAGTAGATGCAACAGGGGGCAGATTGAGCTCGAAATAATCGGAAATTTGTTGTGCATATTTCCGATTACTTCCCGTAGCTATTCCTACCTTGCCTCCATCTGATTTAACAGCCTGAATGAGCTGCAATATTTCAGTGTTATATGGAAGCTGTGATATATCGATATTTACTTTGTCTGCCAAATAAGCTTTGGCTCGGGCTCTATCCGAAAAAAATAACCATAAAAATTTAAAAAAAACTATGTAATTGCTAGCTAGAGAGACTCGCAGAAGCTCCACCATAAGATCAGTCTTCAGAAGAGTCTCATCAAGATCTACAATAAGTATTTCTGTCGCTAATTGACCGGTATTTAATTCAGCCTTTACCATGGTCGCCGCTTTTTTCATTTATTTTCGTATCAATTTGGACGATCAGGGTTTCAATTTTCGTGCCGTATTTGATCCATTTCGTCTCCTATCAGTATATCATTGCCTGCGAGCTCCGATAACACGAAAATGAGGTTGTAGCCCCACGTTATAACGCTTCAGGGAACAAAGCCATGAGATTCGGTCTTCAACCTAGTTTAGGACCGAGACTCAGCTAGTATGCAAGATTGATACTCACTAGGTTGTTTTTTTGCTCAAAAAAATTTTTAAAGGTACTCTTTCTCAACCTATAATTGTCTAGAAGTCAATCATAGAGGTCAATTTACTTGCGAACGAGAGGATTTTTTTCCATTGCCATCTTAGGCGTATTTTTGATTGCGATAGTCGTCGTGGCGATCCTTACCGAACAGAGAAATAAAGCATCGGCATTATTTGTCCCTATTTATTCACCAGCAGCCAAAATAAAATTCGGTCTCACGAGCTTAGTCGAGGCATACGAAGAAAATCAAACCATAGAAGTCAATCTCGCGGGAGAGACTCACATACAAACTCACCAAAGTCATCCAGATTTCTCAATATTGCAGGGATATTTAGGCGAAGATTTAGTTGCTTTAGCCCGGACAGGCGATTACGAATCCCTGGTTAAACTGGCATCTGCTGTGTCGAAAATGCTTCCCGAAGAGTCGGTCAAACCAAGAATCCCCGAACCACATTCTGCACTTGAGCTTTTGGGTGTCGCAGATGGGATACCTTACCCGAAGCTTTGTAGTAAAGACGCAAAAATTTATGTTCAAATATTAAATTCTGTAGGTTTAAGTGCGAGAATAATAGAGGTACAGAATCATGTCTTGTCAGAAGTGTTCCTGCCGACAGAGCAAACCTGGGCTGCGATTGACCCCTACTGGGGTTGCGGTCTTCAAAAAAATAGTAAGCCAATTTCAGCGGCTGAAGCCAACAAACTCTTAACGACGACCGATGGTTCAAAGCCCTTCGATTACTGTTGGGAACACGATCGGTTTAGAACTGTCGTAGTTAATCCAGTAAACCGTCTGATCGAAGGTGAAGTATCAAGATGGAACTATTGGAATTATGACAATTTAGATTATTGGATAGTAAAAGCAGTATCGCCGGACTCGCCTCAGCTCTGGATAGATAGAAACAAACCATCCGACTGACATAAAAGACAATAGGTTACCACTGGTCTGCAGGATTGAGATGGGATAGTAAATAATAATGGCAAGCGATTTCCAAAGGAACAAATAATCCAAGTAAGAATACACCTTCTTGTGCAGCATCTGCAGATCATCATTAAGCGACTTCTTGAATTCTCTACTTTTAATTAGGGCAATTTTTTGAGCCACACCTTTGCAGGAGGCTATAAATCTGATGGGCGAAACGGATTCTCTATTTTGGGGATTGTAGCGTGGGTTTTCGATTAGCCGGTGGCCATCCAGCGCCTTGAACTAGAGAAAACCAAGTGCTCAGTGAGCTCAGCCGTTCAATTGTATGGGCAAGTGCATGTGTCCGCGTCTCGAACTTAATCCGGCTTCAAAAAAAGAAATAGATGGTACTAAAGTTATCAAATGGCCATGTTACACTTCTTTTTCTCCGCAAATAGGTGCCAAATCACAGTGGATGTTCAACCTGATATCGATCTTCAGGTTTTCATTTGTAAACACATTCAGCTACGAATAACGTTTAGCGGATAGCGCTACCAATTTCGATATATAATCTTAATAACATTCAGATGATTAACGATCGGTTTAAACAAATGAGACTAAATTGATGACTTCTTTAGTTCCTGTTTTGCTCGCTGGCGGTTCCGGCACTCGCTTATGGCCAACATCCCGCAAAAGCTACCCAAAACAGTTTGTTGATCTCACCGGCTCCGGAGATTCATTTCTACAGTCATCTCTCAAACGCTCAGCTGTCATACCCGATGCACGCCCCTGGATCATTGTCACAGGAGAAGACTATCGATTTCTGGTCGCCCAACAAGCAAAAGAGGCAGGGGTATCGATTGGCCCGATACTCTTAGAACCTTCAGCGCGCAATACCGCACCAGCAATTGCTTTTGCAGCATTTGAAGCATTAGCACTTTACGATTCACCAAAACTCCTCGTTCAAACAGCAGACCACTACATCAAAGATCTAAAAACCTTCGGGGAAACCATCGATCAAGCATTCCAATCAACCGCTCCATTTGTGTTATTTGGAGTCAAACCAACCCACCCAGAGATAGGGTATGGATACATCGAATGTGGAGAGCCTCAAGGTAATGAGTTCCTTGTCTCTTCATTTAAAGAAAAACCCGATCTAGAGACAGCAGAGACATACCTCAAATCTGGCAATTATCTCTGGAACAGTGGCATGTTTATGCTGGGCGCCCAGGCGTATCTCGATTCACTCAAAACATTTGAACCCAGCATGTATGAAGCATGCGAACAAGCGCATCAAAATGCTTCGAGTGACTTGGATTTCAAGCGGGTCAATAGTGACGCATTTGGAAAATCGCCATCCCTATCCATCGATTACGCGGTCATGGAACGTATCGATAACCTTCATGTAATTCCGTATTTAGGAGATTGGTCTGATGTTGGCGCATGGGATGCTGTCACCACTTTTGCGAACCAAGACGAGGCTGGAAACGCGATCCAAGGCGATGGTGTACTCTTGGATTGTTCAAATACATTGATCCGTGCAGAATCCCGGCTAGTAGCAGGCATTGGCCTCGAAAACTTAATCGTTGTTGAGACGCGTGACGCAGTGCTAGTTGCTGACGCGACCAAGACGCAAAATGTTAAAAATCTTGTCGAAATTTTAGAATCACAAAACCGACTAGAGGCGATCGCCCATCAGAAAGTGTATCGCCCGTGGGGTTCCTATGAAACACTAATCTTATGCGATCGTTTCCGGGTCAAGCAGATTATTGTAAATCCGGGCGCTAGCCTCTCATTACAAATGCATAATCATCGAGCCGAACATTGGGTCGTGGTTTCAGGAAAAGCTGAGGTACAAGTTGACGATAGAATCCAAATATTGACTGAAGATCAATCTGTTTACATTCCAATAGGCTCAAAACACCGATTGACTAATCTAGGAACGCTTCTTCCTCTAACCATGATTGAAGTACAATCTGGTGAGTATTTAGGGGAAGATGATATCATCAGGTTTGAAGACATTTACGGTCGCACACAATGAAAAGTAACGAGACCGTACTCGCCAACACGATGTTGCGTTGCGAGTTCAAAGAGTCAAGGATGCATTTGTGCTACCTGTTCTTACAAAGAACTCTCTCAGCAGAACTTGGCTGTTTATAAGCAATGTAATGGCCTTAACGCTACGGAAAATCGAATAACAGTCTGGGCACAGGTGACAGTTCACAGGAAATGAGCAACCTTATATAGGTGCTAAGCGGTTGTGCTCGGCAACGCAAGCTACTTATGCAATTCGATTGAGGCGCAATATCTATTTGAAAAATAAAAACCAGATAGCTTTGAGCAGTAAACGATAAGAGATCGTAGAATCCCTTGAAAGCCAGTCTTGCCTAATGGCCACCCGTTTTCATATCGACAAACAGATTGTATCTTGAAGCCATACTCACTCATGAGTTCCTCAAATTTAGCCAAGGAACATTCACTAAAAAATCTTAAATGGTGCGGTGGATAATCCCCATCCTCACGCCTGCCCAACTTTCTTTCGATCGAGAATTTCATCGATAATAGATACCAAGTTAAACTTCTAGATCTTTCAACAGGCAAAGACATTATTAGCAGCCCATTGTTTTTTAGACATTTTTTAATAACCCGTAGAGAAGTGTGCAAATTTGGCACATGTTCTAAGACGTCACATACAAGAAGAATATCAAATTGAGTGTATGCACCTAACAAATCACCAGTCTCAGAATCAATTGGAATAAATTCTCCCTGGCGTTCGAATCGCTCGTCTACAATATCTGCACTAACCACAGTGCAACTAGGAAATTCTTGCTGGAACTTACTTCCCACAGCCCCGTTACCACATCCATAGTCTAAAACCCTGAGATCTTGTTTATCCTGTATCGTTGGCAGAATTGCGTTCCGAAAAAAAATTATTTCAAAATCGAGAGATTCTCTCTCGTACAACTCAATATATGTTGTCTCTTGATACAACTCTTTCAGAACCTCAGGCTCAGCAATCGGCCAAATAAATTCGTGACGGCATTCGCTACAGCTCTTCACTCGAAATTTTTGGTTCTTAAATATGGTTCCCGGGTAGATACTGTCGATAATTTCCGTTGAATGACAAATTTCACATTTGTAGCTCATATTAACCTTTATTTAAGCTAGCAACTGCCTCTGTATTGATGCACGATTAGTGGCACCTACACCGATAAGCTACTGTTTTTTTTCATTACCAAAGAACATTACAAGGTAAACCAGAAAGCACCCACAATATAATGCCAAACTCCACCGCTCCCCCATGACCTGCCCGGTGTACAACCCAAGATATCCAATCCCCGCACTAAGACCACAAAGAAGTAATGAAACCGCATGCTGGCTGAAACCTAAGTCTATAAGCTTATGATGCAGATGGCTGCGATCTGCCGTGAACAGCCCACTACCCCGCCAATATCGAGCGCTCATCACAGCCAGCGTATCAAATACTGGTATCGTTACACACCACAGAACGTCAGTCGGTTTGATAACATTTAGGGGTAATTGGCTGCAAGAAATAAGTATCCAACCGATAAATGAACCGATAAAAAGCGAGCCCGAATCCCCTAAGAAAACTTTCTCGAACGGTAAGACTGACATATTTACGAGATAGAAAAATATTGCAGGACCTATAAATACTAACAATCCACTTAGTGAGCCCCACCCAGCCCCGCCAAACATAGCAGCACAGCTTATTAGAAAAAGCGCCACCAAGATTTGCCCTATTGCCAAACCATCGATGCCATCCACTAAATTAAATGCGTTAGCCAACCCGACTACACAAATAACAGATAAGCTCACGGCTATGACTGTGAGATGTCCGTCTAATTTGAACAATCCGAAATTTGAGATATGCGTGCCCGCCGAAATCATGATAAGCGCAGCTGGAATTTGCATCAAAAATCTAATACGCACAGATAGCTTCGCTACGTCATCAATCAACCCGATCACCAAAAATGAAAATGAAAAAGCGCATCCAAGAAGAATATTGGCCTCACCGGCTAAAATCGCCCCTACCAAAGTTGCACAATATATAGAAATTCCGCCAACAACAGGAACTGGTTTAGCATGCAATTTCCGATGATCAGGGTAATCCATAAGCCCAAGTCTCGAGGAACACTTGCAAGCCAGATGGAGAAACACCGGAAAACTAATAATAGCTACAAAAATCGGGGCGGCAGATATGCCAAACTCTGCCATCGTCAACCGCCGGGCCTCTGAGTAACAATTCTACTATCCATCAATCGCGGCATATCAAAACAACCTGCCAAGATCACCAATGGTAACTTTGTTGTGCTTTTCGATGAGATCGATAATCCCCTGCCATCGTTCGCTGTTACAAAAGCGACCAGACCTAGATCCCGTCGCATGAAACGGATGAAAGGCGAACAAAAATAATTGCCTGACGGGAAGATCGGCCTTCAATAACCCCGCTACCTCGTCCTCGCTTGGTTCTAAAATACAAGTCAACTCCTTGAAGCCTGCAAGCTTGAGGTCATTGCACAGAAAAGGCCTGAAAGGCCAATAATAGGGGATTGGAGTACCGATAACTTCCCCTATAGCTCCCGCATTTATATCGTCAGGTATGCCGCCATAGCGCAGAATTCTTCCGCGAAACAACGTCGAACTTCTGATTTTATGGCCATACTGACTACACCGTTCCATTGCTAATAAGTATTCAGGATAGTAGATAAACGAGTTGTGACGGAAAAACCAAAAAAATTCTCCATTCCGAGCATATTTTAAAAAATATTTAATATTACGTACTAACGTTAGGTATCTAGCTCCCGTCGAAATAGCTTTTATAGGAAGATTTAGTTTAAATAATTTTGCATAAGCCCGTCTTAAAAGACTCCATTCAATTGCTGAATCATAATGTCCAGCGCAACTAGAGTACGACGATTCGCTAAAGATTTTAGACCAGTATTTTTCATTCTTATCTTTCAGAATCCCATGATGTGAAGGGGTCTCATTTTTCTCATGAAAAGCGGCAAAAGTTGTATCCCGCGACGAATCGAGATCATATCTGAAACATATTGTTTTTTCGTCTCGACTCTCTAAATCTGTATTACCAATTTCTTTACATGAGCCAGCGAGCAGACTCTTGATACCCTCGTAATAGGCGTCCAACCACATATTTCTAGTATAGTATTCCCAATATAAGCTGATATCCTCTGCGCCTTGCATCCAAGCCTGTAAGTTTGAAAAGATGTCTAGGTTAATAAATATAGTATTTTTATACTTATAAATTAAAAAAATATTGTTATGGTTTTTAGAGAGAGCACTATTGTAAGATCGAATATCACCAGTTAATTCCACAATTGGATGCTTGTGAACGAATTCACGATCAACATTAACGCTTCTATTAACCACGCTATTCTGTCCAGAGAGAAAACGAAATTGCTGTTTGTCACGAATGCCCCAGCAAGATTCAGATCTTTCGGTTAGAGTAAATTCGCAAATTGTTTCTATATCTGGAAAGGCTCCGGAAATGATTATGGTATCCCCTCGATGGATCCGCCGTGCTAAGGGGTGTGACCCATCGATTTTCCTTTTCGCCGCAAAGCTCACAAATAAATTTGTGCTAGCTAAATCATTCCATATCAAATCGTTAAATATTTTTATTTCTTGGGTTTTCGCTATTCCTGATCTCTCACAATAATTCCAAAAGCCAGCGGCTCCTAAAATTGATTTTCTTGTATTCCATCTGATACGACGGAACAGTCCAGTTTTTACAGAGATTGATTCATTTTCCTGATGATGATCCAAGATTACTGCCCATTCGGTCATCGATAAGCCTCTATAAATCGTACTAGTGCTAACAACTTAAAGATGTCCCCAAAGCCACGCTTTGAGCTCAGGAATTCCTCAATCTTTTTCCGATTTAACCCACCGTGGTTTAGTGCGCTAGCATCTAATATTTGCTGTTTTATCTGACCGACATAAATTGAGTTATCCATTAACTCAGTACTAAATCGACCAAGCCCAAATTTCGGTCGCAAAGGGGCATCTCCACGAATCAGCGACTTACAAAACCGCCGAAGAGGCAGTTTTGCGTACGAATCGTGACACGGAAATGGGAACCAGTCATTCGGCTTGGATTGAAGAGCCGATACGCCGATGTCTAGGCAAAGAAATGGCGATCGGACTTCCACCTGTTGGCTCATCCCGAGACCATCAACGATGGTCATGGTATGCTGATGATTAGAAAACAGGTCTAGAATTCTGGCTGTAGAAGCATGACCAATTGGTTGGTAGGCCTTTACCAACGGTAAGTTACTTTTCGCAAAAAACTCCTCGAACGGCATGTCCCGAACAACGTCATCCTCAATGAACTTCTCAAGTTCATTTAAGGCATGTTTACAGTATCTGATGCTACGCCTTACGATCGGTTGTTGAAAAGCTTCCATCCCCGCCCGTAAACGATCATGATTTTCAAACAATCGAGTAAGAGGGTTCATATCAAGAAGGCGCATTGCTCTATAACCCGGATACCCAAAAAATAGCTCGTCAGCACCATTGCCCGTCACTAAAACGCGATAATTACCTTGCAATTTTTTAAAAAGCAAATTCCAAAATAATAAAGCATGATCCCGTATAGGTTGCCCCATTAATTGGCCCAGATCGCTCATTTCGTTTACTAAGCTGTTAAAAATATCTCTCGAGCCTGCAACCAAAATCTCTTGATTCAGTTGGAGCTCACCCGCAATTTCTTGAGCACGCTGAACATCAGGGTCAAATACATCATTAGAAATTTGAACTCCTGTGGTAAAAAAGGAGACTTCACGATTCAATTGACGTAGTATCGCGGCCATCACCGAACTATCGATCCCTCCACTTAGACTGGCAGCAACGGGGATTTCTGCGACGGAACATCGGTTTACCGCTCCAATGATCCGCTCCCTAATCATCGGATAATCAACCGCCACTTCATTT
>CACJLQ010000007.1 GCA_902594275.1 uncultured Litorivicinus sp.
TTGTGAATTTAGAAGATAGGCTTCGCCGTTTCGAACGATCACGTAGGTATCGCTTAAGTTGGCCTTTCCAGCTCGGACCGATTTCACTTCCCAACCGTGGAGTTGCATACCGGCCTCGAATATTTCGTCGATGTGGTAATCAAAACGTGCGCGTTTATTTTGAGCGATTTGATTGCTGTTATTGTTCGATTTTTTGGCCATGGCGGGCGACTTTACGTATATTTGCCGTTTTTTCAAATAGCGATTGAGGAATTGATGCCGAAAATCACGAGATCCGCAATAGTGTCTCACACTCCAGAGCAAATGTTTGAACTGGTCAATGACTTTGCACGATATCCCGAGTTTTTACCCTGGTGTGGTGCTGCACGGGTCATCGATTCTTCTGACACGGTCATTGTCGGAGAGCTATCGATTCAAAAGGGTAGCATTCGGCAAGCATTCACGACCAAAAACACCTTAACGCCACCAGAACGGATCGATTTATCTTTAGTGAATGGACCCTTTAAATCGCTATCAGGACATTGGCGTTTTGAGTCAGTTGGCGAGGATTGCTGTCGCGTGAGCCTTGATCTTGAATTCGAATTTGCGGGCAAATTAATCGCTATGGCAATCGGCGCTGTGTTTTCGCAAATCGCTGGAAGCCTTGTTGATGCGTTTTGTGATCGTGCAGATCAGTTATACGGTCGTTAGGTTTTGAAAGTTCAGGTCGTCTACGCAAAGTCCGATCAACAATACGTGGTTGAATTAGATGTCCCGGAAGGAACAACTGTCTATCAGGCCGCAAATTTGTCTGGTTTCGTCGCCAAATTCCCAGAAATTGATCTTGCAACAACTCCGATGGGTGTCTTTGGCGTCCGTGTCAAAACGGCCACCACCACGATCCTCCATCCGGGCGATCGGGTGGAGTTGTATCGATCTTTAATAGCGGATCCGAAGGAGAGCCGCCGGACTCGCGCTGAATCTCAGAAACTTGATCGTTCGTAAAGTTTACAATCAGATAAGTATTTTGTTGAACTTCGCCGTCAAAATCGATCCGCTCTAAATAAATCCAACGGTTGGGATTGAAAGTATTCAAAGTGATTGGCGATCCGAGTAGGAACTGCACTTGATCTCTTGACATTCCGACGTCCAGCCGTTCGACACGCTCAGGGATGAGTTGATTACCTTGCTTCACAGGATTTTTGTGGACACCAGGGAAACTGCAGCCAGTGAGCACAATGGTGGTCATCAGAACGAGAATGGAAATCAGTCGCATCAATATCTTCCTGAGGAAATTCTTGGCAGAATAATAAAGATGCCAAGCCGATGAGTCTATTGATGATGCAATACGAAACTGACGAATTAAAAAAAGTGGGACTAAAAGCAACGCTTCCGCGGATTCATGTCTTACAGCTATTGCTTGCCAGCGAAGGAGAGCATATGTCGGCGGAAGTGGTCTACCGCAAACTGCATGAGTCTGGCGTTGATGTGAATCTCGCGACGATTTATCGAGTTCTGACGCAATTTCAAGAGGCCGGGTTGGTCGAGCGCCATCAGTTCGACGCCACGACCAGTGTATTTGAGCTCAAACCTGACGATCACCACGACCATATGGTGTGTGTTCGATGCCATCAGGTTATTGAGTATGTGAGTCCTGAGATAGAAGCCTTGCAGGAGAAAATTGCAAGAGATCATGATTGCGACATCGTCGATCACACACATGTCATTTATGTGACTTGCTCTGATTGTTCGACGACAAGGTAATGGGTTCGAGCCCTCTTCTTGATCCGAGTGTTCTGTTTTTCGTACTTGGTCTATTTGCTGGTCTTGTGCGCTCCAACCTTGAAATCCCAACTGCGATTGCTCGCTTTTTATCGCTCTATTTATTAATGGCGCTCGGGCTCAAGGGTGGATTTTCCCTTGCAGAAAGTGGTTTTAACCCAGCAATTCTCAGAGATCTTGTGTTTGCTGTTGGGCTCGCTCTAGCCATCCCGTTTGTGAGCTTTATGGTGTTGAAGCGTGTGATTAATCCGTTGGATGCGCTGGCGATCTCGGCGACTTACGGTTCCGTTTCTGCGGTTACATTCATTACGGCAACACAATTTTTAGAAACCAATGGTCTCGAGTACGGCGGCCACATGGCTGCTGCCATGGCGTTAATGGAATCGCCGGCGATTATTTTTGCAATTTTAATGGCGAATCTCTACCGAACGCAGGAGGCGCGTCAGGAGCACCAAGGATTCTTGGTTGTGTTAAGGGAGTCGTTCACCGAGGGTGCACAGATCCTACTGTTGGGCGCGATGGTTATTGGGATGATCACTGGGGTGGCCGGTAAAACGATAATGGATCCATTTACGGGGATGATTTTTAAAGGCATGCTCGCGTTCTTCTTACTTGATATGGGTGTGGCGACTGCCAAACGACTTGTCGATTTGCGGGGTGTGCCGAAGCGGTTGGCGTTCTATGGAGTGATTGCGCCCCTGACGCACGCTTCAATCGCGTTAATGTTGGCCTGGGCGGGTGGTCTATCAGCCGCCAATGCGACTCTGTTGGCCGTCCTTACAGGGTCGGCTTCCTACATCGCTGTTCCTGCTGTTTTGAAGCACGCTCTACCAGAATCCAATCCAAGCCTGTACCTCGGGCTATCGCTTGGTCTGACGTTTCCGTTTAACATCATTCTCGGTATACCGCTGTATCATTGGGCAGCCACTTGGTTGATCGGCGGTTAATTTCGCAACAAATCTGTTGCAGCTTGTCGCGTACTTTCAGTGATCGAATGCCCGCCAAGCATTCGCGCAATTTCATTGATTCGCTCACCGCGCGACAGAAGGCGGGCCTGTGAAACCGTAACGTCGTCATCCGATTGTTTTTGCACATGCAGATGCTGATCCGCTTGCCCTGCAACCTGTGGTTGGTGGGTGACGACAAGCACCTGGGCGTTCACCGCCAACTCAGTCAACAGCTCCCCCACTTTTGCAGCAGTTTTCCCGCCGATCCCCACATCGACCTCGTCAAAGACCAGGGTTGGTGTCGCTAATCGAGTTGCTGTGATGACCTGAATCGCCAGATTAACGCGAGACAGTTCGCCACCGGATGCAATTTTCGATAAGGGACCACCTTGTTGACCTGGATTGGGCTGGAAAAAAAATTGAACAGATTCGGCGCCGGTAGCCGATAGTGCTTCATTAGGAATCAGGCGGATCTCTAATCGCGCGTATTCCATCCCTAGGTCTGGAAAATTAGCAGTGACTTCTCGAGACAGTTGCTTTGCGGCGGCGGCCCGTATAGTTGTTAATTCAGCAGCTTTTTGCTGCGCGATGATCTCAAGCTCTGTAACTTTTTGTTCCAGCATCGGAATGCGATCATTCGCTTCGGCAATTCCTGCAAGTCGTGAGACCAGATTTATGTGATGCTGGACGAGGTCCTCTGGTTCGATTTTATGTTTTCTTGAGAGCTGAAATACCTGTGCAAGACGCTCCTCAACAAATCGCAGGCGCTCTGGATCAAGATCGAATTGGTCGCGTGCATGTTGGATTTCGCTTTTCGCCTCACTCAGCGCAATGGCGGCTTGTTCGAGGAGCTCAGTTGCATTCTCTAGTCCTTGATGGCCATTTGCAATTTGACCGACATCATTGGCAATTTTTTCTGTGTGACTGATTATTCCACCGGTTTCATCGCCCGATAGGAGCATGAGGGTTTGTTCGGTGACTCTGATAAACGTATCGCCAGTCGCCAGCTGGCGCTGCTCTCGGTCAAGTTGTTCAAATTCACCAGCCTGAAGATTAAATGCGTTGAGTTCCTCGACTTGAAAACCGAGAAGCTCTCGTTCGGCGTCTGCTTTCGATGCATCTGCCTGGAGCGTATGCAGTGACGATAGGGTATCTATCCATTCCTTGACGGCGGCCGATGTGCGCTGACGTGCCAGACCCTGGTCAGCATATTCATCCAATAACTCAAGTTGATGCTTCGGTTGAAGCAATTTTTGATTCGCGTGTTGGGTGTGCATCAAAACGAGTTGCTCTGACAGTTCCTTCAATTGTGAAGTTGAAATGGGAGTTCCGTTAACATAGGCCTTCGAGCGGCCTTCTGACGACAGTGTTCGTCTCAAAACCAGCTCATCATTTTGGTCCAGTTCATTATCACTCAACCACGCTTTTGCTTGAGGGAGGCGTTCGATGTCAAATTCAGCAATGATCTGTGCTCGCTCGGTTCCAGCGCGTACTAGCGCGAGATCAGCGCGTGCGCCCAAAGCCAGTTCCAGCGCATCAAGGATCAGCGATTTACCGGCACCTGTATCGCCGGTCACTGCAATACATCCACTGGTCAGTTCAAGGTCGACTGACGCGAGTGTCGCTAAGTTTTTAACATTCAGTTGTAAGAGCATTTGTTTGTCTGTTGAAACTCGCGGATATGACCTTATACATGCGTTTTCGTAGAGAGTGTAGCCCACTCACGGGATAAACAAGGAGGAGGTTATGGCCGACGAAAAATCACCAGCGGATGAGGACGTCATGAAAGACACAGTGGATGCGTCTGAAACCCAAAATGAAGAGCTGGGCGACGATGCGATTCAAGACGACGAACAGGAAGCGATTGGCACCAGCGATGATCCAGTTGATTTCGATGATGATGCGGCCAGCTTGGAAACGCAGGTTGAAGAGCTCAAAGAAGCACTAATCCGCTCCCAAGCAGATCTTCAAAACGTTCGTCGCCGTGCCGAGCGTGATCTTGAAAATGCACATAAGTACGCAGTTGAGAAATTTGTCAAAGATTTACTCGCAGTGTTGGATTCAATGGATCGAGCGCTTGAACTAGCCGAAACCACAGACGGTTTTGATGCGTCGATGCTCGAGGGCACTCAAATGACGCACAAGCTCCTTTTGGATACAGCGTCTAAGCATGGAGTGGAGCCAATCAATCCGGTTGGAGAGATATTTGATCCGCAAGAGCATCAGGCAATGAGCATGGTTGAGTCAGCAGATCACGAACCAAATACGGTGATGGCAGTGATGCAGAAAGGCTACAAATTAGAAGGACGAGTGATCCGAGCGGCGATGGTCATGGTGACCAAAGGTGCTTCAACCTAGTCACTTGAATGCGGATAAAAAACCGCAATAAACGAGAGAGTAAATCCGGGCATCCGGACATGGATGAATAGAGAGGAAAAACCATGGGTAAGATCATAGGAATCGATCTTGGTACAACGAATTCTTGCGTGGCTGTGCTGGAAGGCGGCAAGCCACGCGTCATTGAGAACGCTGAGGGCGATCGTACGACTCCGTCGATTATTGCCTATACCGACGACGAGACACTGGTCGGACAGTCGGCGAAACGGCAGTCTGTAACGAATCCAGACAACACATTATTTGCTGTCAAGCGCCTGATTGGTCGCAAGTTCAGTGATGATGTAGTGCAGAAAGATATCAAAATGGTTCCCTACAAAATCGTAGGTGCTGACAACGGCGACGCTTGGATTGACGTCAAGGGAGAAAAGCTCGCTCCTCCTCAAATTTCGGCCGAAGTCTTGAAAAAAATGAAAAAGACGGCCGAAGATTACCTCGGGGAAGACGTTACGGAAGCTGTGATCACGGTTCCAGCGTATTTCAACGACAGTCAGCGTCAGGCCACAAAAGATGCAGGTAAAATTGCGGGCCTCGATGTGAAAAGGATCATCAATGAGCCGACCGCTGCCGCTCTTGCTTATGGAATGGATCAGGCTCGTGGTGATTCGGTGATTGCGGTCTACGATTTGGGTGGTGGTACCTTTGATATTTCAATCATTGAGATTGCTGAAGTCGATGGAGAGCACCAGTTCGAAGTGTTGTCCACTAACGGAGATACATTCCTTGGCGGTGAGGATTTTGATCTGCGCGTGATCGATTACCTTGCGGAGTCATTCCAGAAAGATCAGGGAATGGATCTTAAAGGTGATCCGCTAGCGATGCAGCGTTTGAAAGAAGCTGCCGAGAAGGCGAAAATCGAGTTATCTTCGAGCCAACAAACAGATGTTAACTTGCCCTACATTACAGCCGATGCAACTGGTCCCAAGCACTTGAATCTGAAGTTGACGCGGGCGAAGCTCGAGTCATTAGTCGAAGATCTGGTAGAGCGGACACTTGCGCCAGTGAAGCAGGCACTCGAGGATGCGGGGCATTCAGCGTCTGAAATTAATGATGTCATTCTTGTTGGTGGTCAAACGCGGATGCCACTTGTTCAAGACAAGGTAAAGGCATTCTTCAACAAAGAACCACGTCGTGATGTCAACCCTGATGAGGCGGTTGCCATGGGCGCTTCTATTCAAGGTGCGGTACTGGCCGGTGACGTGAAAGACGTATTGCTTCTCGATGTGACGCCCCTGTCTCTCGGTATTGAGACGATGGGTGGCGTGATGACTGCATTGATTGAGAAAAATACGACCATCCCAACAAAAAAGACCCAAGTGTTTTCAACCGCTGAAGACAATCAGACCGCTGTGACTATTCATGTCTTGCAAGGTGAGCGTAAACAGGCAGGTCAAAATAAGTCGTTGGGCCGATTCGATTTGGCTGATATTCCACCGGCACCTCGTGGCATGCCGCAGATTGAAGTTGCCTTTGACATCGATGCGAACGGTATTTTGAATGTGTCTGCAAAAGACAAAGCAACCGGAAAAGAGCAGTCAATCGTGATTAAAGCATCGTCCGGCCTGTCTGATGAAGAAATCGAAAAGATGGTGAAGGATGCTGAAGCGAATGCTGAAGCAGATAAGAAGTTTGAAGAAATGATCGGTGCGCGAAACACTGCTGACGGCATGATTCATGCGACGAAAAAGTCAATGGCAGATGCCGGTGATAAGCTGACTGACGAAGAAAAAGCGCCAGTTGAAGCGGCTATTTCTGAACTTGAAGAGGCTTTGAAAGGTGAGGACAAGGATGAAATCACCGCAAAGACCACGGCTTTGACTGAGGCGTCAGCGAAGATCGCAGAGAAGCTGTACGCAGCCGCAGACGCCGATGCGACTGATGCTGGTGCAGATTCTTCTTCTTCAAAACAAGATGATGATGTTGTCGATGCTGAGTTTGAAGAAGTGAAGGACGACGAGAAGAAGTGAGTTGCATGACTCAAGTCCCAGGGAAGGAAAGCTGAGTGACCAAGCGTGATTATTATAAGACTCTCGGGGTATCGACAGATGTTTCCGAAGGCGATCTTAAAAAGGCCTACCGGCGCCTCGCAATGAAGTGTCACCCGGATCGTAATCCGGGCGACGCGGAGGCTGAGGCGAAGTTTAAAGAACTGTCTGAAGCTTACGAGGTCCTATCAGATCCTGAAAAACGTGCCGCTTACGATCGATATGGCCATGAAGCATTCGAAGGTGGTATGGGCGGTCCTGGTGGTGGTTTCCACGGAGGCGGCGCAAGCTTTTCCGATATCTTTGGTGATGTTTTTGGTGACATCTTTGGCGGTGCAGGTCCGGGTGGTGGGCGGTCGTCGGTGCAGCGCGGCGGTGATCTGCGTTACACCCTTGATCTCAACCTAGAAGAAGCCGTTTTCGGCGTAGAAAAGACGATTCGGGTGCCGCGACTGACTGAATGTGATACATGTACAGGAAGTGGTGCTAAGCCCGGTTCGTCACCGAAAACGTGTCAGACTTGTAATGGCCAAGGCCAGGTGCGCATGCAGCAGGGATTTTTTGCAATTCAGCAGACATGTCCCCGATGTCATGGACAAGGTAAGGTCGTGACAGATCCTTGCGGTGACTGTCGAGGTCAAGGGCGCAAGGAAGAAACGAAGACGTTGTCTGTGAAAATTCCTGCAGGAGTTGATACGGGTGACCGCGTGCGCTTGTCTGGTGAGGGTGAAGCCGGTGTCAATGGCGGCCCAGCGGGTGATCTCTATGTTCAAGTGAACGTCAAAGAGCACCGAATTTTTACGCGAGATGGCAAAGACCTGTATTGCGAAGTCCCAATTTCCTTCACAGACGCGGCACTCGGTGGCGAACTCGAAGTTCCAACACTCGATGGTCGCGTTAAGCTGAAAGTCCCTGACGGTACCCAAACTGGTAAGTTGTTCCGGGTGCGGGCGAAGGGTGTAAAGCCAGTGCGCGGCGGAGCGCAAGGCGATTTGCTGTGTCGGGTAATGGTCGAAACACCAGTGAATCTCACTTCGAAACAGCGTGAACTACTCGAAGAGCTGCATCAAACACTGAACCATAAAACCCACGCGCCAAAGCGTGACGGGTGGTTTGACAGCGTCAAATCATTCTTTGATGAGATGAAGTTCTAATGACCAATATTGTGATCACAGGAGCATCCGGCCGCATGGGTCGCGCACTAATTGAGGCGACCCTTGAGATTGATGGTGCGGTGCTGTCTGGAGCGACCGTTCGACCATCATCTACACTCGTGGGGACGGATGCGGGCGAGCTTGTCAGTCAAGGTCATCGTGGTGCACCAATTCATAGCGACCTAGATCTGTTTGGCTCGTTGCGTCCCGTTGTTATCGACTTTACAACGATCGAAGCAACGTTTGAGCATCTTCAGTGGTGTCTCGAAAACGGGGTTCCATGTGTGATTGGAACAACTGGATTTTCGGGAGTACAGGAGGCGGAGATTGCTGAGGCTGCTAAAGCAATTCCTGTCGTGTATGCGCCAAACTTCAGTGTTGGCGTCAATGTGGTTTTTGATTTATTGGATCGTGCGTCGCGTGTCTTTGGTGATTCAGTCGATATTGAAGTGCTCGAAGCGCATCATCGAAATAAAGTAGATGCTCCAAGCGGTACCGCATTGGCAATGGGTCGCGTGGTAGCAAATGCGCTTGATCGAGATTTGAGCCAAGTCGCTGTTTTTGGTCGCGAAGGTCAGACAGGTGCACGTCCTCGTGGGCAAGTTGGTTTTGCGACAGTCAGAGCGGGTGACGTAGTCGGTGAGCACACGGTGTTGTTCGCTGCCGAGGGCGAGCGTGTCGAGATTACGCACAAGGCCTCGAGTCGACGGACATTTGCCGCTGGCGCTGTGCGTGCGGCAGTCTGGGCGTCAGTGCAATCGCCGGGCCTGTATTCAATGCGGGATGTACTTGGTCTGTAAGGAAAACCTGCCAGCGTCGATGGACTTCTCGGTCTAATCTCCCTAGAATGCGCATTCAATCGCTCGGCGCCAGCCGAGTCTGTCGAGACAGAGGACTCCCGGTTGAATTCACCTGCAATTTTAATTCTTGCCGACGGTACACAGTTTGTCGGCCGCTCCATCGGCGCGGACGGGGTATCCGTCGGCGAAGTCGTTTTTAACACCGCAATGACGGGTTATCAGGAAATCCTGACGGACCCATCGTATGCACGGCAATTGGTGACGCTGACGTATCCACACATCGGAAATACGGGTGTGACTCCGGAGGATGAGGAATCGAACACGATTCATACAAGTGGATTGATCATTCGTGACCTCCCGCTCTTGTCGAGTAATTTCCGTGCACATGAATCACTAGATACCTACTTAAAATCAGCCGGCGTTGTTGCAATTGCAGATATCGATACACGTAAGCTGACTCGTATTTTGCGTGATAAAGGGGCTCAAGCCGGTGTCATTGTTGCGGGTATTGACGTATCTTCAAATGTGGGTATTACCAAAGCTCAGGCTGCGCTGGCTGAGTTTCCCGGGCTCGCCGGTATGGATCTCGCTAAAGAGGTGACAACTGCATCAGCGTACGAGTGGGATGAGGGCTCGTGGGTTCTGGGTGAGGGCCACTCTCAAAAAAAGGATGCTCGCTTCCATGTCGTTGCCTATGACTTTGGCGTGAAGCGTAACATCTTACGGATGCTTGCCGATCGCGGTTGCCGCTTAACCGTTGTTCCTGCGAAAACTCCAGCGAAAGATGTGTTAGCGATGAATCCTGATGGGGTATTCTTGTCCAATGGACCTGGAGATCCTGAGCCTTGCACTTACGCGATTGAGTCGATTCAGGAAATTTTGGAAACGAAAATCCCGATCTTTGGGATCTGTTTAGGTCACCAACTCCTCGGTCTCGCATCTGGCGCTAAAACAATGAAAATGAAGTTTGGCCATCATGGTGCGAACCACCCTGTCCAGGATATCGAGACAGGAGTTGTCATGATCACCAGTCAAAACCACGGTTTTGCGATTGATGAACACACCTTACCTATCAATCTTAAGATGACGCATAAATCGTTGTTTGATCAGTCACTGCAAGGGATAGCACGGACTGATAGCTCCGCATTCAGTTTTCAGGGTCACCCTGAAGCGAGCCCAGGGCCGCACGATGTGGCGCCGCTGTTTGACCAATTTATCGCGAACATGGAGGCCCGCTAATGCCAAAACGTACCGATCTTGAATCGATTCTAATTATTGGTGCTGGTCCGATTGTGATTGGGCAGGCGTGTGAGTTTGACTACTCGGGCGCACAGGCGTGTAAAGCACTTCGGGAAGAAGGTTATCGAGTCATTCTCGTGAACTCGAACCCGGCGACCATTATGACTGATCCAGCGATGGCTGATGCAACGTACATTGAGCCGATCCGTTGGCAGTCAGTTGCAAAAGTGATCGAGAAAGAGCGTCCAAGTGCTTTGCTACCAACCATGGGTGGCCAGACTGCTCTGAATTGTGCGCTTGATTTGGATCGTGAA
Source organism: uncultured Litorivicinus sp. (assembly GCA_902594275.1). GTDB lineage: Bacteria > Pseudomonadota > Gammaproteobacteria > Pseudomonadales > Litorivicinaceae > HIMB30. The sequence goes on from CACJLQ010000007.1 coordinate 10,595, forward strand.
GGTGTTCTCGAAAAATATGGTGTTCAGTTAATCGGCGCGAATGCGGATGCCATTGACAAGGCTGAAGATAGGGACCGTTTCGATAAGGCGATGAAAGCGATCGGACTCGAAACGCCGCGTAGCCATATCGCGCATACGATGGACGAAGCGCGTGCAGCGGCTGATGATCTTGGTTTTCCTTGTATCATTCGTCCCTCGTTCACCATGGGTGGATCGGGTGGCGGCGTTGCTTACAACCGCGAAGAATTTGAAGAGATTTGTGAGCGCGGCCTCGACTTATCACCGACCAATGAGCTGTTGATTGATGAATCACTCCTTGGCTGGAAAGAGTATGAGATGGAGGTGGTGCGCGACCGTAAGGACAATTGCATCATCGTCTGTTCGATCGAAAATTTCGATCCAATGGGTGTGCATACAGGTGACTCCATTACCGTCGCTCCGGCACAGACATTGACTGATAAAGAATATCAAATCATGCGCAATGCCTCGGTGGCTGTGTTGCGTGAAATTGGTGTCGAAACAGGCGGCTCTAACGTCCAGTTTGGTGTGAATCCGGACAATGGTCGCTTGGTAGTGATCGAGATGAATCCGCGTGTATCACGTTCTTCAGCACTCGCATCGAAAGCCACAGGCTTCCCGATTGCGAAGGTTGCTGCCAAATTGGCAGTGGGTTACACGCTTGATGAACTTGCCAATGAGATTACCGGCGGTGCAATGCCTGCATCGTTTGAGCCGTCAATTGATTATGTGGTGACCAAAGTCCCACGTTTTACATTCGAAAAATTCCCGCAAGCTGATAGTCGCTTGACGACACAGATGAAATCTGTCGGTGAGGTGATGGCGATTGGTCGAAGCTTTCAGGAGTCGATGCAGAAGGCATTACGGGGTCTTGAAATTGGTGTCAGCGGCTTGGATCCAAGGTTTGAGTGGGATTCTGAGGAGTCCGTGCAGGCAATGTGTCATGAACTCGCGAATCCTGGCCCACGTCGTTTATGGTGCGTGGCTGACGCTTTTCGCAGTGGAATGAGCATTGATGACGTTTTTCAGGTTTCGAAAATTGACCCTTGGTTCCTCGCGCAAATCGAAGATTTGGTTTGGGACGAAGCGCGTCTGACAGAGATGGCTCTATCAGATCTCGATCGTGATTCGCTATGGCGTTTAAAGCGCAAGGGATTCTCTGATAAACGGTTAGCGGTGCTTCTCGATGTGTCAGAAAAAGAATTGCGCGAACGTCGCCTAAAACTTGATGTGAGACCTGTGTACAAACGCGTCGACACCTGTGCTGGTGAGTTTGCGACACCAACCGCCTATCTCTATTCAACCTATGAAGACGAGTGCGAGGCGAACCCATCAAGCCGCGACAAGATTATGGTTTTGGGTGGTGGTCCAAACCGAATCGGTCAGGGTATTGAATTTGACTATTGCTGTGTCCATGCCGCCTTTGCAATGCGTGAAGATGGGTATGAAACCATTATGGTGAACTGTAACCCCGAGACTGTCTCTACTGACTACGACACCTCAGATCGTTTGTTCTTCGAGCCGGTGACACTCGAGGATGTGTTGGCAATTGTCGACATCGAACAGCCAAAGGGTGTGATCGTTCAGTTTGGTGGTCAGACACCGCTCAAGCTTGCACGCGAACTTGAGGCATCCGGAGTCCCTATTATTGGTACATCGCCTGAAGCCATTGACCGTGCTGAAGATCGAGAGCGATTCCAGCAAATGGTAACGCGTTTGGGTCTGAGACAGCCTGCGAACGCGACAGCGCGGAGTCTTGAGGAGGGGCTGGCTTTGGCAGAAAGCATTAGTTTTCCTCTAGTCGTGCGTCCGTCTTATGTTCTTGGAGGGCGTGCGATGGAAGTGGTCTCGAATCTTTCTGAGCTGAAACGGTATCTTCAGGATGCTGTGGTCGCAAGTGATGACTCGCCGGTACTTCTCGATCACTTTCTCGATCCAGCAATCGAAGTTGACGTAGATGCAGTGAGTGACGGTGAGCACGTGGTTATCGGTGCCATTATGGAACACATTGAACAGGCTGGCGTTCACTCGGGTGACTCTGCATGTTCACTGCCGCCCTATAGTTTGCCAAAACACATTCAGGATGAAATTCGTGATCAAGTGATCCGCATGGCGCGTGAGTTGAATGTCGTCGGCTTAATGAATGTGCAGATGGCTGTGCAGGGCGAAGATGTGTATGTGATTGAAGTTAATCCTCGCGCCTCACGAACAGTCCCTTTTGTCTCGAAATGTATTGGGGTGTCCCTAGCGAAAGTCGCTGCACGCTGCATGGCAGGTACGTCTCTTGAAGCGCAGAACATGACCAAGGAATTGATTCCGCAGTATTTTAGTGTGAAAGAGAGTGTGTTCCCGTTCGTGAAGTTCCCAGGTGTCGACCCAATTTTGGGTCCTGAAATGAAGTCAACCGGTGAAGTCATGGGAACTGGTGGTAGCTTTGATGAGGCCTTTGCCAAGGCGCATGCAGCTGCCGGCGATCGGCTACCGAGCATTGGGCGTGCTTTTGTTTCTGTTCGCGATGCAGATAAGACTCGCGCTGCAGTTCTTGCACAATCCTTGATCGAAATGGGATTTGAGCTCGTCGCAACTGGTGGAACCTGCGATCACTTAATCAATTCTGGTATTCCTTGCCAGCGCGTGAATAAAGTGATGGAAGGTCGGCCAAATATCGTTGATATGATTAAAAATGATGCAATCGCGTTTATCGTAAACACAACTGAGGGTCGACAAGCGATCACGGATTCTGCAACGATTCGTCGATCGGCGTTGAATCACAAAGTCTGCTATACAACGACCTTGGCAGGTGGCGAATCGATTGTGCGTGCGCTGAAGTTTGGTAACGAACGTGAAGTCCGGCGACTGCAGGAGCTTCATCGTCGCGTTGAGACACAATAATAAGGACTTAAATGAGCAAGATACCGATGACCAAATCCGGAGAATCGTCGCTCCGGGATGAACTGCAGCGTTTAAAGCAAGTTGAACGTCCGCGTATCGTCGCTGCAATTGCCGAAGCGCGCGAGCATGGTGATCTGAAAGAAAATGCTGAGTATCATGCTGCGCGCGAACAGCAGGGATTCTGTGAGGGCCGGATTAAAGATATCGAGGCGAAGCTATCCCATGCTCAGGTGATTGATGTGACGCAAATTGAAAATACCGGTAAGGTGATTTTTGGCGTGACTGTGACGCTCATTAATCTAGAGACCGACCAATCAGTGACCTATCAAATTGTGGGTGAAGATGAGGCGGATGTGAAAAACGGAAAGATCTCTGTGACATCACCAATCGCCCGAGGCTTGATTGGGAAAGAGGAGGGTGATGAGGTGTCAGTGACAACTCCCGGTGGTGTCGTCGAGTATGAGATCGACTGCGTTGAACATCGATAGTCAGATTGGTCGGATCAAATTTGATAAACGAGGGTTAGGTCGTTCCGCAGCCCTAAACAGTAGCGCCATTGCACCGGTTGATTGCACGCATTGGGCGCCGGTTTCCTCGCAAAGTGAGGCAATTAAAACATTCCGTGTGTCGCGTTCCGCGCGCACTTTAATCTTGATCAATTCGTGATCGTTGAGTGCGCGATTGAGTTCGTCGAGTAAACCAGTGGACATTCCGTGATCTCCAACGAGTACAATCGGCTTCAAATGATGTCCAATAGCCCGCATCTGTTTTTTGCGTTCTGGCGTTAACATAGTCGTCTCCATGTAGGGGCGCGCGAGTGTAGAGCAAAACATGGCACGATCCAAGTCCAGCGGTCGCTGGTTAAAAGAACATTTTGATGATCCGTATGTACAGAAGGCGCAAGCGGAGGGTCGTCGGTCGCGGGCGAGCTTTAAATTGGAAGAAGTCCAAGCGAAGGACCAACTGATCAAATTGGGGGACGTCGTCGTCGATTTGGGAGCCGCCCCTGGTGGTTGGACTGAGTTGGTTGCGAATTGGACAGGTCCTGCTGGCCGGGTATTTGCGCTTGATATTCTCGCGATGGATTCGGTCGCGGATGTGGAAATTATTTTGGGTGACTTTACTGAACAAGCGGTTCTTGATCGCTTGATGCAGTCATTGAACGGAGTTCGGGTTGATGTTGTTTTATCTGATATGGCGCCAAACTTGTCAGGAAATAAATCTGTGGATCAACCAAAGGCAATGTATCTATGTGAGCTCGCTCTCGATTTTGCCCGACAGACGTTGAATCCCGGCGGTGTGTTTTTTACAAAAGTGTTTCAGGGTGAGGGGTTCGATGAATTTTTTCAGGCGCTTCGAACGGATTTTTCTGTCCTAAAAACTCGGAAACCTGACGCGTCGCGTTCGCGTAGCCGAGAAACGTATCTGCTAGCAACGGGCTTTCGCGGTTCAACCCTTTGAATTCGATTGGCCTGCCCAAATAAACCATTTATATTGGGGAACTCGACTCCTCTGAAGGAATGGAGAAGATTATGGCGAGAAATTTGGTGCTTTGGTTGGTAATCGCTGCTGTTTTACTCACAGTATTTAACAACTTCAGCGTGGAAACACAGTCACAGCAGATTAACTACTCTCAGTTCGTTGAGGAAGTGAATCGAGACCAGATTCGTCGCGTAATTATCGACGGACAGTCGATTATTGCAACGCGTGCCAATGGCGATGTGTACGAGACAGTGCGGCCAGCAGTGCAGGATCCGCGATTGATGGACGATTTGCTCCAGCACAACGTTGTCGTTGAAGGCCGCAAACCAGAGCAACAGTCGGTATGGATGCAACTGTTGGTTGCCGCCTTCCCGGTTCTAATCATATTGGCGATTTTCATGTTTTTCATGCGTCAAATGCAGGGTGGCATGGGCGGTGGTCGTGGTGGCCCGATGTCGTTTGGAAAATCCAAAGCACGCTTGATCAGCGAAGACCAAATCAAAACTACGTTTGCCGATGTGGCTGGTTGTGATGAGGCCAAGGATGATGTTGCGGAACTGGTTGAATTTTTGAAAGATCCAGGCAAGTTCCAAAGGCTTGGAGGACGGATCCCACGTGGTGTTTTGATGGCGGGACCTCCCGGTACTGGTAAAACATTACTAGCGAAGGCCATCGCCGGTGAAGCCAAGGTACCCTTCTTTTTTATTTCGGGATCAGATTTCGTCGAGATGTTCGTTGGTGTTGGTGCATCGCGAGTGCGTGACATGTTTGAGCAAGCGAAGAAACAGGCGCCGTGTATCATTTTCATTGATGAGATCGATGCAGTCGGCCGTCAACGTGGTGCCGGGCTTGGTGGCGGTCATGATGAGCGTGAGCAGACACTGAATCAGTTGTTGGTTGAGATGGATGGTTTTGATGTCAATGATGGAGTCATCGTCATTGCTGCGACTAACCGACCCGATGTTCTTGATCAGGCACTACTTCGTCCGGGTCGATTTGACCGGCAAGTGGTTGTCGGGCTTCCAGATATTCGTGGACGTGAACAGATTCTCAAGGTTCACATGAAAAAAGCGCCAGTTGCGCCAGAAGTCGATGCATCTTTAATTGCCCGCGGTACACCTGGGTTTTCCGGTGCCGATCTTGCGAATTTGGTTAATGAAGCCGCGCTATTTGCCGCTCGTGCGAGCACGCGGGTAGTGGCGATGAGTCACTTTGAGCAGGCGAAAGATAAGATCATGATGGGTGCCGAGCGTCGATCGATGGTGATGAAAGAGTCGGAAAAACGGAATACCGCTTACCACGAGGCCGGTCACGCTATTGTGGGTCGATTAATGCCAGAGCATGACCCGGTTTATAAGGTTTCGATCATTCCTCGAGGGCGGGCGCTAGGTGTCACTATGTTCTTGCCAGAAGAAGATAAGTACAGCCACTCCAAACGGGGTTTGATTAGCCAGATTTGTTCGCTCTACGGTGGTCGGATCGCTGAAGAGCTCACTTTGGGCGCCGAGTGCGTAACCACAGGTGCATCAAATGATATTCAGCGTGCGACCTCGATCGCTCGTAATATGGTCACAAAGTGGGGTCTATCCGAAAAGCTTGGGCCGCAGATGTATGATGAAGAAGACAACGAGCCTTTCTTGGGCCGTTCGATGAGTCGTCCAGCGCATGGTCAGTCAGATGATACTGCGCGTTTGATCGACGAAGAAGTGAAAGACATCTTGGATTCCTGTTATCAGACGGCCAAAACAACGCTTGAAGAGAACATGGATAAACTGCATGTCATGGCCGATTGTTTGATGGAATACGAAACAATCGATTCACAACAAATCGACCAAATTATGGAAGGTCGGAAGCCTGGCCCTCCGGCAGATTGGAATGACAGTGACAAGCCGCAAGGCGGGTCACCGGACGTTAATGATGATTTGCATGAGGCGGCGAGCATCGATGCTTCTGATACTGCTTCAGAGGATGGCGCAGCGCCAACCAATTAGCAGTGACGCAAAAGATCACCTGGCCAGATCTGGGGTTCCATGGACCTCAGATTATGGCCGTTCTGAATATCACACCCGATTCATTTTCTGACGGCGGCAAGCTTTTTGACAAGCAAGCATCGTTTGATGCGATTTTATCGCATGCTGACTATTGTCTGGCTGAGGGTGCGACCATACTCGATGTCGGTGGAGAGAGCACTCGTCCGGGGGCGGCTCCAGTATCTGAGAGTGAAGAGCTTGACCGGGTCGTTAAAGTTGTCGAAGCACTGTCTGCGCGATTTGATGCAGTGATCTCAGTTGATACTTCGACACCGAACGTCATGATTGAGAGTGCTGCGCATGGTGCTCGGATGATTAATGATGTGCGGGCATTATTGCGCGAGGGAGCGATGGCTGCGGCACTCAAGACAGGTCTTCCCGTGTGTTTGATGCATATGCAAGGTACGCCACAGACGATGCAAAATCATCCAACCTATGGTGATGCTGTGGACGATGTTTATCGGTGGTTAATGACACGTGTTGATGTCTGCCGAGATGCAGGTTTGACCACAGATCAGCTGTTGCTTGACCCGGGCTTCGGATTTGGGAAGACGTTTGAGCACAACGTCGCTCTTTTCAGGAGTTTGGATCGCTTTATTCAAAGCGGATATCCTGTGCTGGTTGGGATCTCTAGAAAGACCATGATTGCCGATATGACCGGCCGTCCGGTCGAGCAACGTGTCACCGGGAGCGCGGTGGCAGCAGCTGTTGCAGCATCGTATGGCGCTGCAATTTTGCGAGTTCATGATGTTGCTGAGACGCGCGATGCAATGGCCGTGATGCAAACGTTAACGCAGGGAATGCAATAAATATGAGTCGAAAGTATTTCGGAACAGACGGTGTTAGAGGCCGAGTTGGTGAAGGGTGCATCACTGTTGAATTTGTGCTCAAGCTCGGTTGGGCATTCGGTCAAACAGTCCGTCAGGGACATACTGGCCGTCCTAAGGTCGTGATCGGAAAGGATACCCGGCTCTCCGGTTATATGTTTGAAACCGCCCTCGAGGCTGGCCTAATCGCGGCTGGTGTGGATCCTGTAATGCTTGGACCGATGCCAACCCCTGCTATCGCATATCTGACGCGGACATTCTCAGCTGAGGGTGGGATTGTGATCAGCGCAAGTCACAACGGCTATGAAGATAACGGCATCAAGTTCTTTGACAAGAACGGAACCAAACTTCCTGATGAAGTAGAGCATGAAATTGAGCGACTGCTTGATCAGCCCTTAACCACCGTGAATGGACCGCTATTGGGCCGTGCCTCGCGAGCGGATGATGCTGCTGGTCGGTATATCGAATTTTGTAAGCATACCTTACGCCTCGGTACAGATCTCTCAGGATTGAAGGTGGTCATCGATTGTGCGAATGGTGCGGCCTATCAAGTCGCACCCAAAGTGCTTCGAGAGCTCGGTGCTACAGCGGAGGCGATTGGTGTGACTCCCGATGGACTGAACATCAACAATGGGGTTGGGTCAACAGCACCTGATGCGTTGATTGAGGCCGTCGTTTCAACCAAAGCTGACATCGGTATCGCGCTTGATGGCGACGCTGATCGAGTGGTCTTGGTCGATGAAACTGGTGCGCTTGTTGATGGCGACGAGATTTTATACATCATCGCGGCATCTCGAAATCAGCGTGGTCGCATGGATGGTGGTGTCGCAGGGACTTTAATGACTAATCTTGGCCTCGAAAAAGCGTTGGCTGATATGCAAGTTCCATTTGTACGAACGAGCGTGGGCGACCGTTATGTGATTGAGGCGATGGAGGAGCGCCAGTGGACATTGGGTGGCGAGACATCTGGTCACATTATTTGCTCTGACCTAACATCGACCGGCGACGGACTGGTGGCCGCACTTCAGGTCGTCAATGCAATGTTGCTGTCTGGGCAAACATTGAGCCAAGCGCGTCATGGCATGACAAAGTATCCGCAAATCCTCATCAATGTCCCGCTCGTTTCCCGTGACCATTTGGATCGTCAACTGGTGAAAGATGCGGTTCATACTGTCGAATCGCAGTTGGGTGATTCTGGTCGGGTCGTGTTACGTCCAAGTGGGACAGAACCCGTGGTTCGGGTGATGGTCGAAGGTGCAAACGCGGCCGAAGTCAAGGATTGCGCTGAGCAGATTGCAACAGCGGTGGAAAAAGTCGCCTCAATCAGCTAACGTACCGGCCCCCAGAGGAAGCAGCTATCGATGATTATCGGAAACTGGAAGATGAATACCGCCCGAGCTGATGCGATTGCATTGGCCGAAGCTGTCGTGGGTATTGCGCATCAACCTGCAACTCGGGTCGGTATTTGTCCGCCTGCATTATGGATTGATCCGATCGCGCACGTCCTAGATGGTTCATCGATTCTTCTTGGAGCCCAAGATTGTATTGGCGATCAATTTGGGGCGCAAACCGGGTGTATCAACGCGGATATGGCTCATGACGCTGGTTGCTCAATGGCGATTTTAGGCCATTCGGAGCGACGAGCGCGCTTTGGTGAAACCTCAGAAAGCTTATTGCCCGCGGTTGCAGCGGTGCTCGAGACTGGAATGTTCCCAGTATTTTGCGTCGGTGAAACTCGAAAGGAGCGTGAGTCTGGTCGCGCGCTCGATGTGGTTACTCAACAATTGAAACCGTTGTTGACAGCAGGTTTGGATGTGAGCGGTGTTGTGATCGCTTATGAGCCTGTTTGGGCGATTGGATCTGGTTTATCCGCGACGCGGGTTGATATCGCAGAGATGCACGCGACTGTTCGTGATGTGGTCGGTCGAGCAGATGCGTTAGTTTTATACGGAGGGAGTGTTTCTCCGGAATCGGCTGATGAGGTGTTTTCAGCTGAAGGTGTTTCGGGTGCTCTGGTCGGTGGGGCCTCCTTAAAAGCAGATAAATTTGCAGCGATTGTTGCTGCATGGGAACGGAAATAATGGAAACGATTCTTTTAATTGTGCATGTATTGATCGGGGCATCAGTCATTGGCCTTGTTTTGATCCAACAAGGAAAGGGTGCTGACGCCGGTGCCTCTTTCGGCGGTGGCGCTTCTCAGACAGTTTTCGGTTCGGCGGGAGCAGGAAGTTTCCTGGTGAAACTGACGGCAGGTTTGGCTGCTCTTTTCTTTGCCACGAGCCTTGCGTTGGCGGTGATTGCAAAGCAAAAAGCCGAAGCGGTTGGTATTTTTGGGTTGCCGGAAGTGCCAGCTCAAGGCGAACAATCTGTAATTCAGGAGCCCGTTGCACCGAAAACGGTCGACTGATTTCTTGATTTTTTAGGCGCAGATCATTAATCTGCGCGATTCGGGCCGAAGTGGTGGAATTGGTAGACACGCTATCTTGAGGGGGTAGTGAGCGCAGCTCGTGCCGGTTCAAGTCCGGCCTTCGGCACCATTTTTAATATCTCCGTTATCCTCCTAGCTTTCAATTGATCTGCATCATATGGTTTTTTAACATCGGACGGAAAATTCTATGGTGAAGCCCGGTTATCAGGGTCTGACGCTTATCATTAAGGCGGCTGAATATTCTACAAAAGGATTTCGAGCTGCATGGAAGTATGAGTCTGCTTTTCGTCAGGAGATCGTCTTAACAGGCGCCCTGATTCCCCTTGCCTTCTGGCTCGGACGTGATCCTGTTGAGATTGGCATGCCGATATGTGCTTATTACTTGTTGTCATCGTTGAGCTCCTCAACTCAGCGATTGAGGCCGTTGTAGATCGTGTGGGTGATGAACCACACCAGCTTTCCGGTGAGGCGAAAGACTTAGGTTCTGCAGCGGTGTTTGTGGCGCTGATTCTTGCCGAGGTTTTCTGGGTTTCAGTGATTATCGATCATCTGGGCTAGCATCACTGTACTCTTTTGCGGGTGCGAAGCCGTCTAATACCACCAAGGTTTGAAAAAATTGGCGGTGATGCTTAAGTTAACAGTTTGTCGGGCGATAAGGAGTTCCCGTGATGCTCACTATCAAACGAATCGGTCGACGGAGTTTTGAGGTTTTTCGGCAAGGTTCTCCAATCGGTATTGTCCGTTTTATGCGGAGTTCCAAAATGTGGAGCTTCAGACCCTATCCAACGCTCGGTGACTGCGATGGTCTGATCGAGCGTTCAGACAAACTGCTTCGCAATTTATTATGTCCCACTGGAGAGCGTTGTACGGTTGATCGAATCACTCGAGCTTAAAGATTGATTTACAAAAACGTCTCCGTCATACTATTGCGGCTTTTTACAAGGGGGCCTTGGTAGGATTTGCGTTTCGCCAAGTGCTGTGAGAAGAGAATACGCAGGCCGTGAACCCCATAAGGGGTTTTTTTGTTTTTGGCGGTTGGAAATGACACCGAAGCAACAGCAACTGACAGAGCTTCTCGGACCAAGTGTCACTGCGCTTGATCTGGAGCTTTGGGCGATTGAAATTATTGGCAGAGCAAACCGGTCGACCTTACGCTTGGTGATTGACCATCCCAATCGTCCAGTGACAGTTGATGACTGCGAGGCCGTGAGTCGTCAGGTCTCGCATATTCTAGATGTTGAAGACCCACTCCCTGAGCGATACACCCTTGAGGTTTCATCGCCAGGAATCGAACGTGTGTTATATCGGCTTAAGCATTTTGAGCGATTTATTGGTTTTCAAATCAAGCTCAAACTTAAAGTCCCTTTTGAGGGCAGGAAGAATTATTCTGGCGTCATCGCTGGTGTCGAGAATCGAGCAGTGCTTTTGCAAACCGGGGATACAGGATATGAATTCCCAGCAGAGCAGATAGAACGAGGTCAATTGGTGGTGACTGATGTCACACAGGTAGGCGGAAGCAAAGATGGGAAGTAAGGAAATCCTTCAAGTAGTTGAACTCTTTTCAAATGAAAAGGGTATTCCAAAAGGGATCGTATTTGAAGCAATCGAGCAGGCGTTGGCAACAGCGACGCGCAAGCGTTATGAAGATGAAGAGGCAGATATTCGTGTTGCGATTGATCGTACAACCGGAGATTACGACACCTTTCGTCGCTGGGTTGTCGTACCAGATGACCATCTGGCCATCTTGGGTTCGGAGCTGACCACTGAAGAAGCAGCCGAAATTAATACCGGGCTTCAAGTCGGTGATGAATACGAAATTGAAGTTGAGTCGGTCGATTTCGGTCGAATCGAGGCACAGACCGCCAAACAAGTAATTGTTCAAAAAGTCCGCGAAGCTGAACGCGAAAAAGTTGTTGCCGATTACGAAAGTCGACTGCTGAGCCTGATTAACGGAACAGTCAAAAAAGTAACGCGTGATTCGGTGATTGTGGATTTGGGAGGTGCCGCCGAGGCACTGATGCCACGTGAGAATTTGATTGGCCGCGAAATTTTTCGAGTCAATGATCGAGTCCGCGCGATTTTACAGGAGATTCGTACCGAGGGTCGTGGTCCGCAATTGATTTTGTCTCGTAATTCACCTGAGTTTTTGATCGAACTATTCAAAATTGAAGTCCCAGAGATCGCCGAGGAAACCATCGAAATTCGTGGCGCTGCCCGCGATCCTGGAATGAGGGCCAAAATTGCTGTTAAGACCAACGATGGACGAATTGATCCAGTGGGTGCTTGCGTCGGTATGCGCGGCGCTCGCGTGCAAGCCGTGTCTAACGAGCTCAATGGAGAGCGTGTGGATATTGTTTTATGGGACGACAATCCAGCGCAACTTGTGATTAATGCCATGGCGCCAGCGGAAGTATCTTCAATTGTGATGGATGAAGATAATCGATCGATGGATGTCGCGGTCACTGATGAAAATCTAGCTCAAGCGATTGGTCGCGGTGGTCAGAATGTCCGATTGGCATCTGAGCTGACCGCTTGGAAACTCAACGTGATGAGTGAGGAACAGGCTGTCGAGCGGCAGGAAGCTGAGTCCGAAAAGCTTGTGAATATGTTTATGGTTCGACTTGATGCGGATGCCGAATTAGCACGCATCTTGGTTGAAGAGGGGTTCACTTCGATTGACGAAGTGGCTTATGTTCCTGTTGAGGAGATGCTCTCAATCGAGGGATTCGATGAAGACCTGGTAGAAACGCTGAGAGCGCGATCACGTGATGTATTGTTAACAGCCGCCCTTGCTGGCGATGAAACACGTGAGCCACAGGATGATCTCTTGACGATGGATGGGATGACGCCAGGCCTTGCGTATCAGCTCGCCGATCGTGGAGTTTGCACGATGGAAGACTTGGCCGAACTTTCAGTTGATGAATTGACTGAAATCGAAGGAGTGGCTGAAGCTGCTGCAGCAACTCTCATCATGAAAGCGCGTGAACCGTGGTTCGCAGACGATGCTGACGAATCAGCCGAAGAAAGTAGCGAACAGGAGTAAGTTTTGTCTGACACAACAGTAAAGCAGCTGGCCACATTGGTTGGTATATCAGCTGAGCAATTACTCTCTCAGATGGCGGGGGCTGGGATCGATAAATCATCGCAGGATGATGTCGTGACTGATGACGAGAAACAGAAACTCCTCGCACATATTCGGTCAGGACAATCGAAAGTCTCTGCGGAACCTGCCAAAGTCACGTTACGTCGTAAATCGACTTCCACCATCAAGGCAGGTACCGGTGCTGTTAATGTTGAGGTGCGTAAAAAGCGTACCTACGTACATCGAGATTTGACTGCGGAAGCAGAAAAGCAGCGTGAAATTGAGGACGCGAAATTACGCGAGGCGCAAGGAGCGGAAGAACGCGTACGTCACGAGGCCGAGGCGGTTGTGCACGTTGCTGAAACCGAGGTGTCCGCAGAAGCGCCTGTTGTTGAAGAGAGTGCGCCACCTGTTGAAGCAGTAGTCATTCAGGCGCCCGTCGTTGAGCCACCACCACCGCCCAAAGAAGAAGATGGTCGCCGTCACAAAAAAGAACCACATGCACGTCGTGATCGTCCAAATGACGATGATGAACCGCGGCGTTATGGTAAGCCATCGGGCAAACGGGATGATAAGCGGGGCAAGATTGCTGCAACAGACGATGAGCGTGGTCCCAAAATGCGTGGTCGACGGAAACCGGGTAAAGCCGCTGAGGAGCTGTCTTCGCATAAATTTGAAAAGCCAGCTGCACCAATTATCCGCGAGGTAAAGATTTCAGGACCTGTAACCGTCGCTGAATTGGCTAACCAAATGGCCGTAAAGTCAGGTGAACTGATCAAAATTTTAATGAAGATGGGCGTCATGGCCACCATCAACCAAGTTCTGGATGAAGACACGGCCGTGCTTGTTGTCGAGGAAATGGGACATAAAATTGAAGTTGTCGCCGACGACGCCCTCGAGCAATCCGTGCTTGAAGATTTCCAAGAGCTTCAAGGTGAGTGGGCGCCTCGTGCTCCAGTTGTGACGGTGATGGGGCATGTAGACCATGGGAAAACATCACTGCTTGACAGAATTCGGAAATCACGTGTTGCTGCTGGCGAAGCCGGGGGGATTACCCAACACATTGGCGCCTATCACGTCGACACTGATAACGGAATGATTACATTTATCGATACGCCAGGTCACGCGGCTTTCACGAGTATGCGTGCACGTGGTGCGCAGGTCACTGATGTGGTGATTCTTGTCGTTGCAGCTGATGACGGAGTCATGCCACAGACGGAAGAAGCGGTTCAGCATGCACGTGCAGCGGGTGTCCCAATCGTCGTGGCAGTCAACAAAATTGATAAAGAAGAAGCAGATGCAGACCGTGTAAAGACCGAGCTGGCAAGCCGAGAGGTGATTCCAGAGGACTGGGGTGGGGATGTTCAATTTATTTCAGTAAGCGCACATACGGGCCAAGGGATCAATGAGCTTTTGGAAGCGGTGTTATTGCAATCCGAGCTGTTGGAGTTGACCGCCGTTCACGAAGGTCAAGCCCGTGGTACCGTTGTTGAGTCACGTCTTGATCGCGGTCGTGGTCCCGTCGCAACAGTGCTTGTACAAAATGGACTCTTGAAAGTTGGAGACGCCATTCTCGCTGGTGAGCAAGTCGGTAAAGTCCGCGCATTGGTGGATGAAAATGGCAAGCAAATTAAGAAAGCAGGCCCATCGATTCCTGTTGAGATTCTCGGTCTGTCAGGAACTCCGGATGCGGGCGACGAACTCATGGTACTTGAGAATGAGCGGAAAGCGCGTGAAGTTGCTGAATTCCGGTCAGAGCGTACTCGTGACGCTGAACACAAACGTCAGCAAGCGCAAAAGCTGGATCAAATGTTCGCCCATATGGAAGCTGGTGAGGTATCCAATCTCAATATCGTTTTGAAAACGGATGTGCGAGGCACACTTGAAGCGTTGTCAGCTGCACTTCTTAAGCTTGCGACAGACGAAGTGCGAGTGAATTTAATTGCACAAGGAGTTGGCGGAATCACTGAATCTGACGCGACGCTAGCGTCGTCTGCTGGCGCAATTGTTTTGGGCTTCAATGTCCGTGCGGATGCTGGCGCCCGTCAGGTTATTGAGCGCGATGGAATCGAGCTGCGCTATTACAGTGTCATTTATGACATTGTTGATGATGTGAAAGCCGCAATGTCGGGTCTTCTCGCGCCCGAATTGCGTGAAGAAATTGTCGGTGTAGCTGAGGTACGTGATGTCTTCAATTCGCCAAAATTCGGTCAGATTGCTGGTTGTATGGTGGTTGAGGGTATCGTCTACCGAAACAAGAAAATCCGAGTACTACGCGATAACGTCGTGATTTACGAAGGTGAACTTGAATCGCTTCGTCGTTTCAAAGATGACGTCAACGAAGTGCGGAATGGTACCGAGTGTGGTATTGGCGTCAAGAATTACACGGACGTGAAGCCTGGCGATAAAATCGAAGTGTTCGATGTTCGCGAGGTTGCACGGAAGATCTAATGCCCGCCGAATTTAGTCGCACTCAGCGATTAGGTGAGCAGATCAAGCGAGATCTTGCTCTCCTGATCCAGCGTGAATTAAAGGATCCTCGTATTGGCATGGTCACTGTGAATTTTGTTGACCTATCCAAAGATCTGTCCTATGCGGACGTAAATATCACCGTGTTAGTTGCCGACGACTCTGATGGGAAGATTATTGAAAGTTTGGCGATCCTCAACGAGGCATCAACTTTCCTTCGAATGGAACTTGGTCGAGCGCTCAAAGTTCGTAAGGTGCCTCATCTCAGATTTCACTACGATGATTCACTCAAACGGGGAGCGCGGATCAACGCGCTAATCCATCAAGCATTACAGAGTGATCGACACGACTGATGAGTGAACGCAACAAGGGTCGCGATCTAAACGGGGTCCTCATTGTGGATAAGCCTCAAGGTTTGACCTCTAATGGTGTGGTCAGTCGTTTAAAACGGTGGTCTCAAGCCAAAAAAGTAGGTCATACAGGGGCCCTGGATCCCATGGCTACTGGGGTGTTACCGATTGTTTTTGGGGAAGCGACAAAATTCAGTCAATACGGCTTGGATGCTCATAAAGGGTATTTGGCACGTATTCAACTCGGTTCTGCAACTGATACGCTGGATGCCGATGGCAATGTTGTTTTAGTCAAGCCGATTCCGGAATTAACCGAATCGAAGATCGCCACTGTGCTGTCCGCACTGACAGGTGCTCAGATGCAGGTGCCTCCGATGGTGTCAGCGCTGAAGTACCAAGGGCAACCCCTGTATAAATTAGCTCGACAAGGAAAAGAGGTGGAACGCTCACCTCGCCCGATTCAAATCTTCAGTAATGACCTCATGCAGTTTGATGCAAGCCAAGGCTGGATTGATATTTGTGTTCGATGTTCAAAAGGGACCTACATCAGAAGCCTTGCTGAATCGATTGGTGACGCACTTGGTTCTGTCGCCCATTTGAGTCAATTACGGCGCGATCTGTCGGGTGGATTCTCGCTTGAGCAGGCGCATGCATGGAATGCACTTGAGTCCCTTCAAGACAACGATCCTTCGCGAATTGATTCGTCGTTGTTGCCGATTGATGCAATTCTAAGTCATTTTCCGCGGATTGATTTGACCGAAAATGAATGCAGGATATTGATTCAAGGACAAAAAGTTTCTGGTAAACCAGTCGATGTATGCGATAATACGCGCGCTTATTTTGCAGGGGGTCCGTTTATCGGACTTGTTTCCGTCGAGTCTAGCGGGATGATCACTGCAAAACGGATGTTATCTCCGGCTGCTGCTGGCATGCGCGGCATTTCGGATTCTGGCCAATGAGGTCGGGCATGCCGTTGTAGGAGTAGAATAGATGGCTTTATCAGTAGAGAAGAAAGCTGAAATCGTTGAAAAGTTTGGTCGTGGTGGAAACGATACGGGCTCACCAGAAGTTCAAGTCGCTTTATTGACTGCAAACATCGAAGCATTACAAGGCCACTTTAAGAAGAACATTCATGATCACCACAGCCGTCGTGGTTTGATTCGAATGGTAAACCAGCGTCGGAAGTTGCTCGACTATCTGAAGTCAAAGGATCTGGGCCGTTATGCAGCATTGATCAAGGAACTTGGTCTGCGCCGTTAATCGGTCTAAACGAAAACGGCCCTTCGGGGCCGTTTTTGCATTTTAGCCAGATAAGATCTGGCGTGTTGGAAGTAGGAAATAATGGAAAAGCAAATAGTACAATTTCAGTTCGGCGGGCAAGATGTCACGTTAGAAACGGGCGCAATTGCGCGTCAGGCAACAGGTGCCGTTTTAATATCAATGGGCGAGACGCAAATCCTCGCAACAGTCGTCGGGGCAAAAAATGTCAAACCTGGCCAGAATTTTTTCCCTCTCTCAGTTCATTACCAAGAAAAGACATATGCCGCAGGTAAAATCCCAGGCGGTTACTTCAAGCGTGAAGGTCGTCCAACAGAGAAAGAAACGCTGACATCACGTCTGATCGATCGTCCGATCCGCCCACTCTTTCCAAATGGCTTCATGAACGAAGTTCAGGTTGTTTTGACAGTGATGTCTGCATCGAAGACGCATGATTCCGATATAGCGGCAATGCTTGGCGCATCAGCTGCACTTGCGATTTCAGGTGTCCCATTCAATGGACCATTGGGTGCTGCGCGTGTCGGATTTTCAGAAGATGGCCAGTACATGTTGAACCCGTCCTTTGATGAGCTGTCTGACTCACGTCTCGACATGGTCGTCGCTGGGACAAAAGACGCGGTCTTGATGGTTGAATCTGAAGCAGATGAGCTGACAGAAGAGCAGATGCTTGGTGCTGTGGTGTTTGCCCACCAAGAGTTTCAAGTTGCGATTGACGCAATTGGGGACCTCGGCCAGAAGTTCGGTAAAGACGCTTGGGAATGGGAAGCGCCATCAATTGATGAAGCGTTACTGTCACAAATCAGAGAACAGTATCAGCCACGCATCGTCGAGGCGTACCAGATTTCTGAAAAGATGATGCGTTATAACGCCCTGAGCGAGATTCGCTCAGACGTAATTGCTTCATTGGGTGGGACTGACGGTGAGAACGCTGAAGCGGTTGGAGAGCTTTTTAGTAAGCTTGAAAAGAACGTGGTTCGTAGCCGAGTGATTCAAGGGCTGCCACGGATTGACGGACGAGACCAGAAAACTGTACGTCCGATCAACTGTGACGTCGGAGTGCTAAAGCGAGCACACGGTTCGGCTGTGTTTACTCGTGGCGAAACGCAAGCGATTGTTGTGACGACGCTTGGCGCTTTACGAGACGCACAAATTGTCGATGGTCTGATGGGTGACGAAAAAGATACCTTCATGCTGCATTACAACTTCCCTCCATACTGTGTTGGTGAAGCTGGCATGATGTCTGGTCCGAAGCGCCGTGAGATTGGTCACGGCCGTTTAGCCCGTCGTGGTGTTTACGCGATGCTCCCAGATGAAGAGACATTCCCCTACACCATTCGTGTTGTGAGCGAGATTACTGAATCAAATGGTTCATCATCGATGGCCTCTGTATGTGGCGCATCGTTAGCGCTGATGGATGCGGGTGTTCCCTTGCGTGCACCTGTCGCAGGTATTGCGATGGGTCTTGTGAAAGAAGACGATGGTTATGCTGTCCTGATAGATATCTTGGGCGACGAGGACCACTTAGGTGACATGGACTTTAAAGTTGCTGGCTCATCTGATGGTGTGACTGCGCTACAAATGGACATCAAGATTCAAGGTATCACCGAAGAGATTATGCGTGTCGCGTTGGCTCAGGCACAAGAGGCCCGTTTGCACATTCTCGGTGAAATGAATAAAGTGATCGATAGTGCACGCGACGAAGTTGCCGATACAGCGCCACGGACCTACAGTTTCCGTATTGACCCAGACAAGATTCGTGAAGTCATTGGAAAAGGTGGGGCTACAATCCGCAGTATTTGTGAGACCTCTGGAGCGACTGTCGATCTTGATGATGATGGTTTAGTCCGGGTATATGCAGAAACCAAAGAAAAAGCACAAAAAGCGATTTCGATGATTGAGGCAATTACAGCCGAAGCCGAAATCGGTGGTGTTTATAAAGGGAAGGTCGAGCGGATCGTTGATTTTGGTGCCTTCGTGAATATTCTCCCTGGCAAAGATGGCTTGGTTCATATCAGTCAAATCGCAGAAGAGCGTGTCGAGAACGTTGAAGACTATATTAAGGTTGGCGACGTCGTGAGGGTCAAAGTGCTTGACGTTGACGCGCGCGGTCGTATCAAACTCACGATGAAGGACATCTAAATTCACATCGAGGTGATGCGCCTCGCATCAGATACGATAAACAGCCTCGCAAATCGCGAGGCTTTTTAATGTCAGCGTTTTAACTCAATAACCAGGTTATCAATCAGTCGTGCGTGTCCAAGCTTTGCGGCCACCAATATTACCGCCGAATCCGCCTCAACGTAGGATTTTGACAGATCTTGAGCATCCCTGATTTCTAAGTAATCGAGTACGAAACCGGCATCGGTTAGTCGCTCCTTTTCCTGTTTCAGTGTGGTACTGACCTGAGAATCGCTCCGTAGTGTATCTCCAATCCGTTTCAGCGCCGCATAAAGCATTGCGGCGGTTTTTTTTTCTTCAGCAGAGAGATAAGCATTTCGGCTACTCATTGCGAGGCCGTTTGGTTCTCGGGTTGTGTCGGCTCCGACGATGGTGGCTGGTATCAACAAATCAGCAACCATGGTCTGGATCACTTGCAGCTGTTGATAATCTTTGTTTCCAAAGACGGCCACGTCAGGTTGTACGATATTCAAAAGCTTTGTCACGACCGTCGCAACACCTTTGAAATGTCCAGGACGATGGTGTCCACATAAAATGGTCGATAACCTCGGTAGATCAATTTCTGTATTCACACCTTTTGGATAGACTTCGCGAATCGTTGGCGCAAATACCGCATCGCAAAGATGATTGTTCAGTGCTTCGCAGTCTGCCTTGAGGGTTCTTGGGTAGGCATCAAAATCTTCATGTGGACCGAATTGCATCGGATTGACAAAGATGCTTACAACGACGACATCCGTCATGTCAGAGGCCTTGTTCACTAAGTCGAGATGTCCTTGATGCAAGTTACCCATGGTAGGCACAAAACCGACTGTCTTCCCTTTATCGCGTGCTAGCGTCAAGAATGCCCGAAGGTCACTGACGGTATTCAATACGATGGGCGATGAATCACTCTTCAAAGCAGTGCACCGGTGCGGGGAATGAGCCGTTCTTAACCGCTCGATCATAGGCTTGAAATGCGTCTTGAATTGAGTCTGCAGATGCCATGAAATTCTTCACGAATCGAGCCGTTTTTCCTCGCGTAATTCCCAGCAAATCGTGCATAACAAGCACCTGACCGGTGGTTGATGGTCCTGCACCGATACCAATCACAGGAACGGTTGTGACGTTCATGATTGCTTCAGTGACATGATTTGGAACACATTCCAGCAAAATCAGATCTGTTCCAGTATCGTCGAGAGCTGCAGCGGCTTCGATCAGTCGCTTTGCAGTCTCATCGGTTCTGCCTTGAACACGATATCCCCCAAATTGATTAACAAATTGTGGTGTCAGTCCAAGATGACAGCAGGTAGCAACCCCTTGATCTCGATACAGTTTGACGAGATCCACGAGGTTAGTTCCGCCTTCGATTTTGGCGACATGAGCACCCGCTTGCATCAACTCTCGTGCAGTATCAACCGCATCCTGCGTGGTCGCCGATGCCATGAAAGGAACATCCGCAACAATCAGGCATGACGATGAAGCGGCAGCTACACAACGCGTGTGGTAGGCGATGTCTTCGACTTTTACTGGCAGTGTGCTTTGATGTCCTTGGAGAACCATGCCGAGCGAATCGCCAACTAAGATCGTGTCGATGCCAGCGTCTGAGGCGAGGCTTGCGAAACAAGCATCGTACGCAGTGAGCATACTGAATTTGGTATTTTCAGCGCGATGTTTTTTGAGGGTATTTAGGGTGATCTGTGGCACTGCGTACTTCCTATGTATCGATTCTAACCAGCGTCGATGAATCGTAGCGGTTTCGGTCGAGTTGGTCACCTGTTGGCATGATTCCGTCCGGAATCAGGTCGAACAGTGGGATGGTCACAAATGAGCGATTAAACAACTCCTGATGCGGAATGGTTAGTTGAGGCGTGTCCAATCGAAGATCGTCGTAAAATAAGATATCAATATCGATCGTTCTCGGTCCCCAATGCTGGGTTTTAACACGCTGTTGTTGCCGTTCGATCCCTTGGAGGGCGGTCAACAGCGCGTCTGGATTGAGGTGTGTATAACCTGAAATAACTGTATTGACAAAGTCCGGTTGATCTTGGGGTCCTAGCGGCTTGGATTGATACAGAGGCGCGCATTCAATTGCATTGATTGAGCTTGCTAAAGCTTGAATCGCTTGTCGTATTTGGGCAACGGGATCATTGAGATTTGAGCCAAGCGCCAAGAAGACGTGACTAGTCACGGCGTTTCGATCGTCTGCGCGGACGCCGTGCTTTGGGTTCGTCCTGATCATCTTTGACTGATGCAATCAAGTCACGGCGCATCGCATCGTCAGCAATTTGATACTGCGTCCACCATTCGCCAAGCCCACCTGGGATTTCTCCGGAGCGTTCACGTAACAGAAGGAAGTCATACCCGGCACGGAACCTCGGATGCTCGAGGGTTGAGTCTGGGCGACGGCCATGTCGCTTTTCAAGCTTCACTTGCAACTCCCAGATTTCCCGGATGGTGGCGCTGAAACGTTTGGGTATCGCGATGAACTGCTGATTAAAGTCTAGCGTTTCAGAGCATGCGATCGCAAGGGCCTGTGTGCGCCCGTGTCCCTCAGCCTCGAGCTCTTCCCATCGATGTTGAACCTGGGGCC
This sequence comes from uncultured Litorivicinus sp., assembly GCA_902594275.1. Taxonomy (GTDB): domain Bacteria; phylum Pseudomonadota; class Gammaproteobacteria; order Pseudomonadales; family Litorivicinaceae; genus HIMB30. Next base: position 32,198 of record CACJLQ010000007.1, read on the forward strand.
AGTGAAGTGCTGCATATAAAAATGCGGGAGTCACTGACTTGCCTTCATTTAATCTAATATCAGTATTTAAAAGAGCGAGATCAATCAAGTGTTGGTGGTGTTGATCATCTGCCTCGCTTAATAGAGCCTCAGTTTGTGGAAACAATGGTCGTAACAGATCGTATTTGACGAGTTCGGGAAACGTGGCTTGACCGTGACCTGCCTGAAGTAACTTTAAGATTTCATCAAATAGCCGCGAGGGCGAGACATCTCTTAAAAGGGGAGCGAGTCGGCGAATGGGTTCTGCTGTGTCAGGCTCGAGTTGGAGGCCCAACTTTCCAACGAATCTTACAGCGCGAAGCATGCGCACTGGATCTTCTCGGTAGCGCGTCTCAGGATCACCAATAATTCGAATCATTCCATCCTCGAGATCATCGTATCCGCCAACAAAGTCGAGTACTTCGTGGTTCGACGGATCGTAGTAGAGCGCATTCATTGTGAAGTCCCGGCGTACAGCGTCATCCTCAACAGAGCCAAAAACGTTGTCTCGAACCAACATGCCCGACGCATTCGATTGCTGTAGATGGCTATTTTCAGCAGAACCTCTAAAAGTTGTTACTTCAATGATTTCAGACCCCATGCGAACATGGACGATTTGAAAGCGTCGCCCGATGATGCGCGCTTTTCTAAATAGTTTCTGGATTTCAGCTGGTTTGGCGCTGGTGGCAATATCGAAGTCTTTCGGATGTTTTCCGAGTAACAAATCTCGAATTCCTCCACCAACAAGATAGGCTTCGAATCCTGTATGTTGAAGGATCTCAATGACACGTAAACTGCCATGCGATAAATCTTGGTCATTAATTCCGTGGTATTCCTGGGTCACTACATCTTTAAAGATGTGTGCACTCCGAGAAGATTTCTTTTTGAACACCGAAAACAATAGGAGACTCCAATGGAACCAGATGGAATGATACCAGAGCCCATTAATAAAAAAGGGGCTTTCGCCCCTTTTAATCATTGTGCATTGTTCTTTATTTTTATCATTTGCACTAATTGAAATTACCTTTCAGTGTGCAATCTCAGTCTCAAATTACCATCGAGGCAACTAAGGCCTTAGCTTTACGCTTTTTTATTGTTATCGGCCTAAGGAAGCGCTTTTGCTTCCGTGAGACTCAGTTCTCACAGTGAACCGTAATCTCATTCAGCTATCTTTTTATAGTTATCGCTGTTTGTGTTCTTTTTATTTGCTTTATACCGAACATTCCCGATCTCTGCATATGCTGTGCCAATTCCGAGCGTTCAGCTTAAGTGATGGATTTATCGAGTTTTTCTAAATAAGGGGCTTGCGGATTTAGACCTATGGGTAACTTTTTTTCGAGAAAAAACGTTACCGTTCGTTACCACAAGTAGCAGACAGGTGTTACTAATCTTGTGACTCGTCTTTACGCCGAGGAATACCCAAGCGATTTCTCCGCTCCCAAAGGCTCTTTCGGCTGATTCCAAGGCGCTTGGCTAGCTCAGTTTCACTCATTTGGTCCTCATGGGACAATACAAAATGTTGAAAATAGTCTTCCAGCGACATCATTGGCTGAGCGCGACCCATTGGCCGTTGTTCCTTGGCAGAAAACGTGTGACTTGTATCGGGCACATTTGTGAGTCCAAGATCCGAGTGATCGATCAAAGGACCTTCACACAAGACCACTGCTCTTTCGATGACGTTGCCGAGTTCTCGGACATTACCTGGCCATGGGTAACTTTCGATCGATGCGTGGATACTGCCACTAAATTTGAGCTCAGGTCGATTCATCTGATGTTTAACCCGGTCAAGCAGAGCTTCGGCAAGAACCATGATGTCTTCCCCACGATCTCTAAGTGGTGGACATCGCAGTTCAATAACATTGAGTCGGTAATAGAGGTCTTCTCGAAATTGGCCTTTCGAGACCATATCCAGCAAATTCCGATGCGTAGCGGCAACCAATCGAACATTGACATATGTCCGGTCGGTGCTACCGACTTTGCGAATCTCGCCTTCCTGAAGCACTCTGAGCAATCGAGATTGTGCTTCTAATGGGAGCTCCCCGATTTCGTCTAAGAAGAGTGTCGATCCGTCTGCGGACTCGATTAACCCAGCCCTATCCTGTGTTGCGCCCGTAAATGCGCCTTTCACGTGGCCAAAGAGCTCGGCTTCAATGAGTGATTCTGGAATCGCAGCACAGTTGACGGAAACCATGTCTTTTTCCGAACGTGAGGACATTTGATGAATCGATTTTGCGACCAGTTCTTTGCCTGTCCCGGATTCGCCTCCAATTAAAATTGTTGTATCGAGAGGGGCGACTCGTGAGACCTGCTTTTTTAGTTGCAGCATCACTTCACTCTGTCCAATCATCATGTCTGCGCTTTTCGTGGATCTCGTCGCTGTAGCTTTTTCGATCGATCGAAGCAAATCATTGTGATCAACAGGCTTGGTGAAACAGTCGAAGGCGCCCTTCCGCATTGCCAAAATTCCGGCTTGGAGGGACACTTGGCCAACAAGTAAGATCAAAGGTATGGGTTTGAAGTGAGCTATCAAATCAATCCCTGATCCGTCGGCAAGCCGATGTTCACAAACAACGCAATCGATGTCTCTGACCTGGGACATCGCTTCTTTGACCGACCCGGCGGTCAACACCTGATGTCCTCGCTGCTCGAGTCCGAGTTGAATCGACTTTCGAATAATCGCTTCGTCTGTAACGAGAAGTAGCATCGCCATAAGCATCCCTATTTGTGGGATAGTTTACGAGTTTCTAGAGCGAAAGGGTATTGGCTTCTGAGGCCTCGACAAGCGTTGGGATGAGATTGTCCAACGAGACAAAATAGTCTAACCAGACTCGTGCGCGTTCGGTCGGCCCGGGTGTATCGTTAAGTAACAGTAGTCGCGCAATCACGGCAAACGTCTCACCCGGCCGAGTCCAATCCACAGGTTCAGCGAATGTTTGTTTGGATAGCTTTGCACCATCAGCACCGACTAAGACGGGAAAATGCCCATATATTGGGCTCTCATATCCAAGACATTGTGTGATGAATCGCTGCTTGGGCATTGAATTAAGAAGATCAATTCCTCGGATCACGTGCGTAATTCCATCGATCTGCTCATCGACCGCACACGCCAGCTGATACGCGAAGAGTCCATCACGTCGCTTAACGATAAAATCTCCGGGCGGCTGGATGATGGATGAAGTCGCAATGAGATCATTGACCGTCAGGTCAATGTCACCGGTGTCAATTCGTACCGCACTCTCTGCGATCAAGGTCTGGCCGATTTGATGACGACAAAACCCTGGGTAAGGTCCTTTCGGTAGTGATTTCCGAGTGCATGTACATGGATAAAGGCGTCTTTGGTTTTCGAGTGAAACCAGGGCGTTTTGGTAGTCCGTTATGCGATCTGTTTGCCGACAAACCGATGCAGACGGCTTGAATTCAAACGCATCTAGACATTCAAGGATCGAATCAACATGGATTTGCTTACATCGCTTCTCGTCAAGATCATCAATACGAATCAGCCAGTCACCATGGTGCTGTTTTGCATCAATATAGCTAACAAGTGCAGCAAGAATGGACCCGAGATGCAACGGGCCAGTCGCTGAGGGTGCAAACCGACCACGATATTGAGCCAAATGTTTATGCGCCAGTTTGTTTTTCGCGAAGCTCGTCGAGTGTTTTACAGTCGACGCATTGAGTCGCTGTTGGCCGTGCTTCTAAGCGACGAAGACCAATTTCGATTCCGCATGTTTCGCAAAACCCATAGTCGTCGTTTTCGATCGCCTCAAGCGTCTTATCGATCTTCTTGATCAATTTACGTTCACGATCTCTGGTCCGCAGTTCGAGACTGAACTCTTCCTCTTGCGTGGCACGATCGGCTGGATCAGCGAAGTTTGCTGCTTCCTCTTTCATGTGTGAAACGGTGCGATCGACCTCTTCCATCAGATTACGTTTCCATTGATCGAGAATCTTCACGAAGTGTTCACGCATCGCCTCACTCATGTACTCTTCATCTTTCGATGCTTGGTACGGATCAACGTAACCTAAGAGTGATTCTTGTTTATTCGTTGCCATTGTCGGCGAAACTCCACACTATAAAAATTAGACGCGAGAAAGTATCAGAACATCGACCACTCTACCACCTTCTTTCAACTGGAGAACACATTGAGACCTATTGATCCGCGCGAACTGGCTGACAGACTGCAGACAATTCCTCCTTTTCATGTCATGGAAGTGGTCCGGATTGCAGAAGAACTTGAGTCTCTGGGAGTTGATGTAATTCACCTTGAAGTCGGGGAGCCTGATTTTCCGACATCGTCGTCTGTGATTGAGCGCGCCTGCATAGCCCTGCAGGCCGGGAAGACCCGATACACCGATTCCCGTGGTATTGAAAGGTTAAGGGACGCACTATCGGCCTGGTATCAATCGCACGGTTTGGATGTGCCAGCGCGACGAATACAGATCACTTTGGGAGCATCAGCAGGTCTCTTGTTGGCGTCAGCTGCAACTACGAACCCAGGAAATGGAGTGCTGATGGCTGATCCAGCGTATCCATGTAATCCAAGATTTGTCGAAGCAGTGGGTGGTGAGGTTCACTGGATTACAACCGACATGACAACGCAGTTTCAGCCAACGTGTACTGCACTCGAATCTGAAGCGACAGCTTCTGACCGGACACTAATGCTCGCACATCCAGCAAATCCAACAGGACAGGCTGTTCCACGTGCAGAGCTTGAGCGGATGATTCACTGGTGCTTAACAACGCATCGTCATTTGATTGTCGATGAGATCTATCAGAGTCTTGCGTTTAACGATGCGTTGGGTAGTAGTCTTATGATTTCAGATCAACACTTCGTGGTCGGGAGTTTTTCAAAATATTTCAATATGACAGGCTGGCGCCTTGGCTGGCTCGTGATTCCAGAGTATGCGCTTGAAGCGACACAACGATTAGCACAGCACCTTTTCATTTGTGCGCCATCATTTGCACAAGAAGCTGCTCTTGCCTGTTTCGAGTCTGACGCATTGCAAGAAGCAGAGATCCATCGGCGCGAATTGAAAGCGCGCCGCGATCTGTTGATTCCTCGCCTCGAGGAGATGGGTTTTCAGATTGCTGCCGAGCCTGATGGCGCCTTTTATGTGTTTGTAGATGCTTCAGATATCACCAGCGATAGTCAGCAATTCTGTTCTGATTTAATTCGTGAAACCGGTGTAGCGATGACTCCAGGCGTTGACTTTTCAAACAGCCTTCCACCAACCTGGATTCGGATCGCCTACACGCAACCTGCTGATCGATTGCTGGAAGCACTCGACAGGGTGGACCGTTTTATTCATGATTAGGTACCAGGAACCGCTCATCGAAGGTCGGTTCATTCGTCGATACAAACGATTTTTTTCTGATATCGATACCAGTGATGGAGTGATTACTGCCCACTGCGCAAACACAGGTCGCATGACTGGATTGCTTGATGAAGGTTCACGTGTTTGGTTTCGTCAGCAACCGCCAGGGCGCAAATTAGGGTTTGCTTGGGAATTGGTTAAAGCACCGTTGGGCATGGCGTGTATTAACACTGCTCGAGCCAATGAATTATTGTCCTTGACTGATCTGTCTCGTTGGATCCCAGAGGTGACGTTTGTTAGCCGTGAGCCGACTGTTGGGTCACATCGCTTTGACCTTGAATTGGCGCGAGGTAGTCGACCGGTATACGTCGAAATCAAATCGGTGACGATGTGTGGTGATCGGGGTATCGGATTATTTCCTGATGCACCATCTGAGCGTGCAACGCAACATGCGAATCTGTTGGCAGACATGGCCTCCGATGGAATCGAGACACACTTGGTCTTTGTTGCGATGCATACCGGAATTCAGTCTGTGAGCCCATACCGACAACTCGATGGTGCATTTGCCGATGCGTGTCAGCGAGCTCGTGATTTTGGTGTTACGTTTCATGCACTTGGGACAGAAATCACGCCACAGTATATTCGGTTGGCTGGAGTGATTCCTGTCCTTTTGGATTAAGCGTTTTCGCGCTCCACTGCTCGATATCCGATATCAGTGCGATACTCAGCACCCTCGAATTGCACTGTTTTCAGCCGTTCATATGCTTTGGCTTGAGCTTCAGTTACACCTGATCCAAGTGCAGTCACGCAAAGCACTCGGCCACCTGATGTGACGGGTTGTTCGTTGCTCATTGCTGTTCCGGCATGAAACACCTTGGTGTCAGCCATATCCTGGCCCAATCGAATGGCGCTTCCTTGGCGGTAGTCGCCCGGGTATCCAGGTGCCGCCATGACCACCCCCAAGGCGGCACGCGAGTCCCACACAGGGATTTGGTTCGCAAGGCCGCCGTGGAATGCAGCTTCGACCAAGTCGAGTAGATCACTTTTTAAACGCAAAAGAATTGGCTGTGTTTCAGGATCGCCAAATCGACAATTGTATTCGAGTACTTTTGGTGTCCCGTCAGCGACCACCATTATGCCAGCGTAGAGGAATCCGCGATACCGCAATCCATCGGCAGTCAGTCCATGGATTGTTGGCTGGATCACCTCCGCCATAATCCGGTCATGACAAGTTTGGTCAACAACTGGTGCTGGGGAGTATGCACCCATCCCTCCGGTATTGGGTCCCGTATCACCATCGTGAGCAGCTTTATGATCCTGTGAGGATGCCAGTGGCAGAACATCCTTACCATCGACCATCACAATGAAGCTGGCTTCTTCTCCAGTCAGGAATTCTTCGATCACAACGCGACTGCCAGCATCCCCAAACTGGTTCCCTTGGAGCATATCGCGTACAGCAGATTTCGCTTCATTGATCGTCTCTGCAAGGATGACACCTTTGCCTGCGGCCAATCCATCGGCTTTCACAACAATCGGCGCACCGACTTCATCGAGGTAGGCGATCGCTTGGTCAACATCCGTGAAGGTGCCGTAGGCTGCCGTAGGGATATTGTGACGTTTTAAAAATTCTTTGGTAAACGCTTTGGATCCCTCAAGTTGTGCGCACTCAGCGCGTGGACCAAAGCAGCGAAGCCCTTTTGCTTCAAAACGATCGACAATCCCCTCCACAAGAGGGGCCTCTGGTCCGACAACGGTATAGTCGATGTTCTGACTTTCTGCGAATGCCACCAAGCCGTCCAAGTCAGACACAGAAAGATCCACATTGGTGATCGTATCTTCGAGCGCTGTGCCTGCATTTCCTGGCGCGACAAAAACATTTGTCACTCGGGGAGATTGTGCAAGTTTCCAAGCAAGCGCGTGTTCGCGGCCACCGCCGCCAATAACAAAAACGTTCATAATCAAACCTTAATGTCGGAAGTGACGCATACCGGTGAATACCATTGCAATACCGTGTTCGTTTGCAGCTTTGATGACTTCTTCATCACGAATCGATCCACCGGGTTGAATGACTGCAGCGATTCCAGATTCAGCGGCGGCATCGATTCCATCTCTAAATGGGAAAAACGCATCTGAGGCCATCACACTTCCTGCCACTTTAAGATTGGCGTCTTGTGCTTTGATCGCTGCAATTCGTGCCGAATAGACACGGCTCATTTGACCTGCTCCGACACCGATCGTCTGATTATTTTTGGCGTAAATAATCGCATTGGATTTGACAAACTTCGCGACTTTCCACGCAAACAAAAGATCTGCCATTTGTGCGGTCGTTGGTTTGATCTCTGTAACACACGTCAGTTCAGATTCTGTTCTCGATCCTGTGTCAGTGTCTTGAATCAACAGCCCACCCTGAACACGACGATAATCTGCTTGCTGGGGGATTGTTGCTAGTGAACCAATGGTCAGTAATCGAACCGATGACTTTTTCTCGAAGAGTTCAATCACACCTCTTTCAACGCCTGGAGCGATAATGACCTCCACGAATTGACGTTCCAAAATCCTATCTGCTGTTTCCGCGTCAAGTGCACGGTTAAAGGCAATAATTCCTCCAAATGCGCTAGTTGGGTCTGTCTCAAATGCTTTTTCATAAGCGTCAAGAATCGATCCTTTGACGGCAACACCGCATGGGTTTGCATGTTTTACGATAACGCATGCAGGCCGATCAAACTGGCGAACACATTCAAGCGCCGCATCGGTGTCTGCAATGTTATTAAAGGAGAGTGCTTTGCCAGCGAGTTGCTGTGATGTACCGACAGATGATTTGCTAACACCTGGGTCACGATAAAACGCAGCGGACTGGTGTGGGTTTTCGCCGTAACGTAAGATTGAATCACGCTCAAAATGCATAAATAGTTTTTCAGGATACTGGGCCGCTTCGTCATCGCGTCCCAAATAATTGGCAATTGCTCCGTCATACCCAGCAGTATGCTGGAAGGCAGCCTTAGCGAGTTGCTTGCGAGTCTCAAATGACAGTCCGCCTGCGTTCAGTTCAGATAACACCATTTGATATTGAAGTGGTGACGTCACGATGCCGACAAATTGATGATTCTTGGCAGCTGAACGAACCATTGCCGGGCCACCAATATCAATATTTTCAATCGCGTCTTCGTGGGTCCTGTCAGGGTTCGCAATCGTCTCCACGAACGGATACAGGTTGACACAGACAAGATCGATCGGTTCGATTCCATGTGCTGTCATGACAGCCTGGTCTTGGTCGCGGCGGCCGAGAATTCCCCCGTGAATTTTTGGGTGAAGGGTTTTAACACGTCCATCCATCATTTCAGGGAACTCAGTCACAGAGGATACTTCGATTGCCGGTAGGCCTGCGTCTTGAAGCGCACGGAATGTGCCGCCGGTGGATACCAATTGAACGCCAAGATCGTGAAGACTTTGGGCAAAGTCTAATAAGGTTGTTTTGTCTGAAACACTGAGTAGTGCTCGACGCACCTGAATCGCATCGGTGGCTGGCATCCTTGATTAACGCTCCCTGAAAAAAGCGGCAAGTATACCAGTGTCTTGAGCAGTCTAGGAGAGTAAACCGAAGAGTTTCATGCGGGTACGCAATGTGCCCCGACTAATGCCCAGCATCTCGGCTGCCTTCGATTGATTGTTGTTGCTTTGGTGCAGAGCAGCTTCAAGCAATGCATGCTCGACCTGGCCGACAACAAGGTCGTAGAGGTCTTGTGGTATCTCGCCATCAAGTTCGTCGAAGTACTGATCGATCTGTTTTCTAACCAGTTCTCTCAATCCCATCGCGGAGTCCTCCTCCGTCTATTAATTCTTTAAACCGTTGATACTGGACCTCTGCATCAACAATTGTTTGCAATTGTGACCATGCTTCGGCCCCATTTGCAAATCGTTTTAAAAACCATTGCATGTGCTTGCGAGCCATTTTCACGCCGGTTCTTTCGCCGTAGAACAGTTGAATTGCTTTGACCAGTTCGGCCATGGTTCTGATTTGAACCTCAATAGTGGGTCGATAGAGGCATCTGCCGCTGAGCTCGGCGGCGATCAGTCCGGGTAGCCACGGGTCGCCCTGCGTTCCACGACCGATCATGACTGCATCTGCGCCAGTTGCCGACAAGACGCCGCGCGCTTTGTCGGTCGATGTAATGTCGCCGTTGGCGATCAATGGAATTTGGATTACGTCGCGTGTCCGTCGAATCGTGTCGTATTCAGCCTCACCTTTATACAGATCGCAACGCGTTCTTCCATGCATCGTTACTGCTTGAAGCCCAAGATCTTCTGCCATTTTTGCGATTAAAGGACCGTTTTTCGATACCTGATCCCATCCTGTTCGCATTTTTACTGTGACGGGAATTTGTACGGCCTTCGTGACTTGGCGAAAAATTTCTGCACAGAGAGCTTCATCACGCATAAGTGCTGAGCCAGCCGTTTTTTTGAGTACTTTCTTGGCAGGGCAGCCGAGATTGATATCAATGATATCTGCGCCACGCTCTTCATTTGCACGAGCGGCCTTGGCCATCATGTGAGGATCATATCCCGCAATTTGAATACTAATTGGCCCTGGCTCGTCCTGAATGTCCAGTCTTCGATCACTCTTTTTCGTTTCCCAGAGGCTGGTGTCTGAATGAATCATTTCGGAAATTGCCATACCCGCTCCAAGCGTTCTGCATAAGACGCGAACGGGGCGGTCTGTGACGCCAGCCATGGGTGCTAGCCAGACAGGATTATCAAATTGATGAGAGCCGATACGCAAAACGATTACCTAATTTTTATTCCCGAAAGACGAGTCCAGCCTTCTCTCGATTGATCGTGATCAAAGGTGATTGCGGGGTAAGCAGCCCTGACCTGACCGGCTTGTTCTTCGAGTAGACCAGCCATCACAATTTTCCCACCTGGTCGGGTGATCTTAGTGAGGGTATTCGCGAGCTCAATTAAGGGGTTCGCGAGGATATTAGCGACGACAACATCAAAAGTACGGTCCGGCGTCTGATCGGCTAGCAGTGTCTCAACCACTAAGTGATTCAAACTTGCATTATGTTTGGTTGCAATGAGCGCTTGTGGGTCGATATCAAGTCCGGTGATTTGGCTCGCACCAAGGCAACCCGCTGCAACACCCAAAATTCCTGATCCACAACCAAAGTCCATTACTGTCTGGGATGAGGGAGGGTTCGCACTGAGCCATTCAAGACATAGTTGCGTCGTTGGATGCATACCTGTACCAAATGCCAAACCAGGATCTAAATTCAGTATCGTGAGATCTTGAGGTGTTGGTTCGTTGCTCCATGATGGTTTGACCCAGATCCTACCAATTTTAATCGGTTGAAATTGGTCTAGCGATACTCTGACCCAATCTTGGTCCGGGAGAGGTGTGAGTTCTTTCGGCAGTTCAATGACGATGTTGGCGCGCCGGAAATATGTTGCAAGATCTCCAAGGATTTCAGCGTCGGGTCTTTGGTCGTAAAACAGTCCCTGCAACTGAGTTCGTGGCCAGACTGGATGGCATCCCACTGGCGGTTCCAAAATCGGTGAATTTCCATCATCAACCAGCGTTACTGCTTGAGCATCTGTCAAAAAGAAAAGCTCCTCGAGGAGCTCTGCTTGATCACCAGTTGCTAACACCGTGAGTTGCCTAAATCCGGTCACGACAGACCCAGTTTTTTCTCAAGATAGTGGATACTGACCGGTCCATTCAGAAAGGTGGTATCTGTCACGATGTCACGTTGCAGCGGAATATTGGTCTGGATGCCATCAATCAATGATTCAGACAGGGCAATTTCCATGCGTCTTAATGCTTCCGCTCGTGTTGCCCCGTGCGTGATGAACTTGGCAATCATTGAGTCGTAGTGTGGTGGCACTGCGTAACCCGAATAGATATGTGAATCCACACGAACACCCGGCCCACCCGGAGGATGGTATCTCGAAATTAACCCAGGACATGGCAGAAACGTATTGGGATTTTCAGCATTGATGCGGCACTCAATCGCATGGCCGTCCAGTTTGATTTGATCTTGCGTGACCGAGAGTGGATTACCGGCAGCGACTGAGATTTGTTCGCGGATGATGTCAATTCCAGTCACCATTTCACTCACAGGGTGCTCAACCTGTATACGGGTATTCATTTCGATGAAGTAAAAACGACCGTCTTCATACAAAAATTCAAACGTGCCGGCTCCAACGTAACCCATGTTTTGACAGGCCGTCACGCAGGCTTCTAGAACCTGTGCCCGCGCGTCTGGGTCGACTTCAGGCGCTGGTGCTTCTTCTAGTACTTTTTGATGTCGACGTTGCAGTGAACAATCGCGATCGTAGAGATGGATCGCGTTACCGTGTTGATCTGCCAACACTTGAACTTCGACATGACGTGGTTTTTCGAGAAATTTTTCCAGATAAACGGTTTCATCGCCAAAGGCTGCTTTTGCTTCGGTTCTTGTGATCTGAATTGAACTGAGCAGGTTGGATTCTGTGTCAACGACCCGCATCCCCCGACCACCTCCGCCTGCTGCTGCCTTGACGATAAGGGGGAATCCAATATCTCTCGCGATTTGCAGATTTTTTGCGTCATCATCGGCCAAGGAGCCATTGGATCCTGGTACCGTCGGTACATCTGCCGCCTGCATGGCTTCAATTGCGGCAACTTTATTGCCCATCAATCGGATTGTTGCCGCGGAAGGGCCAATAAACGTAAAGCCAGACTGTTCGATACGCTCCGCAAAATCGGCATTTTCAGCCAAGAATCCGTAGCCTGGATGGATGGCTTGTGCATCGGTTACTTCCGCTGCCGCGATAATGGCAGGCACATTCAGATAGCTTTGATTTGAAGGATTTGGTCCGATGCAAACCGTTTCATCTGCGAGTTTGACGTGTTTCAAGTCCCGATCGCATACCGAATGCACAGCAACCGTGCGAATACCAAGTTGCCGGCACCCTCTTAAAATGCGAAGTGCAATTTCTCCGCGGTTGGCAATGACGATTTTCTCAAACATTAAACTATCCAATGACGACGAGTGGTTGCTCGAACTCAACGGCATCACCATCGTCAACAAGAATCGCAAGGACCTTACCTGAAGCGTCTGCTTCGATCTGATTCATCATCTTCATTGCCTCGACGATGCAGAGTGTATCGCCCTGTTTGACTTCACTCCCAATCTCGATAAACGCCGCTGCGTCTGGGGATGGCGAGCGATAGAAAGTGCCAACCATTGGTGACTTCACTTGATGGCCGGCTGGTGCTGCCACACCCGTTGGTTCGCCGGAAACAGGCTGCGGTATTGCGGGTTGCGCGACCACCGTTTGAGGTGCAGTCATCTGTGGTGTTTGAACAACGACTTGATTGGTGCTGCCACGTGTAATACGAACACTTTCTTCGCCTTCTGAAATTTCAATTTCAGCAACGTCCGTGTCGTGCAGCAGTTCGATCAGCTTTTTGATCTTACGAATATCCATTCTCGAGCCTTAGCTTTTTAAGCGTTGATTCAGTGTTTCTAGAGCGAATGTGTAGCCCTGCATTCCGCATCCCACGATGACTGCGAGTGCAATATTAGAGAGATGCGAGTGATGACGAAATGGCTCGCGCGCGTGCACGTTCGAGATATGTACTTCGACAAAGGGAGCGGCAACTGCACTGAGTGCATCACGAAGGGCAACGCTGGTATGTGTCCAGGCACCCGGGTTGATGACAATCCCATCGACCGGTTCGTCCATCACTCGATGAATTCGATCGATCATCTGGCCTTCGTGGTTGCTCTGAAAAAACGCAAGCGCTATCCCGGATGGCGCATTGGCTGACAGGTTATTTTCTAACTCCTGCAGCGTCGTGGTGCCGTAGATATCAGGCTCTCGTAGTCCGAGCAGATTGAGATTTGGGCCATTCAGAACCAGTATCTTGGACATAAAATCACCACAACTTCTTTAAACGTGCGGGTATTTTGCGCGATTTACCGTGAAAATGACAGTTCTGTTTGTTGTGGCGGGTAGCAAAATCCAATATCTGCACAGCCTTGATAAGTCAGAACCATCAGATCGGGTGCATTCGAGATGATCATCCGTAAGCGTTTCTTATGGATTGGCGTTGGTCCGAACAACGGATCGTCATACATCTCAGATTGAGAACGTTCCGTTTTGAGAATATCGCCCGCATCGTTTTGCACGATCGTCCGGTCATCGTAGAGGTAAGTACCGTTTGCAATCGTGATTTCAATCACATCGGCCTGTGGTTGCGAGACAATAAACGCCTGTTCTGGGGCTAGCAGATTTGGAGCACCAAAACTTGAGGCAAATGTGCCTTGTCCCTGCGCAGACGCAGTCGCCAAAAAACAGGCGGCTGAAATAAAACTTGAGATAACGCGTTGCACTGATTTCCTCCCGTTGTCATATTGGTCGATGATACTCATTGTTTGGGATTAGAGAAACGGATTAAACATGCTCGAAGCTTTGAAGAACCGGCTGGGCAATCTCGGTGACCAATCAACGTGGATCGTCGCTGCTAGTGGTGCTGCGGTGTTGTATTTGCTCGGTGCGGTATTGTTGGGAATCCACTGGAGTCAGCCACCTCAACAGCAAGGGATCGAAGAGATTTTGGCGGAGACGGCATCTGATGATCATCAGGTCACGATTGGTAGCGCCACTGTTGGAACCTTGATTTTCATCACCGAGACGTTACTGGATAAGCCAGGTGGCTATTTATCGAACGACGTGACGCCACCAGGGCTTTGGCTCGACAATATGCCAAACTGGGAATTTGGTACGTTGGTTCAGGCGCGAGATTTGGCCCGAGCATTACGCAAAGATTTGTCACGTAGTCAGTCTCAGTCGACTGAGGATGCTGATCTGGTCGTCGCTGAGCCTGCACTCAACTACGACAGCGAGAAATGGTTTCCATCTGCTGAGTCAAGCTACTTCAAAGCAGTCGATTCATTGAAGTCATATCAAGGCGGGTTGGCAAAACCCGGGGAGCGCGCGCAACTGTACGCCCGCGCAGATAATCTGCGTAACTATTTGGCCGATGTGGAGACGCGCCTCGGTTCGCTGAGCCAACGACTATCGGCAAGCGTGGGGCAAACGAGATTTAATACGGACTTAGCGGGTGATCCTGCAGCAGGCCAATCGACGCAGGATGTGTCAGAACGGATGGTCAAAACGCCATGGCTTGAAATTGACGATGTCTTCTTTGAGGCGCGGGGCGCGGCTTGGGCTTTGTTACATATACTGCGCGCGATCGAAAAAGATTTTGGTTCAGTTCTTGATAATAAAAATGCGCGTGTGTCTCTCAAACAAGTGATTCGAGAACTAGAAGCGACTCAGCAAACGGTTTGGTCTCCAACAATTCTCAATGGCTCTGGGTTTGGAGTTTTTGCGAACCATTCCCTCGTGATGGCCAGTTACATATCCAGAGCGCACGCAGCCATCTCTGACTTGCGTGCACTGTTGGCGCAAGGTTGATTACTTTTTGGCTGCTTCGACAGAGGCAATGACCGCGTCGCGAGCTGCATCGGATCCACGCCAACCATCGACTTTGACCCATTTACCTGCTTCGAGATCCTTATAGTTCTCGAAGAAGTGAGCGATTTGATCGAGAAGCAATGATCCTAAGTCTTGAGGCTCCTTCACATCCTTATACAGCGGCGTCAGTTTATCGTGTGGTACAGCCAGCACTTTCGAGTCGCGACCGGCTTCGTCGCTCATATCCAAAATACCAATTGGGCGCGCACGAATAATTGATCCCGGCTGCACTGGGTAAGGTGTGACCACCAATACGTCGAGCGGATCTCCGTCGTCTGCAAGTGTGTTGGGTACATACCCGTAGTTCGCTGGGTAGAACATTGGTGTCGCCATGAAACGATCGACGAATACGGCATCGTATTCTTTTTCGATTTCATACTTGATTGGCGTTGAGTTTGATGGGATTTCAATTGCGACATAAATGTCGTTTGGGATGTCCTTTCCCGCAGGAATGTCATTGAAGCTCATAAGGTCCTCAGGTGGTTAATAAATCAAATCGATGCATTTGCAGACGGCAAGTGTCCGGTGCTTCCGTCTCTATTTCAACCGTTACGAACACCAATCGCCATTGTGAAATGGTACAAGATCGCTCGTTGCTGTTTGCAGCGTGCAATGACACTATCTTTAAGACGAATTAGAGAGAACGCATTTTGAAAATCCATATTCTCGGAATCTGCGGTACGTTTATGGGTGGCCTAGCACGACTTTGCTGCCAAAAGGGTTGGGACGTGACGGGCTCAGACCAGCATGTGTATCCCCCGATGTCAGATCAGCTTCGAGATGCTGGGATTGTTCTGCATGAGGGCTTTGACACCAGCGTTCTGACTGATGATCTCGACATGGTTGTCATTGGAAATGCTATGTCGCGCGGTAACCCGGTCGTTGAAGCTGTTTTGGATCGGAAAATCCCATTTGTTTCTGGTCCTGAGTTGCTCGGCCATCTGACGACTGATATGACGGTACTCGCAGTCTCGGGCACCCATGGCAAAACCACGACAACCAGCATGCTTGCATGGATTTTGGAGTCCCAAGGTTTGGAGCCAGGATTTTTGATTGGCGGTGTTCCCCGAAATTTTGGTGTGTCAGCTCGCATCGGCAGTGGACACTATTTTGTGGTGGAGGCGGACGAATATGACACCGCATTTTTTGATAAACGATCAAAATTTGTACACTACCACCCTGATATTTTGGGGATCAACAATTTAGAGTTTGATCACGCTGATATTTTTTCCGACCTTGCGGCGATTGAGATGCAATTTCACTACGTCATTCGCCGCGTTCCGGGGTCTGGTTGTGTGATCAGTCGATCCGGGGTTGAGGCGATCGAGCGCGTCTTGGCCCGTGGTTGCTGGTCTCGCCAGAAACGCGTTGGACACGATACAGAGCTTGAATTCATTGCAAAATCGAATGAGTTGGTTAGTGAGGAGCTTGATCAATTCATCCAATGGACTATGCGTGGGACTCATAACGCACAGAATGCAGAGCTTGCTGTCGCAATGGCGCATGCGGTCGAGTTACCGGTAAGCCAGTCATTCAGTGCGCTTGCCTCTTTTGAAGGCGTCGCTCGCCGACTGAACCTGTTGTATGAGACAGATTATTTGAAGATTTGGGATGATTTTGCGCATCATCCAACGGCGATCGAAACAACGCTTCATGCACTCAGTGAACCCGGTGCAACGCATGGTCCGTTGATTGCGGTGATTGAGTTACGATCGAACACGATGAAGGCAGGTATTCACGGCAGTGCACTGTTGGAGTCAACCGCCTGTGCTGATCGCGTCATTTGGGTGTTGTCGACTGAAACTGACTGGGATACTTCTGTACTTGAGCGATCGAATGGGACCTCGAGTGTCGTGGCTGATGTGTTGAGTCTGGAACATGAGTTGGTTGGACAAACCACCGGGCAAATCGTATTTATGTCTAACGGCGGATTTTCTGGGATCCAAAGTCGAGTGGTTGACCGCTTAAATGAGCGTTGAAAAATTTCGAAACATCCGCACAGTAAATTGCATGATTTTTGAATCAATCCGGCCAGAGGTTGCTGTGACTAAACCGCTCTTCCCATTACCACTGGTCTTGTTTCCAGGCGGTCGGCTCCCGCTTCAGATTTTTGAAGCGCGATACTTGGACATGGTCGGTTCATGCATGCGAGAAGGTGGGAACTTCATTGTGACAATGTCACGGTCTGAAGGGTTCGCGGATCTCGGTTGTGAAGTCTCGATTCGTGATTTCGATCAGTTAAGCAATGGACTACTCGGAATTCTTGCTGTCGGAGAGCGCAAACAGCAGCTATTTAATCCGAGGCAGTGTGAGGATGGCTTATGGATTGCCGATGCAGCAGATATTCCCATGGAGGTGTCTGTTGAGGTACCTGCCGAGCATTCCGGTCTGGTTGAGTTACTGAAGAGTCTTCAGGTCCATCCAGCCGTGCGGGGCTTATACAGCGATATTGATTATACCGACGCAACTGAAGTGAGTGCGCGCCTCACTGAACTTTTACCCCTTGATAATGAAGTGAAGCAGTCATTTTTTGAGATCAGTGACCCACTACTGAGACTGACTGAATTAGAGGCCGAGGTGACAAAACTCCAAATTCAAGGGCGTGGCGCCTGATATCCGATCACAACCCACTGTATAATCTGGGGATGACAGTGGAGCAATCATGAACTACCAACAAATGGCTGAACAAGCCAAAGCGGTGCGAACTACCATAGCGACCGCATCGACCAACACCAAAAATGCAGCACTTTTAGCGATCCGTGATGCAATAACAGGGTCGCGCTCTCAAATTCTTAAAGCGAATCAGAAAGACCTTGAGGCGGGCCGGAATAACGGGCTTGATGAAGCATTACTTGACCGCCTGGAGTTAAATAATGTCCGTATCGACGCGATGATTGAGGGTGTTGACCAAATTGTTGCTTTACCTGATCCGGTTGGTGAAGTTTCTTGTATGACGCGTCGTCCATCGGGAATTGAAGTCGGACTCATGCGACAGCCACTCGGTGTGATTGGGATTATTTATGAGTCACGTCCGAACGTGACCATCGATGCAGCTGCTCTCTGTCTGAAATCAGGAAATGCGTGTGTTTTAAGAGGCGGTAGTGAAGCGTTTTACTCCAATCAGGCAATTGCCCAATGTATCGCTGATGGCTTGACATCGGTTGGTCTGCCAGCGGCGTGTGTCCAAGTGGCACCAACCGCAGATCGTGAGTTCGTCGGTGCAATGATTGGAGGCGATCATCCGATGTGTGATGTGATCGTTCCTCGTGGTGGTAAGGGTTTAATTGAACGTATTTCAAAAGAAGCAACAGTGCCTGTCATAAAGCACTTAGATGGCAATTGTCATGTCTATGTCGACGCAGAAAGTGATCAGCAACAGGCACTTCAAATACTTGAAAATGCGAAGACTCATCGTTACGGCGTTTGCAACGCTGCGGAGTCATTTTTAATTCACGAAGCCGTGGTCAAGACATTACTTCCAGCACTCGAAGCAGTCCTGAAACCTTTTACGGTTGAGATCCGTGGATGTGAGCGCGTCTGTGCGATCTTGTCTTCAGCATCAAGTGCCACCGAAGACGATTGGTATGAAGAATACCTCGGCCCTGTGGTTGCCATTAAGGCGGTGTCATCAGTGGATGAGGCTATCGAGCACATCAATCATTATGGCTCGCACCACACTGACGCAATCCTATCGACAAACTATGGAACCGTGCGTCATTTCATGCGGACAGTTGACTCGTCTTCGGTCATTGCTAATGCATCGACGCGGTTTGCGGATGGATTTGAATATGGGCTTGGCGCGGAAATCGGTATTTCGACTGACCGCATTCATGCACGCGGGCCGGTCGGTTTGGAAGGCCTAACGAATCAAAAATGGATCGTTTTTGGAGAAGGGCAGGTGCGCGCTTAGTGCAGGTGCTGTTTGGTGGAACTTTTGATCCTGTTCATAACGGCCATGTCATGATGGTGGAGAGCTTATTGCGCGCCTTCCCGACTGCAACTGTTCATGTGATACCCAATCATCAGCCATTGTATCGAGCGTGCATGGCATCGTCTGAACATCGATTAGCGATGCTTAAAGCAGCGATAGATGGAAAGTCTCGAGCGGTAGTTAATGAGATTGAGCTTGATCGCAGTGGACCAAGCTATACGGTAGACACACTGCGGGTGTTCAGGGAACAGTTTGGTATAGATGAATCGCTAGTTTTCTGCTTGGGCGCCGATGCGGCCGGTGCGGTTGATCAGTGGTATCGACCTGAATTACTCGCTGAGCTCAGCCATCTATGCATCCTCAATCGGGCGGATCAGCGCGTTGAGATCCCCCAGAGCTTATCTGCTTATCGATGGACCGATGATCTGTGTGAAATGCGCGAAATCGGCCGTGGTTTGCTTGCGTTTTTAGACTCGCCAAATGTTCCGGTTTCATCAACTGTTGTGCGAGAGCTGATTGCAAAAAATGAGTCCAGACTTCCCGTACCTTCGAAAATTGCTGACTATATCAGGCAGCACCGTTTGTATCAGGACGCTTAATGACTGAAGAAATTGATTTGACCCAACCGATCGTTGACGCCCTTGAGGATCTGAAAGCCTTGGATATTCGAATTGTTGATGTGAGAGGGCAGACCTTTGTTACCGATTGGTTGGTGATTGCCAGTGGAACATCAAGTCGTCATGTGAAGTCTCTTGCCGATCATGTCGCTCAGGAAATGAAAGTGAAGCATGGCGTGGGTGCCCTTGGTAGTGAGGGTGCTGATGCGGCTGAATGGGTCTTGGTTGATTTCGATTCAGTTGTCCTTCATGTCATGCAGCCGCCGATTCGTGAGTTCTTTGATCTTGAAAGACTCTGGGATCGTCGCGGCCGAGAGACGGCTGAGGACAACGAGCATTAATGGCGGAGGTACGGTTAATAACGATCGGACAAAAGATGCCAACTTGGGTTTCTGATGCCTGCGCCGATTATTTATCGCGGTTCCGACACCAATTTAAACTGCAGATTGAGGAAATCACGGCATCGAAGAAAGCCGGTGCTGAAGCGCAAGCAGAACATCAAAATAAACTGCTCGACCGTTTGAAAGCTAATGATTTTTTAATCCTTTTGGACGAACGCGGACGGTTATACTCTACCTCTGAGTTAGCAGATCAAATCACTCAGTGGGAACTCTTGGGCCGTTCTTTGGTCTTTGCTATAGGCGGCGCAGATGGATGGTGTGAGAACATGAGGCAGCGGGCAGACAGTCAGTGGAGTTTGTCTAAACTGGTCTTTCCCCATCCGCTGGCCCGAGTCATTGTTGTTGAACAACTGTATCGAGCGGATAGTGTCCGGCAAGGACATCCATACCACAGGAGTTAGGGTTGGAATTTTCAACCGGTGTTCGTGAAAAGAATCTCATCCAGTCGCGAGTCGTTGTTGCCGCTCTGGGTGGTTTAGTTCTTCTGTCGCTACTCTTCGCAAGACTGATTTGGCTTCAATTGGTTGAAACAGAGCGATTTCAAACGGCGTCCGAAGCAAACCGATTACAAACACTGCCAGTTGGACCTGCACGCGGCCTGATCATCGACCGTAATGGCGTGGTGTTAGCCGAGAACCGGCCCAACCTTCAGTTGTTGTTGATTCCGGAAGAGGTAACCGATTTAGACGAGCTGATTGCAGAGGTCCGACAGCGTATTGAATTCACCGATAGCGACGCAGAGCGTTTTGCTAAAAACTTGAAAACCCGTCGTAGGCCCCGTGATCTAGTCGTCGTCAAAGATGATTTATCGGAATCTGATGCGGCACGGATTGCGGTTGATCTATTTCGGTTTCCGGGACTGCAAATGGAGGCTCGGCCAACCCGCTACTATCCGTATGGTGGTTTGACGGCTCATAGTCTTGGATATGTCGGGCGATTATCACTTGATGAATTGAAACGGATTGAAGAAGGCCGCTACGCCGGCACAGAGACCATTGGTAAATTAGGGATCGAGAAAGCCTATGAAGATGCGTTGTTAGGTCAGGTCGGTGTTGAGCGGGTCGAGACGAGCGCTCGTGGTCAGATTATGCGGTCAGTGGATCGAGAGGACCCGGTACCCGGTGCAGACATCCCTTTGCATCTGGATATTGGGTTGACTGCCAAACTGTATGACGTCCTCGGAGATAGACGCGGAGCGATCGTTGCGATTGATCCAATGAACGGTGGCATTTTAGGACTTGCCAGTGCGCCGACCTATGATGCGAACTCATTCATTGGTGGGATCAGTCAGGCTGAATACTCGGCACTTCAAGTTGATCGCGATACGCCGTTATTTAATCGCGCTTTGCGTGGACAATATCCTCCGGGGTCGACGATCAAACCGATGATTGGCCTGGTCGGCTTGCACTATGGTGCAGTGAGTTGGAAGTCAGAATATTTTTCTCGAGGCTTTTTTCAGTTGCCAGGAAACGAACACAAATATCGCGATTGGAAGGAGTGGGGTCACGGTCGGGTTAACATGGACAAGGCGATCATCGAGTCATGCGACACCTATTTTTATGACATGGCTGTGAGACTTGGGATCGACCAAATGTCTGAGGGTATGAAACATTTTGGATTCGGACGTCGGCAGGGTCGCGATATTCAAGGTGATCTGCCCGGAATTCTTCCAAGTCGAGACTGGAAACGCGCTGCCAGAAATGAGTCATGGTATCTCGGGGAGACAGTGATCTCTGGAATTGGTCAAGGGTTTTGGGTGACAACGCCATTGCAACTTGCTGCAGCAACAACAGCAACAGCACGTCGTGGGAATTTTATCGAACCGCATTTCTCGGTGCTTGAAGATGTCGACGCGGGCGCTCCCGTACCTTTAGGCACGTCGATGGACTGGGAACGGATGATTGATGCGATGGAAGGCGTCCTGCATGGTGAAACTGGAACAGCGCGCGATGCGGCTCGTAGTCTGAATTACCGGATTGCAGGTAAAACTGGGACAGCACAAGTGGTGAGTATTGGGCAGGAAGAGGAGTATGACGCGGACGAGATTGAAGAGCGTTTTCGTGACCACGCACTATTTGTTGGATTTGCGCCTGCAGATGCGCCTCGGATCGTGGTTGCACTGATTATCGAGAATGGAGGATCGGGTGGTTCAACAGCTGCGCCTGCTGCTCGAAAAGTATTCGATTATTGGTTGCTCGACCGTAATGGAGGTGCAAGCCCGCCAGATTTCGATTACATCGCAACAATCAATCAACGCGTTCTCGAACCAAATCATGCTGACAGCAACTGAAACAGGACATATCGAGTCATTCAAACCGAAGCGTTTTGCACAACGCTATGGCGTCGATCCGTTGCTCACGTTGTTTGTTTTAATCACCACCTTGTATGGCTTGATCATCTTGTATTCGGCATCGGGGCAAAGTTTGCCAATGGTGCTGCGTCAAGGCGCGCATGTCGTTGTTGGGATTGCGATCATGGCGCTGCTGTCACAAGTACGACGTGATGTCATTATTCAAGTGACACCGTTCGTCTTTCTATTCGCTGCATTACTTTTGGTGGCAGTCCTGCTTTTCGGGGTTGGGGCGAAAGGAGCTCAGCGTTGGCTTGATCTACCAGGGCTGCCACGATTTCAGCCATCAGAATTGATGAAGGTAGCGCTGCCGGCTATGGTTGCATGGTGGCTCACTCGACAGAAGCTTCCGCCATCGATTTCGCAGTTGGTGATTGCGGCTGTTTTAATTGTTGTTCCTGTTGCTTTGATCGCAAAACAACCTGATCTCGGGACCAGCATTATTATCGCTGGCTCTGGTTTTTTTGCGATTTTTCTCGCGGGAATATCGTGGCGATTATTAGCGATGCTCGGTGGCTTCGGTCTGTTGGCTTTGCCTGTTCTGTGGATGGTCATGCACGATTACCAGCGAGCTCGAGTGATGACACTGATAGACCCGCAAAGCGATCCGTTAGGAGCTGGATGGAATACGATCCAAGCGATGACAGCCCTGGGTTCTGGAGGGATGTTTGGCAAGGGCTATGCGGCAGGGACGCAGGCCCAGCTGAAGTTTCTTCCTGAGTCACACACCGATTTTATTGTGGCAGTACTTGGTGAGGAAATGGGGTTTGTCGGTATCAGCATTTTGCTCATCCTCTATGCGTTGATCCTTGGCCGTTGTTTGGTCTTGACGATGCGTGCGCAAGGGAACTTCGGGAGGCTTCTTTCTGGTTCAATCACATTCACTTTCTTCGTTTACGTCTTCGTCAATGTGGGAATGGTTTGTGGAGTTTTGCCTGTAGTGGGTGTGCCTTTACCATTAATTAGTTATGGTGGAACGTCAATTGTCTCGTTGTTGATTGGTTTTGGTTTGATTATGTCGATGCAGCGGACGAAGCGGATACTTTCAGGGGAGTCATGATGCGGATATTTCCGGTAGTTGTGATCATGTTGGGTCTCGTTGGGTTAAACATCCCGACTGTTTCAGCGAACTATGCAGAACGAGCTGAGGTTCAAGCGATGGCTGATCGTCTCGCTGAGAAAGGCCTTGATCGAAATGAAGTGATCAAAGTCATGGCAGAAGCCAAGCGCTTGGATTCGGTGATCAAGGCAATGAATCGTCCAGCAGAACGGAAGCAGTGGAAGGATTATCGGCCAATATTCTTGAAGAAAGCACGTGTGGAAGCCGCGACGCGCTTTTACCAAACACATCGCGAGACGTTGGAGCGGGCTGAAGCTGAGCTTGGTGTGCCGGTTGATGTGATTTTAGCCATCATCGGAGTCGAGACTTACTACGGGAAGAATAAAGGGAGTTTCAGAGCGTTGGATGCACTTGCGACACTTGGTCTTGATTACCCTAAGCGTGCTAAGTTTTTTTTAGGGGAGCTAGAATCCTTATTTCTTCTTGGTCAAGAGGAGAATTTG
>CACJLQ010000008.1 GCA_902594275.1 uncultured Litorivicinus sp.
GGAACTACCTATCAGCATCCATGTGAGAATTCTCTCAACATGATTCCTCGCACGAAATTTAAAACTAATCCTTCGGTAACCGAGTAAGCCCCCGGTCAGCGATACTCCCAACACGAGAATATTTGCGACGATAATGGTATCGGACTCCCAGCGGGTCCACGCCTCACCAGCCGACTGAACCCAAGGCTCCAGCTCTCCAAACTTGATCCCGTCAACGACATTCGTAATTTTCGCGAGAGCGATTGCCCGGTCAACAGCGTCACCCCCTGCTACCTCCGGCGGGAAGAAATGACTGGCCCAATGTTGAAAAAGCAGACCCTTGCCAAGGACTATCACCAGCAAGATCAATAACGCAGGGAGGGTCGAGGTTATTGCCGCCCACATCCCGTGGTAGTGCGACCTTGAGTGAAGTTTTATGGTACCGGTGGCTTGTTGACCCGCGGCCGCTCTTTGTCCGAAAACGAAGAAAGTGGCTCCGATCACCAGTACTGATAAAACCAGGTTAAATAACGACAAGCGAGCTTTCCCTGAGATATAAAAAGACCGAACGGATTGTCCCGTTCGGCCTCCAATTTTTCAATAAACTTTATTGATTACTTCAAATCTGCGGCTACAAGAACTGGAAGATCTGTCATACGAGCTTTCATTTCTGCAGCTTCTTCACCACCAAGTGGGATCATACCAGCATCAGCAAGAATACCATCGTCGCCCCAATGCTTTAGCCACTCAGCCATATACTCCTCTACACCGGGAACAACACCGAGGTGCTGATGCTTGACGTAGAAGTAAAGCGCACGTGATGCTTTGTAAGAACCATCCCCAATTGCATCGAATGTTGGCACAACACCTGATAACTCGGCCCCTTGAAGTGTGTCAGAGTTCTGGTCAAGGTACGAGAAGCCAAATATGCCGTAGGCTTTGGTATCTTCTTGAAGCTTTTGAACGATCAGATTGTCCTGCTCACCTGCTTCGACATAAGCACCATCTGTACGCATCGCACGACATGCTTTTGCTTTCTTCCCAGCAGCCTTCAATGCCGCTTTCGCATCAGCATCCTTCTTACAGTAGGCTTTTTCATTCACGATCTCAGCATACGAAGCGCGTGTACCCGATGTGGTTGGTGGTCCGTAAACGCGGATTTCTGTATCAGGTAGTGAGGAATCAATGTCTGACCATTTCTTGTATGGGTTTGCAACCATCTTACCGTCGATCGCAACTTCAGCTGTCAACGCCTTGCCAAGGTTTAACAAAGAAATCTTGAGTTGCTCACCACTTTTCGAGTTAGCGACAACGATTCCGTCGTAACCGACTTTAATTTCAGTCAGCTTTACACCGTTCTTTTCGCAGTAATCTAGCTCCTTAGTCTTCATACGCGAAGATGCGTTACCGATATCGATGAACTCTGTTCCGATTCCGTCGCACACGCCTTTCTTACCAACCGAAGAACCACCAGATTCAACAACTGGGGTTTTTTGGTTGTAATTACGTCCTAGACGCTCAGCAACGATTGTTGCAAATGGAAGAACGGTTGATGAACCAGCGATGCTCACGTAATCACGTGCTACAGCAGTCGTGCTCATCGCAACTGCCAAAGCGGCAGAAGTAGCGATACGAACAAACATGGAGGACTCCTTTAAAGTTGTTTCTCTGAGCCAAAACATAGCTTTTCTGCTATTCTTGACACTTTCAACGTTGTACCGCCCAAATGTTACAAGAACATTACAATCTGTAATTTAACAATCTGAAGTCGCAAGTACTGCGCTACTAATCCTGCGCAAGCTCTAGAAGAAGTTGTTCGGTCTCATCCCAACCGATACAGGCATCAGTCACAGATTGTCCGTAAGTAAGTTCTGAAAGGTTCGGTTTCAGCGGCTGATTACCAGCAACCAGGTGACTCTCAATCATCACACCAAAGATACCGTGATCGGACGCTTTTCGTTGTTTAATCACGCTCTCAACCACCCGACGTTGCCTGGTGTGATCTTTCAACGAATTACCGTGGCTGCAATCCACCATCAAATAGGACGGTAACGATTTTGCTCGAAGCGCATCGAGGACTGTCTCGACATCAGCACGTTGATAGTTCGGTCCAGATTGCCCTCCACGCAAAATCACATGGCAATCCAGGTTACCAGTGGTACCAAAAATTGCAGCGACCCCTTGCTTCGTAACTGACAGAAAATGATGGGGGTGACTCGCCGCTTGGACCGCATCGGTCGCAATTGTGATGGTGCCATCGGTACCATTCTTAAAGCCGACAGGCATTGACAGTCCTGACGCCAACTCGCGGTGAACTTGACTTTCTGTCGTTCGCGCACCAATCGCCCCCCAACTAACTAAATCAGCGATAAATTGCGGGCTGATCGTGTCTAAGAACTCACATCCGACAGGCACTCCCTGCTCGACCAAATGAGCCAAAAGGCTTCGTGCTTCATGGAGGCCCTTATTCACCTGAAAGCTCTGATCTAGATGCGGGTCATTAATCAGACCTTTCCACCCGACAATCGTGCGCGGCTTTTCGAAATAAACCCGCATGACGATTTTTAACGTATCGCTGTATTCATCGATCAAAGGTTTCAGTCGCGCAGCGTATTCTTTGGCGGCGTCAGGATCGTGAATCGAACATGGGCCGACGACCACGACCAAGCGCGGATCACGGCCATGCATGATATCCGCAATTTCAGTACGATCTTTGGCGACTGATGCCACCATTGCGTCTGACATCGGCAATTCCTCCAACAAAATGGCCGGCGTAATCAATGGTTTCATCTCCGCAATTCGAGTGTCATCAACGACTAATGGGTTTTGCACGATATATTCTCCAAACGAGCGTACAGTGTGACCTGTCATCAGTGGTTGCGTAAAGACCGCGAACATGCGGAAATCCAATTATGCAGAGTATCTTTTCTAATGATCTCAATACCCTTGTCGACTCGGCCGCGGGTGTTCTCTCGGCTGAGAGTTTTCGATCTCCGCTCGCTCCAGATTGGTTAATCGTGCCCAATCAAGATACCGGTCGCTGGCTACAAATTAAGCTGACAGATCGTTTAGGAAGCTTAGCCAACACCAAAGTTACTACCTTAATCGAGTTCATTTGGTGGATTTCAGACGCGCATCCAGATCAACAATTTCAGTCTGATTTGTACTGGGCTATCGCGACAGTTTGGCGGAACAAATATCCTGACCTGACTCAACCTGAGTACTTACAGCAAGTCGGTTGCTTATTCGAGATATTCCAGAACTATCTGGCTGAGCGACCTGACTGGCTGACCAATCCTGAAAAAGCCTCATCGCTAATACAACACTCTTCCGGCTGGCAAATCGCTCTATGGCGAGACATCGAGCCACTGCTGCCGACTGCCCCACATCAAAAACTCATGAATGCTCTCAAAGAACCGAATTCAGAACGTCTCGATTCGATCGCACGCATCATTGTTTTTAATCCAGATCGTCTATCGATGCTCACATTGAACGCCCTGAAACAATGGTCACACAACGCACCATTGTTTGTTTGCACACAATCTCCGTCCCCGGGGCCTTGGTTTACACAGGGAGCGCTCGAGCTACCGGAAACTCACCCCATTCTTGCAGACCTGTGTCGTGAAAAAGCCAAAGTCTTGTCGATGCTCGGCGACGATGAACCAATCGAGGTCTATACCCCAACTGCACCGAAAAGTGCACTGTCCGAACTCAAGGCGCATATCTTTGATAACCGAAAGGCGTCCATCAAACTCGACCAATCCGTTTCTTTGATCAGTGCAACGAGTCCAACCCAAGAAGTCGTGGAATTGAAGCGGTGGCTGATCGATTGGTTAAATGTTGATCCAACCCGAAACCTCAAACAAGTGCAGATCGTGACACCAAACCCGGCGTTGTATGGACCGATCGTGCAACGGATATTTCATTCATCTGATCTGTTACAACGGCTCCCAACCACAGCGGACCCTTTGGTTGTTCAGCCCATCGAAGTGGCCGCAATCAACCTGTTAGCGGAGGTGTGTCGCTCAGGCTTCAGAGCCGGTTCTGTGTATAGGTTTCTATCAGATATCACAGTCCGCGAGACGCTTGAGCTCAGTGACCAGCAGTTGAGACATATCCAACGTTGGATTGTGCAATCCGGTGCAAGACGGGGAGTGTCAAGCTATCGACATACCTTACACGCAGCCCAAAAACGGTTGTTGAAAGGGCTAATGACAGACCCCGACACTGCGTTTCTTAGTGACAGTACCCCGACTGAATCTATCGAACAAACGGACGGCCTTGATCGGCTGCTTGGCGTCTTATCTGCCATCGAACAGGTGCTGCGTGCGCCCGAGGTCATGCCGCTCCAGGAAGCTATTCTGCAAATCGATCGCGCGGTCAGTAGGCTCACTCTTGGTCAGGTTCAGAGCCTCAATCTCACACCAGTGACAGCCCAATTTGCGGACGCGGAAGTGAGTAAAAAATCCGTGTTTCAGTGGATCGAACTAAACCAAAAAACGGGGCTATCTCGGCCCCTTGCTTTAAACGATCAACTGTCGGTCACGGCACCGCAGACGATCCGTAGTATTCCAAATCAAGTCGTCGCAATACTCGGAGCAAACCACGATACATTCCCACACGAGTCCAATGAGCACCCGTGGGATTTGGTTGCGAAGAATCCTCGCCCTGGCGATTTGATACAGTCTGAAAAAGAACGCCAAGTGCTTGCTGATATTGTGCTCAATACAGAGGATCAGTTGTGGATTAGCTGGATCGGGAAGCACCCCATCTACCAAACCGAAGAGCTCGCGGGTCCCGGGGTCGTCTCACTGATTGATTGTTTCAAAGGCCCTGACAATACATCTCCGGTCATGGAATTACCGTCGGGTATCAGCCTCGATAGCCATCAGGTTTCTGCACCTGATATTGACACCGCTGAGCTCGAGATTCAGAACTCTTGGACAATCAATGAGTTTCTTTCGGTTGCAGCCGAGCCGGCGATCGCGTTTCTTAAAGAGAAAGGTGCCCGCATGCGTGCGCTCGACTTTCCAGAATTAGATCTCGAGCCATTGAGTATCGATACATTGAACGCCTTCAAGATGAAGCAAGGCTTCGTCGATCAATCGCTAACTAAAGACACGCTCATCGAATTCCTAATGCATTATCCTGAGCTCCCAGATGAAATCGATTTGAACAGCGCGCTAGAGGACTACGCCCCTTCCCTCGTTGGCGAAGCCTTTTCAACAACAGCGGAGTTGGTCGAGCCATCGGAGTTAACGATCGATGAATTCAGGTTACACATTGATGGGATCGCTACGGTTGAGGCACCCCGAATTGTGATCAAGTCTTCGATCGATGGCGTACGGGGTCTCCGCGCACTTCTCGAGGGACTCGTGCTGTTCGCGATTGAGCAAACAGAAGAGAGTCTCCGCCTGGTGACATTCAATAATCGCGTCACACCATTCGGTCCAATTCCAGTCGATGAAGCGCGAAAGCTGCTGAAAGGCTGGCTAACAGCCATCTCCGATAAAGGAACTCCTTGCGCGCTCATTGCGCCGCTTGCGCTAAAAACAGCGAGGGCACTAGACAGGGACTACGAGACTAGACCTCGGATTCACTGGCATGATGAGGCACTTGCGCATAGGCCCGATTACCAGCGGGTATTTCAGAATGACCCGGAGATTTCAGAGAAACACGTGGACCTCTCGAATCGCTTGGTCAAACCACTTCTTGGATACCTGGGGAGGTCCCGTGGAACGCTTTAAGCCAGAGTTGCTCCCGGGATCTGGGCGACACCTAATCGAGGCGAGCGCGGGAACGGGTAAGACTCACGCCTTGATGTCGCTCATCACACGCGCCCTAGCCGTCGATGGCCACCAACCTGAGCACTGTCTGCTGATGACATTTACTCGAGCATCAACTCGAGAACTCAGGGCGCGTGTTCGAGCACGGTTGATTGGTGAAATTGATCAACTCTCTCGCGGCCAATCGGAACTCACGACGGCCTATCCTGAATTGTCAAAAGACACAGGTATCAAGCGACTCAACCACGCACTTCGGCAGATTGACGCCATCGATATACAAACCATTCACGGCTTTGCGATCTGTCTAATCAATGACTTTGGACCAAGCATCGGCATCCCAAGCTTTCCCGTGGAAACGGGGGTCGAAAGTGTTCATCAAGAGGTGGCTATTGATTGCTACCGACAACTTATCAGAGAGCAGGGGACACAGACTATTGTGTCTCTCACGGGTGGACTGAAAGCATTCGTGGGCCACGCTGAGCTTGCATGGAAACCGATCGATACCATTAGCCCCGGCACAACGGTCTGCCCTGATCTCAGAGGAATCGTGTCCGAATTCACTGGGCGAAAGGATGCTTTGTTATCGGATATCGAGTCACTCTTCGCGCTGAAAGGGATGACTCGCAAATCACTCGAAACACATTGCGCCAGCATAAAAAAAGCGACGAGCCGTCAGGATATTCCTCAGAAAAGTGCCCAGTATTTTCTAGAGCGAGAGGACAAGTTCGAAGGCACAGTATTCGATCAATGGGTCAAGCTCGTTAAACCTTCAGACATCGAAGTCCAATTTCGGGCTTATTGCCTCCATCAGCTACGGCAGCAATTTCGGCACCGACTCAATGAACTTGGAATTACCGACAATGATCAAGTAATTCGTGATGCTGCCGAGGTCGCAAAACGTCTCACAAATGAAAGACCCAAACACACACTCATACTCGTCGATGAATTCCAAGACACCGATCGTCATCAATGGGCAATGCTTGACCATTTATATCCGGATGAGCCAGAACGATTCATGGTCATGGTCGGGGATCCCAAACAGGCAATCTATCGATTCCGTGGCGCTGATACCGCCTTCTATCATCAAATCCGTAAGAGACTTCCTGTTCAAAGTCTCTGGTATCTCGACACGGTCTATCGTTCTTCACAGACTGTGGTTGATGGACTCAATGCGCTATTTGATGGCAACTACACCGTGGGTAAGGAATTGCAGTATCACCCACTCAACGCTGGGCGGCCTGCCGACATCGCATCATTAACCGTGCATCATAAAGAAACAGCAGGGTTTCAATGGATCGATTCCTTAACACCCGAATCAGTCGTCAAGCTCACGCAATCTCTGCTCGCAGGCGGCCAACAAGGCTCGTGCCGGATCGGCTCACAACCCATCAGCGAAAAAGATATTTGTATCTTGGTTCAGAGCCGTACGACGGCTCAGAAAATCAAACAAATCGGAGAACGATTTGGTGTCGCTTTCCACTATCAAAACAAAACGAGTATTTTCAGCCGACGCATCGCTAAAGAAATGGTGCTCATTCTCGAAGCGATTGCCAACCCAGATGATCTCTCGAGTGTCACGTCAGCCGCTTCAACGACGCTCATGGGATTTGATCTCAAAGCACCCGGACAACTGAGTGAACAACCACGCTTTGTTGAATTACAAACCGAGCTATTCAATGCACGGGATCTTTGGAAATCCGATGGTCCGGCAGCTGCAATCACGCGTTTATTTGAGACCTGTTCAACGGCTCAGCGTATTCCGCATACCCTCAATGGACTCGAGGACTGGAATACACTGACTCACTGTCTAGAAATATTTGGGGAAGACGCGAAGGGTTTATCGCCTCTCGAGGCAGCCATGTGGTGGTCACAGCAAGCAACCTCAAAAAAAGAGGCTGACGATCGTACGAGCCAGAGACCACCTGTCGGATCGGGAGTTGTGACGATCAATACCATCCATGGATCCAAAGGACTCGAATATCGCGTGGTCATCTTGGCTGATGAGGTCACGGGGAAAACGCTTTCTAAAAGCGCTTGGGGCCTCGATTACTGCGATGAGAATGGATCAGTCATCGATCTGACAAACGAAGCCTATGAGCCGGCGCTTCACGATCAAGAGCAGGATCTCAACCGCCTGCTCTATGTTGCACTCACCCGCGCAAAACACGCAGTATTTTTGCGGGTTCCAGACACCGGAAGTGCGCTGCATCGCCTGCTTCACGACCGTGATATCAATAGCCTTGGAGCTGATCACCAACGCATCGAGGTTCCCGCGATCAGCGGCGTTGTTGAACCATTCAAAGTGCCAACTGCGACACAGCCACCATTGAAACAAGCGCACATACCATCATGGTTTTTCAGAAGCTTCTCGGGCTTGATCAAGCACGATAGTGGTCATGAGATCATTTCCAAAGCCGCGGACGAAGATCATGCTGTGGTTGAGACCGACTTCAACGAGAAGTGGCATGGGGTTCCAGGGGGTACGGACACCGGTAACTTTATCCATGCCGTCCTCGAATGGCACGCCGAAGGCAAGCGAGATAGTGAAGGGCTTCAGCACTTCATCAAGACCAATTGGCCAGTCCATCTCGATCCCGTTCACGT
Source organism: uncultured Litorivicinus sp. (assembly GCA_902594275.1). Classification (GTDB taxonomy): domain Bacteria; phylum Pseudomonadota; class Gammaproteobacteria; order Pseudomonadales; family Litorivicinaceae; genus HIMB30. Next base: position 8,370 of record CACJLQ010000008.1, read on the forward strand.
ACCCACTGTCATTGATTGGATCCAACAGATCCTCTCAACCAAAGTCTTTCCACATGTGATGCTCCAGACATTGAACGTGGACAGAAAAAGACCAGAGCCACAGTTTGAACTCCCATTAAAGCGCGGATTACAGTTACAAGATCTTATAAACGCGTGTGCTGCCTTTTCCTGGTGGAAACCAGTCAATTCAATAGCCGAGCAATCCATCGATGGTCATTTAATTGGATTCATTGACCTGGTATTTGAGACAGACGGCAGATTCCATCTCATCGACTACAAAACAAACTATCTCGGACCAAATGATCAAGCGTACTCAGACGAGCGTATCGAGTCCGCCATGGAACATGCGTTGTACCCGTTTCAAGCAGCGATTTACGCCCTCGCGTTACACCGCTGGCTGAAGAGCCGTCTGGCAAACTACGACCCCAAAAAACATTTGGGTGAGGTAATTTATCTTTTTTGTCGCGGAGTCACTGCACCCAATCGTGGTATTTGGAGGCGACCAATTGAGATAAATGGTGTGCTGGCGTTAGAGGAGATTTGCCTATGCATCCCATGACATCAGCAGATGTGTTCAATTTCATCAAAGAAGCGGGACTGCCCACACAATTAGAAGCCTCGGTCACACAATTAGTTGAAGCAATTCATCAAGGACATACCGCGCAGTACTTATCCAATGAGGAGGCTGATCTGTGGGCGCAAACACTCACCAATTCAGAGCTCGCAACACTCTTCGCTGTCAATCATGATGCGCTACAAATTCGTCGACATTTCGCTCAGGAATCGCGCGTTGCGGACGCACTTAAAAAGCGTTCAAGGCTTCCTGCACTAGCGATCAGCGTTGATCCAAGAGAACTGATGCCAGATGCCGATCCATCACAAACGCGTGCAATTGTCGGTGCGGCAAAACAACACCTCGCCATCGTGACAGGGGGCCCTGGTACGGGAAAGACATCGACTGCAGCCGCTATTGTGGCTGCTAAACGAACCCTGTTCGAAAGACAGCCGCGTATCGCCTTAGTTGCGCCGACTGGCAAGGCAGCCGTTCGCTTAACTGAATCATTTCACGCCGCAATATCGACAATGCCATTCGTTGATCTAGAGCCTGTGATAGCGACGACTATTCATCGACAACTCAAAGAACTGGATTCAGCTGACATTGTGCTGGTCGACGAAGCTTCGATGGTGTCACTTGATTTATTTGACCGATTGCTGAAGTCGCTAGCCGATCATGCGCATCTCGTACTGATGGGTGACCCCAACCAGTTAGCCAGTGTTGAAGCCGGAAGCATCCTCACAGTCCTCACAGAGTCGAATACGTTATCTCATCATTGCTTTGAGCTGACCCAACGCCATCGAATTGAGGGTCAGGAAACACTGGCTCAACTCCAGGATCTGTGTTTATCCGGTGACTCTCAACACTTCACTCAAGGGCTGAGGGATTCGGGTATGTTTTGGGAAGACAACCAACGAGTCGACCGTCTACAAGGCGCTCTGATTAACGGATATCGACCCTATTTCGAGGGTCTACAAACGACACGAACCCCAGTCTCTCCGGATTTCCAGTGCCTGACGGCAATCAGCGAGGGTGTCGGTGGGCGTCGGATGATCAATCACTTAGTCCAAGTAGAAACCCAACGTCTCGGCCTGAACGGCTTCGGAGAGCGTTTATTGGTAACCGAAAATCAGGCGGGGATCGGCGTGTTCAACGGAGATATCGGTACTGTCGTTGATTCTTATGGCTCGCCAAATCCGCGCGTCCAATTTGAGAATCTTGACCAACCACTTCGAAAAAACCAATTGGGTTCGGTCGAATCTGCCTGGGCAATTAGTATCCATCGATCCCAAGGATCTGAATACCAATCTGTCTTCATTTGTCTGCCTGAGCCAATCACATCGCAAACACTTTTCAAGCCAAGTAGGGAGCTTGTTTACACTGCGCTCACAAGAGCCAAACAATCGATCCAACTTTTTGCAACAGAATCGATGATTGCTCGAGCGATTTCGCAGAAAACGCCTCGTGTGACCTGTCTTGACCACTTCTTGAATGCCTCATGACCATGTAGACTTTGAACACCCTAGTCGAATAACAAGGAATTGCCGTGGAGCTTGATGAGCAGGATCCATCCCCAGAAGGCGAATTGATTCTCAGAGTCATTGCGCATCCTCGATTCACAAATGCGCTTGGCGATATTTATGCTGGATGGTTGTTGGATCAAATGGATCAGGCAGCTGCCCAGATCGCAATGAAAACAAGTGGTGGTCGTTGCGCGACTGTATCAATTGAGAATGTTGATTTTATTGCGCCGGTGCCTGTTGGGTCAGAGGTTTCGATCTATGGCGAACTGGAGGATGTTGGTCGCTCATCGATGCAGATCCGCATTGAAGTCTGGATAACAGAGCAAGACGCTGAAAGTTATAAGTCCACCGAAACCCGATTTGTCTTCGTCGCGATCGATTCTAATGGGCGGATTCGTCAGGTTCCTGGGTCCTAATTATCCAAGTGGCACAAGCTTCGCGTACTGAAGGACGAGCCACTTTTTCGAACCATCGTCAAAACGGACCTGCACTTTCATTTGTGGCCCTGATCCCTCAAAAGCCAAGACGGTCCCTTCGCCAAATAACCCGTGGTCAACGCGCGAACCAATCCCTAAGCCTGTCTGTTCCCCAAACCCATCATCGTAGTCTTGGAATCTCGGATGCCGATGTGGACGATCAACTGGCCTTGCGCCAAATGATGATGACACAAACGGCCGGCTAATTTGTGATTCCAAACGAACCTCTTCAATACAGTCTGCTGGAATCTCGCGAATAAACCGACTCAGAAGGCCAAAATGATCACGGCCGTTCAACCGACGTGTCTCCGCATAGGTTACAATCAAATGCTGCATTGCACGTGTAATTCCCACATAGGCAAGACGTCGCTCTTCTTCGAGCCCACCTGCAGAATCAAGGCTCATCACATGAGGAAACAGCTCCTCTTCAGCGCCCACTAAAAAGACCTGAGGGAACTCGAGTCCTTTAGCCGAGTGAAGCGTCATTAATTGAACTGCATCTGCATCCGGATCCGCTTGGGTTTCACCTGCGTCGAGACTTGCTTGAGACAAAAACTGAAGAAGTACGGACGACTCCTCATCCTCGGGCTCAAAGGCACGACACGCACTGACGAGTTCGTTTAAGTTATCAACTCGCGCTTGACCGCGCTCTCCCTTTTCTGAACCGTGATATGCAAGGAGCCCTGTGGCGTCGATCACATCACGGGCCAGATCTGACAATTCGAGATCAGTCGCTTTGCGATCGAGGTCGTTGATTAAATCAACAAATGCAACCACAGCGGTTTTCGCACGACCGCTCAATCCGTCACCGCGGGTCAGTTGTAACGCAGAATCCCATAATCCTTTGCCTTCATCCCGGGCCGTTTGGCGCATTTGTTCGACTGTCCTCTCCCCAATACCTCGTGGTGGAACATTGATAATGCGTTCAAAAGCCGTATCGTCGAACCGGTTTTGAATCAACCGCAAATACATCAGCGCATTTTTGATCTCGAGCCGTTCATAGAAACGTTGGCCACCATAGATCCGGTATGGAATACCTGCGCGCAGCAATGCATCTTCAAGAACACGCGACTGGGCGTTACTACGATAAAGAATCGCTTGCTCTCCATAGAGACCGCCGTGATCGACATGTTGGCTCATGCGGTTGGCAACAAAACGCGCCTCGTCTTGCTCATTAAAAGCTGCATAAAGCTGGATCGGGGTACCCTCGCTCTGCTCCGTCCACAGCTCTTTTCCAAGTCGACCCGTATTGTTTGCGATCACTGCGTTCGCCGCCTTCAAGATCACGTCAGTGGATCGATAGTTTTGTTCTAATCGAATGGTCGTCACTGGCGCAAAGTCAGATTCATACCGATGAATATTCTCTATCCGGGCACCGCGCCACGCATAAATCGATTGATCGTCATCACCGACCGCCATTACACGAGTTTTCGTGCCCGCAAGTAAACGGATCCATGCATATTGAATGGTGTTTGTATCTTGGAATTCGTCGATCAACAAGTAACTAAAACGGTCTTTATAGTGCCGCAAAAGTTCTGATTTGTTTTTAAGTGTCTCGAACGTACGCAATAACAGCTCACCAAAATCGACTAAATTCTGGGCATTGCATCGCGCCTCATATTCGGCGTACAACCGAATTAACGTGTCGTTGTAATAGTCGCGTCCTGTTTGCAAATGATGCGGCCGCTGACCTTCATCCTTGCAACCATTAACAAAGCCCGCTACGGCGCGCGGTTTAAATTTCGCATCATCCAGTTGCAGGTCTGCAATGATGCGCTTCATCATCCGTTGCTGATCATCAGAATCAAGAATCAAAAACTGCTCAATGAGTCCGGCATCACGCCAATGGGAACGTAAGAATCGGTGCGCTAAACCGTGGAAAGTACCAACCCACATCGCATGCAATGATCGGCCAAGTGTCTCTTCCAGCCGTTCACGCATTTCGCGCGCCGCTTTATTGGTAAAGGTTACAGCCATCAATGCATGGGGAGACAACCCTTGGTCGCGCATCAAGTAGGCCATGCGCTCGACCAGCACACGGGTCTTGCCAGATCCTGCACCAGCAATCACAAGTAGATTCGATTCGGGCGCCGTCACCGCCTGATACTGGGGAGAGTTCAATTGCATTGCGAAAGTGTAACGGGTTTTAAGGCATCAGCGCATGCTGATTTAACTCAGGAATCCTAGGATCGGAAACTTAGCTCAATAACAGAAAAGGTTATAGAGAAAATTTATCGAAGTTATTTATAAATACTCTTGGAATTAAATTACACCCGTCCCCATACTTCATTCGTCACCGGGATCCCGGTGCGGTATCAATGTAAAAAACGCATGACTCTATTAAAGGAGAAATCGCATGCAATTGAAGGGTACAAAAACTGAAGAAAGCTTGAAGGCAGCCTTCGCTGGCGAGTCAAAAGCAAACCGTCGTTACCTCTACTTCGCAAACATGGCGGACATCGAAGGCGCTCCAGAAGTTGCTAACGTATTCCGTAACACTGCAGAAGGTGAGACTGGCCACGCACACGGTCACATGGAATACCTCATTCAAGGTGGTTCAGGTGATCCCGAGACTGGCTTGGCTGCCGGAAACGTTGCCGAAGCACTCGAATCTGCAATCGCAGGTGAAACTCACGAGTACACGGACATGTATCCAGGCATGGCCAAAGCAGCTCGCGAAGAAGGTTTTGACGAAATCGCTGATTGGTTCGAAACACTTGCGAAGGCTGAGCGTAGCCACGCAAATAAGTTCCAGAAGACTCTGGACGCGTACAAAGCAGAAGCTTGATTCGCCCGAAAGCCGGGGGTGCTCCCCCGGTTTTTATCCCCCACGGAGACAATGATGGCGACAGAAACAAAACGCGAAGGTAACCTTGAAGCTCCGACGCGGCACCCAATCGACTGGAAAAAACCTGAGTATTACGACAAGGACAAGCTCAACGCCGAGCTCGAGCGCGTCTTTGATATCTGTCATGGATGTCGTCGTTGTCTGAGTTTATGTAACTCATTCCCAACACTATTTGATTTGATCGATGACAGTGAAACGATGGAAGTTGACGGTGTAGCGGAAGACGATTATGTCAAAGTCGTTGATGAGTGTTATTTGTGCGACATGTGCTACATGGCAAAATGTCCATACGTACCGCCACATCCATTTAATATCGATTTCCCACATCTGATGTTGCAAGCGAAAGCTGTGAAGCACCAGGAAAATGGGATGCCTGCTCGAGACAAAATCCTTTCAGACACTGACGGACTGGGGAAGCTGGCAGGTATTCCAGTTGTGACTGAGACGGTCAATACTGTAACCCAGTGGAAGCCGGTGCGCAAAGCAGTGCAAAGCGTACTCGGCGTTCACGAAAATGCATGGCTGCCTGAGTTTGCACCGAAAAAATTACGTCAAATGATCAAGCAGTCGAAAGCCGTCGAGATCAAAGATGGTGAGCGGACTCCTGGCAAGGTTGCGATTTTTGCAACTTGTTATATCAACTATAACGAGCCAGGGATTGGTACAGACATGATCAAGGTTCTTGAGCACAACGACATTCCATGGGTCGTTGCTGAGAAAGAAGTCTGCTGCGGTATGCCGAAGCTCGAACAAGGTGATCTTGAGGCTGTCGATCGTCTGAAGCGAGTCAACATCCCACATCTCGCGAAACTCGCGCGTGAGGGCTTTGCGATCATGGCAGGCGTTCCATCCTGTACATTGATGTTTAAACAGGAAATTCCGCTGATGTATCCAGGTGACCCAGATGTACAGGCTGTTAAAGAGGCATTCTGGGATCCATTTGATTACTTTATCGCGCGGATCAAGGATGGACTGATGAGCACCGACTTCAAAACCGGTTTAGGTGCGGTGTCTTATCAAGCTCCATGCCATGGACGGGTTCAGAATATCGGTAAGAAAACCGAAGAATTCTTGAAGATGATTCCTGACACCAATGTCAAAACCACTGAACGGTGCTCAGGTCACGCAGGGACATATGGCGTGAAAAAAGAGTTCCATGAGACGTCGATGAAAATCGGTCGTCCGGTATTCAGAACAATGAATGAGCAAAACCCAGACTACATTTCGAGTGATTGCCCGCTCGGTGGTCACCATATCGCCCAAGGTATTCGTGAAAATCACGACAATGAGCCCGCCCTAGCACATCCACTGTCATTGGTGGCTAAGGCTTACGGACTAAATCAGGAGTAAATATGACTAAAATCGCACGTAACTCCCTGCTGTCTTTGGAAGATTACGCAAAACAGCGGCCTGAAATTCGCACTGAAGCTATGCGCCTAAAGCGCATTCGTAGTGTCTTTATCGGACCAAATATGACATTACAGTTCGAAAACGAAGCGACCATCCGGTATCAAGTTCAAGAGATGCTGCGCATCGAAAAGACGTTCGAAGAAGAAGGCATCATGGATGAGCTCGACGCATACAACCCACTGATTCCAGACGGCTCGAACTTGAAGTGCACTCAAATGATCGAGTTCCCTGACGAGGAAGAGCGGAAGGTGAAGCTTGCCGAATTAGTGAACGTTGAAAACAGGACCTACATTCAGATCCAAGGTTTTGATCGCGTCTATGCGATTGCTGATGAAGATCTCGAACGCGCCAATTCAGAGAAAACCAGCTCTGTGCATTTCTCGCGCTTTGAGTTCACTGCTGATATGGTCGCCGCCATCAAAAATGGTGCAGCAATGGCGATGGGATCAGACCATCCAAACTACAATTATCGCGTTGACGAGATCGATCCCGAAACCCAAGGCACTCTGATCGACGACTTTGCATGATCGAGTACTCCTAGTGACTAGCCCAGCTTTTTGCGGGCTTTTTTGTTCGTCGACTCGAAAATCACCACAAAAACCCATACAGTTCGTCGGTAGCCTAAAACCAGAAGGCCTCTATGGAGATAATTATGAAAAAAACTGCAATTGCCATGGCGAGTGCCGCCATTCTAGGATCGTCTGTCGCACTGGCCGGTGGTCATGCGAAAACCGTCAAACTTGGTGTCGTACTAGGTTTTACCGGCCCCGCCGAATCTCTTGCTGAGTCGATGGCTCGCGGCGCTGAACTCGCAATGAAAGAGGTATCTGCATCGAAGCTATTGCTCGACAGTGCCACTGTAAGCCATGTCAGAGCTGACTCGACCTGTGTTGATGCATCGGCTGCAGCTGCGGCTGCGGAACGTGTCATCGCCTCAGATAAGGTCGACGCAATTATTGGAGCGCTTTGCTCCGGGGCCACCATCTCAATCTTACAAAACGTTGCCATGCCCAAAGGTGTTTTGCTGTTCTCGCCATCAGCGACATCACCGGCGCTCTCGACACTTGAAGACAATGATCTCTTCTTCCGCGCATCACCGTCAGATGCTCGTCAGGGTCAGGTCATCTCAGAAGTACTCCAAGAAAAGGGCATTAAGTCGATTGCAATGACCTATACCAATAACGACTACGGCAAAGGTCTCGCTGACTCGATTCAATCAAACTTTGAGGCAGCCGGCGGCAAAGTCACGATCAGTACACCACACGAAGATGGCAAAGGTGACTACGGCGCAGAGGTTGGCGCATTAGCGCAAGCAGGTGGTGATATTTTAGTTGTGGTCGGATATCTCGATCAGGGCGGAAAAGGAATTATTCAATCATCATTAGACGCAGGTGCTTTTGACCAATTCTTTCTTCCGGACGCCATGATTGGCGATAGTCTTTTGCAAGCAATCGGTCCTGATTTGAACGGCTCGATTGGTACGGTTCCAGGAACAGACTCTAACGGTGCACAAATATACGCTGAGCTTGCAAAAAAAGATGGTTTTGAAGCGGGCCCTTACTCACCTGAGGCCTACGATGCAGCAGCACTGACGTTGCTTGCGATGCAAGCGGCGAACTCAAAAGACAGCAATGCAGTGAAAGCAAAAATCTTTGATGTCGCCAACGCGCCTGGAACAAAGATTCTCCCGGGTGAGCTTGCCAAAGGCCTTCAGATCCTGAAAGGTGGCGGTCAAATCGACTACGTGGGTGCGACAGCGGTTGAATTGATCGGTGCCGGCGAGTCTTCCGGTAGTTACCGCGAAATTCTTGTCAAAGACGGTGAAAACACAACGGTTCGCTACCGCTAATCGTTGAATCACAGGCGGCGTAGGGATGATCTCTGCGCCGCTTTTTTGTGATGTAGCCCCATGATTCTTGTTGAAAACTTGCATAAACACTTTGGTGGTGTCCAGGCTGTTAACGGAGCAACGCTATCCATTCAACCAGGATCTATCACTGGACTCATCGGCCCCAATGGTGCCGGGAAAACAACCTTATTCAACGTGATCGCCGGCCTATATCAACCAACCTCCGGCAAAGTCTTCCTAGATGGTGAAGACATCACAGGCTTAAAGCCCCATGAACTGTTTCACAAAGGCGTACTCCGTACGTTTCAGCTTGCTCATGAATTTTCAACACTGACTGTCCGTGACAACCTAATGATGGTTCCACCGAATCAAGCAGGTGAGAGCCTGATGAATACCTGGTTCAAACCCAATCTCGTCAAAGCACGTGAAGAAGAGGTCAGATCAAAGGCTGACGAAGTCATCCGCTTCCTCGAAATCGAGCATGTCGCAGAGGAATTCGCCGGCAATTTGTCAGGTGGCCAGAAAAAGTTGCTGGAGCTCGGTCGGACCATGATGGTTGATGCGAAAATTGTATTTCTCGATGAAGTCGGTGCAGGTGTGAACCGCACACTGCTCTACAAAATCGGTGATGCCATCATCAAACTGAATGAAGAGCGTAACTACACGTTTTGTCTCATTGAACACGACATGGAATTTGTTGCTCGTTTATGTGATCCAGTGATCTGTATGGCTGAAGGGACAGTTCTCGCCGAAGGCACGATCGAGGAGGTCAAAAATAATGAGCAGGTCATTGAGGCCTATCTCGGAACTGGACTGAAACACAAAAAATAATATGGGCTTTTTACTTGGCGAACAGATGACAGGCGGATACGGAGCTGCAGATATTTTGCATGACTGCTCGATTGGCGTTGAAAAAGGCGAGATCGCGGTCATCGTTGGACCCAATGGTGCGGGCAAATCAACAGCCATGAAAGCCGTTTTTGGCATGTTGCCCCTGAGGAAAGGTCACGTGATGTTCGATGGCGAAGACGTCACTCAGTTAAAGCCCGAAGAGCGAGTGGTCAAAGGAATGGGTTTTGTTCCGCAAACCCATAATGTGTTTACGTCGATGACTGTTGAAGAAAACTTAGAAATGGGTGCGTTCATTCGCACTGATTCCATCAATGACTCAATCGCGCAGGTTTACGATTTGTTTCCCATTCTAAAAGAAAAAAGAAAACAACCTGCTGGAGAACTGTCAGGCGGCCAGCGCCAACAGGTTGCAGTGGGTAGAGCATTAATGACCCATCCAAAAGTGCTCATGCTTGATGAGCCCACAGCGGGTGTCTCTCCCATCGTCATGGACGAACTATTCGATCGCATTATTGAAATTGCTCGACTGGATGTCGCCATTTTGATGGTCGAACAGAATGCCAAACAAGCGCTCGAAATCGCTGATAAAGGGTATGTTCTTGTGCAAGGGCAAAACAGGTTTACGGACACTGGCGAGTCACTCTTAGCAAACCCAGAAGTTCGTCGAGCGTTTTTGGGGGGATAAATGACTGATTTCTTCAACGCACTCACACTCCTCGGCAATTTCCTCATCATCCCAGGCCTCACCTATGGCTCGCAACTTGCACTCGGCGCCCTAGGCGTCACATTGGTCTATGGGGTACTCCGATTTTCAAATTTTGGACATGGCGAAACTATGGCGTTTGGCGCAATGGTGACAATCTTAGTCACGTGGGGATTTCAGTCCCTTGGACTGTCCATCCAACCACTCCCGACAGCACTGTTAGCGATTCCTGTGGGAATCCTCGCGACCGTCATACTCACTTTGCTCATCGATCGATTTGTTTATCGATATCATCGCGAGCGAAAGGCCAATCCAGTGATTTTTTTGATTGTCTCAATTGGCGTTATGTTCTTCCTCGGTGGGTTGATTCGTTTCATTATCGGGCCCGGTGACCAAATTTTCTTTGATGGAACACGATTTATATTAAAGGCACGTGAGTTCAAGCAGATGACGGGGCTCAACGAGGGCTTGTCGCTCAAAATGACGCAAGCGGTCACGATTATTACCGCGGTCATCATCGTTGCTGCAATGTTCTGGTTCCTTAACCACACACGCACCGGTAAATCGATGCGAGCCTATTCAGATAATGAAAACTTAGCACTGCTATCAGGTATCAACCCAGATCGTGTGGTTCTGATCACATGGATTCTCGTTGCAGCGCTTGCCACCATTGCTGGAACACTCTATGGCCTGGATAAATCATTCAAACCGTTTGTTTACATGCAACTGTTACTTCCGATCTTTGCATCCGCAATTGTTGGTGGCGTTGGCAACCCGATCGGCGCTATCGCCGGTGGGTATGTCATCGCATTTAGTGAGTTGATACTGACGTTTGCCTATAAAAAAGTCGTCTTATATTTAGGCCCAGACAATATGGAGCTTGAATCGCTGGTGCAGTTCTTAGGGACAGACTACAAGATCGCTGTCTCATTTATCATTTTAGTGATCGTGTTGATTATTAGGCCGACTGGCTTATTTAGCGGGAAAACGATCTGATGACAGCTCTGTACCAGCAATACCGTAATCAAATCCTATTTAGCCTAATGGCCGGCTTATTAATACTGGTTGCGTTAATCCAAAGCCTGTCGGTGTCCCTAACCATTCTCAATCTATGCTTGATTAGCGCCATCATGGCTTTAGGTGTGAACATCCAATGGGGCTATGCAGGCCTATTTAATGTGGGTGTAATGGGATTTGCGGCCTTAGGTGGCCTCGCTGGCGTATTAATCTCGATGCCGCCAGTTTCAGACGCATGGCAGGCTGGCGGGCTCGGTATTTTACTCGGCCTGGTGATCACCATCGGTACCGTGGTCACCTGCTTGTTCGCGTGGTCGCGGATTCAACACCTGAGACGGCAGCGCTATTGGATCATCGCTGTCATTATCATTTCAGGCTATGCATTACTGCGTATTTTCTTTGATCCGGGTGCGGATGCCGTCGAATCAATTAATCCTTCCGTCACTGGCTATTTGGGCGGTCTTGGTCTCCCAATTCTAGTCGCTTGGCCGGTTGGCGCTCTTTTCGCCGCTGGTATTGCATTCGTCATTGGTAAAGTCGCACTCGGTCTACGCTCTGACTACTTAGCAATTGCCACGCTTGGCATCAGTGAAATCATAATATTCTTTATTAAAAACGAAGAATGGCTGACCCGGGGCGTGAAAAATGTGAATGGCTTGTCACGCCCGGTTCCTTACGAAATCGACCTGCAGCAAGCACAGTGGTTCCAGGATTGGGCTATGGCTATCGGTATGCCAGTCGATGATGCGTCTGCTGTATTCGTTAAAGTCTGTTACGCACTGCTTTTCATTGCTGTCATCGGCATCTTGTTGTGGCTTTCTGAAACAGCCCTTAAGTCTCCATGGGGTCGTATGATGCGCGCTATCCGTGATAATGAAACCGCAGCAGCCGCGATGGGAAAAGATGTTACATGGCAGCACTTGCGGGTGTTCGTCTTGGGTTCTGCGGTGATTGGTCTGGCTGGCGCCATGTTAACGACGCTGGATGGTCAGTTCACGCCCGTTGGATACAACCCTCTACGCTTTACCTTCTTGATTTGGGTGATGGTGATTATTGGTGGATCTGGTAACAACTGGGGTGCTGTGCTTGGTGGTTTCTTTATTTGGTTCTTCTGGATCGAGGCAGAGCCTATCGGACTTTGGTTAATTGACGCGTTGACATCTGGAATGGATCCTCAAAGCGCGGTGAGAGCACATTTGCTCGAGGGCGCCGCACACATGCGCTTGATGACTGTAGGCATCATTTTGCTTTTGACACTTCGCTATGCACCAGAGGGCCTTATCCCGGAGAAAAAGCGGCTGTGATCGAGTCTAGGATGACTTCCGCAGTCGAATGAGCCGCTAGCCGATATGAATCACGCCGCGTTGAAATAGCGATTGAATCTCAGTATCTGAATAACCAAGCTCCATCAGTACCTGCGCTGAATGTTGGCCATGGATCGGAGCCGCTCGTGACGCAACGGGCTGAGTACCGTGAAATTTAACGGCCATTCCGAGCCCTTTCACCGGACCGACCCGGTCATGCTCCGTTTGAACAACCATGTCGCGAGCAAGGGCCTGAGGATGCTCAAGCATCTCTCCAATCGATAAAATCGGGCCTGCAGGAACACCTGCTTGGTCGAGCTTTTCGAGCCAAACCTCAGATGCATGTTGACGAAAATACCCATTTAATACCTCGACCAGCGCATCAAGATTCGCCATCCGGTCAGCATTCGACGAAAATCTCGGGTCATTATTTAAATCAGTCGCACCAATGACATCCAACAGTCGTAGCCAATTTCGCTGATTCGCAGCACCAATATTGATATAACCATCTGCAGTGAGAAACGCCTGATATGGCGCGTTCAATGGATGCGCTGAGCCTAGCGCTTGTGGAGACTCCCCTGTCGCTAAAGCGATGGCAGACTGCCAGTAGGTATGGGTAATCCCCGCTTCAAATAATGATGTATCGACGCGTGTACCGAGACCTGTTTTTTGCTTCCCAGCATAAGCAGCAGCCGCACCCATGGCTGCGAGGATCCCTGCTGTAATATCCGTCACTGGTGCCCCGACTTTAACGGGACCGTCGTCCTGACCAGGCCCAGTGATGCTCATCAAGCCAGAGGCACCCTGCGCCACAAGATCAAATCCTGCTCGGTCACGATATGGTCCGGTGCGACCATAACCCGATATCTCTACGTAAATGAGACCTGGGTTAATGGCCTTTAATTCCCCATACGACAGCCCCAAACGTTCCATTGTATCGTGACGAAAATTCTCAATGACACAGTCTGCGTCGTTCAAAAGCGCTGTGAGAATTTTTTTTCCATCATCAGATTTCAGATCGAGAGCCATACCACGCTTATTACGATTCATCATCAAAAATGCAGCAGATTCTTCGCCAACATTGGGAGGGACCATGCGCCTCGAGTCGTCACCACCCTCGATTTTTTCAACCTTAATCACATCGGCGCCCATATCTGCCAACATCATTCCACACAAGGGCCCCGCCATAATGTGCGCCAATTCGACGACTCGCATGCCCGTCAGTGGCCTCTGTTGCGCACTCATCGACCACTCCATTCGGCTTTGCGTTTGGCGAAAAATGCGTCAATACCCTCCGCAAAATCGTCACTGAGGTAACAACGCTGAATAAGATCAACATCGTCGGGAGGTGCACCTTGAGACAGCCGTTTGAGCCCATCTCGCGTTGCCGAGATCGTCAGTGGAGCCAAGGTCATCAAGTGTTGAGCGAGCGCTCTTGCTCGCCCGTCGCAAAGTGCTGCTGTCTCCAACACCTCGCTCACAAACCCCGACTCGACCAGAGGTGTGATTGGTAAAAACTCTGCGGTTAGCAACAGATAACGCGTTCGCGACTCGCCAAGTAAATGCACCAGCCGATTGAGATTAGCAACTGACAGACAGTTGCCCAAAGTCCTTGCGATCGGCATACCAAAACGTGTGTCCGGCGTTCCTAGCCGTATATCTGCTGCAGCCGCAATCGCGGCTCCACCGCCGGCGACTACGCCATGCAAAGATGCAATTACCGGAATCGGACTTGATTCGACTGCGTCGATGACTCGGCCGATCATTGCTTCGTAATCGATGGCATCTTGAGCTGAATCGAACTCTTTAAAGTTAGAAATGTCGGTCCCAGACGCAAATGCTTTATCACCCTCTGCTGTGAGCACGATTACGCGCGCGTCACCAGGATCGCGGCACAAATCCTCCAGCGCTTGATACATCTCAAACGTCAGCGAATTCCGGGACTCAGGCCGCATCAGGCGGAATTCACCAACATCGCCTTCCTGAACAATTGTGTAATCACCCACTTTATGACCTGTAAATAGCGTCAACTAAATACATCGGTACTGCCGGTACATAGGTACACAGCATCAAAACTGCGAATAAGACTGCGATGAAATAGATATTGATTTTTGACACATCCCAGATATTCGCACGAGCGACCGCACATGAAGTGATCAAAACACTGGCCACAGGTGGGGTCTGCTGGCCCAGCGCCAAGTTCAGAGTCACAACGAGACCGAAATGAATTGGGTCAATTCCTGCAGCCTGAATCAATGGAATAACGATCGGAACCACCAAAATGATTGCTGCCGCAGAATGCAAAAAGAAACCAATGACTAAGAAGAACACGTTGAGGATCGCGAGAATCACCCATTGGTTGGTCGTCATGTCGAGGATCCAGCGAGCAAAATCCTGTGGAATTTGCGCCCGTGTCAGGAACCCGCCCATCACCACGGATGCAGCGACCAGCAGCATCACGACGGCTGTCTGTACACCACCGTCAATCATCGCGCGCTTCAGGTGTCCAAAATCCATTTTTGAATACCAAGCACTGACCAAGAGAGCCGCAACAACAGCAAGTCCAGCGGCTTCAGTCGCAGTGACGAAACCACCGAAGATTCCTCCCAGAATAATGACTGGAAGAGTGAATGCAGGAAGTGCGTCAATCAAAGTGCTCCATAGCCGCCGGAATTCGAATGCTTCTTCTGTAGGCAAGTTGTACTTTCTTGCGAAATAGTAGGCCATCCCCATAAGGCCGAATGCGCCGAGAAGACCCGGGATAATTCCTGCAACAAAGAGTTGTTCGACCGAGGTACCGGCCGATGTCGCATACAGAATCATCGGAATCGACGGCGGAATGATAATCGCAAGAGAAGCCGATGATGAAGTCACCGCAGCAGCAAGTGGCGCCGAGTATCCTCGCTTTTTCATTTGCGGAATCAACACCGAGCCTAGTGCTGCAACATCGGCCACAGCCGAACCTGATATTTCGGCAAAGAAAAGACTGACACCGATGTTGACCATTGCGAGGCCGCCACGCACAAAACCGATGATGGCGTTCACAAAGTTAATGAGTTTGTCAGTGATCCCTCCGGCGTTCATGATTGCACCGGCCAAGACAAACATTGGAATGGCAATCAATGAGAACTTGGTTGACCCATCGTACATGTCGAGCGCAAGCGTGACGATACTATCGACGCCTTCTGTCACTGCAAGACCGAAAATGGCGGCCACAGCCAGACCGACTGCGATCGGAACGTTGATGCAAATCAGCGCCACTAAGATCACGAACATAATAAAAACGATCATGATTTGGCTCCTGCTTTGGCCAACTCTGTTTCGACTTCTTCTTCGATCTCTGAATGCTCGAGTGAAATACCAGCGCATGTTTTCTTAAAGTAGCCAGGGAAACTAAGGATTTCGCACAGGACGAACAAAGATGCACCAATCGGGATTACTGATTGCGTCAGCTGGATCGGAATCCAGGTTAATGACACGAGGTATTCGCCTTCAAGAACAACCAGCACTTCATATCCGGTGTAGGCGAGTAGCGCGAAGAATCCGATAACGATAGCTTCAGCAAAAATCACGGCCCAGGCCCTGGCTGGCATTGGGATCGCGAGTAGTACTGAGTCAAACCCAATATGGCGCCGGTGTAGCGCGGCATATGCCCCGCCATAATAGGTAAGCCACGCAAGCTGTATTGCTGCGATCTCGTCATACCAAGAGACTGAATTACCGGTAATCCGCGCAAGAACTGCGAAGATCACAACACCGGTGAGAGCGATCATCTGAAATAAAATAAACCACACAAGCAGCTGGTCAACAGCTTTAGCAAACCGAGTCACACGATACTCCTGACGTGTAAAAGTGAGCGGCCCGATTGGGCCGCTATTTGGTCGTTACCGAATGATTAATTTGCGAGGCTTTGAACTGTTTTAATCAGCTCCGCGCCGGCATCAACTGACGATGCAAACTCATCATAAATCGGCTTAGATGCCTTGATGAACGCCGCGTTATCCGCGTTGTTCACTTCCACACCAGCTGCCTTGATCACGTCCAGAAGCTCTGTTTCAAGCGCTGCAGCTTTGCGGTACACGAAGGTTTGTGTCGACGCAGCACAACTGTTGAGAACCTGACGCACATCAGCTGGTTGCTTTTCGAAGTGCTTTTTAGACGACAAAATGTATGCCGGGGTGTAAACATGTCCAGTAATCGATAAGTACTTTTGTACTTCTTGGAATTTCGCAGATGCGATCTGCGCATAGGGGTTTTCCTGCCCATCGATGACACCGGTTTTCAATGCTGTGAAAACATCAGAAAACGCCATCGGAGTTGGGTTCGCGCCATAAAGCTTGAACATCTTCACACGCCACGCACCCTTTGGTGTTCTTAATTTGACACCCTCGAGGTCGGCAGGCACGTTCACAGGTCGAGTGTTGTTTGTGATGTGGCGGAAACCATTTTCAAAATAGCCGACAATATGATATCCCTTGGCCTGAGCAGCAGCTTGGAAAGTGCCTCCCAACTTTTCCTGCACCCGCTTCATGTGCTCACGATCCTTAATGATGTATGGCATCTCAAACACACCAAACTCATCAGAAACTGATGACATCACCGATGAAGGCAGCGCGAAGTCGACTTGGCCAAGCTTTAGTTTTTGTAGGAGCTCCTTATCTTTCCCAAGCTGAGACGAGCCGAATGTCTGAACTTCGATTTTTCCGTTAGATTCGTCGTTCACACACTGAGCATATGCATTCACACTTGCTTCGAACAATGATCCTGGCTTGCCAACGTGTCCAAATTTCAGCGTAACGTCAGCTGCAAATAAGGGGGCAGCGAAAGCGGCCGATAGAACAGCAACCGAAGTTGCCAGTTGTAGTTTTTTCATTATTTTCTCCGTTTTTTTATGTCTGGAGTCAGTTTTACCGCGACAAAAACCGCATTGCGGCTTCAACACCACCTGACTGATGCGGCACGCCAGCCAAGTCAAGGCCCATTTCAACGCCACATAGGACGCCCATGAGAGTTAAATCATTGATATCACCTAGATGACCAATACGGAAGGCTTTTCCTTTAATTTTTCCAAGCCCTGTACCGAGCGACATATCAAACTTATTCAAAATCACCTCTCGAACGCGATCAGCATCATGGCCCTCGGGCATCATGATGCCCGTCAACGCGTTCGAATGTTCGTTCGGATTCTGGCAAACCGTTTGAAGATCCCATACGGCAACAGCCTCCCGACAGGCGTCACCAAGACGCTGGTGTCGAGAAAAGACGTTATCGAGGCCTTCTTCTTCAAGCATTGCAATCGCTTCTCTCAAGCCATAAAGCAGTGTGGTCGCTGGCGTGTATGGGAAATAACCTGAGGTGTTGGAGGCAAGCATTTCCTGCCAATCCCAATAAGACCGCTGTGAGCCACCGTTCTTCGCAGCCTCAAGTGCACGATCTGATAACGCGTTAAAACCTAACCCTGGTGGCATCATCAAGCCCTTCTGGGAGCCGGAAACAGTCACATCAGCGCCCCATTTATCGTGCTCATAATCAACTGATGCCAAACCAGAAATGCTATCAACTAGTAGTAGGGCCGAATGACCCACAACATCGATCGCCTGACGAACCGCTGCGATATCGGATGTGATTCCGCAACTGGTTTCGTGATGAACACAACACACCGCTTTAATTGCGTGCTTGGTATCTTGCCGTAGTCGAGCCTCAATCCGATCCGCATCAACCCCGTTACGCCAATCCCCTGCGAGGAACTCAGTCTCAATACCTAACCGATCCGCCATTTGTTTCCAGAGAGTCGCAAACTGACCGGTTTCGTAAAATAACACTTGATCGCCAGCTTTCAGTGCGTTTGAAAGGCAGGCTTCCCACGCCCCAGTTCCGGAACTTGGGTAAATCACAACAGGAGCCTCGGTTTTGAAAATTCGCTGCATACCCGAAAGGACCGACAAACCGAGGTCGGAAAAATTTGGTCCACGATGATCGATGACAGCTGCATCAATTGCTCGGGAAATTCGGTCTGGCACTGGGCTTGGCCCGGGTATTTGTAGGAAATGTCGTCCTGCCCTATAGGCCATTAATTCAATCCTTGTATTGACGGTGATTCGATATTACTCGCGGACTTTGCCATGCCACCATTATGGAGCATAATATGAATAACGTATTTTGTATGCAATATAAACCCGGTCAACACAGCTATGAACACATTAACCATCCCGCCTGTGAATGAAAACCAACGCCCAAACTCACCGCGTCAGTTGGATAGTAGTGAATTAGGCCGGCTCAGACGCAGGATTGAAAGAAATACGCAATGCGAAATCCTTTTTTCTCAGTTTGATCGCGGCAGATACGCAACGGATGCGAGTCATTACCAGATTTTTCCAATCGGGGTGGTTATCCCTTCAACGCGAGATGACCTTCGCGCTTTAATCGATATCGCGACAGAATTTGACGTTTGTCTCACAGGTCGCGGTGGTGGAACGAGCCAAAACGGACAAACCATCAACCAGTCGCTAATCATCGACTATTCAAAATATCTCAATCAATTGGTTCATCTCGATGTTGAGAAACGGATTTGCCATGTCGAACCGGGAATCGTTCTGGATCATCTCAATGCACAGCTGAGGTCGACAGGTCTTTGGTATCCCGTCGACGTCTCGACCTCAAGTCGCGCGACGCTTGGCGGTATGACAGGAAACAACAGTTGTGGTTCTCGCAGTATCCGGTACGGCACAATGCGCGACAATGTGCAAAGCGTTAAAGCATTATTGGCCAATGGTTCGGTCGCACACTGGCAGGAGTTAACACCCGAAGACCAACAGCTATCCGTGTCAGATTTGGCGCAGCGAACTGATCTTTTGGGCCAGCTTCTGTGTCTCGGAGCGACTCATAAAAATTTAATCGAGTCTCGGCTTCCACAACTGATGCGTCGTGTGGGTGGCTACAACATTGATGCTTTGATTCCAGATGGAAAGGGGGGCTCAGGATGCTGGCCAGGCACCTCCTGCAATCCCGCGCATCTGTTCGTTGGCAGTGAGGGCACCTTGGGGCTGTTTGAAGAGCTGGAGCTCAAACTCTCGCCCATTCCGACAAACAAGACACTAGGTGTTTGTCACTTCAAGACCTTTTACGCAGCAATGGATGCTGCGCAACATCTTGTGACCCTAGGTCCATCTGCAGTTGAGCTCGTCGACCGGACAATGATCGATCTCTCACGTGACATCCCGATGTTTGCAAAGACAGTTAATCAGTTTGTTAAGGGAGAGCCTGACGCGCTCTTGCTCGTTGAGTTTTCGGCGGAAGACCAGGCAGAAAATATTCAACGCCTCAACCAACTTGAGGTCATGATGTCTGACCTCGGTCAACCTGACTCCGTTGTCAGAGCAGAGGATTCAGCTTTCCAAAAACAAATCTGGGAAGTGAGAAAACAAGGCCTCAACATCATGATGTCGATGCGTAGTGATGCCAAGCCAATCTCGATCGTCGAAGACTGCGCTGTTGAGCTCAAAGACCTCGCTGAGTACACGCGACGGCTGACGGAAATTTTTGAAAAACACGGAACCAGCGGTTGCTGGTACGCGCATGCGTCTGTTGGCACCTTGCACGTTCGCCCAGTGCTTAATTTAAAACAAAAAATGGGGGCCGAAGCCTTGCGAGCGGTCGCCGAAGATGCGTTTTCAATGGTGCGTGAATATAAGGGATCTCATTCAGGCGAGCACGGGGACGGTATTGCGCGGTCTGAATTCCACAAGGATATGTTTGGACAAGACATGGTTAATCTGTTTGGACAAGTCAAGGAGCGACTCGATCCCCAAGGAATATTTAATCCGAACAAAATCGTTGATCCACCAAAACATGATGATCGAACGTTGTTTCGTTTTAAACCGGACTATGCGGATCAAGTAACTATCCATGGAACATTCAATACTGGATTTGATTGGTCTAACTGGGGAGGTTTCGCTAGTGCAGTCGAAATGTGTAACAACAATGGGGCTTGCCGCAAAACCGATCCTGGCGTGATGTGTCCCTCATATCGCGTAACCAAAAACGAAGAAGACTTGGTTCGTGGCCGGGCTAATACTCTACGACTGGCCTTATCCGGCCAGCTTGGTCCCAATGCATTAACATCCGAAGAGATGATGGCAACCATGAAACTCTGCGTTGGCTGCAAGGCATGTCAGAACGAGTGTCCAACCAGCGTTGATATGGCCAAAATGAAAACAGAGGTGCTCTACCAGCGTAGCCAGCGATTGGGTATCGGTCTCCGCGATAAGCTGATTGCTTACATGCCATATTATTCCCCGTGGATAAAAAGAGCTCCATGGCTCGCAAACCTCCGTGACCAGATTCCTGGGCTTCCTTGGCTCACCGAGAAAATACTTGGCTTAGCAAAAGATCGACAACTGCCAGTCTGGGATAAAGCGTATCGCGAGCCAGCGAGCGAGCCGACAACCGACAAGCCGACTGTGATTCTGTTTGGAGATACATTTAATAGATCGTTCGAAACAAAAAATCTCTATGCGGCACGTGAAGTCTTGGAAGCGATGGGGTATGAGGTGATCGAGCCAAAACCCGACAATCGGTCTGTTTGCTGCGGTCGCACATTGCTCGCGTCAGGCCTGATTGACCAAGCCAAAAAAGAAGCAGCGCGCTTCGTTGAAACTGTCATGCCATGGGTTCGAAAAGGGATCCCAGTGGTGGGTCTTGAACCGTCGTGTTTGTTGACATTACGCGATGAATTTCAGGTATTGCTTCCAAGTGACGATGTCAAATTACTTGCCAAATATGCATTTCTTTTTGAAGAGTTTATTGAAGGTGAACTGAAAGCAGAACGAGCAACCTTGAATCTGGTGGAGGCACGATGTTCTGAAGCTCTGATCCACGGACATTGTCATCAAAAAGCGGCTCGCTCAATGGCTCCAGTAGAGGCACTCCTCAAACGGATTCCGGGACTGAAAGTATCGGTCATTGAAACATCATGCTGTGGAATGGCTGGGCATTTCGGTTATCAGAAAGAGACTCTGAAAGAATCCTTGGCAATGGCAGAATTGAATCTGCTTCCTGCTGTGCGCGAGGCGAATGCAACCGCACGAATTGTTGCAGACGGCACCAGTTGCCGACATCAGATTGCTGACAACACGCCTCGTCAGGCAGTGCATGTTGCTGTCCTGTTGGCGGAACATCTGAGAAAGGATTAACCCGTTGAACTCCAATGTGATTGTTCGAGCACCACTTCATGTTCAAGTTGCAGAGCGGCTTAGGCTCCTGATTGATTCCGGCGAATTAGCACCGGGTACCCGCCTCAACGAGAATGAACTCTGCCAGAATATGGGCGTCAGTCGTACGCCCTTGCGCGAAGCGATTCGCTCTTTAGCCACCGAGGGCCTTGTTGAGCTACAGCCTAATCGTGGTGCAATCGTCAGCGTTGTAAGCCAAGACGACGTCACAGAAATTCTTCCAATCATGGCATCGCTCGAGGGATTAGGGGGTCGACTTGCTGCCGTGCATATGCAAACCGATCAAATCAAGCAAATCCGGCAAATTCACAATCAAATGGTCACGCATTACCAAAATAACGAAGTGACGGAATACTTCGAAACGAATCGGCTGATTCATGAACTGATTACCGAGGGAAGTGGGAATCAAACCTTAGTGGATACGATTAACAGCCTCTCTGCCAAAGTACGACGCGCTCGCTTCTCTGCACAAATGACACGCGAGAGCTGGGCAAAGGCGGTCTCTGAGCATGAAGAAATGGTAACCGCTCTTGAGGCTAGAGATCCCGACCGACTCGAGGTAATTCTGATCCAGCATGTCGAAACTAAACGAACAACCATTCTTGGCTCGCTCCAACGATCAGAGTAAGTCCTAGCCAACCAAGTGGATCTGCACTTGTCTTTTTGATCCGCGAGTTCGGTGCTCAAGGAGAAAAATTCCCTGCCACGTTCCAAGCACTAGCCGGGAGTCACGAACACTTAACGTCAAATGCGTCTGGGTCAAAACCGTCTTCAAATGAGCCGGCATATCGTCAAGACCCTCGAGCTCATGTTCATAACGGCCTCGCTCCATCGGTGCAAGTAAGTCGAAAAATCGAACAATATCTCGTTGCACATCAGGTGAGGCATTTTCTTGGATGAGCAATGAGGCCGATGTATGAAGAACTGACAGCAGACACAACCCATCAGATATCCCTTGGTCTCCGACAAACTTTTCAACCTCACCTGTGATTGAATGCACCGAAAATCCATCCGTATCAACGATTAAATCATGAAAATATTGATTCACCCGGTAATCCTCATCAATGTTGTTTCACTAGATGTAGTAGTCTAAACTGGTTTTCACCACAAGATATTGTGATGACTTCGTGTCACTAACAGGAGAGAGATATGATTGTTGTCTCATCACTGCTCGCTCTAATCTTCGGATTCAGCCTGGGGTTTGTGTTCGATAACGCGTTGATCTTGGTCGTTGTCGCCTGCATCGCTCCCTGTTTCTTTTGGGCTTTTAAGCTCTACAGCCAATCGGCCCACGTCTCTGAGGCAATCCATTCGAACGGTCTCCCAGCCTCGATTTTCAAAAGTGAATTTGACGACGTTGAATTTACCGACGATCGAGAACGATCTTCAAGGAAAAGAACTGTTTCGGCTTCCGTGAGTTACGTTGTCGGATTATTAGTCGGTGGATTGATCGCGTCGATTGTCTCGACCAATCTATGACGATGCAGCCACCGGGAAGTTTCCGACTTCGGTCACGTCCTGACAGTGATCCAAGGAGACTTCCTCGAAGGTGACCCACCACCTAAAAGGATCATCGCCAAGGCCCATTCCGTATTCACTCACTGCTTTCATCGCGGCAAACCGTTTTTTGTCGGATGAAGCCATCTCCATAACTGATGGCCAACTAAACGCACGAATGTCTTTTGGATTAAATGCATATCTTACTTTTCGGACTTCGGGATTCCCCATCGAATAGCAAAACGGCTGCTCAGTAAACCAAACATATCGCCCGCGGGCTTTATAATCTTTTTTGGTTGCTCGCCATTGATAGCTCAATTCAGATGAGCGAGGCTGATTTAAGTGAAGCCCTGCTTCGATAAAGTATTCAAGCCTGCACCCTTCCAGCCCAATGAATCCAGAGGAATCAATTTCTTTCCGAATCGGCTCGTGCGTAAAATGATAAATCATCAAATTTCTTGCTTGAGCGTATTAATTTCGTTTTTTAGACTTTGAATATCCTGTTCACACTCTTTAATCCGAAGTTGTGCGAGTTGCTTGCGCTGCTCTTGGCCTGTCGTAGTCAAATGATATGTTTGCCCACGCTTGCCCTTAGATGTTGTGACGATGTTCGTCTCGAGAATGCCCGCTCCAACAAGCGCCCGAATCGTCTGATTCGCAGTACCTAAACTGACGTCGACCCGTTCTGCCAACTCCCGCTGTGAGATCTCTTCTGCTTTTTCGATCACCCGCAAAAGATTCAATGCGCGTTCAGTCGATAGCCCCATTTCAATACCTCATTCATTCGGTTGATACCAATGATTGGTTGCAACTGTCGATTTTAAAGGGCACCTTCAAAATAGGTAAAAATTTTTAAACGGATGTCCTAGTGCTCTTAAGAATACTCGATAACCGCCCAAAACTCATCGTAATGCTAATGATCAGTGTATTAGTAGCGTTCGAGGTCCAGAGACACGTCATTTATCCAATCGAGAGTCTGTTGAATTTTGAAATCACGCAATACGCAAGCATGGTCTATTTACCTGCTGGGGTGATCTTTTTGTCCTTTTATTTGCTGCGTTGGTGGTTCTTACCGGTCATCTTGATTGGACGAACCTGCATCTCACTACAACTAGGCCCCGTAGAACTCATCCTAGAAATGATAATTTTCAATCTGGTCGTCGCGTTGCTTTACCCGTTGTGGCTATATCTCCTCAACAACGCGAATTGGGACGTATTCGGTGATGTCGATAAAAATCAATTAACTATCACCGGGGCCATGATTTTTGCATTGCTTCTATCTTTCAGCACGGGAATTTTGTCTGCGATCAATCAGACAGCGTCAGGCGTTGTGGCGATGGATCAAGCACTGCAGTACACATTGCATTTCATCATCGGAGATACGATTGGGACCGGAGTTATTCTGTTTTTGTTCTATCAGCTTCTTAAACTGAATCTAAAATGGAGAAGACACAAAAATGGTTAATGAAACAATCGAAAGTCCCCGTTAAAATTATGCATCATAGGTCGGACTAATCCTGACAAAAAATCTCTCTGACTTTAGATAATTCGTGATTCAAACCCTCATACAACTGCATCAATTTAATCGATTGTGTATAGCCACCCTCAGGATTGCCCTGGAATCGACCAAATACTGTACTGTGTTGCTCGACCCCATTAATGGATCCTTCCGAGTGCCAGACCATGGGCTCTAAGGAGACTCTGGGCTTCCATATTTGCTCACTTGATTCCAAATACTCGTCTTCGAGTTTAATTGGCCATAGGGCCAATTTAAATTGCAAACAGAATCTAGAAAAGCTGAATACAGTTCAAACATCCAAGGAATGCCTGGTCCGAATACAGGAGAAGACGGCCAAATGCCGGGCATGGCTACAACAGATAGGTCGCTAAAATAATGGCTTTGAATCTTGCTGTCACAACACTTTCTCATCTTTGCGGCATGAATAAAACAGAGTCTCGCCCAGCATTTCATTCATCGGTTTATCCGTACTTACAAACTCTGTCGTTAATTCTCCATCGAGCCTGTCAAACATGAATATCTCGAATGATACAGAGCTATTCTCAAGGCCCTCATTGTATTGAATGACTTTAGACCAAACGATAAATTGATCAGACTGAAAATCCAGTGGTTGACGCTCTTCAATCCCACCGAAACTGGCTTCTTGCCGCCCAAGATCAACTGAAAGAGGAACCAGCATCTCAGTGTCCTGAGATTTACAAACCAACTGGAAGGGAGACGCCAAGCTCGCGGATGAAAGCCCGAAAGTGACAACGAACCAAAGCGTATTAGTCGTGATATTTTTCAAAAGTAATTATTCTCTCGCTTGCGTTTACAACCTGTTCTCATCCGAGGACCGTATCACAAAGGCCGAGAGTCAAATACGGTTATTACTCCACGATGACAGATTGGGTGCAATTGGACGATATTAAATCTCTGTTTTAATATGACATTTCTCCAATAAATAAAGGATTTTTGTCGTGAGGAAAATAACGTCAGTATTTACCACTTTCTTGGTGCTTTTATTTTTGACTTCTTTTGCAAAAGCCCAGACCGAAAAATTGGACAATCTTGCTGCGTGCGCAGGTGTTGTGATAGGGAATGGTGCTGTGGATTTTTATTTGGGTAATGAGCAATCGTTTGATGTTGCAGCAAATATTGCATATTCAGCATATCTTTCAGAGGCCTTTTCTGGAGGATATCAACAAAATGATTTGCAAGTAGCAGACCAAATACTCGGTGGAAATGCAGATAAGATAATCAATGCCCATAACACTGAAAATTTTACTTCAGATGTTTATGAAGAAGTCGTTGGTTGTTATAGGATGCTCGCAAGACAATTGATGGAGGAGGCAGAAACAATAATCAATAACCAAAGTAAATGGAACGAATTGAAAAATACCTCTATTGAAACTTTGAAAAGAATGTTAAGCGCAGGATAAATTAACTTTGTCCTCACGGGGAACCACTACTGTCATTGCTAGTTATTCCTGTATCAAACTATCTCAGAGCATCGAGACAAATGAATGACCTTTGATACTATTGCTGAGTGGTTAAACAAGGAAGGATGCCTGACCGTGCGAGATAAGAAGTTCAGAGGTGCGCACGTACATTCAATGTTGAAGAAAAGATTAGCAAAGGAAGAATTGCTGAACCGAGATTATCGTCCGGTATGGTCAGACTCCAGCATGGAGGTTGTCGATAAGACTATTTTGATCAGTGATTTTGGATTTAAGAAATAGTGAATTCTAGTGTGAGAAGGTGATTCACTTTTCAAAAGTGAAGGTAATTATCGCTCCTTCATAGACATAAAATGCCTTGTTAGAACCAGCCACTGTTATGAACGGATATAACACTTTCCTGTCGGCAACTTTACTTCCATTGCATGTAATCCGATGAACAAAAACCTCCGTATTTTCATTTACCAGACCATTTTCTTCAAAAACTTTAGAAAATGCTTTCTCTTGATTGACGAGTTCAAATTCCTTATTCGCAAGGAATTCTCTAATTGTATGAGTATTATAAGTTTTAGACTGCCCTGCGAAATCACAGGAATAGAAAACACCATCTGCCCATCCTTTGTAAAATTCCTGGTGCTTGCCGAGAATGTCTTCCTCCTCGGCGAACCACAACTCCCCAAAATATCCTTTGACGGTCCATTTGGTATCAATATACTGAGCACGTAAACTCAGGGGAAAGGTAAATAAAAACCCAATCAAAACGACTTTTTTCAAGATTTTATTAAATGATTTCAATATTTTACTCAACTGTTACTGATTTGGCTAAATTGCGCGGCTGATCGACATCTGTGCCACGAAGCACTGCAACATGGTAAGAGAGAAGCTGTAACGGCAATGTAAAGACGATAGGGGCAATTAACGGATCTGTCTCTGGCATCACGCACTGGATGATTTCATCAGATGCTTCTGTCGCAACCGCAAAATCTGCAAACACGATGAGCTGTCCACCACGCGCTTTGACTTCTGACAGGTTAGACCGAAGTTTTTCTACCAGTTCGTCATTTGGGGCAACAGCAACGACTGGCATTGTCTCATCGACGAGTGCAAGAGGACCGTGTTTCAACTCACCAGCAGGATATGCTTCGGCGTGAATATAAGACAATTCTTTAAGCTTTAAGGCGCCCTCCATTGCAATTGGATTCATGGTGGCGCGGCCTAAAAAGAGGGCATGTTGCTTATCGATGAACTGCTCAGAAATGGCCTGAATTTGGGACTCTAATGTCAGCACCTCTTCGAGTAAGCATGGGAGCTGTTGAAGGGCCTGAACAAAGTTCGATTCACTGAATTCTGCTGCCGGTTGCTTCTTAGCCATTAGACCTGCGAGCAACAACAAAACGGTCAATTGCGTGGTAAACGCTTTAGTACTAGCAACACCTATTTCGGGGCCTGCTTCGGTTAACAACGCAAGATCAGTCTCGCGAACCAGACTCGATGTTGCCACATTACAAATAGCGAGCGTCGTCAAAATATTCGTCGAATCGATATGACGGAGTGCAGATAATACATCTGCTGTCTCACCCGATTGTGAGATGGCAATCCATAATGTGTTCGGTAACGTGACAACTTTTCGATAACGGTATTCACTTGCAATTTCAACTTGGCAAGGAATACCTACCAGACTCTCAATCCAATACTTGGCAACAAGTCCCGCGTGATAACTGGTACCACATGCGACAATTTGTACAGCCTTGGCTTCTGCGAGCAGTTGATCGCCGTTTGGTCCCAGCACGCCAGTCAGAATTTTATTCTTTCCAAGCCGCCCTTGAAGCGTCGTTAACACCGCGTTGGGCTGTTCGTAAATTTCCTTCGCCATAAAGTGACGATACTGCCCTTTAGATGCTTGCTCATTTGAGGTGGTCGCCCACACAAAAGGCCGGTTGACCAGCTGATGATCACCATCATAAATTTCAAGGGTGTGAGCTCTGAGCTTTGCCGAGTCACCTTCGTCCAGGAAAATAAAACGATCAGTCACATGAAGTAGCGCCAGTTGATCTGAGCCAACAAAGTGCTCACCATGACCAACGCCAATCACTAGAGGACTACCCTGGCGCGCAACCCATAAAACGCCGGGGGTCTGTCCATCAATTATCGCGAGAGCGAATGCACCTTCGAGTCGCTTGATAACCGCTGCCACCACAGCATCGAAGCTTTCGTTTGTCTGGCTTAAGTGATGAAGAAGGTGTGCAATGGTTTCCGTATCCGTATCGGAATCAAACAAATATCCAAGATCAGTGAGTTCGCTCCTTAACGACTCGTAGTTTTCAATGATACCGTTGTGAACAACGGCAAAACGTCCCGACTGATGCGGGTGAGCGTTCTTAATGCTTGGAACGCCATGTGTGGCCCAGCGAGTGTGTGCGATACCTTGATTAGCCGTTGACTCACCTAAAAGCGACTCGAGTTCAGCAACCTTTCCTTTAGCACGCGTTCGCTGAATATGGTCGCCAGCCAGTGTGGCCAAACCAGCTGAGTCATATCCGCGATATTCCAGCCGCTTTAGACCCTCAAGTAGAATTGATTGAACTGGACGTTCAGCGATTGCTGCAACAATGCCACACATGCTTTAATCCTTGGTTTTCTTTGGTCTTTGGTAACCAGGGATATTAATCTGTTTACTGCGTGCGAGCGCAAGACTTTGAGACTCAACATCGTTAGTGATCACGGACCCCGCTCCTGTGGTCGCCTGATCACCAAGCGTAACAGGTGCGATCAAGCTAGTATTGGATCCGATGAATACATTATCACCGAGCGTCGTTTGATATTTCGACGCGCCGTCATAATTACAGGTGATTGTGCCTGCGCCGATATTAACCTTCCGGCCAATCACCGCGTCGCCAACGTAGGAAAGATGATTAATCTTGGAGCCCTCGGCGACACTCGCATTTTTAATTTCGCAGAAGTTACCAACGTGAGTGGTATCCGAGAGCTCTGTTCCTGGTCTCAATCGAGTAAAAGGTCCAATTTGAGCTTCACGTCCGATGGTTGCTGACTCTGCAACCGTGTATGGCTTAATGACAGTATATTCACCAATCACAACGTTCGTTAAGTGACAGCCAAACCCCACGTGAACGTTCGATTCGATGGAAATTGGCCCATTGAGCGTCACATGCGGCTCAATAATAGTATCTGGATGGATCTCGAGGTGTCGGCCATTGAGGTACACGGTGTCTGGATCAACTAAGGTCACACCTCGAGCCATTAACGCAGACCGGCGTTTCTTTTGCATCAATTGGTTAAGATCAGCGAGCTGCTGACGATCATTGACGCCCATGGTTGCCGTAATTGTGCCCGAAACTCCGTGGACTTCGCGTCCCGCGTTAACACTTAACTGAACGCAATCTGTCAAATAGTACTCGTTCTGAGTATTGGACTTGGTTAATTGTGGGAGGAGCTCCTGAAACAGTAAGGTCGGAGCTACATAAATACCTGTATTGATCTCGCAAATATCGCGCTGTGAGGGAGAGGCATCGCGATGCTCAACAATTGCGATGACGTTGCCATCCTCGTCGCGTACAATACGACCATAACCTGTTGGGTCGCTTGCGACTGCGGACAGCACGGCAAGACGGGACTTCCCGGCTGTGATCAATGGCTCGATATCCTCTTGTGAAACTAAAGGAACATCACCACACAAAACCAATGTCTGTCCGTCAGTACCAAGTCCATGCATCGCAATCTGTAACGCGTGGCCTGTGCCCAACTGCTCGTTTTGATGAATGACCTCAGCGCCACGATCAATAACAAAAGGATCCACTTGAGCGGCGCCATGACCAGTTACCACGCGTATTCGACCACCGTAATGGTCAACTAGCGATTGAGCAACTGATAAAACGTGTCCAAGCAGCGGTTCACCTGCAATTTCGTGCAGGACTTTGGGTAGGGAGGAGCGCATCCGGCTGCCTTTACCGGCAGCCAGGATGACAACATTAAGCACGGCGTTGGCGCAGCTGTTCGATCACACGAATTCGTGCAACCGCTTCAGCCAATTCAACTGCAGCTCGTGAGTATTCAAACTCAGATTGTTGTTCGTCTAGAAGTCGCTTCGCCTCTTCCTGAGCATGAAGCGCCGCCGCTTCATCCAGATTTTCTGCGCGCTCTGCGGTATCAGCCAGTACAGTAATTTGCGATGGAATCACTTCAAGGAACCCACCGGATACGAAAAATAATTCATCGTCGCCATTTTCAAATACAAGACGGACTGGACCTGGCTTAAGCGAGGTGATCAACGGGGCGTGACCCGGTGTAATACCGAGATCACCCAAATCACCTGCAGCGACAACCATCTGAACTTCACCCTCATAGAGTGATTGTTCAGCTGATACAACATTACACTTCATGGTAGTTGCCATGAGAACCCCTTAGAGACTCTTCGCCTTCTCAACTGCTTCGTCGATACCACCGACCATATAGAACGCCTGTTCCGGAAGGTGATCATACTCACCACTCAAGATTCCCTGGAATCCGCGAATTGTGTCTTTCAATGAAACATATTTGCCGGGAGAACCGGTGAATACTTCCGCGACGAAGAATGGCTGTGATAAGAAACGCTCCATCTTTCGAGCACGTGCAACAGTCATCTTATCTTCTTCAGATAATTCATCCATACCGAGAATCGCGATGATATCTTTCAGTTCTTTATAGCGCTGAAGAATTGACTGGACATTACGCGCAACATCATAATGCTCTTGACCAATCACAAGTGGATCGAGCTGACGTGACGTCGAATCCAATGGATCAACCGCTGGATAGATACCAAGTGCCGCAATGTTACGACTCAATACGACCGTTGCATCCAAGTGAGCGAATGTTGTCGCAGGCGAGGGGTCAGTCAAGTCATCAGCAGGTACGTATACCGCCTGAATTGAGGTGATCGACCCTGTCTTAGTCGATGTAATACGCTCCTGAAGAACACCCATCTCTTCGGCCAAGGTTGGCTGATAACCCACCGCTGACGGCATACGACCCAAGAGAGCAGAAACCTCTGTACCAGCAAGTGTATAACGATAAATGTTATCGACGAACAACAGTACGTCACGACCCTCGTCACGGAAATATTCCGCCATAGTGAGGCCTGTCAGCGCAACACGGAGACGGTTTCCAGGTGGCTCGTTCATCTGACCATAAACCAGTGATACTTTGTCGAGTACGTTTGACTCTGTCATCTCATGATAGAAGTCATTACCCTCACGCGTCCGTTCACCAACACCAGCGAATACCGAGTAGCCTGAGTGCTCAATCGCAATGTTACGAATCAACTCCATCATGTTCACGGTCTTACCGACACCGGCACCACCGAACAGTCCGACCTTACCGCCTTTTGCAAATGGCGCGACTAAATCGATGACCTTAATCCCTGTTTCTAGCAACTCTGTTGATGCAGACTGCTCCGAAAACGTAGGAGCTGTGCGGTGAATTGGCATGCGCGCCTTTTCACCAATGTCTCCCTTTTCATCGATTGGGTTACCCAATACATCCATAATCCGACCCAAGGTTTCTGTACCAACTGGCACAGAAATCGCCGCATTCGTATTGGTAACATCCAAACCTCGGGATAGACCTTCTGTGGAACCCATTGCGATCGTGCGAACAATCCCATCACCGAGTTGCTGTTGCACCTCAAGAACAATGGGCTTCCCTTCAACGTTCAGCGCGTCATAAACCTGAGGAACTAATTCACGCGGGAACTCAACGTCGATAACCGCGCCGATGATCTGGACAATCTTTCCGCTACTCATCGTATTTCTCCTAAAACAATCCGTTTTTACAGTGCCGCAGCACCGCCAACAATTTCTGAAATTTCTTGTGTAATCGCTGCCTGACGAGCCTTGTTGTAGACAAGCTCCAGGTCGTCGATCAACTGACCCGCGTTATCAGTCGCAGCTTTCATAGCCACCATCCGCGCCGCTTGTTCACAAGCCAGATTTTCTACCACTGACTGATAAACAAGTGATTCAACATAACGAACAAGAAGGGCATCCAAGACTTCACGAGCGTCAGGCTCGTAGATGTAGTCCCAATGTGTACCCATATTTGCAGACAAGTCGTCCCCCTGATCTTTTGGAAGCGGTAACAATTGTTGTACTGTTGGCTTCTGCGTCATCGTGTTTACAAAATGGTTGTAAACAACATACAAGCGATCAATCTTGCCTTCTTCATAAGCATCCATCATCACTTTAACGCTACCGATCAAGTCAGCAACACTCGGTTGGTCACCAACCTGGCCTGCCGTCGCGACCACGTTTCCGCCAAAACTGCGGAAAAAACCCAGTGCTTTTGAACCAATCACTGCTAAATCAACCTCGACGCCATTGCCATGATGCGTTCCGAGTTCAGCGACAACTTTCTTAAATAGATTCGCGTTTAATCCACCACAAAGTCCGCGATCGGTCGATACAACGATATAACCAACTCGCTTTACTTCGCGCTCATCCAAATACAAATGATTGTATTCCGGGTTTGCGTAGGCCAAGTGACCAATCACTTCCAGTATACGATCCGCATACGGGCGAGTTGCCCCCATGCGCTCCTGAGCTTTACGCATCTTTGAGGCCGCAACCAATTGCATCGCACTCGTGATCTTCTGAGTGTTTTTGATGCTACCGATCTGGGTGCGAATTTCCTTTCCGACTGCCATATTGTGCCCCTTTCCTATCCGGCCTTAGTAAGTCCGTGATGATTTGAAAGATTCGACACAAGCCTTGAGCTTCGCCGCGATATCGTCGTTGTAATCTCCTGACTTGTTGATCTCATCGCGCAACGCTGCGTGCTCTGAGTTGAAGTAGTCAAGGAGTGCTGCCTCAAACGCAACGACTTTTGCCACATCGACGTCATCAAGAAAACCTTCGTTCGCGACGAACAATACAAGCCCCATCTCAGCAACAGACTGCGGGCTATATTGCTTTTGCTTCATCAACTCGGTTACTCGCTGACCATGCTCAAGTTGCTTGCGTGTTGCTTCGTCAAGATCCGAGGCAAACTGGGCAAAGGCCGCGAGCTCACGATATTGAGCAAGTGCGAGACGAATACCACCGCCAAGCTTTTTAACGATCTTTGTTTGAGCTGCTCCACCCACTCGTGATACCGAGATACCAGCGTTCATCGCCGGACGGATACCTGAGTTGAAAAGGTTCGTCTCGAGGAAAATCTGACCGTCTGTGATCGAAATCACGTTCGTTGGTACGAACGCAGACACATCACCCGCCTGAGTCTCAATAATTGGAAGTGCCGTCAACGAGCCGGTCTGACCTTTAACTTTGCCCCCGGTCAGTTGCTCGACATAGTCTGCGTTAACTCGCGCCGCTCGCTCAAGTAAGCGTGAATGCAAATAGAAGACATCACCTGGATATGCCTCTCGTCCAGGTGGACGACGCAGCAACAGTGAAATCTGCCGATATGCGACAGCTTGCTTTGATAAGTCATCATAAACGATCAGAGCGTCTTCACCACGATCACGAAAATACTCACCCATTGTACAACCAGAGAACGCAGCCAAAAACTGCATTGCTGCCGGATCAGCCGCACCGGCCGCAACGATAATGGTGTGAGCCATCGCACCATGCTCTTCGAGCTTACGAACAACCGATGCAATCGATGATTGCTTCTGACCAATCGCAACGTAGATACATTTTACGCCTGTACCTTTTTGGTTAATGATCGCGTCAATTGCGACTGCAGTCTTACCGGTCTGGCGGTCACCAATGATGAGCTCACGCTGTCCACGACCGATCGGGACCATCGCATCGATCGCTTTAAGACCTGTTTGAACAGGCTGATCAACTGATTGACGAGCAATAACACCCGGCGCAACTTTCTCAATCGCGTCAGTACCATCAGATTCGATGTCGCCTTTTCCGTCAATTGGATTTCCAAGTGCGTCAACAACACGACCTAAAAGGCCATCCCCCACAGGGACTTCTAGAATACGTCCCGTACAGCGGGCTGTTTGTCCTTCAGCGAGTTTCTGATAGTCACCCAGTACAACGGCACCAACGGAGTCACGTTCAAGGTTAAGCGCCATTCCGTAGACGCCACCTTCAAATTCAATCATCTCGCCGTACATGACGTCGGCAAGGCCGTAGATACGAACGATACCGTCTGAAACGGATACGATCGTTCCTTCATTCTTTGCTGATACAGCGATGTCTGCCTTGGCAATTCGCTGTTTGATCAGTTCGCTGATCTCAGAAGGATTCAATTGATCCATGAAACTTTCCTTTCAAATTCTCTTTGCTTAAGCGGTCAGGGATTCGGCGATTTTTGAGAGCCGCCCTCTGACCGTTGCGTCAATTACAGTGTCACTCGATCGAATCTCGAAACCACCGACCAAAGATTGATCAACGGCAGTCTCAATACGAATAGATTTGCCTGCATAACGCGCTTTCAACTTAGATTCCAAAATCTGAATCTCATCGTTCTCCAATGGAAATGCGCTGGTAATTGTCACTTCCAAAGCTTCTTGGCCTTGGGACAAAAGAGTTTCAAATTCTGTTGAAATCGCAGGTAAAGCTAGAAGGCGCCCGTAATACGCTAGCACTTCCATCAATGCATCCGCACCTTCCGCTGCTACGTCGTTAGTTAAGTCCCTCAAAATCTCACATTTCGCGTCGGCTTTGACGGCCGGATTCTTTAGTACTTGAACCATTGCTTCATCAGCGGTGATTGAAGCGGCTTTCTGCAAAAACGAGCTCCACGCTGCTTCAGCTTTTACGCCGACAGCATGTGAAAATATCGCTTTAGCGTAAGGTCGAGCGATCGTGGTGAGTTCTGCCATCGGTCGCCTCCTTAAAGCTCTTCAGCCAACTCGGCTAACAGCTTTTTGTGTGCAGCCTGATCGACAGTCGCACCTAGCACTCGCTCTGCACCAATAACAGCTAGCTTGGCAACGTCAGCGCGCAGTGATTCACGTGCTTGAGCTGCATCTTGAGCAATTTGGGCTTGAGCTGACGCCATAATTTTCTCGGCTTCAGCTCGCGCTTTATCTTGTGCTTCCTCAACGATCTGTGACGATCTCTTATTCGCCTGCTCTAACAGCTCAGTGACTTGAGTTCGCGCTTGCTTCAGTTCCTCTTCGATCTGAGATTTTGCGCTTGCAAGATCACGAGCCGCTTTGTCAGCAGCATCGAGGCCTTCGGCGATCTTTTTCTGGCGCTCTGCCAGGGCCCCAGCAATCGGTGGCCAAACATACTTCATGCAGAAGATGACAAAGATCGTAAAAGCGATGAGCTGCCCAATAAGGGTCAGGTTTAAATTCACAATTACACCTCGCGGTCGGTTAAATCATCCAAAGGATCGGGACGTCTTAAACCTGCGCCAGGAACGGGTTCGCAAACGTAAAGAACAGTGCGATACCAACACCGATCATTGTTACAGCGTCAAGAAGACCGGCAACGATAAACATCTTCACCTGCAACATTGGGACCATTTCTGGCTGACGCGCAGCGCCTTCCAGGAATTTGCCACCCAAGATACCGAATCCAATTGCGGTTCCTAGTGCTCCCATACCGATTAGCAGTGCTACGGCGATCGCGGTCATTCCAACTACAGTTTCCATATTTCCTCCAATAAAAGGACGTTAAATTAAATTCTTGTTTTAGTGATGCTCGTGTGCCATCGACAGATAGACAATTGTGAGCATCATAAAAATGAATGCTTGAAGCACAATTACAAGAATGTGGAAGATTGCCCAAGGAACGGATAAGAACCACTGCAAGTAAAACGGCAACAATGCAATCAAGATGAAAATTAGCTCGCCAGCATATAGGTTACCAAATAGCCGAAGAGCCAATGAAATTGGTTTTGCAATCAGGCCGACGCCTTCAAGCAAAAGATTAAAAGGGATCATCCACTTCCCAAATGGCTGAAGCGTCAGTTCACCTACGAATCCGCCAACACCTTTAATTTTGATCGAATAAAAAATAATCAGCAAGAAAACACCAATGGACATACCAAGCGTTGCGTTGACATCGGTGGTCGGGACAATCTTCATGTATTCGACACCAGCGGCCATAAACAGATAGGGCACCAGGTCAACTGGAACCAAATCCATGAGGTTCATTAGGAAGATCCAGCAACAGATAGTCAACGCTAATGGCGCAATCAAACTGCTTTTGCCGTGGAAAGTTTCTTTGACAGATTTATCAACGAACTCAACCATCAACTCGACAAAATTGAGGACACCTGTCGGTACGCCTGCATGTGCTGCTCTCGCACCAACACGGAATAACCAGCAAAAGAGAATCCCAAGACCAACAGACCAAGCCATTGTATCTACATGAATTGCCATGAATCCCATTTCGGATGCTTCTTGCGCACCGTGTGCGAAAGACCAACCATTCTCAGGGTGATAACCATATGTGAGATTAGTCAGGTGGTGCTGAATATACTCAGATGGTGTCGGATTTTGAAGCGCCATTACTGTTTCCAATCAATGAATTCATCTTCCTTTCAAGATCAAGGGAAGACTCAATTGCCCAGCCAAGACCGTTATTACGAACCCGGCAAATACTGCAGCTGCTTGTAATGTTTCGGCGTTCAACCAAACAATCGCAAAGGATGCTGCAGTGATACTTAACTTAAGCCCTTCACCTACGAATAGGTTCCTGGCTATTGCCTGTGCATTGCGGGCTCCGCGTTGCCGAAATACCCAAAAGCCAAAAATGCTTTGTGGCATTATCGCAATACTCCCGCCCACTACGACACTCACTGCGTGTAATGGGCTAAAAACTATATAAGCGATGGCCGAGCTGCCCGCCGTCAAAGCGGATTGCATCAAAAAAACGATCACCACCGGGTGGGTTTTCAAGCTGATCGCCATCCATTCGTCGCGGGAGTATATGCAGTCCAATGTATCGGATCAATGACAATCATCAAAACTACGTCGAAGGTCGTGTATTCTAATCCTTGGCTGTTAAGCGCGCAACGATGCCGTCTAGGATATCTAGGGAACCGTACTCAATCACGACATGCCCATTCCCACCACTTTTCGCTATGATTTGCACAGTTGCACCAAGACGATCAGAAAGCTTACTTTCCAACAGACTGACATCCGGGTCTTTCTCATCGGTTTTTAATAGCGTCGTATCATCGGACAATAGACGCTTAACCAGAGTTTCAGTCTGTCTCACTGAAAGCTGTGATTTAACGACATCCTCTGCAGTTTTCTGTTGCATGTTTTCAGGAAGTGGTAGGAGCGCTCGCGCATGCCCCATTTCTAAGCTTCCAGTTTCTAGCATCGCCTGAACACTTTGCGCTAAATTCAACAGTCGTAGCAGATTGGCCACATTTGATCGACTCGATGAAATCATTGTGGCTAACGCTGTCTGGTCCATTGAAAATTCATCGCGCATACGAGCTAATGCTCGAGCTTGTTCAATCGCTGTTAGTTGTTCTCTTTGAATATTTTCAATCAGTGCTAACGCAGCGACTTGCTGGTCATCAAGATCCCGCACGATTGCTGGCAAATCACTGAGTCCAGCCCGCTGACTCGCTCGCCAACGACGCTCACCTGCAATTAGCTCAAAACCTCGCTCCGCCTTCCGGACAACAATTGGTTGCATCACGCCATGTTGACGGATGGAATCCGTCAACCCGTCCAGTTCGAGTTCATTAAAACGTGTTCGTGGTTGGAATGGATTCGGAACAATTGCTTCAACAGCCAGCTGAATCAACCCTGTTGTCTCTTTGAAATGTTTCAATTCGTGCGGCGACTGGCCTGTATTAAGGACGGCATCCACCGTTGATTGGTCGAGACCTAAAAGAGGATTAAAACCAAGTCCGCGTTTTTTTTGGGTCATGCTGCTTTTTTCAATTTAAGTCGCTTACGTAATTCAGAAGCCAAGGCTAAATATGACAAAGCACCCTTTGATAACCGATCATACCGTATTACTGGTAACCCATGGCTCGGCGCCTCTGCCAACCGGACATTTCGCGGAATTACAGTCTTAAAAACCCGGTCGCCAAAAAATCGTTCAAGTTGCTGAGAAACTTGTCGGGTCAAACTGGTCCGCGGATCGTACATTGTCCGAAGAACGCCATCGATTACCAAATCTGAATTATGACTGCTCCGAACTTGATCGACTGTCTCGATCAATGCGGCAATTCCCTCAAGCGCAAAGAACTCGCATTGCACCGGTATGATGACGCCGTCAGCTGCAATCAGTCCATTAATTGTCAACATACTTAATGCCGGCGGACAATCAATTAGCACGAAATCATAATTATCCGCCTGTTCAACAAGGACGTCTTTTAATCGAAATTGAGCCCTTGGTTTACCAATTAAGCCAACTTCCGCTTCAGTAAGTTGAATATCTGATGGTAACAAGTCATATCCAGCCTCAGTCCCAAGAATACAAGTTTCCCCAAAAGTCGATTCATCAAGTAGTAAACCGCGCACATCATGCTCAATTGTGTTTTTTAAAACTCCTGAACCTGAAGTCGCATTTCCTTGAGGATCGAAATCAATAACCAGCACTTGGTAACCCATCTCACTGAGAGTGGCGCCCAAATTTACGCATGTGGTTGTTTTTCCAACACCGCCTTTTTGATTTGTTATCGCAATAATTCGGGTCATTCTGATCTCTGTTTGACTACCACCAACATCCGCTGTTCATCAACAATATGAGGCAATTTATGTAATCGAATCATACAATTGCCATATGTCGATTGTGCGTCAACTATTTCACTTTTCGCTTGTGCGCCTTTCATTGCCAAAATTTCTCCGTCGGATTTTAGAACAGCGAGTGAGCACCCGATCATACCATTGAGATGCTTAAAACCTCTGCTGATTATTTGATCAAACTTTTGGGTTGTTGGAAATTCTTCAATACGTTTGTGCACAATTTGCAGATTACCGATATCGCATAGTGCTTTGATATGTCTTGAAAAAGCGAGCTTTTTATCGTTTGAATCTACGACCGTCACATGTGTATTTGGAAAAAATAATGCGAGTGGTAATCCGGGAAAACCAGGACCA
Organism: uncultured Litorivicinus sp.; assembly: GCA_902594275.1. Classification (GTDB taxonomy): domain Bacteria; phylum Pseudomonadota; class Gammaproteobacteria; order Pseudomonadales; family Litorivicinaceae; genus HIMB30. The sequence goes on from CACJLQ010000008.1 coordinate 47,623, forward strand.
GTTCCTACATCAAGCAGTCTTCCTTCGCGTATAAAATCATGTGGCGTCAGTGAGTCGAGAATTTGATATATGAGAACACTCTTTTCATCTCTATGTGCACTGAGATTGTGGACCTTGTTCCACTTTAAATGCTCATGAAGAATTGTCTGTAAGCAAGCTAATTGGTTCTTTGAATATTTCAATCTGAGGTGGTTTAGCCCATCAACTAAGCGCATCAACTTGCCAAGTGAGTCAATTCAAGCTTTTTTAGATGCACCAATAACAAACTTATAGCTACAGGAGTCACACCTGAAATCCTTGAAGCCTGTGCAATTGTTTGTGGCCGATGGTCGAGTAACTTTTGCTTCACTTCATTCGATAAACCAACAATCTTCGAATAATCGATGTCTATCGGTAAACGAACCTGTTCGTTCTTTTTTAATTTCTTAATTTCATCTGTTTGACGATCAATATAGCCAGAATATTTCACCAAAATTTCAACTTGCGACGAGATAGAGGGATCACTGTGACACGCTATATCAGCCAATTCGACCAAATCTTGATAGTGAATTTCTGGGCGTTTCAGCAAATCGTGTGCTGTTGATTCTTTTGACAGAGGAGCGGTTAACACACGGTTAAGATTGTTTGTACATCGATCTGATGGTCGGACCCAGATTGACTTCAATCGATTCAATTCGTTATGTATTTGTTCCTGTCGAGCTTGGAATTTCTGCCATAGTTCTTCTCCAACAAGACCCAACATGCGCCCTTTCTCTGTTAACCGAGTATCCGCGTTATCCTCGCGTAAGGTCAATCGGTATTCAGCGCGTGATGTGAACATTCGATAGGGTTCTTGAGTTCCCAACGTAATCAGATCATCGACCATTACACCCAAATAACCTTCATCACGTCCGACAGTCCATGACTCACGATCTTGTGCCCTTAACGCAGCATTCGCTCCAGCTAACAAACCCTGTGCGCCAGCCTCTTCGTAACCAGTCGTTCCGTTAATTTGGCCAGCAAAATACAGGTTTGCTACAAGCTTACTTTCTAGCGTTGAATTCAAATCACGTGGATCAAAGAAATCATATTCAATTGCGTACCCTGGCCGAGTAATGATTGCGTCAGAGCATCCTTCCATCGAGCGCACAATATCCAATTGAACTTCATAAGGCAGCGACGTGCTGACACCATTTGGATATAACTCATGAGAGGTTAAACCCTCAGGTTCCAGAAACACCTGATGTGTAGGCTTGTCAGCAAAGCGTACTATTTTATCTTCGATAGAGGGGCAATAACGTGGTCCTACACCTCCTATGACACCAGAATACATCGGACTAAGATGTAAGTTTTTTACAATAATATCGCGCGTTTTTTCAGTCGTTCTGGATAAGTAGCACGAAATTTGCCGAGGATGTTCATCCCCTGTGCTCATCATTGATAGATAAGGGGTTGGCGTGTCACCTGGTTGTTCTTGGAGATTTCTATAATTAACAGAACGGGAATCAATTCGTGGTGGTGTCCCTGTTTTCAAACGCGCGATGCGAAATGGTCGATCACGTAAAGAATTTGCTAGCTCATTGGATGCCGGATCACCAGCACGTCCGCCAGGTTGTTGATTCATCCCTATATGAATCTGACCGGCTAAAAATGTCCCAGCCGTGATTACTACTGTTTTGGATTGAAGCTTAAGCCCCATTCCTAAAACGACACCAGTGACTTTATCGTTATCAATCAAGAGATCGGATACAGATTGTTGAAAAATCGTTAAATTCGATGTGTTTTCAAGCGCGTATCGCATGTGTTGACGATATAGTATGCGATCAGCTTGAGCGCGTGTTGCTCTAACCGCTGGACCTTTCCTTTGATTTAACACTCGAAATTGAATACCAGCTTGATCTGCAACTTTTGCCATGAGTCCATCACAAGCATCAATTTCTCTGACAAGATGACTTTTACCAATTCCACCAATTGCTGGATTGCAAGACATTTGACCCAGAGTTTCAATAGAATGAGTTACCAGTAACGTGTCACAACCCATGCGAGCAGCAGCATGAGCAGCTTCTGTACCAGCATGACCACCGCCGACCACGATGACATCAAATAAACGTGTGTAATCCATATATATTAAATTATTTAAAGAAAAGTATTATTGAAGTTATTTATATTACGGATGTTTTAGGTTGTGGAAAAGACATTTTTTAATCGTGTTATCAATTATTTAATCGATCTTTAATACTGTGCATATGAACACCTAAACGTTTAGGACAGGATGTTAATAGTGGTGTATCAAAGGCTGAGTTATTCAGCAGCATCGTTATCCATAATTTCTTCAAGCATCAGAGCAGTTATGTATCCACATCATTTGCCGATACAAAATGTGGAAAAAATGGATGTTAAGAGATCATCGGATGTAAAACGTCCAGTAATCTCAGACAGCGCGTTCTGTGCCAGTCGTAAGTCTTCTGCAACCAAATCGATCGTTTCGATTGTAAGGTGATGACGACCGGCCGCATCCATATGCAAATTTGCATTTTTCAGGTGTTCTAAATGACGTTGTCTAGCCAAAAACGGTGTTTCTGCATGAGTTGTTAAATCGAGTTGTTCAAGCAACCAGTTTCGGAATTCATCTAAGCCTTCACCTGTTTTTGCAGAAACCTCGAGTAGCGGGTAACGAGTTTGGTTGTCGACGGGTTTGCGATGTATGTCAATTTTGGTGCTTAACAAGCCGACAGGAATATTTGAGGGTATGCCAATCAGATGTTGAACGGAGTCTTCAGAAATTTGTTGATGGCGATCATCAAATAGGCAGAGCACTAAATCTACTCCTTGTAATGCTGCGATAGCCCGATTGATCCCTTCGTTTTCGATGATATCCGTTGTTGAGCGAATGCCAGCCGTATCTGTGATTCGTACTTCAAGCCCATCGATCAACAAATCATGGCGGATTAAATCTCGGGTTGTCCCAGGGATATCAGTTACGATGGCGAGAGGTGCTTGAGCGAGTGAGTTAAGTAACGAACTTTTTCCAGCATTCGGTTCACCGATCAATACAATTTCAGCGGATCGATTCAGTTTTGCGCCTTCTTTAGCTGACTGTATTAGTTTACCAATGTGGGTTTTGATATTAGTGATGGTTAGAGAAAACGTGTTGATGGTTTGAGGGTTAATATCTTCGTCTGGAAAGTCGATATGCGCTTCAATTTGTGTTCTTAAAGCAATGAGGTTCGAGATAATCGAATTGATCTGATCAGCGAAGTGGCCTTGTAAAGAATTGTTGGCTGCTTTGACAGCAGATACTGATGACGCATTGATCAAATCACTGATCGCCTCTGCTTGAGTTAAATCAATCTTCCCATTGAGGAAAGCGCGTTGACTAAATTCACCAGGTTCGGCAAGTCGTGCCCCATGACGTGTCATTAAGCATAAAATTGTTTGAATAACGACAGGCCCGCCGTGTCCTTGGAACTCAATGGTATCCTCGCCAGTGAAGCTGTGTGGACCGACAAAATAGATCCAAATACCGGTATCGATAATTTCAGAGCCGGAGATGATTGATCCAAGGGTGGCTATTCGTGGTTTTAGTGTCTTGCCACTTAGCGTTTGTGCGATTTTTACACTTTGGGGGCCGGAAATCCGAATGATACTGATCGCCCCACGACCAGGTGCTGTGGCCGAAGCGACGATCGTATCAGAACGGATCATGAGTGTTGAGGATCAGCTTTTTCGATGGATTTGGTAATAACCCATTGTTGAGCAATCGATAGGATATTGTTGACAACCCAATACAGCACGAGTCCAGCTGGGAACCACAAGAAAAAGACAGTAAATGCGACAGGCATATATTTCATGATTTTTGCTTGCATTGGATCTGGTGGTGTTGGATTAAGCGATGTTTGGATGTACATCGAAACGCCCATTAATAGAGGCAGGATAAAATATGGGTCTTTAACGCTGAGATCTTCGATATACAGAATAAAAGGTGCTTGGCGAAGCTCAACACTCTCGAGAAGCACCCAATACAAAGCGATAAATACTGGCATTTGTACAAGAATCGGCAAGCAACCGCCTAAGGGATTGATCTTTTCACGCTTGTAAAGATCCATCATTTCCTTTGACATTCTTTGGCGATCGTCACCATAGAGTTCACGCATGCGCGTGATTTCTGGCGTGAACTTACGCATTTTGGCCATCGATTTGTATGCTGCAGCAGACAGCTGGAAAAAAGCGGCCTTCACTACGACAGTCACTAAGATAATTGCAAAGCCCCAATTACCGACGTATGTCTGTATGAATTTCAATAGCCAGAACAAAGGTTGAGCAATGAACCAGAGCCACCCATAGTCAACAACAAGCTCGAGGCCTGGTGATAACAGTTCTAATGTATCTTGGTCTTTCGGTCCAGCATAGAGTGTTGCAGTAGTCTGTTGAAGCTCGCCAGCTTGAACAACTATGTCGGGACTGATGATACTACCGATGAAATGACCGTCTTGGTTCGTCCGAAAAGAATAGAGATGGGTTTGATTATCGGCGGGAATCCAAGCACTTGTAAAATAGTGTTGTAAGAGTGCGAGATAGCCCCCGGTCACTGCATCTCCCTTCAATTCCGTATTGAGATTTCGAGCATCAGCTGCTGTTTCAAAATCGGAGAACGATATTTTGCGGTATCGCTCTTCGGCTGTCCGCAAGGCATAGCCTAAAAACGCTTGCATACCCATCGAGTTTTGAATCGAAGGATCGGCCGAGTTATCTCGCTTCAACTGAACGAAAGGTGAAACAGTTTTGGGGGTGCCGGAGGTATTTTGAATAGTGTGAGTTACCCGAATGTCATAGCGATTAGGATCTATCGAAAAAGTTTTGGTAACCGTCAAACCTGATTGGGTCGTTGCTTGAATGGAAATGTCTGTCGGTGCATCAACGACATATTGGTCCTGTTCCGCCTGATAAACAGGTCGTCCGTTTGATGCCGCATCTGGACCATCAGTTCCTACAAGACCACTCTGAGCCACATACGTTCGGTTCAACATGTCAAGTAATGCGATTGAATTATTCGGGTCATTTAACGACACTGGGTACTCTTTGAGTAGCACTTGAATGATATCACCACCGGTTAGATCGATGGTGATGTCGGTGATCGGGGTACTGATCCACAGATGATCGCCGTCAATCGTCGATTTTGAAGGTGCGACCGGTGTCTCCAAGCGATTGTTGGTTGAAGGGATTTCATTGGTCGGCTTTGATGGGGAGAGAGTCGATGGTTGCTCGGCAGCAACCTGGGTGATTTCGTGATTCGTTTCCGTATATCGGTTCCACTGGAGAAAGAGAACGTAAGTTAGGACGCCTAGGATTGCGAGAAGGCCAGTACGTTGAATATCCATTAATGTTGTCTCGTATTTCCGTTGTATTCAGGGACCGGATCATATCCGCCAGGATGGCCGGGATGACATTTGCTGATTCGTTTTATTCCCAACCATAATCCTTTGATCACACCATGCTGCTCAATCGCTTCTATCATATATGCTGAGCAGGTCGGTTGAAACCGACAGGATGGTGAAATTAATGGGGAAATAAAGTACCGGTAGAAACGAATTACCGCAATTGGCAAAGCGCTGAAAAGACGATTAGCCCGCATCGATCGCTCTGAGTCGTTCAGAAAGTTTTGTGAGAGCATGATGAAGTTCGTTTTTGAATTGTGAAGAGCGCAGAGCGTGAGGAACTTGTCGCGCAATAACTACGATATCGCTGGTCGGCGCAATAAATTCGGTCCGCAGATATTCTCGGAAGACTCTGCGAAAACGATTACGGTCAACGGCACGGCAGATTTTTTTCTTTGAGGTCACAAAACCAACGCGATGGCCACAGAGGTGGTGGCTTCGCTTGGCTAAAACCAAAAATTCCCGAGTGCTGGATCTAGCGTCGGGACTTGAAAAGACAGCATCAAAGTCGCTTCGCGACGGCAGTGAAGTCACCGTCATAGTGCGACCCATTTAAGCAGATAGGCACTTTCGACCTTTTGCGCGGCGACGGGCTATGATTTGACGACCGCTCTTGGTGGCCATGCGTGCACGGAAACCATGATTTCGAGCGCGTTTGAGGACGCTTGGTTGAAACGTACGCTTCATGACTGTTTTCCTAACTGTTCATATTTACAGGGGCGCAAAGTGTACCGAAAGATGCGGTGGATTTAAAGCGCTTTTCGAGCCAGGCCTATTGCTCTAGTTTTTTATTGATCAATTTATAGACAGATTGGAGCTGTGGATAGTTCGATAGAAAAATATTTGCTGTTGTTTTTAGTCATGTTTTCGCTTGTTTTTACGCGGTTGTCGCAAAGTTATCCCCAAAACTATTAAAAAATAAATTTCTGCATATAAATCAGCAATTTAATAAATATATAATGTGGTGCTATTGACCTAAGCGGGAGAGATTGTGCATAACTTATCCCCGTCATGGAGAAATAAATGAATGAAATGGGACGTATGCGTTGAACAACTTGCCGCAGAATTAACAGCAGAGCAGTTAAATACATGGATAAGACCGCTGCAGGTTGAAGAGAGCGCACAATCGATATACTTGTTTGCACCGAACCGCTTTGTCAAAGATTGGGTCTCTGACCGCTATCTCGACCGGATCCAGTCTTTTTATTCGCAGCATGTGGGTGGCACTTTTCACGTGTCGATTCGGGTGGGTTCGTCGACCGGTGGTGACAGGCCGATTTCAAAGCTGGCGTCAGCCACCAAGCCCGAAAAAAACGGACATCAGCCTAAGGCGCACCAAAGCCCCACTCAGATGCTGGATCGTGAGCCAGCGATTGTCGAAGGCTCAATCAAGCACAGTAACCGTCTGAATTCGGATTTTCGGTTCGGTAATTTTGTTGAGGGTAAGTCAAACCAACTGGCGAGAGCAGCGGCACAGCGGGTCTCAGAAAAACCAGGATCTGAGTACAACCCCCTTTTTCTTTATGGGGATACGGGGCTAGGAAAGACCCATTTGATGCATGCTGTTGGTAACCAGATTCGTTCGCAAAACGCCAAAGCGAAAATCATATACGTTCATTCTGAACGGTTTGTTGCAGATATGGTGAAGGCGTTACAGCTGAACGCAATTGCTGACTTCAAGCGCGTATATCGCAACGTGGATGCGTTACTGATCGATGACATTCAATTTTTCGCAGGAAAGGAGAAATCTCAAGAAGAATTTTTCCATACTTTTAATAGTCTGCTGGAGGGTGGACAGCAGATCATCTTGACATCAGATCGGTATCC
>CACJLQ010000009.1 GCA_902594275.1 uncultured Litorivicinus sp.
AACGTCTGCAAATCGTTCAGGTCGTCAGGCATGTCAATCACGATGGCAGGTCATGAATCAATTGGGCCACGTGGTCGACTATGTAGCCGAAGGCCGTACACAGGGGTACCGAAAACCAAGTACCATCCGAGATATGCAAACAGGAACAATCATTAGGGATTGATGAAATGACAGATTTTCATGCCGTGGCATCTTATTTACTTGGGCTCCAAGATGAGATTTGCCAGGCGTTAGAGGCTGAAGACGGTCAAGCAGCGTTTCAACAGGATCAATGGGAGCGACGTGAAGGCGGCGGTGGTCGGTCTCGCGTAATGGCTGATGGCGCGGTATTTGAGAAAGCGGGCGTCGGATTCAGTCATGTCATGGGGTCGACCCTTCCTCCGGCGGCAACCGCTGCGCGTCCTGAGCTTGCTGGTCGATCCTGGCAGGCAATGGGCGTGAGCCTCGTCATTCATCCAGAGAATCCGTACGTCCCAACATCGCATGCTAACGTGCGGTTTTTTGTGGCTGAAAAAGAGGGCGAAGAGCCAGTTTGGTGGTTCGGCGGTGGATTTGATTTAACCCCGTTTTATCCAATTGATGAGGACTGTGTTCACTTCCATCAGGCGGCCAAAGATGCGATTGAGCCATTTGGAGCGGAGTATTATCCGAGATATAAGAAGGCTTGCGATGCTTATTTTTATTTGCCGCATCGTGACGAAACTCGTGGCATCGGTGGGTTATTTTTCGATGACTTTAACGAGCTGGGATTTGAGCAAAGTTTTGCATTTATGCAGGCGGTAGGCAACGCTTTCGTTCCTGCATACATTCCAATCGTAACTCGGCGTAAAACGATAATGTATGGGATGCGTGAGCGTGAATTTCAGCTGTATCGAAGGGGGCGTTACGTCGAATTCAATCTAGTGTACGACCGCGGCACGCTGTTTGGGTTACAGAGTGGTGGTCGTACAGAATCGATTTTGATGTCGATGCCCCCTCTTGCACGCTGGGAGTATGGCTACGTTCCAGAAAACAATACGGATGAAGCGGCGCTCTTTGAATACCTGAAGCCTCGAGAATGGTTATGACCTACCAGTTCGCGGTTTTTGGCGACCCAATCGGACACTCAAAATCCCCTGAAATTCACCGGCGGTTCGGTGAACAGCTGTCCATGGACGTGGTGTACAACAAAGTTCAAGTCAAGGAGCAAGATTTCGAATCCGAAGTCTCGCGATTTTTTGCAGATGGCGGAAACGGACTGAGTGTTACCGTTCCTCACAAGTGGTCAGCTTTTCAGCTCGCCAGTTCGCTCTCTGATGAGGCCTTACTTGCTGGTGCTTGTAACACGTTGGTGCCACAGGATAGCGGTTTATACGGTCACAATACAGATGGTCTCGGTCTGTTGGACGATCTCGAGCGGCTCAGATGGTCTCCAACGGGTCGGCGTATATTGATCTTGGGTGCTGGTGGGGCGGTCGCAGGTTGTCTCGGACCGCTTGTTGCAAAAAGTCCAGACGAAATCGTGATCGCTAATCGATCAATAGAAAAGTTGAGCCGTTTGGTAGGGCGTTATGACCAAGGTGTGCGCGGCATTGCACTGTCAGAGCTGGATTCACAGGGCGCACCGTTTGATTTGGTTATTAATGGAATATCTGCGGGGCTGTCTGGTAGCACGGGGGTCGAGCTGACTGATCGCATCTTGAATGCTGATGGTGCCTGCTATGATCTTGTGTACGGTGTGGACGATACGCCATTTTTGAAAATGTGTCGTGCACTGACAGATCAACGCGCCGATGGTTTGGGGATGTTGTTGGCCCAGGCAGCGCGTCAGTTTGAATTATGGACCGGCGTCTATCCGGATCCTTTTGAGCAACTCGTTGATTTTGGTCGCGCCCCCGACATTCGGGCCTTTTGATATACTATTAAGCTTTTGAGAGATGTTCATGCACAAATCTCTTCCACTAGCGCGTCTTGGTGTTGTTGGCGGCGGGCAACTTGCTCGGATGCTGGCACCCGCGTGTAATGCGTACCACGTTCAGATGACAGTGTTGGATCCAATGCATAATTCACCTGCTGGACAGGTCGCTTATGCTCAGATTCAGGGTGCGCTTCATGATCCGGATGCCCTGAAAGTATTTTGCGAACAGTCAGATATTGTGACCTTTGATCTCGAAAATGTGGGCGCCGATATTTTAATGACGCTTGCTGATCAAGGTGTCGAGATGATTCCAGCACCAGCGACGATTCGTTTAATCCAAAATAAATTAGCACAAAAGTGCCACTATCAGGCTAGTGGGGTTCCGACAGCTGAATTCATCGATATTGGCGATGATCCAGACTTTGGCGTGGTTGAAGCATTCGGTTTGCCTTGTGTACAAAAGGCGCATACCGGCGGTTATGACGGCCGTGGTGTTCATGTGATCCAATCTGCTAGTGATTGGGATAGACGACTGAAAACTAGAAGCTTTCTTGAAAAATTTGTTGGTGGCGGAACCGAGTTAGCTGTCATGGTGGCGCGCCGAGCCTCAGGTGAAATGGTTGCTTACGATCCAGTCGAAATGGTTGTCGATCCGGTATTAAATCTACTCGATTATCTCGTTGCCCCTGCCAGAGTCAGTGATGCGTTGAGAGTACAAGCGCAAGAGCTTGCTAAACAAACTGTCGAGTCTTTCGGAACCAATGGTCTTTTCGGAGTTGAACTCTTTGTGACCGATGATGGTAGTTTACTGGTCAATGAAGTAGCGCCACGTGCGCACAATTCTGGGCACCACACCATTGAAGCATGTGTCACAAGTCAGTTTGAAAATCAGCTGCGCACGTGTTTGGACCTTCCGCTTGGGGCGGTCGAGCTTCGCGGTGTTGCGTTGACTGCTAATTTGGTTGGGGAGTCAGGTTTTATTGGGTCGCCAGTGATTGAAGGGTTGGTAAATTTGTCGCAACTTCCTGACGCGCATATTCATCTGTATGGAAAGGATGAGTGTCGTCCAGGCCGAAAGATGGGACACTTTACTTTGATAGGTAACAATCACGATGAATTGATTCAACAATTAGAATCGGTTCGAAGAAGCCTAATTGTTCGAGGAGATACGCCGCAATGACCGTGAAAGTTGGCGTCATCATGGGGTCAGATTCAGATTGGCCTGTCATGGAAGGTGCTGTTAATGCACTGAAATCGTTAGGCGTTGGCGTTGAGGCAACGGTTGTTTCGGCTCATCGCACTCCAGATCGTTTAATGGATTATGCAACATCGGCACGTGATCGCGGTCTTGATGTGATCATTGCGGGCGCTGGTGGTGCTGCCCATCTACCAGGGATGATTGCTGCTGCGACTGAGTTGCCAGTAATCGGCGTACCTGTTGTGGCAACCTGCTTGAATGGCGAGGACAGCTTGCTGTCTATTGTTCAAATGCCGAAAGGTGTTCCCGTGGCGACCGTTGCGATTAACGGCGCGCACAATGCGGGGCTTTTAGCGGCTCAAATCGTCGCGACAGCCGACCACTCACTTCGCGATCGTCTCGCACAATATAAGGCTGACTTAGCCGTTCAAGTTATTGAGAAAGCAAAAATAGTTGAACGGGCTTCGAGTTAGCCCGTTACCTCTCGATGTTTGTTCGCGAGTTGGGTGTAGTGCGTTGCTGAGTACTTGAGAAACTCTTTCTCGCTGTCTTTCAGCGGTCTCGCCTTTTTGACAGGTGTGCCGACGTATAAGTGCCCAGATTCAAGGGTTTTCCCAGATGGTACTAAGCTACCCGCACCGATCATAACCTGATCCTCGACAATCGCTCCATCGAGCACTGTCGCTCCAATTCCCACGAGCACCTCATTACCAACCGTACAACCGTGCAAACATGCTTGGTGCCCAATAGTTACGCGCTCTCCAATTTGAAGTGTTTTTCCACCAGCGGTATAGGGTCCATCGTGAGTGCAGTGCAAGACAGCGCCGTCCTGAACATTAGTCTGCGCGCCAACAGTAATGGAGTTCACATCGCCGCGAATGACCGCTTGAGGCCAAACGGATACATCTCGGCCTAAAGAGACTTTGCCAGCCACGACAGCAGATGGGTCTACCCACGCAGATTCATCGATTTTGGGGCGTTGGTTATCGTATACGCGAATGGTCATAATAATCCTTGTGGTGCACTGAAAGTCCCACACTATTTCCGAAGGAGCATAGGAGTCAATCATGGCATTGAAACGTTTTATTGCTGGCGCTGTTTGTCAGCAATGTGGGGCACAAGACAAAGTGAGGGCTTGGGAAGATGAGAGTGAAAAAGTGATGCGTCGCGAGTGCATTTTATGCGGCCATCAAGACGTAATTGCACTTCAGGCTCCCGAACAAACCGAGATAGTCACGCGGGTCAATTACACAGATCCAGTGTTCGATGAAGATATCCAACCGGTCAGGATTTTGGATGCGTCCGAATCGAAAGATGCTTAAGCTCGAAGATGACAGCTGGAAGGCGGACAGCCAATGTAATGGTCCGAATGACCGAGAAAATGAGAAAGCTAGCCATTAATAGATTCAGTGAATTTGTTCCTATCAACCAGAGACTCCCGTACCATCCCAAGACTGTCGCTACGCACATAGCAAGGCACATGTCGACTGTTTTAGTAACTCCGATAAACACACCATCGAGCCAATAAGACCAGCAAAGCGCCAAAAGTATCCATGTAAACCAGGTCATCAGGGCATTGGCTTCGACCACCACATTCTGGAAATTGGTCAGTGTTTGAAAGAGTTGGCTGTGGAATAAATTTGCAATGAGAACGATGGCGGCTGTCGAGACGAGGGAAAGAATGGCTCCAGCCCATAGGCTTTCTCTGAACCTGATAAACTGCCGCTCCCCGAGAGCTTGGCCCGCCTCGATCTCGGATGCATAGGCGAACCCATCCAGAGCGTACGCAGCTGTCGCCAGAAGTACCAAAATTAGGCCAATCGCAGCAGCTTCCTGGACGCCGAGTCGAGCCGCGAATACAGATAAAGTCACAAAAACACTGTGCAGCAAAATGGTACGAAGCATCAAAGGAGTATTGATTTTGACGAGCTGTAACCATAGGCCAGATGCCTGAATTGAATGCATGACAACTCGGCTACGCGTAAATTTTCTCCAAAGCACACAGCCGGCAATAACCGCCCCAGCATACTCAGAGATGACTGTACCAAGGGCAATTCCGTAACTATTCAACTGTAGCTCAATTGCAAGCAGATAGTTACACACAATATTTAAGACATTAAGGCCAACAGAGAGATAGAGAGCGACTCGTGTGAGCCCTTGGCCAATGAACCAGCCGGTCAAGGCAATAAGCGTTAAGTTTGCTGGTGCTCCCCATAGCCGGATTGCCAAATATTCTTGAAGAGGATCAGTCATTTCTGCAGAGGGTTCTGCGAACTGCAATAGAGGATCGATCGCTTGTGCCCCTAAAAGCAGAAGCAGGGTGCCGATTCCTAAAGCCAGTAAAACAGAATTTGCGACGATTCGGAAAGCATGGGCTTGATCGTTTGAGCCGACAGCCTGTGCGACAAGCCCAGTGGTACCCATGCGTAGAAACGAGAATGTGCCAAAGAAGATAACCAGTAATTCGGCACCAACCGTGACGGCGGCTAGGTAATAAGCGTGATCAAGATGCCCTGCAATGGCGGCATCTGCGAGTCCTAAAAGTGGTGTAGCAATATTGGCGATGATCAGAGGCCAGGCGAGATGCCACAACCGACTAACAGGCTCTATGCTGATATGAGATCGCATTGAGGGTCTGCGTGTCGAGCGACCAAGATTACCAAGAAATCGTTGGGATCTTTCACGTGAGGAGGTGCCTTCGGACCGCCCTCACGTTTTCGAGCGAGCGCAACCAGACGTAGCATCCAGAATCGAAGTGCGGCCGTCTCCACGGCTCGTGGCCAGTGGGAAATTTCTTCGTCTGTGAGCGGCCGTAAGGCATGATATCGGCTGAAGAGTGCTGTGGTTTTGTCTGCATCGAGACGCCCTGTTGGGGTGGAACACCAATCGTTGATAGTGACGGCCAAGTCGAACAGTAGGCATCCATCACACGCATTGTAGAAGTCGATAATGCCGGCTAGTTGTCCGCCTTGAAATAGAGCATTGTCGCAAAATAGGTCGCCATGGATGATTCCTTTAGGTAGCGATACTGAGGCATCGACAAATTCTCGCGAGCGAATAATTTGTTGATCGAGTGTGGTTCTGTGTTCTTTAGGTACCAAGTCGATGACTCGTTCCACATTACTTTCCCACCATTGATTCCAACGATGGTTTTCGCGTTTTAAATCTGTATATCGTTGCGTTGCAGCATGCATTTTTCCAAGCGCTTCACCCATTTGTCCGCACGCCTCGACAGAGATCGGAGAAATGGTTGATCCTTGAATACGCTGGAATAAAGCGGCCGGCTTCCCTTTGATCGTAAAGAGTCGGTCGCCAGACCGATTGGCAAGCGGAGTTGCGACGGGGACTTGATCTTCCGAGAGACGACGATTGAGTTCAATAAAAAAAGGAATTTCATCAAATCCCTGTTCTTCGAATATTTGAAGAACGGTTTCAGCTTGGTCAAATGAGACAAAATACGTAGTGTTTTCAACACCTGATTCCACGCCCTGAAAGCTTTTTAATGCACCAAAATTAAACTGTTTGGTGAAATCCTGCATATCCTGCAGGTTTAATTCTGTGTAAACACTCATCGCCGCGTCCTGTCTAAGCGCGGTATTATGCATCGAGAGATACAAAAGCAACACTCTCAGGAGCTTGAATGTCTGCACCTTTGGTTTTAGTCGATGGGTCTTCTTACCTATATCGCGCCTTCCATGCTTTGCCACCACTGACAACCAGTACCGGCCAGCCTGTTGGCGCAATACGTGGCGTGATCTCGATGCTGAATAAGCTGGCAGATTCCACCGGTGCCGAGCGGATGGTTGTTGTGTTTGACGCGTCAGGAAAAACATTTCGAGACGATATGTACGCTGAATATAAGGCGAATCGAGAAAAAATGCCTGATGAGCTTCGTGAGCAGATAGAACCGCTACATGCGATTGTCAAAGCGCAAGGATTTCCATTACTTGCAGTACCGGGTGTCGAGGCTGACGACGTGATTGGGACGCTTGCGAAGATGGCTGAGGCGGCTGGAGAGACCGTTCTTATTTCAACTGGAGACAAAGATTTAGCGCAACTCGTGACCGATAAAGTAACGCTTGTGAATACGATGAGTGACACCACTCTGACGCCAGCTGGTGTTTCGGAAAAGTTTGGCGTTCCACCAGAGCGCATCATCGATTTTCTCGCATTGACAGGCGATAGCGTTGACAACGTACCTGGGATTCCGAAGTGTGGCCCGAAGACGGCTGCGAAATGGTTGAATGCCTACGGAACTCTCGATGGGGTTGTTGCCAGCGCGAATGACATTGGAGGCAAGATTGGTGAGACATTTCGGGAGCACATGCACGTCTTACCACTGTCCAAGGCTTTGGTCACCATCAAGACGGATTGTGAATTACCAGTCGGGCTTGAGGAATTATTGCGTTCGGGTCCAGATCTTGAGCGTCTCACCGCCTTGTATACCGAGCTCGAACTCAATCAATTTTTAAAACAACTTTCGAATGCGTCCGCATCAATTCAGACATCAGTTGAGATTCTGGCTGCGGTTGATACTGACTACGAGCTGGTAACTACTCTCGATCGGTTTGAATTTTGGCTTTCACAGTGCCGTGAGGCGGGAGTATTTGCGCTTGATACCGAAACAACATCGCTTGTTTCGAGGCATGCGGAGCTCGTCGGAATTTCACTGGCGCCTGCAGAAGGCAAGGCGTGTTATGTCCCGGTTGCACACTTAACTGGAGAGCAACTTGATATCACAGTGGTTCTGAACCACGTGTCGAATCTGCTAGCAGACCCGACTCTGACGATGGTTGGTCATAACCTGAAATATGACTTAACGGTTCTGGAGACTGTTGGTTTGATATCACGATGTTTGTTGGCTGACACTATGTTAATGAGCTACGTACTGGATGCTGCCGGTGGTCGCCACGACATGGATTCGCTCGCGAAACGGTTATTGGGTGTTGATACGATTTCTTACGAGGATGTGTGTGGCAAAGGCGCCAAACAAATTGGATTTGCAGCGGTGCCGCTTGAGCAGGCATCTGAGTACGCAGCTGAAGATGCTGATATTACATTGCGACTATTTAACCAATTTTCACGGCGATTGGCCGATGAGCCGTCGTTACAATCGATATATCAAGATTTGGAATTGCCAGTAATGCTTGTGCTTCGGGAGATGGAAATTCACGGAGCATTACTCGACAGCGCGATATTGAGATCACAATCAAAGTCACTTGGGACAAGACTGGAAAAATTGGAGTCAGAAGCCCAAACGTTGGCTGGGCGTCCATTCAATCTGTCGAGTCCTAAGCAGTTACAAGAAATTTTGTTTGATGAGTTGAAGCTGCCTGTATTGAAAAAAACACCGAAAGGTGCACCGTCGACAAATGAAGAGGTTTTGCAAGAACTGGCGCTCGACTATCCGTTGCCGAAGCTATTGATTGAGCACCGCAGTCTGTCAAAACTCAAAGGAACATACACTGACAAGCTGCCGGATGACTGTGATCCAGCGGATGGACGCGTTCGTACTTCATTCCATCAGGCTGTGACCTCGACCGGGCGATTGTCATCATCGGACCCGAATCTGCAAAACATCCCGATCCGTAGCGAAGAGGGACGACGAATCCGAAAGGCATTTGTTGCGCCGAATGGTTGGTCAGTGATGGCTGCTGATTATTCACAGATTGAATTACGGATTATGGCGCACTTATCTGGTGATCAGAGTTTGGTCGATGCCTTTTCTCGTGGCGATGACATCCATCGAGCCACTGCTGCTGAGGTATTTGATCTCGAGCCAATGTTCGTCGGGGATGAGCAGCGACGCCGTGCAAAAGCTATTAATTTTGGACTGATATATGGGATGAGCGCGTTCGGCCTTGCTCGCCAACTTGGAATCGAGCGTGCAGAGGCTGCCGCCTATATCGATCGATATTTTGAGCGATATCCTGGAGTGAGACATTACATGGACTCGACGCGCGCAATGGCCCACGAAAAAGGCTATGTCGAGACGGTGTTTGGCCGGCGGCTTACGCTTCCTGATATTCGCGCACGCCAAGTGCCTATTCGTCAAGCTGCTGAGCGGGCAGCGATTAATGCTCCGATGCAAGGGACAGCAGCGGATATCATTAAACGCGCAATGTTACGGGTTCAAAAGGCGCTAGCGACCACAAATTTAGGCTGTAACTTGTTACTGCAAGTGCACGACGAACTCGTGTTTGAGGTTCGCGATCAGGATATGGATGGCGCTCGACAGATCGTCCGAACAGAGATGGAAGCGGCAGCTGAGCTTGCGGTGCCTTTAATAGTCGAGATTGGGAGTGGCGCAAGTTGGTTTGAGGCGCACTAAAATTTCTTGATAATTATTGAACTTTTTCAGATCCATGTTGTCTGAATATTAACACAACGAGCATCCCTCAGTCGTTGTTCCGACGAGACCCCTGTCGGACGTTGAAACCCCGGTGTGAGCTACCGGGGTTTTTTATTATTTTTTTCCATCCAAATGATGAGTAATCCAAGCAGATGCCTCGGTGATTCCTGCCTTGTCGAGACTGGAAAAATTGAGCACTAGTGATTGTGGGCGCCGTTTTTGCACTGTTAAACGGGCTTTAGCGGCTTGATTTCGACTCAGTTTGTCGCTCTTGGTTAAAAGTAGGAGGGTATGCATGTCCCGATGGTCGGCGAAAGACAACATCTGTTCGTCGAGTGCTGTCATCGGACGTCTGACGTCCATTAGTAGTACAAGTCCGGTGAGTGTTCGGCGTTCAGCAAGAAATTCACCAAGATGTTGTTGCCATTGTTTTTTCATTGCTTCTGGAACTTTGGCAAATCCATAGCCTGGCAAGTCAACTAGGAAACCACCTGTGTGAGGAACTTCGAAGAAATTGATCAGCTGTGTGCGCCCCGGTGTTTTCGAGACTCTTGCCAGCCTCTTTTGTCCGGTTAATGTGTTCAGTGCACTGGATTTACCTGCGTTTGAACGACCACAAAAGCCGATCTCGGGTCCGCATTCAGGAGGACATTGAGCCAGTGTCGGTGCGCTGGTGAGGAACTTGGTCTGAGCCAGTCTTGGGTCGAGCTGTGTATCGCGCACGTGAATTGAATCCCTCACTGCATAAATTTCAAGTGCTATGTATACTACTTCATCGAAAAACCTATCGCTTTCCCAACAAAGAGATGAAAAGAATGAAGTCTTTAATCACGGTTATTGGATTGACCCTCGCCTCGACAATTGTTGTCGCTGCAGATTCTTCAGCAACTGCCGCTTATGTCGGAAACGCTGACCAAGGAAAATCAAAGAGTGCGACTTGTGCTGGATGTCACGGTCCAGATGGTAATAGCGCTGTTGCGGATTATCCAAAATTATCAGGCCAGCACGCGACTTATTTGCAGTCGACACTCAAAGCATATCGTGACGGTTCGCGCGTCAACGCAATCATGGCCGGTTTCGCTGCAGCTCTATCAGATGAAGATATCGCCGATCTAGCTGCTTACTTTTCAGCGCAGACGCCATCAAAAGGTGCCGTCGAGGCAGATTTAGTTGCTCGTGGTCAGCAGTTGTATCGATATGGAGATTCTGAGAAAGGAATCAGTGCGTGCGCTGCATGTCATGGGCCGACCGGCGCTGGAGTGGCTTCAGCTGTTTTCCCATTACTCAAGGGCCAATGGGCAGCGTATTCGGAGATGCAGTTAAAGGCATATCGTGACGGTCAACGTCAGCATGTCATGATGAATGGGGTCGCTAAAAATATGTCAGATGCAGATATTGAAGCTGTTGCGAGCTATGTCGGAGGTCTTCAGTAATGTTACAGCGCCTCCTTTCGACGATAGTTCTCGGCTTGGGTTTGATGATGAATCAAGCCTGTTCTGCTGACGGATTCCAGGAAGGAGTTCATTATCAGACCCTCACTAAACCAGTGGTCACATCAGATCCCTCGCGTGTCGAGGTTTTGGAACTGTTTTGGTATGGATGCCCACACTGCGACACGCTGGATCCGGCCTTGAAGGCATGGGCCCAAAAACTACCAAGCGATGTATTGTTCACGCGAATGCCCGTTGTGTTTGGGCGTTCTTGGGAAATGCATGCGAGGATGTTCTGGGTTGCAAAGAATTTGGGACTTTTGGAGACGATCCACGAGCCATTGTTTAATGCGATTCATCGCGAGGGGCAGCGTTTACAGCGCGTAGACGATGTCGTTGCTTTTTTCGAGCGATATGGGGCGGATCCTGCGGTCGTGAAACGCGAGCTTGCTGGATTTGCGACGGAGAGTGCACTGCGTCTTGCCGATGCACGAGTCCGTGCTTATGGGATTCAGGGCGTTCCCGCACTCGTTGTCAATGGGCAGTTTGTGACAGGCGTATCACAAGCAGGCGGCGAATCTCAGTTATTTCAACTACTTGAACAGTTGATTGAAACGTCACGTCAAAAATAAACAAGGAACCAATCCGTGTTTTCGGATTGGCTAACTTCTCTAAAAGTCGATCAAATCAGACGCAGCCGCCTTCTGCTCGCGCAACGCTTTTGCGTACGCTGAATCCATCAAATCGATTTCAACAGTCAAATCTGGAGTCAGACTAAACGCTTTAGTACGACGAATCCGCGCGCGCAGTTCTCGAGTTTCGTTGTCATCACGATACAGATGGAAGAATCGTAGGAACTGTTTGTCGTTCGATTCGATTTCGGAGAGTGCTGCGTAGCAAGGTGTCACACGGCCATACTTGTTACAGATGCGATTGACTAATTTGGCTTGTGTTTTTTCGTCATTCGGCAGGCCCTCTTGGCGATAAAAAACGCGAACAATGTTACCGTTCGGATCGTGAGTAATTGTCAAGAATTCTTTCGCAGGACTTTCCAAGCTCTGGAAGTCATCCACAGTGTCTCCGATTTTCAGTCCAGCAACATCGAATGCAATCGACGTCTGGGAAATCGAGAGAGCGAAAGCTGACAGCAAAACCCGTGGTGTGATTCGCGATTTTTTCATACCTCCTAGTGTAGCCTATTCGGTTGAGTTAAGCCTGTTTATTAAACTGAGCGTATGCCCGGTCAAGCCGATCCAATGCCTCATCAATTTCAACTTCCGAGATGATTAAGGGTGGCGCAAATCGGTGCACACGCGGCCCGGCAACAAGTGTCATTAGACCTTCTTGCATAGTCAGGGCCGAAAGCTCGCCAGCCCGTCCATCGTATTTATCCTTTAAAACAGCGCCGATCAGAAGCCCTTTTCCTCGGATCGTTTTGAACAGACCATATTTTTCGTTCAGTTGGTTGAGCCCTTGGATTAATTGTTGGCCGCGAGCCACCACATTACTCAGAAGCTCAGGTGTATTAATGAGCTCGAGTGCTCGGGCAGCTATTGCCGTTCCAAGAGGATTTCCGCCATATGTACTTCCATGGGTGCCAGCAATGAGATGCTCCGAAATCCGTTCCTGACAGAGCATCGCACCGATTGGAAAACCACACCCAAGACTCTTCGCGCTTGTTAGAATATCTGGGGTAATGTCGCTATGTTGATAGGCGAATAGCTTGCCTGTCCGCCCCATGCCTGTCTGTACCTCATCAACGATCAATGCAGCACCAACACGGTCGCAGGCGGTACGAATTTTCTCGAAAAACGTGGGGCAGATTGGACGGACACCACCCTCTCCTTGAATCGGCTCAACCATGACGGCACAGGTTTTCTCAGAAATTTGAGTGTTCAGGGCATTGCAATCATTGAAAGGAAGATGTGTGAAACCTGCTGGCATGGGCCCAAATCCAACGCGATACTTGGGTTGACCTCCGGCTGTGATGGTTCCGATCGTGCGCCCATGAAACGCATCATTGAAAGCAATGATTTCATGTTTTCCAGGACCATAGAGGTCGAAAGTAGTTTTTCGTGCCGCTTTGATTGCCGCTTCGTTGGCCTCGGCGCCGGAATTACAGAAAAAAACACGATCAGCAAATGTACATGCCACTAGAGCTTTCGCGAGCTCGATCGCAGGCTCGTTCGCCAATACGTTTGAGAGGTGCCATACCTTATTGGCTTGTTGAGTTAGTGCTTCTACGACATCGGGGTGGCAATGGCCTAGTGCACTGACAGCAATACCACCAGCAAGATCGAGATAGCGCTCACCGGTTTGTCCAAACAGCTCACAGCCTTGTCCTTTGACAATAATTGTCGGAGGCAGACCATAATTTGGTGTCAATACTTGTTGATAGTCAGATAAATTAGTCATGAAGCAAAGTCTCGATGTGGGCACACACACTGTGGCTCAACGCCTCGAGATCATACCCACCTTCGAGGATAGATACGATACGTGATTGACTATGACGTTTTGAAATATCGCTAATCAGTGCCGTTATCCAGCGATAGTCGTCCTCCACTAAATTGAGCTCACCCAACGGATCCGACGTATGTGCATCGAAGCCTGCCGATATCAGGATCAGTTCGGGTTTGAATTGATCCAATGCGGGAAAAAAATCATGTTCGAATTTGTTTCGAAATTCTGATCCACAAGCTCCAGCGCGAATTGGTGTTAAAACCAAATGTTCGCCCGGGGTATCAAAGTGTCGGTTCGGATAAAATGGGTGTTGAAAGGAAGAGCACACCATCACGTGCTCGTCATTTTCGAATATATCAACTGTTCCGTTACCGTGATGGACGTCAAAATCAATAATGGCAACTCTCTCTAAGCCATACTGTTTGATGGCATGCAATGCTGCGACCGCCACGTTATTAAATAAACAAAAGCCCATGGCTAATGATTTTTCAGCATGATGCCCTGGAGGCCGGGTTGCACAAAAAGCACGCTGTATGTCACCAGCCATCACACAATCGACCGCCTGACATCCCGCACCGGCGGCAAGCAGTGCCGCTCGCAGTGATCCTGGGCCCATCGACGTGTCGCCATCGAGAGGAATTAAATCACCATCCACTACACTAAGCCCAGTTTGCTCGATTTCATGCACATATTGATGCGGATGCGCTCTCTCGATGAGATGAAGCTCAGCCGGTTTCGCATCGAATTGTGTCAAATCAAGCATGAGTCCTTGGGCTTGGAGCCGCGCATTGATTGCCTTCAACCGCATTGGACTTTCTGGGTGCATGTGTCCCATGTTATGACTCATGCAATCTGAATGAGTGAAATAACCGATCTGTTTCATGACACTCCGCTTAATCTGAAAATTGAATGACGGGCCACCCTCGATTGTTAGCAAGGTGTGCCAAGGCCGGATCTGGATCAACAACAAATGCTTGATCAGCTCGCTCAAGTAGTGGCTGATCGTTAATTGAGTCTGAATAAAAATGAATGGTCGATGCACTCGCGTTCTGTGACTCAAGCCAAGTATCTAAGGCAATTATTTTGCCTTCTTTATAAGTCGGAATCCCTGTCAATTCGCCGGAATATTGACCTTCAACAATTTCAAATTCGCATCCCAAGTAATCGTCGACGTCATGCAAACGGGCGATCGGCTCGATAATGAACGTATTTGTCGCTGAGATTATCAGTGTGTGAAAACCTTCAATTTTATATGCTTGGATGCAGTCGAGAGCCTTGATCTGTAATTGCGGCCGAACGATTTCCTGAACGTACTGATGTCTCCAAGCGGTCACTTGGTCGATTGGGTAGTTTTGCAGCACCTCGCATGCAAACCGCTGGTAGGCGCGGATATCGAGGCATGCATCGAGGTAGTCTTGATAGAACCGTTCGTTGTTCTCGTGATAATAGGCTTCGTCGACCGCCCCAACGTCGATTAGAAATTGATTCCAGCCCTTGTCACTGTCGAATGGAAGTAACGTGTGGTCGAGGTCGAAAATGGCAAGTTGCATAGGATTTGTCTTGTTTAATTTGAGTGATGTCTGAAAAATTGAAAGAATGCAGGGGGTTTTAAGGAGTTTCAAGTCATGATTGATCAGGACGGTTTTCGGCTTAACGTGGGAATTATCCTCGCGCACCCGACCGGCTCTGTTCTTTGGGCGAGGCGACACGGGGAGGATGGATGGCAATTTCCTCAGGGTGGTATGAAAGCTGGTGAAACTCCTGAAGAGACCATGTATCGAGAGCTTCACGAGGAGCTAGGAATCTCGAGTAATCAGGTAGTCGTTTTGGGGCAAACCGCGGGCTGGCTTCGTTATCGGCTACCAAAATCCCTTATTCGGCCCCGCGGCAAAAAAACCTGTGTGGGGCAAAAGCAACGTTGGTACTTGCTGGCACTGAATGATCCGTTTATTCAGCCGAATCTTGCTGCAACAGATCATCCGGAATTCGATGCCTATCAATGGGTCAGCTATTGGTACCCTCTAGGGCAGGTTATTCCGTTTAAAAGGGACGTGTATCGTCAGGCAATGATGGAGCTTGCACCCGCATTACGTTGGTTCGGTCCGATGGCATGCTAGATATTCTTCGACGTCTTGTTCAGGCGGTGACCGATGCTGCGACTTTGGATGAGGCGCTCACAATCATCGTGACACGCATCAAGCAGACGATGCAGACCGGTGTGTGCTCTGTGTATTTGCTCGATGAATCGACAGATCGTTGGCTTTTAATGGCAACAGACGGCTTAAACCCAGAATCAGTGCGAAGTGCAAGCCTTGCAAAGACAGAAGGTCTTGTCGGTACAGTCGGCAGCCGTGGTGAATTAGCCAATCTTGATGATGCTTCGAATCATCCGGCGTTTCGTTTTTTACAGGAAACCGGTGAGGAGATTTTTCAATCGTTCCTCGGTGTTCCAATTGTTCATCAGCGCGGAATTCTTGGCGTGTTGGTTGTGCAGCAAACAACACAGCGAAAATTCAGTGATGATGAAGAGGCACTGCTCGTCACCGTCGCCGCCCAGATCTCAGCCCTGATCGCGCACGCGAAGGTTTCTGGCCGACTGCATCTCAGTAATATCGATGGCGAACAGCCGATCGACGTTCATTTTAAGGGAGTTGCCGGCGTTTCAGGTGTGACCACCGGCACCGCATTTGTGCGTCAGCCACCTGCTAATTTACGGCGAGTCAAGGATGCTAAGACTGACAACCCTGAGCACGAACTTGAGGAGTTCCAAACGGCACTGGGTGAGGTCAAAGCAGAGCTTCGTCAGATTAGCGATTCATTGTCCGAGCATTTAGCGCGTAAAGAGACAGCATTATTTGATACCTATTTAAGGATGCTAGAAGACCACACACTTAGTGGTGAAGTTTGTCAGCGCATCCGGTCGGGGGAAACCGCCCCCACGGCTCTCAAACATGTTGTATCGGACCTGGTTGCACGATTTGAGGCGATGGATGATGCGTATCTCAAAGAGCGGGCGACGGACTTGCTGGATTTAGGACGGCGGATCTTAGCAAAGTTGCTGCACGAGCAATCGGAGTCTCTTGATTATCCAGATGACGTCATTCTAGTAGCGGAAGATGTGACGCCTGTCATGCTCGGGGAAGTCCAAACGCGTTCGCTTAAGGCGATTGTTTCTGTGAAGGGCTCGGCCAATTCGCATGTGGCTATTTTGGCTCGAAGTTTAGGGATTCCCGCGGTCATGGGGGCTGTGGATTTACCGTTGGGTGATATTTCAGGGGCTCACTTGATCGTCGATGGCTGGCGTGGAGAAGTGATTGTTGAACCGTCAGAGCATGTGCTGTCTGAATATCAACGAGCGCTCGATGACGCTGCAAGTCTTGAAATGGATCTCGAGCAGATTGAATCTGGGATTGCGACGACATCAGACGGTCAGCATGTTCATCTGATGTTTAACGCAGGTCCGTTCGGTGAGTTATCAGAGAGACAGCGAAGCTGGATTGATGGAGTTGGACTCTATCGAACCGAGTTTATTTTTCTGGCGCGATCTCGATTTCCAACAGAGGATGAGCAAGAAAGTGAATACCGAGCTGAGCTGGCAACTTATTCCCCGGCACCAGTCGTGATGAGGACACTCGATATTGGTGGTGATAAAAGTCTTCCCTATTTTTCGATTGACGAGGAAAACCCATTTTTGGGATGGCGCGGTATTCGCGTCACTCTCGATCATCCGGAAATTTTTCTGACCCAGATTCGCGCCATGCTGCGTGCGAATTCAGGATTTGGCAATCTACGTATATTATTACCAATGATTACTACCCTTGAGGAGTTGCGGGCATCAAAGGCACTCATTCAACGGGTGGTTCGGGAATTAACCGCCGAAGGGTACGCAGTTGTGGCTCCACAGGTTGGTGTCATGATTGAAGTTCCAAGTGCTGTTTATATTGCTTCTGAGTTGGCTCAAGAGGCTGATTTTCTTTCAGTAGGCTCAAACGATTTAACCCAATACCTGTTGGCTGTTGATCGAACAAATGCGCGTGTTGCAGACATGTTTGATGGGTTTCATCCAGCCGTATTGCGTGCGCTTGAGATGACATCTAAGGCGGGTATTCAGGCAAAAATTCCGGTTGCTTTGTGTGGTGAGATGGCCGGAGACCCCCTGGCGGCAGTCTTATTGGTTGGTCTTGGGTTTAATGACTTATCCATGTCGTCTGCGGCATTGGCTCAGGTGAAGCGCGCATTAGGTGAGTTCAGCTCTGTGGAATGTCGAATGCTCGCTGAGGAGGCATTAACCCGGGAATCTGGCATCCAAGTCCTCCGGATTGTTGCTCAGGCATTCATCGATAAGCACCTGAATCTGTTGGTGCCACCAAATTTGCGCGAATCACTCGAAGTGGGAATTGCGTGACAGAAATAATCCTATATCTGCCCTTGGGTGTTTTCGCAGGTATTCTGGCAGGCCTATTTGGCATTGGCGGCGGGATTATTTTTGTGCCCGTTTTACTCTTGGGCTTTGAATTGCTTGATATAAATCGTAACGTACTGGCACATTTGGCCATCGGAACAAGCCTTGGGTGCGTTGTGTTCACTGGATTGAGCTCGACGGTTGCGCATCACAAGAAAGATGCAGTGATGTGGCCGTGGGTCATTCGTATGGGACCGTTTCTGATCGGTGGTGGCTTGATTGGTGGATGGACGGCTGATCAGTTGCCAGGACACATTTTGCTTCTGATCCTCGGTACATTTTTGTTGATGATGTCGTTTCAGTTGTTTTTCAAAAATCTGGGTCATTCCGAGGGTGGAACGATTCGGATGCCATCGATTCCGGTATTCGCTTTTGCTGGGACGTTGACGGGTTGGATCAGTTCAATGATGGGTATTGCTGGCGGAGCTTTGACTGTACCGTTTATGACATCCCATGGTGCGCGGGTACGCGACGCGATTGGGACAGCTTCAGCATTCGGTATATCGACAGCATTTGCCGGCACTATTGCATTTGTCTTTGCAGGTCTCGACCATCCAGGAAGGCCTGATTGGGCATTTGGCTACGTTTATTTGCCGGCACTGATTGGCATTATTGCAACATCCACAGTTTCCGCTCGTTTGGGGGCTCGGCTTGCCCATTCTCTTGACCAAAAATTGCTTCAACGACTGTTTGCGACTTTTCTTGTTGTATTGTCAGCTCGTTTGATTTGGACGTCCGTGGGATGAGTGATTGGATGATTAACCCAGTCGCCCTCGATCTGGGATTTATTCAGATCCATTGGTATGGGTTGATGTACGTGTTTGGTTTTTTGGGTGGGTATGGGCTTGCGATTTATCGGATTGATCGCGGGTCATTTCCAATCAATCGAGAACAGATGTCTGATTTTTTGAGCTGGATTGCTCTTGGTGTGATCATTGGTGGCCGTGCGGGCTATATGGTCTTTTATCAGCCAGATCGTCTGCTCGATAATCCACTGTCGTTATTCTATGTTTGGGAAGGCGGCATGGCTTTCCATGGTGGGTTGGTTGGCGTGATCGTGTTTACCTGGATTTTTGCTCGAAAGCACCAGATTGCACCACTCGCTCTCGGTGACGCATTAGCGCCTCTCATTCCGATCGGCTTGGGCTTTGGTCGGCTCGGTAATTTTATCGGTGGCGAATTGTGGGGTCGACCAACAGATTTACCCTGGGCAATGGTTTTTTCGAAAGCAGATGAGCTGGCACGTCACCCGAGTCAGCTGTATCAGTTTGCCCTCGAGGGTGTCTTACTTTTTGTGGTGTTATGGCTATTCTCGTCCAAGCCGCGGAGACGCGGAAAAGTGACGGGTCTTTTCTTGTTGGGTTATGGCTTATTTCGTTTTATGGTGGAGTTTGTCCGCGAGCCGGACTCACATCTTGGATTTATTGCACTGAATTGGATGACGATGGGTCAATTGCTGACAGTTCCCATGATAGCGATCGGTGTGTGGTTATTGTTCATATGGAAGGAGTCGCCGGGTGCGCGCATATCTTGATTTACTCCAACTGTTATTGGATGGAGGTACCGCGAAGGGCGACCGAACTGGTACAGGGACTTTGAGCCGTTTCGGTCATCAGATGCGATTCAATCTGAATGCGGGCTTTCCCCTGGTGACAACCAAAAAGGTTCATTTGAAATCTGTGATCCATGAGCTTCTGTGGTTCATGCAGGGCGACACCAACACGCAGTATCTTCGTGATCACGGTGTGTCGATCTGGGATGAATGGGCGACAGAGGACGGTCATTTAGGCCCTTTATACGGAGCACAGTGGCGTTCTTGGCCAACTCCCGATGGAGGTACGATTGATCAGTTGACGGAGGTGGTTGAATCTATCAAAGTCCGACCAAACTCCAGGCGTCTTTTGGTCTCTGCGTGGAATCCCTCGTTATTGCCTGATGAAAGCCAATCGCCGCAGGACAATGTCCGTGCAGGACGGATGGCGCTCGCTCCTTGTCACACGCTGTTTCAGTTTTACGTTGCTGATAATCAATTGTCATGTCAGCTGTATCAGCGTTCTGCTGATGTGTTTCTCGGGGTGCCTTTTAACATCGCAAGCTACGCATTGCTGACACATCTGGTTGCTGATCAATGTGGTCTCGGTGTGGGCGACTTTATTTGGACCGGTGGCGACGTGCATTTGTATCAGAATCATGTCGATCAAGCGCGTGAACAGCTCTCTCGTGAACCTCGGCCACTACCCAAACTCACTTTGCTAAGAACACCTGATTTGATTCTGGATTACCGCGAACAGGATATTGTGATTGATGGCTATGAACCACACCCTCATATCAAAGCACCGGTGGCCATATGAGCCGAATAGCATTAATCGTTGCACGCGCCGATAACGGCGTCATTGGAGTCGATAATCAACTTCCATGGCATCTGCCCTGTGATTTGAAGTACTTCAAGCAAGTCACAATGGGGAAACCGGTTTTGATGGGTCGAAAAACCTTTGACTCGATCGGGCGTCCACTCCCCGGACGAACCAACGTCGTGATTACGCGCAACGCGGATTGGTCGGCACCAGGGGTTCGGGTTGTTGGGAGTTTGGCGGATGCATTGAAGCTTGCAACAGCACAGGCGGATCTTGATGGCGCCGATGAGGTGATGGTGATCGGCGGAGCCACCTTATATCGTGAAGCGATTGACCAAGTCGATCGGATGTATGTGACACAGGTACATGTGTCACCTGATGGGGACGCCTTTTTTGAAGCACCTGATCAAGAGAAGTTCAAGCGAACTACAGTTGAAGACCATGCTGGCGATGACGTGTCACCGGCCCACAGTTACGAGGTCTGGGACCGGATCTCCCTTTAATTAGTCGCCATCAGTGACTGCTCCAAGACTAGCGGAAGACACTAATCGCGCATACTTTGCAAGAACACCACGGGTTGGCGTCTCTTTTTCTATCGTCCATGATGCTTTCCGACGAGCTAACTCTGAGTCATCAACATCAACGATCAGAGCGTTTGTTTCAGCGTCGATCGTGATCGTATCTCCGTCTTCGAGCAGTCCGATAGGACCGCCGACTGCAGCTTCCGGAGTTACATGGCCAATCACAAAACCATGAGAACCACCGGAGAAACGACCATCAGTGATGAGTGCAACGTCTTTGCCAAGGCCGGCACCCATGAGGGCACTGGTTGGTGAGAGCATTTCCCGCATACCTGGTCCACCTTTCGGGCCTTCATAACGAATCACGATGACCGAGCCTTTCTCAATTTTCCCATCGAGGATGGCTTGAAGCGCCTCTTCTTCTGAATTGAAGCATCGCGCAGTCCCAGTGAAAGAGAGTCCTTCTTTACCAGAAATCTTTGCAACCGCCCCTTCGGGCGCCAGATTGCCGTAAAGAATTCGAAGATGACTGTCTTTTTTCACTGGGTTTTCGAATGCACGAACAATGTCTTGTGATTCAGGGTATGGCTGCACATCGGCCAGGTTTTCGGCCATTGTTTGGCCGGTACACGTCATGACATCACCGTGCAATAAACCACGGTCGAGTAGCATCTTCATTAGTGGCTGAATACCACCAATCTCAATGAGCTCGCTCATCAGATATTTACCAGACGGCTTAACGTCTGCCAAAACAGGGACCCGTTCACCAATTGTTGTAAAGTCGTCTAGAGTTACAGCAATTCCGGCGCATTGTGCCATTCCGAGGATGTGAAGAACTGCATTGGTCGAACCTCCCAGCGCAATGACGACAGTAATGGCATTTTCAAATGACTTTTTGCTCACAATATCCGATGGCTTGAGATCCATCTCGATCATTCGCATGACAGCTGAGCCTGCTCGTTTACAGTCTTCTTTTTTGTCGCTTGAGACTGCTTCTTGAGCAGATGAATTTGGCAGTGATAAACCAAGCGCTTCAATTGCGCTTGCCATGGTGTTTGCGGTGTACATCCCACCGCAAGAGCCAGGTCCTGGGATCGCTGTTTTTTCGACTGCAATTAAGTGTGAGTCATCAATTGTGCCAGCCGCGCGTTGCCCAACAGCCTCGAAGACCGACACAATATCTCGACGCTCCTCACCTGGTTTAATGGTTCCACCATAAACAAAGATCGATGGGCGATTCAGTCGAAGCATTGCCATGACGCAAGCCGGCATATTTTTGTCACAACCGCCGATCGTGACGACACCATCGAATCCTTGGCCGGCAACAACAGTTTCGATTGAATCACAAATCACTTCGCGGCTGACAAGTGAGTAACGCATGCCAGGTGTACCCATGCTGATACCATCGCTGACGGTGATGGTATTGAAGACGACAGCCTTTGCGCCGGCGGCATTGGCACCCGCTTCCGCATGATCAGCAAGTTCGTTGATGTGCATATTGCAAGGAGTCACCATGCTCCATGTACTGGCGATACCGATCTGTGGCTTTTTGAAATCGTCATCACCAAAGCCCACCGCACGTAACATGGCGCGCGAGGGAGTTTGTGAGAGTCCATCGACAATAACGGACGAATAAGGGCGACGTTTGTCGGTCATAGTGGGTCCTATAGTTCTTTCTTCAGAATCAGCGAATTTCGCTGAAAGTTATACAAAGCCTTCCGATTTTCGGGTAAAGCTTCAATTGATGACATCACAAAGCCGCGCTCTTTGAACCAGTCGCTTGCTTGCGTTGTTAATACAAAAAGGTATTCGATGGAGAGCATACGTGCTTGCTCTTCAACATGCTCCAACAATTTGCTGCCGATTTGTTGTTCGGATATCGCGTGGTCAACTGCCAAGGCTGCAAGTTCCGCGCATTGTTGATCGAGCGGATAGAGTGCTGCAGATCCGAGGATGCGACCATCTTGCTCAATCACACAGAAGTGATCGATCTCTGCTTCCAGTTTATCGCGAGAACGTTGCACCAAGGCTCCGCGTTCTTCCATCGGAGACAGTAAATGAATCAAACCCGGCAGGTCATCAACGCGGGCTTGTCGGACAGGCGCCGCGGGCTGTGAAGCGATCAGGGTGCCGTTTCCATCCGTTGTCATCAGCTCCGTTAATATTGCACCATCGATTCCTGCACCAAGCAGATGGCACCGGTTCACCCCTCCACGGATGGCGCGCTCAGCGGCATCAAGTCTACGCTGCATTTCTTCGTTTTGATGCGCGCGCGTGGTACCTACTAGTGCCAACGCGAGTTCCGAGATCCGTTCATTGTGTGCATCAACACAGTGTGGCGTGTTACCCATCAGGATCAGTTTATCGGCATTCAAGGCGACGGCTGTTTCTGCTGCGACCTCTTCGCTTGCCAGATTATAAAGTTCCCCCGCTGGGGAGTGCGAAAGATGATCAAGATAGACAATTGAGCCGATTTTTAATTGACGATGTATCCCTGACGCATCAATCCGCCGAATCGATCCAGTGAATTGATGGTTCACACCTTCATGAATACCCAAAGGCTTTGCTGAAATAAAATTTCCTGAGATCAATGAAGATTGGCTGTGGTTTCTATGTTGGGCGCGCATAAACAAACCGCGGAATGTCAGTTGGATTTGACTGACTAATTCGACGATGCGTTTGAGGAGCGCCTGATCCGTGATACGACGATGGCCATGAAAGGCACTCTGTAACCCTTGCTCACCAATGTACGAGTCGATGGTATGCCGTGTACTCTGTATTAGAACAAGGTGAGCGCCAAGTGCGTTGAGCAGGACTAGATCTTCCACCAAACGACTCATGGTGGATTCGGTCTGGTCGGAATCTGATAGCAAAACGACAAAGGTTTTGCCCCTGAATTGCTCAATGTAAGGTCCGGCTTCACGAAGCCATGCGACTAAGGGCTGTGTTTGAATGGCTAAACTCCTCTTCTCACAGGGAATTGTGCGATGAATCGGGCATCAACTCCAGATACGATTGAACTCGAACTCAAATTGGGATTGCGAGATTGCGACCCGTCGAGAGTATCTGATGTGCTGTATTTCGTTTTGGGTCGAGTCATTCCAAGGCACACAGCTGTGCTACAAAATGTCTACTTTGATTACAAAGGATTGTTACACCGGGCTGGTGTCGCCATTCGCATGCGCTCTGTGAATGGATCTCATGAAATGACCGTGAAGATGAGAGAGCCCGACGGAGGAGGTTTGTCGCAACGGCGTGAGTGGAATTTTCCAATCGATACTCCTTCGCTAGATTATGCTCATCTTGAGAGTTTGGATCTTCCGTTGTCAGTCGTTTCGGTAATTCAGGACCGGTTACTTGATATCGTATTTCAGAATGCTTTTGAGCGCACTGACTGGCATGTAACAGAAGAAAATTGTGATGTGATGATTTCTTTAGACCTTGGCTCTGTCCAAATTGACGGTCGAGAGTCTCAAGTATCGGAACTGGAGCTTGAACTACTCTCAGGAGACGTCGAGCAATTAATTTCACTCGGCTGTGACGTATCTGAGTGCTTACCTGCTTTTATGGGTGTGATCTCCAAAGCAGAGCGAGGTGATCGATTGATTCGCAACGCTAACCCGATGGACGATCCGATCCCTGTGACTCAAGAGCATTGGCTTTATTGGTTGAGCCGTGCATTGGACCCGTTATCTGGGCCGGCCCCAGATGAAGCGATTCGGGCATTGCAAGCCGTCGGTGATCATGAGGCCACTGCTCGCTATGGCGATGGTTTGAAACGTGGGGCTCTTCCAAAAGGACTTGCCCGTTGGATGATCATGCAATCGTTGGAGTCAATGAATGCAGGCAGTTGAGTACTCACAGTTTTTAAAACGTTGGGTTGAAAAGTTTGATCCTGAACAAGTGTGGTTGCGAGACGCCGGCGCAACGCCACCAACGGCCTCTGAAATACAGGTCTCCTGGCAACAACTGGTTACAGCCAGCACACACGAATTCGATCGTGAAGCTCGATTATTGAGAAATCAAACGCAAGCCGGTCTGATTCATCGATTATTAAATGGAGTTGACTCATTTGAGGACACGGTCCGAGTGACCACTCAAATGGCTGAGGCTGCCTTGGAAGCCAGTCTTTCACATCATCGAGTCATTCTTGAACAAGCCTTCGGTGTTCCGTCAAATCCAGCATTCACCATTTTGGGTTTGGGTAAATTAGGTGGACGGGAACTGAACTTATCATCTGACGTCGATATTTTCTGCGTCTTTGCGGAGGACGGCGAAACATCCGGTCCACGCGTACGGGATCATGGCGATTACTTCACTCGTCTGACCCAACAATTGGCAAAATCGCTCGATGCACTGACTGTTGATGGATTTGTAGAACGTGTCGATCAACGGCTGAGACCCTGGGGCTCTGCAGGCCAGCTTGCGATCCAAGTCGATGCTTGTGAAGACTATTATGAAGTGCATGGTCGGGAATGGGAGCGATTTGCACTTCTGAAAGCGCGACCTGTCGCTGGTGATCTGGAGTTGGGTCATACACTGTTAAGATCACTCAAGCCATTTTTGTATCGGAAATACCTTGATTTTGGGGTGTTTGAATCAATTCGCGACCTCAAATCAAAAATTGAGGCGGAAGTGCGTCGTCACGGCCGCGATAAGAATGTTAAAATTGGGTGCGGTGGGATCCGTGAAGTCGAATTTATTGTTCAAGCGATGCAGTTGTTGCGTGGAGGCCAGATTCCGAGCTTGCAAGTCACTGGATTTCTCGATGCCCTATCGACTCTGATGACAGAGGCCATCATTAGTCAGAATGATGGCTTGCAACTCAAACAAGACTATTTGTGGCTTCGCTACGTCGAACACGTGATCCAAGCTGAAAATGATCAGCAAACACAGGAATTACCAGCCGATTGTGGGCCCTTGGCTGCTGTGATGGGCTTTGAGTCAGCCGACGGCTTTGAATGGAAACGTCGAGAAGTCACTGGTCGAGTTCATGAGGCGTTTGTCTCTTTTATGCGGGTCGAGAAGTCACAAGCGATGGCTGGGGCTTCGATCAAAGACGAGGTCCAAGAGTGTTTGGATGCATTCCTCGATGATCCAGTGTGCGATCGTCTCGAAGCGATTGCGCGCTCTCGATTGACAAAACTGTTGGATCAACTAGGACCCGAATTAAGTGCTTATCCGATTGACGTAACAGAACGGATGCTTCGATTCATCTCGACCTGTACCCGACGGAGCGTGTATCTATCCCTGTTATCCGAGAATGCGGCAACACGCTCGCGAATGCTCGATATTTTGGATCGATCATCCTGGGTCACTGAGCGTCTGATTGAGATGCCCGCTCTGTTGGATGAGCTGCTCACGCTCGATGCGAGCGACGCCGAGATGTCGCGTGAGGCAATTGGTCAGGAATTATCAATGCGCCTGCAAAGAGTCGATCCAGATGATCCAGAACGCCTGACTGAGGTGCTCGTCCAGTTTACTCGCGGTCTTGCATTCCGAGTCGCAGTATTTGAGATCCGCGGTGAGATTCCATTAATGCGCGTATCCGATCAGTTGACCTGGATTGCCGAGACAGTGGTTTCCGAAGTGCTGAATTACGCATATCGGGAAGTTGCCAACAAGCATGGCCATCCGGTGGTCAATGCAACCGAAGGTGACAATTGGCTCGGTTTATCGGTCCTTGGGTACGGCAAATTAGGTGGCTTGGAAATGAGCTACGGTTCAGACCTTGACATGGTATTTGTCCATGGCATCGATTCCGAGCAGATGACAGACGGCGATGTCGCGATTGAGGGTGGTCTTTTCGTTAATCGTGTCGTGCGTCGAGTCATTGCGCTGATCGAAACGAATACGCGATTTGGACGCTTATATGAAATCGATACGCGACTCAGACCATCCGGTCGCTCTGGCTTGATGGTTGTCGGCCTCGATGCGCTGAAGAAATATCTCGATGAGTCAGCTTGGACCTGGGAGTTACAGGCGTTTGTCAGGGCACGACCGATTGCCGGAGATCGATTCCTGAACACAAAACTAGAGACACTTCGTATCGAGATTTTAAGAAATGCCCGTGAGCCAACCGAATTGTTAAACGATGTTGTTCAAATGCGGGAAAAAATGCGTACGCACCTTGGGAGTGAACCGGGTGATGTCGGTTTTGGTTTAAAGCACGATCGGGGAGGTATCGTTGATATCGAATTTATGGTGCAATATCAGGTTCTAGCACATGCGGAAACACACCCAGAGCTTGCGACTTATACGGATAATATCCGACAGCTCGATGGACTTTCGGATTCAGGGTGTATTTCAACAGTAGATGCAGATGCGCTGAAAACAGCTTATGTCCGCTATCGGACGTTGAACCATGAGGCAATCTTAGCCGGTCGCAAAGGCCGCGTTGAATTTGCGGAGGTTGAGAACGAACGGCAGTTGGTTGAGAGTCTGTGGGCGCAGTGGATGTCTTCTTGAATTGATTGGAAATAAAAATGCAGCCGAACTTTGCTGATCGCGATGGATTAATTTGGTTTGATGGTGAACTCAAGCCATGGCGGGATTGCCAGACACACGTACTCACACACACTTTGCATTATGGTCTCGGGTGTTTCGAGGGAGTCCGTGCCTATCAAACAGCTGAGGGTGCGGCGATCTTCCGTTTGCATGATCACACCCGACGACTTTTCGATTCAGCAAAAATTCTCGGAATTAATATTCCCTTTTCTATGGAGGAAATTGATGCGGCACAAAAAGCCGCTGTTTCGTCAAATGATTTGGACCACGCCTATTTGAGACCAATGGTTTTCTATGGCTCCGAAGGAATGGGATTACGAGCGGACTCACTCAAGACACACGTAATCGTCGCTGCCTGGGCGTGGGGCTCGTACATGGGTGAAGAGAATCTGATGCGTGGGATTAAGGTCCGTACTTCGAGTTATACGCGCCACCATGTGAATATCACGATGACCAAAGCAAAAGCGAATGGGAACTACATGAACTCGATGCTTGCATTGCAAGAGGCACTGACTGGCGGTGCAGATGAGGCGTTGTTATTGGATCCAGAGGGTTATGTTGCTGAGGGATCCGGTGAAAACTTCTTTATCGTTCGTGATGGTGTGATTTATACGCCTGAGCTAACCAGCTGTTTGGATGGGATCACGCGGAAAACCATTTTCACCCTCGCTAACGACCACGGTCTCGATGTTGTTGAAAAACGGATAACCCGTGATGAGGTCTTGATCGCAGATGAAGCATTTTTTACGGGAACCGCAGCCGAGGTGACACCGATTCGAGAGCTTGATTCACGGCCGATTGGTGCGGGGTCTCGAGGACCAATTACAGAAACGCTACAGGCAGATTATTTCGATGTCGTGCACGGCCGGAATGAAAAGTTCAGCGAGTGGGTCACACTCGTTAAGGACTGAGTGATGCCAACCTTAGTGGTTGGCCCGAATTGGGTCGGCGACATGATCATGGCGCACGGGTTGATTTCATTTTTGAAGTCTAAGCGGCCAGATGACCCGATTCATATGCTCGCACCCAGTTGGAGTTTGGAGGTCGCGTGGAGAATGCCTGAAGTTGATCAGGTCATTGAACTTCCGTTCGATCATGGTGAGCTGAAGTTAAAGGAACGGTGGGCATTCGCTCGAAAGCTTCGCTTTGCTCGCTATCATCGCTCGTTCATTCTTCCCAATTCCTTCAAATCGGCACTGATCCCAGCGATGGCAGGTATTCCTCGCCGAATCGGTTGGCGAGGGGAGTATCGGTACAAGTTACTGACCGATCTGCGAATTCTGCACGAGGCTCGATTTCCGCGAATGATTGATAGGTATATGGCGCTTGGTTTTCCGGCAAACCTTGCGCTGTCCGCGAATCAATTACCTGAAGCCCCCCTATTTCCGCGTTTGACCACAGACCAAGCATTACAAGATCGTCTGGTGACTGCGCATGGACTGGATCGATCTCGGCTAGTTGCTATTTGTCCTGGAGCTGAGTTTGGATCTGCTAAGCAATGGCCGATTGATCATTTTTCCGATCTCGTGACGCGCTTAATTGATGATGGGTACCAGATTGTCTTGTTGGGCTCACCTAATGATGCAGACGATAGTCGGCGATTAACTGATCAGATTGAGGAATCAAAACGAGAGAGCCTGGTCAATCTTGTAGGTTTGACTTCAATCCCTGAGGCAGTTGACGTTATTGGGTTATCAAAAGCCGTTGTGACACATGATTCTGGTTTGATGCATGTGGCCGCAGCCACATGCCGTCCGTTAGTTGCATTGTTTGGACCGTCGTCACCAGTGCATACGCCGCCTCTCAGTGAGATGGCAGTCACTTTGACGCATCCTGTACCCTGCCATCCGTGCTTCGAAAGAGAGTGTCCCTTAGAGCATCAGGCATGCTTGTCTGAGCTCTCAGTTGATGAGGTATTCGACGCGGTATCGCAACAAATCCAGCGGATTGCCTAATGCGTGTTTTGGTGGTGAAAACATCCTCAATGGGTGATCTTGTCCACACACTGCCAGCGTTGACTGATGCAACTGAGGCGCTCGGTGATATTCGATTTGATTGGGTGTGCGAGCCTGCCTTTGCTGAAATCCCCCGCTGGCACCCGTCTGTCGGAAGTGTCCTGGCGATTCCATTACGACGGTGGAAAGGAAAGCTTCACCGCCTGCTTTTCTCCAATGATTTCGCTGCGTACGAACAAGCCCTCAGTGCGGAGCGATACGATGCCGTGATTGACGCTCAAGGGTTACTGAAGAGTGCATTTTTAGTTACCCGGTTTACTGATGGGCCAAAGCATGGATTTGATCGTCGGTCGGCAAAAGAAGGTTTGGCAGCGAGTGTTTATGATGTGAGGCATCGCGTGGCTCGCTCGAAACATGCCATATCGAGGACGCGTGAACTTTTCGCTCATTCACTCGGTTATACCCTTCCAGAGACGGATCCAGATGCGTCAATTGACCTGAGTCGACCACAAGAGCCCACAGATCGTCTGGTGCTGGTGACTCAGACAAGTCGGCAGGCTAAATGTTGGACAGTTGATGGATGGAAAGCCGTCATTGAGGACGCGCTTCCGCAGTTTTCCGACATTGTTCTACCCGTTGGTGGTGATGTTGAATTTGCAGCAGTGTCGGAAATGACTCAAGGATTGCCGGTACGGATTTTGAATCAAGCCTCCTTGAGTGACGTAGCGTTTGAGATTTCAAATGCCCGTGCAGTGGTTTCGGTTGACACTGGTCTTGCACACGTTGCTGACGCATTGGATATTCCGATGCTTGCGTTATATGGGCCGACGAAGCCGGGTCTCGTGGGGCCTGTTTCTGAGACGTCACAGATTCTCAAAAGCTCGACAGGACAAATGTCTGATCTCAACGCATCTGACGTGATGGAATGGGTTAGTCAGATTGATACAGTGTCTGCCGCGTAAGATCTGGGTTTGTCTTAAATCGTTTGTGCATCCACATGTATTGGGATGGATGCTTTTTCAGGGCGTCTTCAATGCGTTGATTTAGTAGGCGCGCATTCTCGACTTCATCCGCAACCGGGTAATCATCAGGCATTTGGATAAATGCGACTTGATAGAGACCATGATCGTCGCGGTGGAGGTCAAGGAAAATACTGACTGCGCCAGACATTCGAGCGAGTCGAGCTGGTGTTGTCACAGTGCAGGCAGGCCTGCCAAAAAACGGGGCGAAGACAGAGCCTTTTGGCCCCATGTCTTGATCGGGTCCAAACCACACCACGTTACCTTGTTTTAAGTGTTTAGCGATATCGCGTAATGCACGGACGTCGACCAATTCGGCATAGCGCGCACGTCCACGACATACCGCTTGATCGAACATGGGATTATCATTGGGGCGATAACTCACGACGAATCGACCGGCGACGGCGTGCATGAGCGGGGCGACCAGATCCAACATACTGTAGTGTGGGCAGAGCAATAAAACGCCTCGACCGTCTGTGTTGGCTTGTTCGAGTAGCTCCTGGCCTGACACATGGATTTTGTCGCCAATAAAGTGGATCGGCCGATGCCAAGACCATGCAGTCTCCGTTAATCCAATTCCATTTTGTTCAAAGCAGGCTTTGACGAGATTGCGCTGTTCGGACGGATCCAACTCCGGGAAGCAGAGAGCAATATTTCGTTCACAGACAAGACGCCGATTCTTTGCTGTGCGAAACAGCAACGTCCCAATCAGGCGGCCGACAGCCATTCCGAGGCTTGGTGGCAGTGCGGCTAAGAGTCGAATGAAGCCAAGTCCCAGCGGAACGAGAGAATTGCCCATGTGTAATCCGGTTGGGTTCATTGATGAAGCTCGGTACTATAACAAGCTTCGAATCATTAGAGAGATCTTCTGTGTCACATATCTTTTCCGCTTCGCGAGTTTTAGTCGTTGGAGATGTCATGCTTGATCGGTACTGGCATGGTGATGCAGGCCGGATCTCCCCCGAGGCTCCTGTTCCGGTTGTTCGGGTCACTCACGATGAAGCACGTCCAGGCGGGGCTGCAAACGTTGCCTTGAATTTATCGTCACTGGGCGTTCAAGTGACTTGTGCTGGCCTTGTGGGCCATGACTCTGATGCAGATTTACTGGAACAGACGCTGACAAACCATAATGTGATGCCACTGTTAACACGTGTTGACCACAGAACCATTACAAAGTTGCGGGTTTTAAGCCAAGCACATCAAATGATTCGCCTCGATTTTGAGACACCATTTGATGCATCACATGCAGAGGCGCTCGCTCAGTCGATGTCTCTTGATGGAATCACGGCAGTTGCCTTAAGTGACTACGCAAAAGGTAGCTTGGAGCCCCGTTTACTGATTCAAAAAGCACGTGCACTCAAGATTCCCGTAGTTGTTGATCCGAAGGGTACTTACTTTGAGCGATACCAAGGAGCGACCTTGCTGACGCCGAATCGCACGGAATTCGAGGCGGTCTGTGGTGCTTGGGCTAACGATCAGGAGTTGGCTGAAAAAGCTCGGAAACTCATTAACGAACTGGATATCGACACTATTTTAGTGACGCGTTCTGAACAGGGAATGACCTTGATCGCGCGAGATGGATCTGTGCGTCAATTTGCGGCGACAGCTCGCGAAGTGGCTGACGTCACAGGTGCTGGTGACACCGTGATCGCGACAGTTGCTGCAGGGCTTGGTTCGGGGATGAGTATGGCTGAATCCGCTGAATTGGCAAATCGAGCGGCCGGAATTGTTGTGTCAAAACTTGGAACGGCAACTGTCAGTGGTGGAGAGTTGGAAAGAGCTTTGTCAGTTGATCATGGCATTTTCGATCGCGCAGAAGACGCAGCCGCTTGGGCGGAACAATGTCGTGCTCAAGGTGAGAAAGTTGTGATGACCAATGGTTGCTTTGATATCCTGCACGCCGGTCATGTCGCCTATTTAAGAGAAGCAGCTTCGCTTGGCGACCGTTTGATTGTTGCTGTGAATTCAGACGCGTCAGTGGCTTGTTTAAAAGGCCCTGAGCGTCCCGTGAATACGATCGAACGGCGTTTGCAAGTCCTTGCGGGGCTTGGTGCCGTGGACGCCGTGATCGCATTTGCGGATGACACGCCGATTCCATTAATTGATGTGGTCCGACCTGATGTTCTTGTGAAGGGCGGTGACTACAAATCGATCGAGGAAGTGGTTGGCTACGAGCAGGTGTTGGACTACGGCGGGGAGGTCAAAGTGCTCGGTGAAGTGGTTGATTTATCGACCAGCCACTTGATCGCAAAGATTCGTCAGACGGATTCCGACTCAACCAATTGACAGAGTGTGTGCATCATTAGGATGTGGCATTCCTGAATACGCGCCGTGTTCGTTGACGGTGCGGCTAAAACGTAATCAGCAATTGCTTGCATCGCGCCACCTGGCTTGTCGCCAACTAATGCCACTGTTCGAATGCTTTTGCTTTGAGCAACTTCCATTGCTTTGACGACATTCTTTGAATTGCCACTTGTTGAGATACCGATGAGTAAATCACCGGATTGTCCGAGGCCTTCAACTTGTCTCGAAAACACTTGGTCATAGCCGTAATCGTTACCGATGGCTGTAAGAGCCGATGTATCTGTGGTGAGTGCAATCGCGGCCATTGACCCACGGTCTTTTTCGAAGCGACCGATTAGCTCTGCTGCGATATGCTGGCTATCGGCTGCTGATCCCCCGTTACCGCAGAGCATAATTTTATGGCCTGCTTTAATCGTTGATGAAGCGACGCTTACGACTTCGAGAAGTTCTTTCAAACGTTTGGTGTCATTGATCAGTGTTTGCTTGGTATCAATGCTTGCCTGAAAGGTGGCCTTGATTGCGTCTAGGCTCATAGTTGGATCTCTGTTGGGAGTGCAAGACAGTTATTGCGCAGATGCACCGGATTGATGGTGCCAATAATAGCGGAAGTGATGTTTGGGTGTGCGAACAAGTCTTTAAAAATCTCAGGGATGGATGTTGTTAGATGGCCGCTTCCGAGGGCTTTCTTGACCAATAACCCCGCACCATATCGCTCTGCTTCAGCGATGAGCGGTTTTTCATCTTGAGTTTCAGGGTTCAGTGTAATCATCAGGCAATCCGCTCCCTGATGCAGAGCGTACCGTCCACCTTCCACTGTTTTACCTGATAACCCGACCGCCTGAATGAGTCCTTGGTCTCGCGCTTTGATCAAGGTTTGGAGTGCACCTTGGTTCAGGTGTTCGATATCCTTTCCATCAGAGTGCAGTAACACCACATCTAAACGGTCACGACTCAAGCGTTGAAGACTTTGTTCTAAGCTCTTGAGAATCGCGATTTCTGAGAAGTCGTAATGACTTCCTGTGTCAGGATCGTAGGTTTCACCAACTTTTGTGATGATACGAAAATCGCAAGCGAGCTCTGATAGTAACTCACCGAGCCGCGCTTCAGAGGCGCCATAGGCAGGCGCTGTGTCAAGACAGTTGATACCTAATTCTGACGCAAGTGTCAGGAGTTCAATGATCTCGTAGTCGCTTGGCAATTCAAAATCGGTCGGATATTTCACATCTGTATTCCGGCCGATTTTGACGGTACCCAAGCCAATCGGACTAAGCTCGAGCCCTGTTTGCCCGAGTGGTCGATGAATCATACCCATGGGTAATGCCCTTCTGGTGCTTTTGACCACTGTGGCAGTGTTGTAGGTTTTGAATCTCCACCAAGAAGCGGCAGGATTTGGTCGGCAAGTGCAGGTGCAAGCGCGAGCTTAGTTGGCCACGCCACAATCAGGTTGTTTGATTGACAGACGAATGCGGTATCGGGCCGATTTCCTTCACGTGTACTGGGCTCTGCTCGGTTGATTCGAAAAACGTGCGTTGATTCCACATTGGGTTCGAGCCAGCAAAGTGCTTCTGACAACGCGCGCTTCGCATTTGAGCACACCGTGCCGTCATCTTGCGTAACTCCATCTTCGGCAAGTTGTCCGCCTAAATACAGATATTGCGCTCCATCAAATTCATGGGTCGAGACGGTGAGTTTGGGCTTGCTGCCATGTCCGAGTTGGTGACCGAATACTTTTGGAATGGGTTGCACAAGTTTGCAGACAGCCATTGCAAGCGGACGTCGTTGCATGACTGGATACTCTCCGGGAAGCTCGGATAACAGCGCTTCTGCCCCTTCACCAGCAGTCAAAATGACGTCCCCATGGATCTTACCAGTATTTGTTTCGACCCCAACGACTTTGTTGTTTTGCATCAGCAGCTGCGTGACCTCAGTTTGGAAGATCTGTCCATCCAAGATCTCTGCAAATGCATGCACCAATGTATCGAGCTTTAACACCGGTTCTGACAATCGATACAGATGGCCTTTGAAATTAGGGTGATTGAATGCCGCCTCGGATTGTGGATTGATACGTTTCATACGCGATCGCATGGCTTTGCTTGCGAAGAACCCCAAAAGTTTCGCAGCAATTGATTCGACAGACCATAACAACTGATCTTCTCGTTCGAGTTGAACGTGTCTTAAGTCGACTGTTCCCTCGCCTTGCAAAGCCTGTTTCCAGCGCGCGGGCATGGCACCAATTTCACTGGCTGCTTTGGTTAATGATCCATCAAGTGCATACTTAGTGCCGCCATGAATCATGCCTTGACTTGCCAGGGTTTGGCCTTGGCCAAGCGCGTTTTTTTCGATAACACAGCATGGAATGTTGCGAGCTTTCAGTTCGGCTGCTAGCCAGAGACCTGAAATTCCGCCACCGACGATGATTTTCATGCAGGCATGCTAGCATCTTCAATTATGGGACGACATCTGTATTCACTGCTCTTGCTACTTTGCACACCACTTTTGATTGCGCATGTGGTGCGGAAGTATCGTCGAGAACATCAAGATCCGATGGTGGGTCGTCGACTCGGGGGGCACGTACCTGATCAGATGGATGGCTGCGTCTGGATTCATGCCTGTAGTCTTGGAGAGGCAAAAGTTGGAGTGGAGCTTGCGCGAGCACTCATAAAACATGACGCGTCACTTCATATCTTCATGACGGCGACGACACCCGCTGGACTCGGTGTTTTGGCTCAGAGTGAATTCGTGAGACACGTGTTTCCTTGGGACTTTTCTTGGATTTGGTCTCGTTGGTTATCCAGACTTCGCCCGAGGGCATTGATCGTTATTGAGACCGAACTTTGGCCTAATTTGATTGCAGTATGCCATCGGGCTGCTGTTCCTGTGATTCTCGCGAATGGACGGCTGAGTGATCAATCAGTTCGAGGATATCAGCGGTTTGCGTGGGTATCGCGACCGATGTGGTCTCAGGTTTCACGCGCGCTGATGCAATTTGAAAGAGACGCCCACAATGCGCATAGTGTGGGGGTGCCGATCCATGCAATTTCTGAGGTTGGATCGATTAAGCTTGACCAATCTGCTCCAAAAATTTGTCGAGAGCGAGCGAATCAAATCAGTGATTGGAAACGAGGCCATGTTCTAGTCTGCCTTATGAGTAGCCATGCCGATGATGACGTGCTCTTTGTCTCCTGGGCTCGGCAACATCCTGAAATACGATTATTGATTGTGCCGCGACACCCGGTTCGAGGATCTGAGATCAAGACGTTGGCAGATGTTCAAGGGGTCCATGCATCGCAGGTTTCTGTTGAGCTTCAAGATAAGGCTCAAATATTGATTGGTGACACCTTTGGAGATATGGGAGCATATCTTTCTGAGTCTGATGTGATTGCGATTGGGGGCAGCTTTTCTGGAAAGGGCGGTCAAAATCCGATTGAGCCCGCGCTGATGAGTAAGCCGCTTGTTGCGGGGCCATCCATGCAAAACTTTCAGGCGATCAGTGCTGGTTTAGAAGCCGCAGGTGCTTTGCTACGCACAGACGCTGAGCATCTCTCTCAATCCATTGATGCGGCATTTGCCACAGCTCAAGTGATGGGGCAGGCCGCGAGTGCTTGGGTTGAAACAAATCGCGGTTCGACCGTACTTCAAGTGCAGGCGATTTTGGCAGCAATCGCTGCGCGTTAGCGGTTAGCTAAACGCGCTTTTGCACGCGCGGCCGCTTCTCGCACCTGATTGGGCGCTGTTCCGCCAATGTGATCACGTGCATTCACGGCCCCTTCGACAGTTAAGACCTCAAATACATCATCGTGGATCAGGTCACTGAATGCT
Organism: uncultured Litorivicinus sp.; assembly: GCA_902594275.1. Lineage (GTDB taxonomy): Bacteria > Pseudomonadota > Gammaproteobacteria > Pseudomonadales > Litorivicinaceae > HIMB30. The sequence continues at coordinate 36,279 of CACJLQ010000009.1, forward strand.
TGAAGTTCTGCAAGATCCATTTCCGAGAGATCGCGCTCGGTTTGGACACCAAGGACAACTGCTTGCCCAACGACTTCATGGGCATCACGGAACGGTAAGCCCTTACGGACCAAGTAATCAGCCAGATCAGTGGCTGTTGAAAACCCACGGATTGCAGCGTCTCTCAAAATGTCTTGATTGACCAGTAATGACGGCATCATATCGGCAAAAGCGCGAAGTGATCCGAGCAATGTATCCGCGGCGTCGTACAGCGGCTCTTTGTCTTCCTGATTATCTTTGTTGTAGGCGAGTGGTTGCCCTTTCATCAAAGTGAGTAAGCTCATGAGGTGGCCAAACATGCGCCCTGATTTGCCGCGAACAAGTTCAGGCACGTCGGGATTTTTTTTCTGTGGCATGATCGAACTACCCGTACAAAACTTGTCAGGTAGATCGACAAATTGCCAGGCTGTCGAATTCCAGTTGATGATTTCTTCTGAAAACCGTGACAGATGCATCATGACGAGGCTTGCGGCGCTCAAAAACTCGACGCCGAAGTCGCGATCAGACACAGAGTCAAGACTGTTTTCTGTGGGTTTATCAAACCCGAGAAGCTCGGCTGTGCGCTCGCGATTAATCGGATAGCTGGTGCCAGCGAGTGCTGCTGCACCAAGCGGACATTGGTTCATCCGCTGTCTGCAATCAAGCAAGCGACCCGCATCGCGCTCGAGCATTTCATTCCATGCGAGCATATGGTGCCCAAAAGTCACGGGCTGTGCCGCTTGAAGGTGCGTGAAACCAGGCATGATGGTATCTGCTTCACGCTCAGCTAAGGCAATCAAACCTATCTGGAGGCGAGACAACTCAGATACAACGTGATCAATGGTTCCCCGCAGCCACATTCGCATGTCGGTGGCGACTTGGTCATTTCGAGAACGGCCTGTATGAAGTTTTTTCCCGGTGTCGCCGATTAGGTCGATGAGTCGTGATTCGATATTCATATGCACGTCCTCACGCGCAAAGGACCATGTGAATTGCCCTTTTTCAATTTCAGTTTCGATCTGGCGGAGGCCTTCGATGATGGTTTGAAGTTCTTTGTCGGTCAGGATTCCCTGTTCAGCGAGCATTGTGGCGTGCGCGATCGATCCTTGAATATCTTCGCGTGCCATGCGTTGGTCGAATTCGACGGATGCAGTGAATGCTTGGACGAACGCATCGGTGGATTCCGAAAAACGGCCGCTCCAAAGCGCTTTGGGCGTTTCCTGACTCATAGAGACTCCTTCTTTAGGCATCCAGTATACTTGGTGTAACAAAGGACCACACATGCAAAAAACATTAACTATCGCAACAAGGAAGAGTCCATTGGCTCTGTGGCAGGCTTATCACGTGCGTGATCGTCTTCAAGCGCATTTTCCCGAGTTGACACTTGAGCTCTTGGAAATGACTACACAGGGTGATGAGCGGCTCGATGTGTCTTTGACCAAAATTGGAGGTAAGAGTGTCTTCGTTAAAGAATTAGAGACTGCGCTGTATGACGGGCGCGCAGATCTTGCTGTTCATTCTTTGAAAGACGTACCTATGGAGCTTCCCGGCGGTCTGGAGTTGTGTTGTTTAACAGCACGTGAGACACCAAGAGATGCTGTGGTCCATCGCATTGGGACTCAAGCTTGGGATGGTTTTCCCGATATTCCCCAAGGTGCGCATCTTGGTACTTCAAGTTTGAGGCGTATTGCCCAAATTCGAGCACTGCGACCCGATCTAGAACTCTCGCCAGTCCGAGGTAATCTGGGGACACGCTTGAAGAAACTCGATTCAGGTGAATTTGATGGACTTGTGCTGGCATCGGCTGGTCTAAAACGCCTTGAATTAGATAATCGTATCGCATTTGAGACGGCGCCAGAGGAGATCTTGCCTGCATGTGGCCAAGGCATTCTCGGAATTGAGATCCGCGAAGATGATTCGGCAACCCGAGACATTGTGATGACATTACAAGATGCCGAGGGTGAAACTGCTGGCCGGGCGGAACGTGCGTTGAATCGTCATTTGAACGGTGGTTGTCAGGTGCCGATTGCGGCCTATGCAATTGAACGTGACGGACAGCTATGGCTACGCGCATTGGTTGGTTCAGCTGATTGTGGAACGTTGCTGAGAGCAGAGGGTGTCGCTGAGCTCGACGATGCTGAGAGCCTCGGTATTCGCGTTGCAGAAGATCTGGTTTCGCAAGGTGCGAAAGAGCTTCTCGCTCAAGCGGGTTTGTAATTGAAACTTTGGCTCAATCGGCTTCCTTCAGCGTTTCCGCGAGTCGCTGATGCGTTCATTGATGCCGGGTTTGAGGTTATTGCTCTTCCATGTATCCAGTCTTACCCGCTGGATGTCTCGTTGGATTCAGCGATTGTCGATTTTGACCGCTTTGATCATGTTGTTGTCACCTCTCCGGAATCTGCACGATTATTGATTGATGCAGTGGCATCACGGTGGGCACAGTGGCCAGCTAAGCAACAGTTTTGGGCAGTGGGTGCCGGAACATCGGAGTTGCTCAGGGACGAATCGCATCCAGTGAGGACCGCCTCGAGTCCAGGCTCTAAATCACTGATGCATTTGATGCGTTCTGAGATTCTTCCAGAGAGTCAAATCTTAGTTGTCAGTGGCAAAGGTTCGGGGCGTCAATTTGACCAACTGAATTCCGTGTTAATACTTCCGGTCTCGCATCTGGAGCTATTTGAATTGGTTCCTCAATTCCATCTTGGAAATACACGCATTGACGCAGTTGATGGAGTTGTTCACGGTTCTGCACTCCTCGTGCGCGCCTTTTTGAAAATTGCAGAGACAAATGGTTTGAGCGTGTTGGATTATCTGCATTTTGTAACAAGTTCTGACGCGAAAGCACAATTACCCGCTGGAAGCCGGTATCATCAAATTCAATCGCCGACACCAGAAGGCGTTCGATTGGCGATGCGAGGAGATCCGAGTGTCAAAGACTGAAGAAACAACACCCGAGGTCGCGGAGATCGCTGCCGACCAACAGATCGAGTCGGTTGATACGGCTACCGAGCCCCAAGAACATTCAGGGGCTAGGGTTTCCAGTGCTTGGATTGCTCTCCTGTTCAGTTTAATCGCGTGCGCTGGCGTTGGTTTTGCGGCTTGGTTTGGTTGGCACGAATTTCAGTCTTTCACGCGATTAACCGAGTCACTTGGTACTTCTGTTCAGATATTGAGCGCACAGGTATCGCAACTCGAAAATTTAAAGACGACGACTCAAAATCTTGATAAGCAAATGCAACGATTGGAATCGGAGATTGGCCGTGCTGACGCCCGTAACCAGTCAGTGATCGATCGTGTTGAGGTAGTTGCAGAACAGCTTGCAAAAGCGCAGGTAGACACACGAAGTAGCTATGTACTGGCTGAAGCTGAATATCTTTTGAAGCTCGCAGATCAACGACTGCTTATTGAACGCAACCCAGAAACCGCGGTGACCTTAATGCGCACAGCACAAGCGCTTTTGGGCCAACTACAAGATGGTCGTTTGTTATCAGTGAGAGAGCGTTTAGCGCAGGATTTACAGTCACTATCCACGATTCAATCCGTTGATATATTGGGTATCCAGGCTGAGCTACTCGCTCTTGACCCTGTGTTGGATGATTTGCAGTTACCTGTGCGTCGCTTAGCTCCTGAGGAAGAATCGGAAGCGACGGTCGATGTTAAACAATGGCTTGGAGAATTGTCTGATTTTATTCGAATTCGTGAGGTGAACGAACCGATCGCACCGTTGGTTTCTGCGTCGGATGCGGGACGAGCGCGTGAAGTTCTCCGCTTGAGCCTTGAGCAAATCAAGCTCGCATTGATTCGTGAAGATCAAGCACTGTTCGACGCGGGGCTTGCTCAGGCAAAACGCTTATCGATGCACTTCTTCGATGTAACGGAAGGTGCTGGACTGAAAGTGGTCACAGTCCTCGGATCATTGGAAGGTATACGAATTACACGTGAAATTCCGGATGCTGCTCAAGGGCTTCGAGCTCTCAAAGTGTATCGTGATGCACTGACTCAAGAGCGCATTTCTGGCGCAGAGGTTAAACAGTGAGTCGTGCCGTCAGAGTCGCGATCTGGATCATCGGTTTTGGTGCGCTACTCGCACTTGGCCTATACCTTGGAGATCGAGTCAAAGCTGATTCAGGCTACGTGCTGTTCGCTTACGGTGGCTACACAGTTGAGATGTCACTCTGGGCATTTATTATTCTTTTTCTGGCAGTTACCGTCATTCTCTGGATCCTATTTGGTTTGGGCGGTGCTTTGGGGCGTCTGCCGCAGAATGCCTGGAAGGCCTGGAGTCGCATGCGTCATCGAAAAGCCGATTCGCGACTCATTGAGGGTGCACTATGGTTGCGTCGTGATGAACCTGAGCGTGCTTTGTCGGTATTAAGAAAAGATACGAGCTCTGAATCCTTGCCAGCACTGCATTGGTTACTGGCGTCGGAAGCTGCGAGACGGCTTGAACAACTTGATGAATCAGAGCGTTATTTGGAATCAGCAGAGCGACTGATGGCGAATATTCCAAAAGCGATCGAATATGATCCCAGACCATCCGAATTCAAACCACTGATGAAGGCGTTGAAAAAAGAGTGGCGTGAAGACTGGGCGTTGGCCCTTGAGACGATTGGTGATAACGATGCCTTGTCACGGTTGGCAACTCTCAATTCATTAGCGAAAGTCCACACTGATTCGGTTGCATTGGAGATTGTGCAAGCGCGATTGGCAATGGCGGCTGGTCTTGATGCTGAAGCGAAACACCATATCGATCGAGCGAATCAGCTTGATTCCGATCACCCCCTGGTGCATTTGTTAACTATTGAAGCGGAGTCCGGAAGAACAGCGGCGCTTGAGCAACTCAGACGCCGCCTGATCGAAGATGCGTCTTAGCGCTTCTTCATCGATTGGAAGAATTCTTCGTTCGTCGTCGTGGTTTTCATGCGATCGACCAAGAATTCGATCGCTTGAAGGTCTTCCATAGAGTCCAATAACTTTCGCAAGATCCACATACGCTGCAGTTCTTCCTCTGTTGTGAGAAGGTCTTCACGGCGCGTTCCAGATTTACGGATATTGATCGCTGGGAAAATGCGCTTCTCAGCGGCTCGTCTCTCCAAGTTGAGTTCGGAGTTACCAGTTCCTTTGAATTCTTCAAAAATGACTTCATCCATTTTCGAACCGGTATCAACCAATGCGGTCGCAATAATGGACAAACTGCCACCTTCTTCAATGTTTCGAGCGGCGCCGAAGAATCGCTTTGGCCGTTCGAGTGCGTGGGCGTCGACCCCGCCCGTCAATACTTTGCCAGATGATGGCTGGACTGTGTTGTAAGCTCGCGCGAGTCGAGTGATGGAATCGAGCAAGATGATCACATCGCGCTTGTGTTCGGTTAGTCGCTTGGCTTTCTCGATCACCATCTCAGCAACTTGTACGTGTCGCGCCGGTGGTTCATCAAAAGTTGACGCCACCACTTCACCGCGCACCGTACGTTGCATTTCTGTGACTTCTTCCGGACGCTCATCGATGAGGAGGACAATCAAATAACATTCTGGATTGTTTCGCACGATACTGTTGGCAATGTTTTGCAACATGAGCGTTTTACCCGCCTTAGGTGGTGAAACGATCAACGCGCGTTGGCCCTTACCGATGGGGCAAACTAAATCAATGATTCGTGCTGTTAAATCTTCGGTTGAACCATTGCCTTGCTCCATGGTGAGACGTTTTTGCGGGAACAGCGGCGTTAGGTTTTCGAATAAGATTTTATTTTTCGCATTTTCTGGCTTATCAAAGTTGATCTCATCAACTTTCAACAATGCAAAGTAGCGCTCGCTATCTTTCGGCGGACGGATTTTGCCGGCAATGGAGTCTCCTTTGCGAAGATTGAACCGTCGAATCTGACTTGGCGAGACATAGATGTCATCCGGACCTGCGAGATAACTCGAGTCGGCGGACCTAAGGAATCCAAAACCATCTGATAAAATCTCCAAGACACCATCGCCATAAATGTCTTCACCACTCTTCGCATGCGCTTTAAGGATCGAGAAAATAACATCCTGTTTGCGAGATCGCGCGAGATTTTCGAGGTTCATACTTTCCGCAATTTCAAGGAGTTGCGGCATTGATTTTTTCTTGAGTTCTGTGAGGTTCATGAGTTCTCTGGATCACTCGGGTACAAACCGCGAGCGGTATTTGGGTTGGTCAAACTGTCATTTTTGAAAAATAAAAGGGAGTTGCGGAGATCATCCACACCGAAAGCTTAGGCGCTTTCGGTGGGCTCGTCTAGTCTTTTAAATGTTTGAATCAAGAAATGCGGCGAGTTGGCTCTTGGATAGAGCGCCAACCTTGGTCGCTTCAGGCTCACCATTTTTAAATAAGATAAGAGTGGGAATTCCCCGAATACTGAATTTTTCAGTTGCTTCGCGGTGATCATCCACATTCAGCTTTGCGATTGTGAGGCGGCCTGCATACTCGGTAGCGAGTTCTTCCAAGACGGGTGCGATCATTTTGCATGGCCCGCACCACTCTGCCCAGAAATCCACTAGAACAGGCGTTTGCGCATCCTTGATTACTGAATCAAAGTTGTCATTTGTAAGAGTCGTAATTTGATCGCTCATTGTGTCCTCGTTATGTTTTTTCTGTTAAGCGGTGAGGTTTTCGGCCGCATCGATTGCAGAGTAAGTCAGTATACAGTCTGCTCCCGCGCGCACCATTGATTCCAAACTTTCCATCATGACAGACTTGCCGTCAATCCATCCATTTTGATGTGCCGCCTGAATCATCGCGTATTCGCCGCTGACTTGATAGACAGCAACTGGAACTTTAAATGTTGTTTTGATGCGTTGGACGATATCAAGATAGGGAAGGCCTGGCTTGATCATGACAATATCCGCGCCCTCATAGAGGTCTTCAGCGACTTCATGCAGTGCTTCATCACTGTTGGACGGATCCATTTGGTAGGTTCGCTTATCTTTTTTTCCTAAATTTGCGCTTGAACCAACGGCATCACGGAATGGACCATAAAATGAACTCGCATATTTAGCAGAGTAGGCGAGAATGCGGGTGTGGATATGATCCTCATCTTCCAACGCGTCACGAATCAAACCAATGCGCCCATCCATCATATCGCTCGGTGCCACGATGTCCGCACCTGCCTCCGCATGGGACAGCGCTTGTTGCACTAACACGTCACAGGTTTCATCGTTCAACACATATCCTGAGGCATCAATGAGACCGTCCTGTCCGTGAGTTGTGTATGGGTCAAGTGCGACGTCTGTAATAATGCCCAACTCCGGTAGTTCGGCTTTTAGCGCACGGACTGCTCGTTGCACCAATCCATCCGAATTGTAGGCCTCACGACCGTCCTCTGATTTGTTGTCACGAACAACCGGAAATAATGCAATTGCTGGAATACCCAGCGTGTGCGCGCGTTCGGCTTGCTTGAGCATCAGGTCGATTGACAATCGCTCGACACCAGGCATTGAGCTGACAGCTTCACGTTCGGTATGCCCCTCGAGAACGAACATTGGGTAAATCAAATGCGATGTGGTCAATGTATTTTCTCGAACCAGTGCTCGAGAAAAGGCGTCACGTCGATTGCGTCGCAATCGACGTGTTGGATAGCCGACAGTAACAATTGCTGTCATCGTGGACCTCTTTGGATGAAATCTATTGCACGGGCTATAGAGTATCTGAATTACTATTGTGTTTCGCGTCTTTCAGAGCAGTGGATATCGAAAATTTGAGCGCAATCACCCTGAAACAAGTCAGATGGATAGTGAGTGTGGCTGGCATTATTCTGGTCATTTGGTTTGCTAGTGATTTGTTACAACCAATTCATCTGATCTCGCGTTATTCGGAATTCAAACTGATGATCGAAAACCAATATGCGTGGTCTGTTGGGATTTTCTGTCTAATCTATGTGGCAGCAGTCAGTTTGTCGTTGCCGGTGGCATCGATGCTGACATTGATGGGGGCTGCGTTATTTGGCTGGATTTCGCTACCCATGATTGTTTCAGCGGCCACAGCGGGTTCGCTTGTGGTTTTTCTTTTGGCTTCAACTATTGCTCGTGAGTTCTTCTCGCAGCGTGCGGGTAGCGCTATTGAATCAGTTCAAACAGCATTTCATCGGAGCCCAATTCGTTGGCTGTTGACGATGCGATTTATTCCGTTTTTTCCATTTTGGCTGGTGAATATTGTTCCCGCAGTATTACAGATGAAAATGCGTGATTACATTTTTGCGACAGCAGTCGGTATCATTCCGGGGACTGCGATTTATGTCAGTGTGGGTCGTGGGCTCGATACCTTGATGGAGCAAGGCTTGAAGCCTCAGTGGAATTTAATTGAACATCCACAGGTCTGGTTACCATTGGTTTTACTCGGTGTTTTTTCAGGTGTATCTGCTTTCGTTTCGAATCGTTATAGGGATAAAGTGCATTCATGATTTTTCGATTGATCTTTGCGCTCGGTGTATTTGTGAGCGCTCAGTCCGGCCAAGCGGCTGGCTGGCAGGAAATAGAGGCCAATGCCAAAGGCCAGACGATTTATTTTTATGCATGGGGTGGTTCGTCAACGATCAATCAATATATCGAGCGCTGGGCAACAATCGCCCAAGAACGACATGATATTACTGTCGAGCATGTCAAAGTCGATGACATCTCCATTGCGATACAGGGCATACAAACAGCGAAACGCGTCGGCCGATCGGATCAGGGTTCAGTCGATGTGATGTGGATTAATGGAGAGAATTTTGCTCGGATGAAGCGTGACGAGCTATTAGGTGCTCCGTTTGTTGCTGATCTTCCGTCATCGGGTGCCATTAACTTAGCTGAGCCGACGATTGCCGCTGACTTTTCGGTTCCGACGGACGGATTGGAAGCTCCGTGGGGTCGCGCTCAATTGGTATTTATTGTTGATCAGGCACGACTCGCTGAACCACCGAAGTCAATGGCTGCACTGCTCGACTACGCTAAAGATCATGTTGGACGCGTGACTTATCCTGAGCCACCTAATTTTCATGGAACCACCTTCCTAAAGCAGGTCCTTTGGGAAACCACGCGATACCCTGATTGGCTGACAGAACCTTATTCAGAAGAGCGATTCAAGCCAGTTACCCTGCCGATGTGGGAATATCTTGATGCGTTGCACCCCAATCTATGGCGGGACGGAAGAGAATTCCCTGATTCAGCAGAAGTTATGATGGATTTGTTTTCTGACGGCATCTTGGATATTGCGCTGAGCTTTAATCCAAATGATGCATCACAGCGGATTTTGGATGGTCGTTTTGCGCCTTCTGTACGTACCTATGTTCATGAGATTGGCACAGTTGGTAATACGCATTTTTTGGCGATTCCGTTCAATGCGCAATCACGTGACGCGGCGCTCGTTTGGATCAATCTTCTGTTGAGCCCCGAGGCACAGGCCGAGAAAGCGAATCCATCAATTTGGGGTGACCCGACAGTGATCGATGTGTCGCGATTGCGTTCTGCGGATCGCAAACTTTTCCAGACGCTTGATTTAGGTCCGGCGACGTTAACTTCACAGGACCGCGGTATTCCATTATCAGAGCCGCATGCAAGTTGGGTCGAGCCTATCGAGCGCGCCTGGAAAGAGCGCTATTTTGGGAAGGCTCAGTGAATTGGGTTGAGCGATGTTTCGTTTTCATTCTGATTCTTCCTATCCTTGGCTTGCTGGATGATGCCCTTGGTCGGTATTCAGGTGCTTCTTGGGCGCAAGGTTGGGATCGACTATCGACTGAGCCGGCCCTTGTTCATTCCTTAGGACTCTCGCTCTGGGTCGCGGCTGTTTCGCTGATCATTTCATTATTTATTGCACGCGCCCTGTCTGCTCAAGCGTTGCGACTCAGTGATTTCCAGTTGTGGCGAAGTTTGTTGCTTGCCATGCCACATAGCGCACTTGCCATTGGTTTAGTGCTCGCGTTGTCTGCTGGTGGTGTTGGTTGGCGGTGGATCTCGGTTATTGTCGAGGTTCCAATCGAACAGCAATATTTATTTCCCAGAGATCCATGGGGAGTCGGAGCAATCCTATCGCTTGTTATCAAAGAGAGTGCATTTTTAGCCGCCATTGCGATCCCAGTGACCAAGCGGCTTCCACTTCAATCCTATCGAGTCATTGCCAGGCAAGCAGGGATGACTGATACGGCGTGCCATCATCAACTGATTTGGCCACAGGTCCTACGATTAACGGGACCAGCAATATTTGCGGTGTTTGTTTTTGGGTTGACTAATCTTGAGGTCAGTTTGATCTTGGGGCCAGATCAGCCACAGCTAATCGGTGTTCGATTGCTGCAATTACTCACCGACCCAGACGCCACTAATCGACAGGCGGGCGCGCAGGGGTTACTTATTTTGTTGATCGGACTCGGTGTGGCTTGGATTTTATGTCGACCACTGCTTCGCTCGCGCGCAAAAATTCGGCTGCCGGTTGTTTGGACATTCACTCAGCTAACCACTGTATTGCGATGGATGTTGGTTGCCGTCACCTGTCTATCGTTGGCGAGTTTGCTGATTTGGTCGATGACTCTTCGATGGAGTGTATTTGAGCCATTACCGCACATTTCGTTGATGGCTTTGAAAAACCTGAACACCCTAGCCTCTCCATTTTGGATGTCGTTATTGATCGGGCTCATCACTGGCCTGATTTCGATTATTTTGGCAGTCGCTATTCTTGAGTATTTGGTGTCAAAAGGGCAAAAGCGATTGCACTGGGTCTGGTGGGCATTCCTCTGGTTACCTGGACTCCCGATGGCATCGGGCTTGCTTGCTTGGGTGTATTTCCTCGGTGGAGGTCCAGGTCTCTGGCCGGTCGTTTTGGGTCATACACTGATTGCGCTGCCCTACGTCATGATTGTCATCAGTGATAGCTGGTTTGAACGCGATGTGCGTCATGAAATGCTTTTGCGACAGTCGGGCTTGTCGATCGCTCGACGGATATTTTTGGTTTGGTTACCGAGAAACAGCCGATTATTGATGTTAGCTTTGGCGCTGGCGTTTGCTGTGAGTTGTGCGCTCTACACCCAAACAATCTTGCTCGGTGGTGGTCGAATTGAAACCTTGATGACCGAACTGATGGTCACTATTGGGAGCGAGCGACAATCTGCCGCTCTAACCGGACTTGTGAATCTGCTATTGCCCCTGATCGCATTTGTACTTGCGATGTGTGTCAACCGAATTGCGTGGCGACATCGTAAGGGGATGCAAGGAGAAGGCTATGCTGATTTTCGATGACGTGTTTGTGAGACGAGCTGGTAGTGGACTCTTTCGACCGGTTTCATTCGCACTTCAGCCGGGAGAAATCATGACACTTCAAGGCGAGTCTGGTCTTGGCAAGTCTACTTTATTGCACGCCTTAATTGATCAGGAGCCGGGAGTTGAATTCATGGGCCAGGTTACACTCGATGGTCATCGGATGGATGCTGACGCTCGGCTGAGTACTGAGTCGCAAACCGTATTTCAAGAGCCATTACTCTTTCCACATTTATCCATTGGCGCAAATATCGAACTATCCATGCATCAATGTGCAGGAATCGTTCGCGAGGCCCGTGTGGATCAGTTATTGGACCAGCTAGGTCTCCAAGGGATGGCCACGCAGGATCCGTTTCAATTGTCTCGCGGTCAAATGATGCGCGTGGCCGTCGCCCGCGCTTTGGCACCACATCCTCGTGTACTCTTGCTTGACGAGCCATTGAGCGCACTTGATACAGAGACCCGAGAACAAGTGAAACAAGTCATTTATGAGCAAGTACGACATGACGGGGGCTATGGAATTTTGGTAACACATCATTCAGAGGATCGGCCGATAGGGGGAGACGTGATGTGTTTGACGCGTTGATCGTGAAGCGGCTCAAGGCGCCGTTAGACTCAGCAGTCCGGCCGCTCGATCGAGCAGGATTATCGGCGACTCAACTGACGGTGATTGGTGCTGTCGTTGGATTATTGGCGGCAATCGCGATCATGCTTGATGCATTGATTGCTGCGGCGATTTTATTTAGCTTGAATCGTTTGTTGGATGGTTTAGATGGAGCCTTGGCTCGCGTTCAAGGCCCAACTGAACGGGGCGCTTTTCTTGATATTACCTGTGATTTTCTGGTTTATAGCGCGATACCTTTAGCCTTTGCGACTCGCGATCCGGACGTGGCTTTGGCCGCTGCATTCTTGCTCTTTAGTTTTGTTGGAACAGGCTCTAGTTTCCTTGCGTTCTCCATTTTTGCTGCGCGTCATCGTTTGGAGAACCAGGCTTTGAAAGAAAAGTCCATTTATTATCTGCAAGGTTTGACCGAAGGCTTTGAAACGACAGTCGTTTTATTGTTGATGTGTCTGATACCCGAGTGGTTTGAATGGCTTGCGTGGGGGTTTGGTGCGTTGTGTTTGGTGACAACGGCATCACGTATCACTGAGGGAAATCGAGTCTTACGTGGCATTTCGACCCCAGAGCCTGATAGGCTTTCAGAAATCAATTAAGGAGTATCTATGAAATCAACGTTTCGAGGCGCAATCATCGCGTCTTTGCTTGCGACTCCGGCGCTTGCGAATGAACCTTCAACAGATTTAGAAAAATTAAGTTACAGCCTGGGAATCATTCTAGGCGAGCGTATTCAAAATGATTTTGGTGAATTAGACCCTCAATTCGTACTTGAAGGGCTCGAAGACTCAAAAGATCCAAATAGTTGGAAACTCGATCGTCCAGCAATCAACAAAGCCGTTCAAGATGCACAGACGAAGGTGCGTGCGGAACAACAACGACAGGTAGAAGCAATGTCTGAAGCAAATCTGAAATCGGGTGAAGCCTTTTTGGCTGACAACGCAAAACAAGACGGGGTGACTGTGACCGCTTCTGGGCTGCAATATAAGGTCCTGGCCGAAGGCTCAGGAGATTCACCGAAGGCGACCGATACCGTCAAAGTTCACTATGAAGGTCGACTCATTTCAGGCGATGTGTTCGACAGTTCAATCTCACGTGGCGAGCCAGTGAGCTTCCCTCTGAATGGGGTGATTCCCGGTTGGTCTGAAGGTGTTCAGCTTATGAAAGTTGGATCGAAATTCCAGTTTACCATTCCATCAGCACTGGCGTATGGTCCAACTGGCACAGGACCAATTCCACCAAACTCGGTGCTCGTGTTTGATGTTGAGCTGTTGGAGATTAATCCAGCTGACTGATCTATTGTTGGTGAATGTATGCGTCAACGAAAGCATCAAAAGAGCCCTCGTTTGATTCAGCCGTTTGTTGTTCGGTGGTCAGACTTTCTTGCGCTTCCCGCTGCATGTTTGCCAACTTTTCCGGAGTCAATTTGACTGTTTGCCAACTGTCATGATGCTGATTTGCGCGCGTGAGCCCAAATTCTAAATGCCCGTTTTGGATAACTGCTTGTTCGATTTCGTCAGAGAGTAATGTACAGGTCCCATCGAGCCTTAAGCGTGCATCCTCGAGGGCACCTGTAAAGCTTTCTGTATGAAAAGCAGTATTCAGTGCCTCGGCGATTGGGTCGAGTGATCCGAGGAACTCGAGACCCGCCTGTTTGAACGTCGAGTGGTCATCAAATAGTTGTTCAGGTCTCCGACCGGCCCAACTTGTGCGTGCATTGATGCCGTCGATGGCGATGCACTCCTCGGTTGTATTGAGTGGGCTGTCTGCAAGTGCTGATGTGGTCATAAGTAATGTAATCAACGATGCCTCATGCTCTGAAATCCCGTTGCGAGCAAATGGATTTAAATCAATTGCACGCACCTCAAGATATTCAACGCCACGATTAATGAGTGCACGAACAGGTCGTTCTCCAGGTCGTTGAATACGTTTTGGACGGATGCTCGAGTAATACTCATTCTCAATCTGTAACACTGCGGTATTTAATTGCTTGAATCCATGGTTATCTTTTAGGCCTAAGCCTTCATAGGTTGGCCATGGGTGATGCACTGCGTTGGATAATGTGTCGCAATAAGTATTCAGATTATTGAAGCAGATGTTGATGGATTCTTGCGCTGCAGATTGATAACCAAGATCGCTCATACGGAGGCTTGTTGCACCTTCTGCGAGGCGTGTTCGGCCAGTTACTGTAAATCGATCAGTGGCAAGCAAACGAAAGCTTTCATCAACCGATGGACTTGATCCGGTTAGCAGCATGACTAGCCATTGGATCCGACGAAAATTGCGAATTGTGTGGAAGTATCCATGATCACGAACGAGACGATGATCAGTGCCGTCAGGATGACCGTCCAGTGCAGCTTTCCAAGCCCATAAATCATCACTGAACGACAGATTGAAATGGACCCCAGCGATGGTTTGCATTTGCCTACCGTAGCGAAATCCAAGCCCCCGACGGTACACGGTTTTCAGCCGGCCAATGTGGGACTCCCCATAATACGCAAGTGGGATGTCGGAGTCCGATTCAGGTAATTGGCACGGCATAGAGAGCGGCCAAATCCGCTCGTCTTCTAGCACAGAGCTTGTAAAAATATGCAGCTCTTCAAGTTCTTGTATCGCTGCGTGGGGTGATGCGTGCGTTCCGGTGACAAATTCTAAGAGGGCCTCAGAATAATCGGTGGTGATGTGTGGATGCGTAAGTGCGGAACCAAGATCCCTTGGATGTGGAGTTTGTGCTAGTCGGCCAGTTGCCCGGTCGACACGAAGGCCCTCTTTTTCGAGCCCGAACCGCATGCCGGTCAAGAGTTGGCTCAAAACATCGATGTGGTGTTCTTGCAGGATATGAGGAGAGATCGTCGGTAGTTTTAGTTGCACTCAATTTCCAAGGCTTTAAGCCATCGCTGTGGGTCTTTGGTCCGCTGTAGTTCATCCGTGATTGCTTGGATCAAATGTGACTCGTTGACAGTGTAGTCGCTCGCCTCTGGCCAGCGCTCTCTCGGGTGCCATGGACCCGCAGTTTCTGATTGACCGGCTGGAACTGATAGGCCAAGAGATCCAAATGGCTCCCAATCAGTGCAGTAATACATACCTGTGATGACCGCGCTCTCTTCTGATGCGGACAATGGATCACCCAGCCCCGCCTGTCCACCATGCCATCCAGCGTTCACGAGAAAGCATCGTGTATCGTGTGCTTCTAACAAGTCCTCTAAGATGAAGACGTAGTCATCGAGATTCCTTGGTAAAAGCGTATCCATAAATCCGGGTGTGAATCGGATATCGATCTCAGCTTGACGTTGTTCTAGCGGACCTAGGTGATTACCGTAGCCTAAAATAAACCAAGCAAGGCATTGCTCTCGAGTGATCTTGGAGAGTGGAGGCAAGATACCCAAGGGGTCTGTTGCGAGAATGACTAATTGGCTTGGGCCTCGCGTATCGGATGCTTGAGTGGCGTTGAGTCGCGTCAAAGGAACAACCAAGTGTGTGGGTGTGCGCACTGCTGAGTCAGCTTCTGAATTGGTCAGCAGTGGCTCACGGTCGTTCCCTAGTGCCAGGTTTTCGGCGATGGTGCCAAATCGTAAAGCGTCACCAAGACTAATTGGGAGATTGTGATCCAGGTGCAGTCGGCAGCCATCTGCAAGTCGATGTAATCCTGCATTTGACCAAGATAATCCGCGGTCACCAATCAATTGGCCACAACGAAGAGCCCAGGTCGTTTTTTGAGTACCAGCTGGACCTAAGAACAGGGTAATTTCTCCATCGCCTTGGGAAGCGGCGCCGTGCAAAGGCAGTGTGTCTTTTTCAGGGAGGATCAATCCCAAAAGCGTAAGCAACGTTCGACGCATCTCACCGGTCGTGAGGTCTCCTCCCATCAAGATGCGACGTTTTCCGACGTGGATTAAGATGATGCCACCCCCATGGGTGAGAGGTTCTGCGTCACCAAAACTTGAGATAGGTGCCCAAATCAATTTCCATTCCGGTTTTTCGCGCGGGTTAAACTCTTCGGGGATATGGCACAAATGGTGACAGCTCAAAGCGTGCCACGCGGTGACAGTTGTCATTTCGAGCGGAACGGCAATCTCTGCGTTGACACCCATTTGCGCATGGATTCGATAGCGGTCGCGTTCAACGATATCGTCTTTGACGTGTTCCCAAATTGATTTGAAAACTTCGCTGTCGAGTAGTTTGAACTGGGCATCTGCCCGGATCACATCGCTTATGGAAGGCTCATTGACAATGAAACGTTGTACTTGAGGGTGACGCCCGGGGGACACAATCAAAGCGCCTTTGGCGGACAATTGACCCTCGCCGAGAGTGAGTGCGTGTTCGACCAGTTCGGCTATGGTGAGGTCGTCGTAACGACTTGACCCATCGGTTTTCATTGTAATGTGTCAGACCTCGGCGGCTGATCAGAGAGCAACCATTCTAAGTCAGCCTGGTCATATTGGTATACCTGTCCGCAAAAATGGCAATCAAGTGTCAGCGCCGGCCGTTCCGCGAACAGTTGTTTGAGTTCTGTTTCGCTAAGCGCTCCCAGTGCGCGGGCAGATCGTTCCCTAGAGCAAGAGCAACCGAATTCAATGGTCCACGGATCAAAACTCCGAGGATCCAGTTCATGAAATAACTTATAAATCAGCAGTGGACCTGCGTCCGAGGCAAGCTCGTGATCAGTTATGGTGTTGGCGAGTGTCGAGAGTGTTTCCCAGTTTGAGTACTCCTGAAGTGATTGTCCGCCTTCCTCTGGGATTCGTTGGATCAATAGCCCGCCAACAGTCGATTGGTTACTGGCGAGCCATAACTGGGTGTCAAGTTGTTCAGAATTCTCAAAATAGTGATTGAGACAGCCTGAGATCGAGCCTGATTCCAAGGGTACGATGCCTTGGTACCGCTCGCCCTGTCTCGGGTCCACGGTGACTGCTAAATAGCCGGTTCCAACAAGATCCTCAAAGGTGCTTGCATCGCCAATGTCAGACCACTGAGCTGTCGATCGAATGCGGCCTTCGGAGGAGCATTCAGCAACCATCATTGTAATTGGCCCAGAACCTTTAATCTGAAGAATCATTTGGCCATCAAATTTCAGCATATGGGATAGAAGACAGGCTGCTGCAACGAGTTCTTCACACAATGTTTTGACAGCCAT